>JAGCGO010000032.1 GCA_017649565.1 Fibrobacter sp. | reverse complement strand
TGGCTCGGTTACGGGCTTCGGTGCCTGGTCCTGCTTTTTGGCGGAACCCGCACCACGTTTAGGACCGTAGATAGAAAGCATCGTGTTGCCTTCCACCCGCGAATCCATTTCCAAATCGCCATACGGAGCGAGGTCGATCTTGGCCTGTTCCATAAGGCGCTTGCCGTAGTCCATGTGCGCCATCTCGCGCCCACGGAACTGCATAATAAGCTTGACCTTCATGCCATCTTGCAGGAACTCCCCGGCCTGCTTGATGCGGTACTGGTAGTCGTTGGTCGCAGTCTTCGGGTGCATCTTGATTTCCTTGAGCTTCACCACGTGCTGCTTGGCCTTGGCTGCCTTCGCCTTTTTCAGCTGCTCGAACTTGTACTTGCCGTAGTTGATGATACGGCATACAGGGGGCTTGGCGTTGGGAGAGACTTCCACCAGGTCCAGTCCGGCGTCCTTTGCCATCTGCAGAGCCTTGCTCGTCTCCATGATGACAGCTTCGCCGTCTTCCTTAACAAGACGGATCGGGGAAATACGAATGTCTTCGTTTATACGAGTCCCGTCACTCTGCCTGTTCGGCATGCGGCGGTCGCGGGGGTTTTGTAACGCCAAGTTAAGCTACCTCTGAAAAAATGGTTAACGTGGGCCAAAAGATAGCATTTTTTGAAAAAAACTCCAATAGCTTTTTGGGGACCCCTTTAAAAACGGACATATTTTTGTATAATTGGTCATGCTCGCGGCGGTAGCTCAATGGTAGAGCCTTAGCCTTCCAAGCTAATGGTTGCCGGTTCGATCCCGGTCCGCCGCTCTTGGACCCCTCTTTGAGGGGTCCTTTTTTGTATTCACCACACATCGGCCCCAACCTCGTGTATTGCGTCATCCTAATGAAGCAAAAAAAATGCAAGGGCATATAAGCAGGGCTTTTTTCCTTGTTTTATACGCCCCTTCGTTATGTTATATGTAGCATAAATGCGTATTTTTTGAATCAGGGGCATATAAATCACCTTTTTTTTGTCAGTTTATACGCCCCTTGATGGCTAAGGAAAGCATGTTCGCGTCTGTTTTTGCCTAAAGGGGCATATAAATTTCACTTTTTCATCCGTCTTATACGCCCCAAGGGGTGAAATAGCATCTTTTAAAAACCGGAATCTACGTTTTTTAAGCATTCTACTGATGTCCGGAACTTATCATGCAAAAAAAAAGCAGCGGCAACCATTGCTTTATGAACTAGCAAAGGAACGACGCAAATAATTTCTAAATTTGCCTTATGCTCTTCGAACAAGCCATCGCACATCAGATTCCGAACTACACCCGCGAAGCCGATTCCGCCCACGGCGAATCGCTCGCCATGCTCGACTACAAGGACGAGCTCCGCATCAAGGACCTCGCCATCCGCGAATTCTGGGAAGTGAACCGCCTCGCCGGCAACCCGCAGAAGGTCATCGCAAGCCCCATGCCCCGCGGCTACCGCACCACGAGCAAGCGCCGCGTGTTCATGGAACCGGGCAACCTCCAGTTCGACCGCCAGGAATCGATGCTCGAGCCCGAAGAACACAACAAGATTTACGACTTCCTGTTCGACAAGCTCATCTCGCCCGCGTACAAGCCGCTCGCCTACGCGCTCAACTGGATCATCATCCGCGGCACGTATAAGTACCGCGTGGTCATTTTCAACATCAAGAAGATCGACGCGAGCATCGTGCGCAAGCTCAAGCTGATTTCGGACGCGCTGAAGGATTCCCCTTTCCACGTGACGGCGGCACATGCCTACGTGGACACCACCGAATCCGCGTATTACCTGGAAGCGAAGCGCCCGGCAGACGGGCTCAACTTCAAGCAGCTTTACGGCCCGCGCGAACTGAGCCTCAACCTCGGGAAATTCAGCCTCAAGTACCCCGTCACGGGATTCAGCCAAATTAACGAGAGCCAGATCCACAACCTGATCAAGGCGGCGAGCCGCATGCTTTCGCTCACCAAGGAAGACAACTTCCTCGACCTGTACTGCGGTTACGGCCTGTTCAGCTTTGCGCTCGGCGAAGCGGCCAAGTCCGTGCTCGGCGTGGAATGGGAAGGCCTCTCCATCGAAAGCGCGAAAGCGTCGGCCAAGTACCTCAAGAAGAACTACCGCTTTGTCGCCGGAAAGATCGACGAGATTTTCGTACAGACAAGGTTGCCGCGCCCCGTCTTGGGCGAACCCGAAAAGATTCTGCTCGACCCGCCACGCAAGGGATGCGAACCGGGAGTCATCCACGCACTCGCCATGCGCAAGCCCGTCCGCGTCGCCCACGTGTTCTGCGGCACCGACGAGATTCCCGCCTCGCTCAAGGAATGGGAACGCTACGGCTACCGCGTCCGCGAAGTGCAGCCGCTCGACCTGTTCCCCGGCACCCCGCACCTCGAAACCATCGTGATGTTAGAAAAGAAGTAAAAAACGCCCGAATAGTTCGGGCGTGACAGTCATTCTTATTTCTTTACAGGCAAGGTTTTCAGCAGGGAATCCAGACGCTCGGTAAACTGGATTGCCCCAAGATAGCTCACGTGATACGAGTTGGCCGCCATGTCGTCCGTGTAATCATGCAGGCCATCCTTATTTTCGTCAAAAATCAGGATTCCCATATCGGCGACGGCCTGGATCAATTCATGAGCAACGTCCCTCGGGGGACCAAAGATGTCGAAGGCATCCGTATCCCTATACGCAGGGTTGCGCGGAGTAATCGCCGCAACAAGCGCAATACCGCAGGAATCCGTCATTCGCTTTATCGAACGCAAGGCTTCCAAGCCGGACTGGACATTCGGCAAATCCGCGGTCATCCCCGAAATATCCACGGCAATTTCCGGTGCGTTCCAGCCACCCGGGGGTAAAAGGAACGTATTCTTGAGATACTGTTGCGAGAACAGGTCCCTTGGATATTCCTGGTCCAGGCTGAGGTCGGCAATTTCGTTCTTCGTTTCGCTGCTCAGGTGGTTCCGGTCGTACAGCATTCCCGGCGAATGGTCGATCAGCCAGCCGGCATTCTCCTCAAAACCCCTGAAAAGCAGGCCCGGGGAAAGTTCCACGACAACGACCTTGATCTTGGGGGCATACGGCAAAACGTAGTGTCTCAGCAGGTATTCCGCAAGATGGACATCAGTCAGCGACACGCCCATGTTCAAGGTAAAGTAAGATGTCATGGCAGGTTCGATGACGGCATCCAACACCATGGAACTGCCAAAGGCAACCGCCTCCACTTCGTCGCTGTACTTCCAGAACGACTTCAGGTGCATCGCCAGTTCCACGGACGAGAACACGACCGGATTCGACGCGTCGTACTCGAAATAGGCACCGGCACTGTCCTTGTCGACAATAGGTTTCGGGTGGCTAGCATTTTCCTGGCGGACCCACAGGCACGGGTGCCACAGGTCGCCCCCCTGGACAAGGAGATGGACGCTATTGTCCCTCAAGTCCACCAGTGCGATATATTCATGAGCCTCGTTGACATTGGTCAGCGACACCACAACCAGGTTGCTGGCAGAATCCTTCAATATGCCGCCAGCCCATTCGCTATGGTCAAATCGGTACCCCTTTAGGGTCGGTACGGCCTGGACCAAGTTGCCAGTACTATCGGCAATCAGCAGTTCCTCGTGCACCTTGTAATTTGTCCCGACAAAGGTACGGCCGGCATTGCCGCCAAAGTCCAGGAACAGGGTACGCTTGGAGCCGTCTTTTGACAACGAGGCATTGCAAGCCTGTTCCCCGTCGTACCAGATAACGTCACTTGCAGCCGCCGGGTCGGACACGATGCGCGCACGGAGCCTGGTCGACCCCGAAACGGCCAGCCGGTCGTCATCGGAGATTCCACCGTGATACGCCCCGCTGAAAAGCTTTTGCGGAACACCGAACTTATGGTTAGCGAAAGGTACTTCCCAGGTGCTTTCCTGTTCAAACTGGGCACCTTCGTTATTGTAGGGCGACGTCACATAGACAATGACCGTATCCCCATTGGGTTTCACCCTCCACCTGGGTATGGCGGCACCCCCCTCGACATTGAGCCTTACCAGATTGTGGTTAAAATCGTCGAGATCGCGGACATAAATGGAAGAACGTTCCGACTCCCCCTCCGCAGACGTACAGAAGGCGACACGTTGCCCGTCAGGAGAAATTTCCGGGTGGTAGACATCGATGGTATCCGGGATTTCAACGATGTTGGCCCCCTTCGAGGAGAAGCTGACATAGACCAAATTGCCGGATTCCTCGTTTCTAAAAGCAAGCTTCGCTTTGTAGGATTCCGTAAGGCTCGTGATTTGCTCATCGCTGACCAAAGCCTTTATCGGAGTCAACGCAGCGTCGCCATTCTCGGAAAGGTATGTCGCATCGGGAATCGAACCGTAGGCAAGGCGGAAACCCACATAATCGGCCCTGTTCGAATAAAGGATAGGATAATCGTCGCCCCTTTTGTACAGGAACATTTCGTTGGGAGCCTTGCGGAAACTGCCGCCCTTCACAACTCCCGCAGTGGTATTGCTGCTGACGACACCCCCCACAAAGTTCGTCACCGCGCCATCGTTATACAGGACACGCCCGTCATTTACCCACTCCAGGATATTTCCGGCCATGTCGCAGAGATACTCGGTATTTTCAGCAGACGTACATACCTTGTGGAAAGTAAAATCCGAATTCAAGAAGTTCCAGCCCTTTTCCGGATCCCAGGCCTGTTCTGCGGCAAAGACCCATTCCGCTTCGGTCGGCAACCTAAAGCCTCCGGCCTCGGGCTTAAAGGAGAAATCGTTCAGGTTCATGCAATGGTTTCCGGCGTCAAATTCCGCCGACGAGAAAACATAGGCGGAATCGAGCCCCATCTTTTTGCTCATGGCGTTCGCATAAAGGGCAACGTCAAAGAAGGTCATATTGGACGCGGGCATGGAATCCTGGGCACATTCCAACTGCAGCCCGGAAACATCCTTCATCACCTCGTTAAAATCATTGCAGATAACTTCATGACGGGAAATGGAAAAGTCATAAGTAAAATCGACACGCATTTGCGGACGTTCATCTACCTTTGCCGTCGGTTCGCTTGTTCCAAGAACAACGCTCTTGCCACTGGAAAAAACACGCACCATGCCTGCAATGCGGTCCTTATCGAAAACCACGTCCGAGCTCGGAGACGAGCCGCTAGATGAATCATCAGAAAAACACGATGCCAACAAAAAAGCAAGCAACAACGAGACAAAAAAATTTGAGGGGAATTTCATGAGCACAATATAAATAATAATCCTCAGCGAAACTAAACAATGTCGAAAAAACGTGATTTGTGTTTTTGGACTCTCCATTATTTTTCTCATCATTTGTACATTCGCATTAATTGTTAATTTTTGTTTGTTAATTGTAGGTATAAGATGGAGAATTCGACATATTCTGGGAACACACAACTTCCAAAACTTTGGACGGCAACTTTCGTAAAAGTCGCTGCGGCGAACTTTTTGCTGTTCTTCAGTTTTTACCAGCTGCTGCCGATCCTCCCGCTCTACATCATCGAGAAATTCCAGACGGACAATGCGACGGCTGGCATCATCATTTCGCTCTACACCATCGGCGCACTTGCCTGCAGACCCTTTGCCGGATTCCTGGTCGACACGCTCAGCCGCAAGCCGCTTTACTTCTGGACATTCTTTGCATTCACGGCATGCTTTGTCGGGTACAAGGCGGTAAGCATCATCGCCATCCTTGCCGTCGTCCGTTTTGCGCACGGGCTCTTCTTCGGGATTTCCACCACGGCAAGCAACACGGTCGCCATTGACTCGCTGCCCGCAAGCCGCCGCGGCGAAGGCATCGGCTACTTCGGCATCAGCGTGAACCTCGCGTTCGCCACCGGCCCCATGACAGGCATGTTCCTGTACGAAGCCTTCGGCGACACCATCGTTTTCGTGATTTCGATTGCCCTGTGCATCATCGGGCTTATCCTGGTGCAGACGTTGAAAATCGCGCCCAAGGAAAAGAAGCAACACGCGCCTCTTTCGCTCGACCGGTTCTTCCTCACGCGTGCCGTCCCGCAGTTCATCAACTTCATCTTCGTGGGTTTCGCCTACGGACCTGTCACGAACTACATTGCGCTTTATGCCAAGGAACTCGGCATCGGGGGTTCCGGCTGGTTCTACGCGCTCATTGCCGCAGGACTGATTCTCAACCGCATCATGACCGGACGCCTCATCGACAAGGGTTACCTGATCCATCTCGTCGGTACAGGAATGACATTGAACGTGGTCGCCTACTTTATCCTGACATTCTGCCACTCGCCTGTTATGTTCTTCGTATCGGCGTTCCTTATCGGGACAAGTCTCGGGCTCATCTTCCCCGGCTACCAGACCATGTGCGTGAACCTCGCCCGGCATGACCAGCGAGGCACCGCCAACAGTACCTACCTGAGCGGGTGGGACATCGGCATCGGTGCGGGAATTCTGGTGGGCGGCGCGATGGCGGCGCACTTCGGCATGCACAAGCAGGTCT
Source organism: Fibrobacter sp. (assembly GCA_017649565.1). Lineage (GTDB taxonomy): Bacteria > Fibrobacterota > Fibrobacteria > Fibrobacterales > Fibrobacteraceae > Fibrobacter. The sequence goes on along the minus strand of JAGCGO010000032.1, from coordinate 3,472 downwards.
TTTTCACCTGCGGAGTGGCACTCATCATCGCAGACATCCTGTACTTCGCGTGGACCGCGAGGCACTATATGAGGAACAAATTAGAGGGCTAGGGGCTCGAGCGCTTGTCTTCGTACATTTTTTGGTCTGCACTGACAACGCTTTCCCTGAAGGTTGACGCACGGCCATCCCAGCTGGAGTAGCCCATGCTTGCCTCGAGCGTATAAGTCAACGAACCGCTCCGATTGGCGATTTCTTCGCGCAGGCATTCCCGAACCACCCTGAGCACATCGTCAGGCTTTCTCGTCTGCGCAATCATCAAGAACTCGTCGCCGCCGTAACGGCACAGGAATATCGAAATTTTCAGGCGGCTGCACGCTTTCTTGAGTGCCCGCGAGACAAGCACCAAGGCACGGTCGCCCTCCATGTGTCCATAGGTATCGTTAATTTGCTTAAAGTGGTCCACATCCACCATGATCACGTAGGAACCTTTCGCTTCGCGCTGCAAGAGCAGGTAACGCTGCAATTGGTTGCGGTTGTTGAGCGAAGTCAGGGGATCTGTCGAAATCAGCTGGTTCTGCGAATTCAGATACACGAACAGGATGATGAACGTGCACCAGAAGCAGAATATCGGGGTCGTCATCGAGAAGAAGATCTGCATCCCGGCCGCTACAATACAGCCCGGCGTGTAGCTGGCTATAACCAGGTATGTCTTTAGATTCTGGCGGTTCTGCGGTTTAAGCCCGCGGGATATACTGCGGACCGTTACCGTCATGATATAGACAAACGGAAGGAACGAGAGGATAAAGTAATAAAGATCGCGCGGTTCCAGATTTTCATCCAGCCAAAAACGGGGGGCTACCAAGAACGCAATGAAAAGCAGTACCATTTCTACATAAATCGGGATTCGCAACTGCGCCTGAAGGTGGCGAATTTGTACGCGGGTCATTTCCGGCCGTGTGCTCATTTCGGCATAGATGAAGCAGCTGTAAAACAGGATTGCCGCAATAACCGCATTGGAGTAATTTACCGTCAAGACGGTGAACGTATTTTTCGGGATGACATTGTCATTCACTAGGGCCCAACAAGCGTCGCTCACAAAGTAAGCAATATGGCAAAGCACCAGCCTGTGGAACAGCATGAACTTCAATTGCGGAGTCGGGAGCCTATTGATACTATACAGAAGAAGCGTCAGAATGCACGCGCACCCGACACTGACTTCTGCATAAAAAACAAAAACGCTCATAACGAATAAAATACACTAATTTCCTTGAAAATGCCGTCGTTTGTGCCAAGTTTCCCCGCCGCTGTGTTCGGGGTCACCTTTAAAAAAATTACAGCCAATTTGTTTGAAAATTTCGCCATATGCAAGGCGCCAAGATTTGACCGCGCTCACGTTTTAGAGGGGGCTTCGGGCACGAAAAGCCAGCAATGATCGGTAAACTACGAACAGCGAGGAATGAAAAAATGAGAATTGATATTTCATTTTTCTAGCCTCTAGATTCTAGCCCCTAACCCCTAATTTACTACATTCTCATTTATGAAACCCTGGAAATTGCTCGATTCGGAATATCTGGTAAACGCCCCGTGGCTCAAGGTCGCCAAGGAAAAATGCGAACTCCCCAACGGAAAGATTATTGACGATTTCTACACGCTATGGCAACCCGACTGGGTGCTGATTCTCGCCCGCACGTCCGAAGGGAAATGGGTCATGACGGAACAGTACCGTCACGGCAGCGGAAAGATTGCATTGGAGTTTCCCGCCGGCATTATAGACAAAGGAGAAACACCCGAGCAAGCCGCCATTCGGGAGTTGCAGGAAGAATGCGGGTATATGTTAGACGAGAGACGAGGGACGAGAGACGAGAGAGGGAATACGAAAAACGAGAGACGAGAGACGAGAGACGAGAGAGGGAATACGAAAAACGAGAGACGAGAGACGAGAGACGAGAGAGGGAATACGAAAAACGAGAGACGAGAGACGAGAGTCGAGAGGTGCGAGGTTCGAGGTGAGAGAGGCGCGGTCTATCTTGGGTCTTATCCGGTGAATCCGGACCGACATCGCGGCGTATTCCACGTTGTCTTTATCGACGGCGTCGTCAAGGGCGGCACCACACACTTCGACAGCACCGAAGAAATCGAGTCTTTTGAAATGGACGATACCGAACTGCAGAAAAAAATAGCGGACGGCACGTTCAACCATCCGCTACAAATCGCAGGCTATTACAAGTTCAAGTTGACTAGGGAATAGGAAGTTCCTTCAAGAATTCCCTATGGAGCTGCTTGTCGCCGTACTTGTCTTCGGCACCTTCCCTTAGATCTTCGGCAGTGTAGCCGCTCGTGATGCGCAGCAAACATACGCTCCGGGCAGACTCGTCATAACCGAAATGGATACGGAACGTACGGTACGCGAGCACGCCGGTACGGGTACATTCATCTATGGTCAGGCGACGGCGCGAACTGTCGAAAATGTCCCTCGAGAAATTCCCGCGAGACAGCTGCACCTGCGCAAAGCTGAGCAGGTCAAACTCGCTATGTTCTGCAATCCAGCGGTTCTGCAAAGCGAATTCCTCGGACATGCCGACCGTCCACAACTCACCCACCTGTTCGTCGACCCATCCCGCCTTCGCGTCGGGGAAAGCGTCCGCCATCGGGATGTACGGCTTTATGTCGAGCACCGGAGTCCCGTTAAGCAGATCGGCCTCGTCGACATGCAGCACAAGTCCTTCCACCCGCAAAAGGCGCACACAGCTGAGTCCTATCGGGTTGGGCCGGTAAGGACTGCGGCTCGCGAACGTACCCACGCGGTCACGCCCCTCGGCAGGAACCGGCGGGCGCGTAGTGGGTCTCCAGCCCTCGTTCTCGTGGAACTGGAAAATGACCCACAGCCGCTCAAATCCCTCGAGGTCGCGAAGCGCCGTCTCGAAGTTCTTGCCTCGGGCAAGCTCGATACGCCCGGGATGCCCCGCAAACAGCCGCCCCTGCCTCGGGGCGTCGTACTTGTAGACGGCATCGCCGTAAAAAAAGCCTATCGGTTCAACGATCATATTCTACTGTAAAAGAAACGGCGCCCCAAAGGACGCCATTCCATTAAATCCTTTGCAGGAAATTAGTCACCGCACTGGCCAGGAGCACCGACCTTAAAGATTGTGAACGATCCACTTTCACCACCCGTAACATCAGCGAACTTGAACTTTATGGAAGAAAGCTGCTTGGCCGCATTGGCACCCGTCATCGTCGTGGTCGCCCAGCTCGGCTGTTCGAATTCGCTCCAAGTGAATTCTAATGTTTTTTTGGTGCCCGCCGGCAGTTCAACCATCGGAAGAGCATTCGAAAGTTTAGTTTCCTGAGTCTGAGTCATGCCCAATTCTATTGCAAACGTGGCATCGCCGGAATAGCTATATGTAACGCAGATACCCTTAGAGGTTGTGGCATCGCCAACTGCGTTTGTTTTGCCATAGCCAAACGCAATACCAAGGTAGGGATAAATATT
>JAGCGO010000031.1 GCA_017649565.1 Fibrobacter sp. | reverse complement strand
GGCGCGAACGTGCTCAAGTCCAAGAGCGGTTGGGAAAACAGTTGCAGCGGTACGGACGACTTCGGCTTTACAGCGATCCCGGCAGGCAAGGCGTTCTTCAACGATTTACAGTCCGGGTTTACGAACCATGGCTGCAGTTCGTACATGTGGTCCGCGACAGAAGCGGATCTCGCTGCCGGCGGGGACACCTTGGCGTTCAGCGTTGAACTGAATTGCAGTAACGAGATGGCGATAGTCAATACGGTCAAGAAGTACAGTGGGTTCTCGATTCGCTGCGTTAAAGATTAGACGAGAGACGTGGTTCGGCAAGCTCACCAACTGGGATGAGAGGTTGCTCGGCTATTGTCTTGATTTTGATTGAGTGTGGATATGAAATTTTTGAATGTTGCTGTGATTGCGTCTTTGGCTGCGGGAGTTTCTTTCGCGGAGCCTCCGTCCAACTTTAGCGGCTGGGAACTTGTTTTTGAAGACAACTTCGACGGTACGAGTCTCGACAAGACAAAGTGGAACCCGACCTACAATTGGGGCCCGACGCACAACCACCGTGCCTACTGTGCCGAAGAGAACGTGATTGTCTCCGACGGTACGCTCAAGCTGAAGGGTGAAAAGAAGAAGCATGCCAAGGCGACGGGAGACAGGGCCAAGGCGAAGTTCAACAACAAGGAAATTCCGGTCGACTACACCTCGGGTGCCATCGATACCAAGAATCATTTCGAAGTGAAGTACGGCTATATCGAAGGGCGCTTCAAGGCTCCGTGGCAGAAGGGTACATGGCCTGCGTTCTGGACACTGCAAGACGGCTGGCCTCCCGAAATCGACATCCTCGAAATTCCAGCATCGCGCAAGCAGCACCATTACTACTTGCACTATACGGACCCGAGCTGGTACAGCAGCCATGGATCGGCGTGGGACCACGAGGCATCTTTTGGCGGGCACAAGGACGACAATACGGACCGTTCCGCCGACTTCCATAACTACGCCGTGGAGTGGGACGAGTCGACGCTCAGTTTCTACTTCGACGACAAGAAGTTCGCGAGCTACAACCGCCCGACAGAAATCAAGCAGCTTTCGGCACAGTACATCATCGTGAACCTCGCCATTGGTGGCTGGGCGGGCGACGATATCGAGATCACGGCGGACAAGCCGGCATATTTTGAAGCGGACTGGGTGCGCGTATGGCAGGCCAAGCCTGCAAAGCCCGATACCGTACGTATCATGTCGATGAACTTCGGGACTTGTATGGTCAGGACTGCCGATGACAAGCTTGCACTGGGCGACTGCAAGGGCGACAATGCAATTGCGACCATCACGCCGCTTTCGGGTTCTGCCTACCGCATTAACTTCGGAGACCTCTCCCTAGACACTCCGAATGAATCGAAGGAAGCGGGCCACACGATGAGCTTGTACAAGTGGAACGGCGGTGCCCACCAGAAGGTGACGATGCAGAAACAGTCCGGCTACGAGGGCTCCGTGGTGCGCATGATAATGCAACACAGCGATATGTACTTGCGCGCGACGACTGACGCCGAACGTGTGGTGCAGAGCTGGGAAGATGACTGGCGCTGGTATCAGATGTGGCGCCTGCTCAAGCCCGACGATCCCATCCCTGAAAAGGATACGGTCCAGAAGGACCCTGTTCCTGCGGACACGACGGTCAAGGATACTACGAAAAAGGATTCCGCGAAAACTGATCCTGCCAAGAAGGATTCTACAGAGAAAGATCCGGTTAAGAAAGATTCTACGAAGAAGGATACGTCGGTAACCGATACGGGTAAGACGGCAATTCCTGTGCTCGGCCAGATTGCAAACTTGTACGGAACATCCGTCCATTATGTAAGCAATAGCTTGTTTGTGGAAATTGGCAGTACGTTCAAGGACGGTGCGACGGTCCGTATTCTGGACTTGCAGGGCCGCGAAATCATGCGCCAATTTGTGGCGCACGGTGCGGCAATGGATGTGCACTCGTTGGCTCCGGGCCTGTACCACGTAGCCGTGAGCGACGGCAAGCACGTGGATGTAAAGCGCTTCAAGAAATAGAAGCTAGAACCATTATTCAAGTGAAGAATCAGTCGCCTTCCCTAGAAGGCGATTATACCACTTGCACGAGCAATCCCTTGAGGTACTGCCCTTCGGGGAAGGCGGTATTCACAGGGTGGTCGGCGGGCTGGCCGAAGCGTTCAATGATTTGAACGCGCCGATGGGCATCGGCGGCGGCATCCGCGATGATTTTCTGGAACAGGTCCATCTCCATGAGCCCGGAGCAGCTGAAGGTCGCGAGCATGCCGCCTTCGGCCAGGAGCTTCATGGCGAGCAGGTTGATGTCCTTATAGCCGCGGGCACCCTTCTGCAGGTTGTCTTTGCTTTCCACGAACTTGGGCGGGTCGAGCACGATGAGGTCGAATGTTTCTGCCTTGTCGCGGCACTTGCGCAGGTACTGGAACACGTCGGCTTCCACGTGTGTGGCGTGCGCAGTGCTGAGTTTGTTGCGCATGATGCCGTCTTTCGCGAGCTTGAGCGCGTCCTTGGAAACGTCCACCTGGTAGACCTTGGCGCAGCCGCCGCGGAGGGCGTACAGGCCGAATCCGCCGGTATAGCAGAAGCAGTTCAGCACCTTCTTGCCCTTGGACAGTTCACCGATGCGGCGTCGCGCGTCGCGCTGGTCCAGATAGTAGCCCGTCTTGTGGCCGTTCTTCACGTCGATGGGGAAGAGGATGCCGTTCTCGTCGATGATGACAGGTTCGTCGGGGACTTCGCCGTAGACTACGCCCGTGCGGAGGGGGAGGCCTTCCTTGCGGCGCACTTCGGAGTCGCAGCGTTCGTAGATGCCGCGGCAGTGCGTCTTCTCGGCCAAAAGTTCGTAGATGTCCTTGCGGTGGACTTCAGCGCCGGCGGCGAGGATTTCGACGGAGTAGATGTCGGCGTACTTGTCGATGATGCAGCCGGGAATGCCGTCGTTCTCGGCGTTCACGAGGCGGAATGCGCTCGTCTTGTCGTCGATGTCGAAACCGCGGCTCTTGCGTGATGCAATCGCGCGGTCCAGGATGTCGCTGAAGAATTCGCGGTCGATATTGCCTTTTTCGCCGTACGTCCAGAAACGGCCCCTGATCTGGGACTTGGGCGAGTACGCCGCAAGACCCAGGAAGTCGCTTCGGTAGCTGTAGACTTCGACGGTGTCGCCGAGTTCCGGGTCGCCGACGACTTCGTCGACAGCTCCGCTAAAGATCCACGGGTGGTAACGCAATGCGGACTTCTCGCGTCCGGCTTTCAAGGTAATCGCTTTCATGCGCTAAAATATAGAAAGTTCCCGCCCTGTTTTTTTCTACATTTTACTTCAGGATGTTTGAATCAATTTTTGAAAAGTACCCGTTCTTCCGCGCAGTTCCCGCCGTACTCTGCATGGCTATCATTTTCAAGCTGTCTTCCATGACGAGCGAGGAACTGGAAGACTTCCCGCACATCTGGGACAAGCTGGCTCATTTCTGCGAATACGCGACGCTCGCGGGTTGCTACGCCATGTGGTGGACCCGTGCCGAGTGGTCCAAGCGCCAGTGGCTACGCGTGCTCGTCGTGGCGGGCCTTGCCCTTGTCTACGGATGCACCGACGAGATTCACCAGAGGTTTGTCGAGGGGCGCGAAAGCAGTGTTTTCGACCTCGTGGCCGATTTGACCGGTGGACTGATGGGCGGCGTGGTGTATGCGGTGGTTACGCGTATACTGAATCGCTATGATCCGGTGCGTGAAAACGAGTCGGAAGTAGACAGTAGGAAGTAGGAAGGGTTCGAGGTTCGGGGCTCGAGGCTAGGGGATTTTAAAATCCGAGCAGGATTATTTCTCGTTTGAGTTCGATGCCGAATTTCTCTGCGACCTTGTTTTGCACGTGTTCGCTCAGGTCAAGGATGTCCTTGGCTGTCGCGCCGCCGGCATTCACGATGAAGTTCGCGTGCAGCGTGCTGACTTCGGCTCCTCCGATGCGGAAACCTTTTAATCCAGCCTGCTCGATGTAATAGCCCGGTGCAATTTGCGTGGGCGTGTCTGCTGCGCCGGTGTCCAATCGCTTGAACGTGGAGCCTGCATTGGGCCTGTTCAGCGGCTGGCTCGCCTTGCGCTTGGCCATGCATTCGGCAAGTTCTGCTTCCAGGTCTTCGACGGACTTGCCCTGTGCGGATGCTTGCTCCAGTTGGAATTTTGCAGACAGGATTGCAGCGTAGTCCTTGCCATCCCCGGCTTGACCGGGGATCTCTGCATAGTCCTTGTCATCCCCGGCTTGACCGGGGATCTCCGTTTTCAATTTTTTCTGAAATACGCTCCGCCTGTATCCGAAGCCGCATTCGCTTGCCGTAAGTTCGCGAATGTTTCCTTCGCCGTCGAGGACGGAGACTGCGGTGCAGCAGTTTCCGATTTCTTGCCCGTAGGCTCCCGCGTTCATGTAGATGGCGCCCCCGAGGGTTCCCGGGATGCCGGCGAGCTTGTGGATTCCCGCATAGCCCTGCTTGAGCGTGGTGCGTGCGAACCTTCCGAGAGGAACTGCGGCGCCGACATTGAACACCCCGTTCCCTAAATCTTCGATTGCGGAAAATACCCCGGCGAGCGTGACGACGACCCCGTCATAACCTTTGTCCGAGACAAGCAGGTTCGTGCCGTTCCCCAGAATAAAGTAGAGGAGGCCCTTCTCGCGGGCAAGTGCCATGGCAGTTTTCAGGTCTTCTATCGATTCGGCCTTGGTGAAAAAACGTGCCGGACCACCGACCTTGAAGGACGTGTGTTTGTTCATCGGCTCGTTTTCTAGAATTTGCATGCAGGAAATATACTATAATTCCCTACGAATGACTAACGAGGAACTGAAACAATTCAAGGAGTCGCTTTCGATAACGGCTGTCGCGAAGGCCCTGGGCATTGACGTTGTCCGCGGGCGTTGCCGCTGCTTTTTTCCGCAGCGCCATGCGCATGGCGACCGCACTCCGTCTGTTTCTTTTTCCGAGGAACGCGGAACGTTCCGCTGCTGGGTCTGTGACGATGTCCGCGGCGACGTGATATCGCTTGTGCAACTGTGCAAGAGCATGTCCTTCCTGGAGGCCGTTGAATGGCTGAAGTCAGAATTCTCGTTCCTGGTGGGTTCGCCTAAACCTGTCCGCAAGTCCGCACTGTCGGCAGGCGAGGGGAGTCCATCCGAGAAGCCGTGCCCTTCCCGTTCCCGTGAACCGGTGCTGCGCGAGCCGGAGATTGAACCGCCGCAGAAGCCCCTGATCAAGGAAGAAGACCGACGGAACCTGATTTTCTCGTTTTTGAAGATGCTTAAGCCGATTGAGCATACCCCTGCGGGCGCGTACCTTTCGCGAAGGCGCATCTACAAGCCCGTCTGGGACAAGATGCGCATCCGCACGATTGACGACTACGAAGAACTCAGTGGCCGGCTCCGGGAGATTTACAGCCTTGAGGTCTTGCAGTACGTGGGCCTATTCAACGAGCGCGGCAACCTGCGCTTCTACAAGCATCCGCTGATTTTTCCTTATCTGGATTCCAAGATGCGTTCGTTCTATTTCCAGGCGAGGGCTATCGACAAGACCATCGTGCCCAAGGAGCTGAACTTGCGCGGGACGGTTCCGTTCCCGTACAACGTGTCGGCCCTGGACGAAAAGCCCGGCTGGGTGTACCTTTGCGAGGGCGTCGTGGACACGCTCACCTTCATCGGGCGGAATGTGCCCGCCGTGGGCATTCCCGGAGTCCGGTCGTTCAAGATGGAATGGCTCCCGCTGTTCAAGAACAAGAGTGTGGTCCTTTGTTTGGACAACGACGAGGCTGGACGGAGCGGCATGGAATACATCCAGGGCGTATTCGACCAGGCGGGAATCCGCAGCACCATCCTCGGCACGGGCATGGAGAACCTTTCTTCGGCTATGAAGGAAGGCGAAGACATCAACGATTGGTTCGGCCGCCGGAAATAATCTATATTTATACCTCCAATGAAAGTGAATATGGCAAGCGTCAAGAAGTTTTTTTCCAAGGTTAAGGAACTTTGGATACGGTTCAAGAATTTCAAGGCCGTCATTGTCATTGCTTTCATTATCAAGTGGCTTTACCGCCTGATCAACTTCATCATCCGTCAGGCGCTCCTTATCCTCATCCTCTATTCCGCCGCATTCACGATTACCGCTTCTTATTTCATGTACAAGGGCTTCGTCTACGTCTACGACCTGTACGACGGCGTGGTTTCCTTGAAGAATGACCAGCCGGAGATGAGCAAGTACATGCAGGCGCTCCTGGATTCCAATCCCAACTTCGAGATCAAGCATACCTATGTGCCGCTCGATTCCATCCACGTCAACTTGCGCAAGGCCGTGATTGCGAGTGAGGATGCTGGGTTCTACTTCCATCCGGGTTTCGATATCCACGCCATCTCGGAAGCTCTCGAGGCAAACCGCGTGTCGGGCAAGACCAAGTTCGGCGGTTCCACGATTACGCAGCAGCTCGCGAAGAACCTTTTCCTGAGCGGCGAACGTTCATGGGAGCGCAAGTTCAAGGAACTCGCCTACGCTTTGCTCATGGAACGTGAACTGGGCAAGGACCGCATCTTGGAACTTTATCTGAACTACGCCCAGTGGGGCAAGGACATTTTCGGGTGCCAGGAGGCGTGCCTCACTTATTACAAGAAGAGCTGTAGCAAGCTGAGCGTGGATCAGGCCATCAACCTTGCGGCCATGTTGGCAAGCCCGGGCAAGCACCACCCGAACATGCGCGAGAGCCAGTTCATGGCGAAGCGCCGTGCCGTGATTTACCAGAACATGTTCCCCAAGAAGGACAGCCTGCTCGTGGATTCGCTGCGCCAGTTGATGGCTCCACGGTCCTCGTCGTCGCAGGCGCTGGATGCGGGCGCTCCCGCGAATGCCCATGATAAGTCGGCCAAGGGCGGACATTCCTCCGCATCGAAGTCCCAGGCTCCCAAGGACAAGATGCCGAAGGAAAAGGCATCGGCCAAGGACTCTGCCGGTCAAAAGGCCAAGAACAAGAAAAAGTAGTTACGATCCGAACGCGCGCGTTATTTCGCGCTTGTCCGTAACGCCTTCGCGTACAAGACGCAGGGCGTTTTCTTTTAGGTCCCCGTCGACATAGGTGCCGTCGGGGCGGAGGAATTCGACGGCGGCGATGCGGCCCTTGTAGCCCCCTGATTGCGGGTTGCGCTTGCGCAGCAGGCGTTGGGCCACGATGCCGATGAGCGATTCGCGGAATAGCTTGGGGGCGATGCCGAGGTCCTGCAGGCGGGTCTCTGCCGCGCGGGCGCTGTTGGTGTGGAGCGTCGCGAGCACGAGGTGCCCGGTCTGTGCCGCCCGCAGCGCGATTTGTGCGGTTTCGCTGTCGCGGATTTCGCCGATGAGGATGACGTCGGGGTCTTGCCGCAAGACGGAGCGGAGCGCTGTCGCGAACGTGAAGCCGCATTTCTCGTTGACCTGGACCTGGTTCGCGCCGTGCAGCGTGTATTCTACCGGGTCCTCTATCGTGGTGACGTTGATGTCGCGGTGGATGATTTCGCGTAGGCCCGCGTAGAGGGTTGTTGTCTTACCGCTGCCCGTGGGCCCGGTGATAAGGAATAGCCCTTGCGGGGCACTGAAAGCGTTGCGGAAGGCTTGCCGGATTGTCGGGGAAAATTCCAAGTCGTCGAGCGTCTGCGCATCGTCGTTTGCGGGCAACAGGCGCAGGACACATTTTTCTCCGTGTTGTATCGGGAGCGTGCTCAGTCGGATGTTTGCCTGTGTATGCGCTCCCTGGAAGGTGAAACTCCCGTCGTGGGGGAGGCGTCGCTCGGTGATGTCGGCTTGTGCGAGTAACTTGAGCCGGATGAGGATCGGGTCGGCAATCCAGGCGGGGAGCATCTTATAGTCGTGTAACAGGCCGTCTTTGCGGAAGCGCACCTTGAGTGATTTCGGGCCAGGCTCGAAATGGATGTCTGTCGCACCCTGTTCCAGCGCATGTTCGAGGATGGAATCCACGAGGCTGATGACCGGCATCGAGTCGGACGAAGCGTCCCGCTTTTTCCCGCTTTCCAGTTCGCGCAGCAGCGCCTCCGAACTCCTCTGCGCGTCGGCGCGGAGCATCCGGCGGATCTCGGCCTCGGTCCTCTGCACTGGAATGATCCGGCATCCGGATTCCACGCGGATCCTTTCGAGCAAAAGCTCGTCGTAGATGTCGGCGACGGCGACGCGCATCGCGTGGCCGTCACGCGATTCCCCTCTGAAGATGTTTGTATTCATGCGTTCGAAACTACAAAAAGCATCATAAAAAAACAAGCCCCGCCGGCAGTGATGCGGGCGGGGCTTGTTGCAATTTTTTTAGCGGTTATGCTTTGGAGTGCAATCTGGTCTGGATTTTGTTCTTCATCTTCTTGGCCTTGCTCGTGAGAGCGTTCGGGAGCCAGAAGAACGTGGGCACCAGGTACATAGTCAAGATGGCAGACACGATGAGGCCGCCGACCGAGGCGATACCCATCGGCTGGGTCATGGCGGCCACGTTACCACCGAGGGCGAACGCCAGCGGGAGCTGGGCCACCACGGATGCAAACGTTGCAAGCACAATCGGCTGGAACTTGGTCTTGGCTGCGGTCATGATGGCCGAGCGGCGTCCCATGCTGCCGCTGCGTAATAGCCTGTTCGCTTCGTCAAGCAATAGAATAGCGTTGTTCACCACCACACCGATAAGCATCACGATAGCCATGAGGGCAATCATGGAAAGCGCCTTGCCGGTGAGGATGAGGGCGATAATCACGCCGATAGCACCCATCGGGATGGTCGTCATGATGATGAACGGCTGCATGAAGCTTTCGAGGAGGGCGATAAGCAAGATGTAGGTAAGGAGGATTGCCATGATGATGGCCACCTTGAATTCCGCCACCATGTCGTTCTGCATGTCTGCCTGGGCACCGAAACTGAAGGAGATACCTTCGGGCAATTCGTCCTTCATGCTTTCGGCAAGTGCACCCACCTTGCTCATGACTTCACCGGTCGTGTGGCCGGGCAACAGGTTCATAGAGACATCAACACGGGTACGCTTGCGCTTGCGGTCGATACGCGTCGGGCCGGCACCGTCTTCGATGAAGAACAGCTCGCTGGCGTTGACGTATCCTTTCGGGGTCAAGATGGGGAGCATCTCGATGTCGGCATGGTTCTTGCGGTCTTTTTCCTGCATGCGCACATAGACATCGTATTCTTCACCGTCTTCGGTGTACTGGCCAGCTTCGTAGCCGCTCACTGCAATGTAGTTGTAGGTAGCGACGGTCTGGAGTGTCACACCGTAGTCGGCAAGCGCCTGGCGGTTCGGAATCAAACGAATTTCCGGCTTACCGGCTTCATAGCTTGTCTTGAGGTCCACAATGCCTTCAATCTTGTCCTTGATGCGGTCCATTACGATTTCGGACGCCTTGATGACGGAATCCGCATGTAGACCGTTCACTTCGAGCACCACGTCACCTGCGGAGTTGTTGCTCATTTCGGAGGCGGATGTGGACTTGATGGAAATGTATGCGTCCGGGATGTCGGCGAGGTAGGGGCGCAGGGAGTCGACAATCTGGTCGGTACTGCGGGTACGGCCTTCCCAGTCCTTGAGGAGCTTGACACGCATCGTAGCCTGGTTCACTGTCGTAAAGCCGTTCGAACCACCGACGTTCATGCTGTAGTGCACGATTTCGGGAACACCCTTGACTCTTGCTTCGATAATGCGGGCAACGCTGTCGGTCGTTTCGATATTGGTACCCACGGGCATTTCGAGCTTGATACCGATCATGCCTTGGTCCTGCTTCGGCATGATTTCGACCGTCAGGAAGTTCTTGGCCAAACCACCGACAAAGACAATCATGCCGACGAGGGCTGCAACCTGGAAAAGCACACCCGGCACAGAAAGGCAGAACGAGAGAGTCTTCAGGTAAATAAAGCGGATGCCGTTCATGATCATCGGGAACACGCCGAAGATGATTTCGCCGATAGAACGCTTATCTTCGATGATGTTGCCGAACTCGTCCTTCTTTTTACCCTTGAAGAGGTATGCCGCCATGAGCGGGGTCAAGGTGAACGTCACGAGGAGCGAGACGAAGGTGGCGAACACCATGGTCAAACCGAACGTGCGGAAGAAGATACCGGCGATGGACTTCATGAATGCAATCGGCACGAACACGCACACGTTGGTGAGCGTCGATGCCATGATGGCGACCATGATTTCGGAAGTGCCTTTGTAGGCGGCTTCCTTCGGGTCGAGGCCGAGTTTCAGCTTTTCGTTGATATTTTCAAGCACCACGATGGAGTTCGTAACGAGCAAGCCCACAGACGACGAAAGAGCCATGAGCGACATCATGTTGATGCCGAAGCCTGCGAAGTACATGAGCGTAAAGGCACCAATCACGGAAATAGGCATCGTGAGGGCGGCGATAAGCATGGTCGAGAACTTGCCGAGGAAGAGGAGCAAGAGGCCTGCCGTAAGCCCGATTGCAATGATGATATTCTGGATAACGTTGTGGATGGATTCGTTCACGGCTTCGGACTTGTCGTACACCAGATGGAGTTCGAATCCTTCGGGGAGCGTCTTCTGGATTTCGTTCATGCGCTTGATGACGCCCTCGGAAACCTTCACCACGTTTGCGTCGGAACGTTTCTTGATATCGAGCGAGACCGAATTCTGACCGTTGAAGCGGGATGCGGATGTCACGGTTTCGATGGTGTCCTTGACCACCGCGATTTCGCTAAGCTTAATCACGCCCTTCGCCGTCGGAATATCCATGTTGCGGATTTCGTCAAGGTCACGGAATTTGCCCGAGGTACGTACGGAGGTGTTCTTGTGCTTGCCGATGACTTCACCGACCGGGTAATTGACGTTCGATTGTCCGAACAGGCCCATGATGGTCGCAATGTCCACATTGCGGTCAATCATCTTGTCCTTGTCGAGTTCGATGGAAATCTGGCGGGTCGTACCACCGAAGATGTCGACGCTAGCCACGCCGGACACGGCTGTAAAGAGAGGCTCGATATCGTCTTCCACCTTCTGACGAAGTTCGGTAGAGTTCAGCGGACCCGTAAACGAAATGGCCATGATGGCAGCACCGTTGATGTCCACCTTTGCGATAATCGGAGCCTGCACGGCGTCGGGGAAGTTCACCGACGCGAGGTCAATCTTGGAACGCACGTCGTTTGCTGCCACGTCCACGTTCACGCCCATGTTGAACATGGCGACGATGATGCCGTAGTTCTCAAGGCAGATGGACTGCACGTAGTCGATACCGTCCACCAGTTCTACCTGGTCTTCGAGCGGCTTGATAATCGTTGATTCAATTTCTTCAGGGTTTGCGCCCTGGTAGATGATGGTCGCGGTGACCACGGGGACGTCGAATTTCGGCATCAGGTCCACCACCATCATGGAATAGGTATAAAGACCGAACACCACCACGGTCAAAATGACCATGAGCATGGTTATCGGTTTATAGATACTGGCCTTAATCATTCAGCAAAATCTCCTATTCAACCACCAGCACCTTGTCGCCGTCGTTCATGCGGGACTGGCCTTCGACCATGACCGTTTCGCCGGAATTGATGCCTTCGAGAATCTGGACATCGTCCTGGGTCTGCACACCGAGCTTGACAATCTTGCGCTTGGCCTTGTTGTCTTCGGTGACGGTCCAGATGGCATTGACGCCGTTGCGGTAGACGACGGCCTCGAGCGGGACGATGACGCCTTCGACTTCGCGGGTGTCGACTTCGGCGGTCACGTACATACCCGGGAGGAGGTTACGTTCCTTGTTGTTGAAGGTGACTTCGACCGGGAAGAAACGGGTCTGCGGGTTGGCTGCAAGCGGAACGAGGGTGACCTGGCCTTCGATCTTGTTCCCGTTCAGGGTGACCGTCGCCGTGGTGCCCTTCTTGAAGTAGCCGATGTCCTGGCTCGTGACGTTGAGCTTGAGGATGACCTGGTCGAGCTTGGCGATGGTGCAGAAGACTCCGCCAACACCTGGGGCCTGGCCGGCCTGGTAGTTGAGCTCGGTAACGACGCCCGCTTCGGGGGCGAGGATCAATGTTGCACGGCGGGCAGTTTCGAGGTTCATCTTGGCAATCTTCAGCCCAGACTCTGCCTGTTCGAGGTCCTGCTGGCTGGTGCCTCCCTTTTCATAGAGTTCGCGGAGGCGGGCCGTGGACTTTTCTTGCAGGGCAACCTGTTCCTGGGCTTGCTGGTAGCTAGTGTTGTCGCCCGTGAAGAGGTATTCGGCGAGAATCTGGTCTTTCTTGACTACGCTGCCGACGGCAATGTAGACCTTGGCGAGGGGGTCTCCCATCTTGGAGATGGCCTTGTTTTCTTGCATGCCTTCGATGCTTCCGCTGAATTTGCGGATGTCGTTGAGCTTTGCGACTCCGGCCTTCACGACGCGGGCGGGCTTGCCCTTTTCTTTCTGGATTTCTTCGATGGTCGTGGGCTTCTGCTTCTGGCTTTCGTCTTTCTTGTCGAAAGCTTCGCAGCCTGCGAGGAGAAGCGAAATAGCACTGAGGGTAACGATGGATTTGATGATTTTGTTCATGTTCTTCTTCCTCTTAATATTCTCCGGTGGCCTGCAGTAAGGCGTTATAGGCGTTGTTCCAGTTCAGGACCGCTTCCATGTAGTTGAGCTTCGCGTTGCGGAGCTTCATCGTGGCTTCGAGCAGGTTAATCTGCGTTTCCTTGCCCAAGGTGTAGGAGGCTTCGGTCAATTCCTGGTTCCTCTGGGCGAGTTCCACGGAACGTTTCTTGATGCCGAGCTGCTGTTCCGCATCGTTCAGGTCGTTCATGCAGGATTCGATTTGCAGGCGGAATCCGCGCTCGGCCGATTCCTTCTGGATTTGGGTGGAGCGCAGGCTGGATTTTGCCTGGGTGACCTTTTCGCGGGTCTGCATACCGTTAAACAGGTTCATTGTCGCGTTCAGGGTGATGTACTTGTTGATGTTCTTGTCCCAGTCCGGGGCGTCCCAGTCCTTGATGGTATTCTGGTTGTTGGCGTACTTGAGGCCGCCAATCAAGACAACATTGGGGCGGTAGCCGCTTTTTTCCAAGTCGATCGTTTTGGATTGGATCTTTTCGCTTTCTTCCAGCTGGGCGAGTTCCTTGCGGCGCTTCTTGACGTTGGCCATGGATGTGTCCGGCAGGGGAAGATTTTCTTCGGGGCTCCTGAGAGTGCCCTTGAACTGCACGTCGGCTTCGAAGGGCAGTCCCATGGTCAAAAGCAAGTTGTTGCGCGCGACGACTCGGGTCTTGTTGTTTTTTTCAAGGGAGGACTTGAGTTCGTCGAGCTGGAGCTGCGCGCGGATGACGTCCAGTTCCGTGCCGAGGCCGCTCTTCTGGTTGTTTACGGCCAAATCGACGTGGCTCTGGGTCAGTTTGATGCTCTCTTCGAGGATGACAATCGAGGAATCCATGAAGATGAGCTGGTTGAAAGCCTTTTCCACGTTGTAGCGGACTTCCGCCTTCTTGTTATCGAGGGCGATTTCGCTCACGTGCTTTGCGGATTTGGCGATTTCGATGCCGGTACCGACCTTTCCGCCGGAGTAGAGGATCTGTGTCGCCGTGAGGCCGACGCTTGATTGCCAGCGGTATCCCTGCTTAGCCATGTCGGAGAAGAAACCGTCTAGGGCCGGGGCGACGACTGTGGCTGCATAGGGTTCGTTGGTCGCGGCGTCCATTTGATTCGCCGCTTCACTCATCTTGGTGACCTTTTCGACGTCGTTTAGACCGAAAATGCGGGTCACTGTGGCGTTCAAGTCAATGGACGGGTATGCGGCGCCGTAGCCGCCTTCTACCTTGGATGTTGTTGAGACTAAATCTTCTTTGGCGGACTGGATTTCCGTTGATTTTTCGAGAGCTATTTTCACAGCATCTTCGCGGGTGTAGACCGTACCTGCCCAGGTGGGGGCGACCAGGCCTATCGCGATGGCTGAAAGGATTACGTAATTCCTCGACATTCCTGCTCCTAATATAACTAATTATAATAATGCGCCAAATTTACTAAAAAAACGCCCTTTTTTTAAGGGCGTTTTTGCGGAAAATGGGATAAAATGCCGTTTTTGACGGACAAATGGAGGGATTACATGAGTCCGGGAATCTTCATCCCGCCCGTAATGTCGCTCAGGCTGGACTGGGCCGCATCGTCTTTTTTCTTGACGGCGGAGTTCACGGCAGCCATGATGAGGTCTTCGAGGGCTTCCACGTCGTCCTTGTCGACTGCATCCGGGTTGATTTTGATCATGGTGATGACACCCTTGCCGTTCATGGCCACTTTCACCATTCCGCCGCCGGCTTCGGCTTCGAAACTCTGGGCCTTGAGGTCACTCTGCGCCTTCAGCATCTTGTTCTGCATTTTCTGAAGGTCTTTCAACATTTTGCTCATGTCCATGGGGGACTCCTTGTCAGTTTTTATAATCTGGGTGAAAACTAATAAATTTTTTTGTTTTGTGGGTCATTAACCGTCCTGTTCCACGTAATCGTCGGCCTGGACAGGGGCCATGCCCGCCAGCTTGCGCGAATAGACGAGTTCCGCGGCGAACAGTTCCTTGAGCCTTGCCAGGGACGGGTCCTTCTGGAGGTCGAGCTCGAAGGGACTCATCTTGGCCGCCAGCCGCTGTTGCAGTTCTGTTTCGGTGTAGGCGCGGGTCTTGATGTCTAGCGCAACGCTGGTCTGCAGCAGATCCTCGAGCTTGCGCTGCAGGCGCTGGATGTATTCCGAGTGCTCCATGAATTGCTTGTAGCCCCAGGACGTCGGTTGCGCCGTGTCGCCAATGAAAACAAGCGACAGCGGGAAAGGCGTTGCCTGGAGGTCGCCCGCCTCGAGGACGGTGCCGTTCAGGGCTGCAGAGAATACGAGGTCCCCGTCGTCGGCGAAGGAAGAGAGGATCGAGGGCCAGGCCGCCGTGATTTCATAACGGGTGTAGGTCCCGTTTCCGCCATCCCGAAGACTTGCGAAGGGGTCACTGTAAGACGCCTTGGCCTGTTCCTGGGCGTCTATCATGGCAGATACTTCAGTTACTTTTTTTTTTAACGCCTCAGAATCGGCATTTTTGGGGTCGTTTATCGCGGCAAGTGCCCTGCGGAGGTCCGTAAGCCTGTCGAGCCAGGCCATTCTTGCGAAGGTCGTCTCGACGAGAAGCCTCGGGTTCGTGCTGTAGCGCAGCGTGCCCTGCAGGTCGATGAGCATCTTGCTGATGCGCAGGAGGTCCCCGTTCGAAAGTTCGGGGGCCGTCGACTTGTATTTAGAATAAACTTCGTCCGAGATGTTCAGTGCGTCGGCGGTAAAAGCGTCCAGGCGGCTGTAGATCAGGTTGCGCAGGAACTTGCCGAAACCGTCGAGGAGCGGGGTGAACTCGATACCGATCTTGACCGCATCGTCGACCATCTTGAAGCAGCCCTTGAGGTCGTGGGCGGCGATGGACTGGATGAGGGCGAAGAACAGCTCTACGGGCGGGATGCCGAGGATGGAACGCACCGATTCGGCGGTCATCTCGTTGCCGGTGAATGCGTAGGCCTGGTCAAAGTAGGTGAGGCCGTCGCGCATGGAACCGTCGGCCTTTTCGGCAAAGATGTCCAGGGCCTCGTCGGAGGCGTTGATGCCTTCCTGTTCGCAGATGAAACGCAGTCGGCTGCGGATCTGGTCGATGGTGAGGCGCTTGAAATCGAAGCGCTGCACGCGGCTGAGGATGGTCTGCGGGACCTTGTTGACCTCGGTCGTCGCGAAGATGAAAATCACGTGCGGAGGGGGTTCCTCGAGCGTCTTGAGGAGGGCGTTGAATGCCCCCGTCGAAAGCATGTGGACTTCGTCGATGATGAAAATCTTGTATTTACCGATGACAGGCGGGTACTGGACGCGCTCGATCACGTCGCGGATGTTGTCGACGCTTGTGTTGGATGCGGCGTCGATTTCGTAGACGTCCATCGGGTTTCCGCCCGAGATGTCCTTGCAGCTTTCGCACTGTCCACAGGGGTGGAGCGGGTCGCCGCCGGTGCAGTTGAGCGTGCGGGCGAGGATACGGGCAGAGGTGGTCTTGCCGACACCGCGAGTTCCGGTGAACAGGAACGCATGGTGGAGTCGTCCGCCTTCAATCGCGTTCTGGAGTGTTTTCGCGATATGCTCCTGACCGACCATGTCGCTAAAAGATTGTGGGCGCCACTTTCGCGCCATTGCTACGTATGCCATGCTGGCCAATATAGAATTTAGACGAGAGACGAAAGACGAGGGACGAGAGAAAAGTAGGCCGAAGTCCTCTCTCGTCTCTCGTCTGTAGGAGCGAAGCTCCGTTCTCTCGTCTTTTTTAGTATTATTTACACAAGATAACTATGAGGTTCCCGATGAATCCGAACTTGGCTCTACTGATTCTTTCCTGGCAGGTGGCTTGCCTTTATCACGATAACGAAACGGACACGCTTTTGCCCGGTTCCGCTTCGGCGACGCAGGCCGAAAGCGATGCTTTGGACAAGATCCACGACGAACTGACTCCGGACGTGTCCTGGGATGATTTTAACGATACCTATGCCCGTTTTTCGTCGGCAAAGGAACGTGCCGGGGCCTGTGTCGAGGCCTTGAAGGACCAGCCCGCCGAATTCAGGAGCAAGGTCCTGGAATCCATGCTGAAGGTGGCGAACGCTTCCCGCGAAAACGACAACGAGACGAACATCTCCCCTGAAGAAATGGACTTCATCCAGCAGATAAGGGAAGCTATCGAATAAACGAATTGTCGTATAAATTCTAAAAGACGCAAAAAGAAAGAAGCCGATTCCAAAAGAACCGGCTTCAATTTTTTATATGAGCCCTGGGGCTTGAACTCCAGGCCTCGAGCTTATCTCAACGCGATGTCGCCGTTCGCGACGAGCTTGTCGCGGAGCTTGTTGTGCGCCTTGTTCACTTCGTCGTCGGTAAGCGTGCGGTCCATGGCCTGGTAGGTGAGGCTGTAGACCATGTTCTTCTTGCCGGCTTCGATCTTGTCGCCTTCGTAGATGCTCTTGAGCGTAATCTTCGCGAGGTTCTTCGGGTTCATTCCCTTGATGCGGGCGAGGATGTCTTCGTGAGTCATCGTCTTCGCGACTTCGATGGAGATGTCGCGGCTGGAGGGCACCTGGCGGCTGAACGGTTCGAACACGATCTTCTTGTGGGTCGCGTGTTCCATCTTGTCCATGTCGAGTTCCATCACGTAGGTGTCGTAGCTGATGTCGAGCGCCTTCATCACGGAGGGGTGGAGCGCACCCATGGTGCCGAGCACCACGCCGTCGGCGAGGACTTCGGTCTGCTTGCCCGGATGGAGGAAGAGTTCTGCCTTGGCCGGGACGCGGAATTCCACGACGAGGCCGACGCGCTTGAGGAAGCTCTGGACAAAGCCCTTGAACGCGGCGAAGTCGATCTGTGCCGGCTTGTCGTTGAGCGGGTCAACGTCGAAGTTGCCGGCGACAGTGAGGGCGACGAGGTTCGATTCGTCGAAGCCCGGATCGCGCACGTCCTTGCGGTCGCGCTTGAACTGGCCCTTGGCCACTTCGAACAGGCGGACAGAACCCGGACGGTTCTTCTCGTTCTCGGCGACGGCCTTCAAAAGGTTCGGCAGGAGCGAAGTGGGAACGACGCCCAGTTCGTCGGAAAGCGGGTTCAAAAGCTGTGCGGGCTTGGAGCGGCGGTCGTCGCTTTCGGGGCCGAAGAGGGCCTCGGTGCGGGCCTTGCTCGTGAAGCGCAAGGAAAGGCATTCATGGAGACCCATGGCAGACAGCGTCTTGCGGATCTTCCTGTTCAAGACTTCAATCGGCGGGAGCTCGTTCGGCTGCATCTTGAAGGACGGCAGCGTGTACGGGATGTTGTCGAAACCGACAAGGCGGGCGACTTCTTCGATGAGGTCCACTTCGCGTTCAAGGTCGGGGCGGAAGCTCGGGATCTTGAACGTGATGGAATCGGCCGTCTTGGAAACGACTTCGAGCGCGATGCCCGTGAGGAACTTTTCGACCTGGGCAATGTCCAGCTTCATGCCGATAACGCGTTCGGCCTGCGCGATGCGCAGCGTTACAACGTTGTTTTCCTTCTTGTGGTCGTCGCCGGTGTATTCGACGCAGCCCTTGAGGATGCGGCCGCCGGCCACTTCCTGGATGAGGGCGCAGGCGTACTTGCTGTATTCGTCCTGCGTAGCAAAGTCGATTTCGCGTTCGAAGCGGTAGCTGGAGTCCGTCGAGATGCAGAGGCGCTTGGCCTGCTTGCGGATGACGGTCGGGTTGAACCAGGCGCTTTCGAGGAACACGTTCTTGGTGGCGTCGACAATTTCAGATTCCACGCCGCCCATCACGCCGGCAACGCAGGCCGGACGGTCGCCGTCGCAAATCACGAGGTCGCTTTCGAGCAGTTCGTGTGCGGTGTGGTCAATCGTTTCAATCTTTTCGCCCTTCATGGCGCGGCGCACCTTGATCTTGCTGCCGTGGAGCTGGTCCATGTCGAAGCTGTGGAGCGGCTGGCCCACGTCCATCAGAATGAAGTTCGTGATGTCGACGACGTTGTTGATGCTGTTCATGCCCACGGCATGGAGCAGCTTGGCAAGCCAGGACGGGGACTTCTCGACCTTCACATCCTTGATGACGCGGCCCACGTAGCGGGAGCAGCCGCAGCCGGGAACCACTTCGAGGCTCACGGCGGAGCTGGCGGCTTCGGCATCTTCCTTGAGCTCGTAGGCGAGCGGCTTGAGCGGGCGATTAAACTTGGCAGCCAGTTCACGGGCGACACCGCGGTGGCTGAGTGCGTCCGGACGGTTCGGCGTGACGTTCAGCTCGAAGCAGACGTCATAGAGGCCAAGACTCACGAACGGGGTGCCGGCCGGAATGCTGTCGTCCAGCACCATGATGCCGGCGTGGTCGTCGGAAAGGCCGATCTCGTCTTCGGCGCAGATCATGCCGAAGCTTTCGACACCGCGGATCTTGGACTTCTTCATCTTGAGCATCGTGCCGTCGGGGAGCGGGAGTTCCGCGCCGATGGGGGCGAGCACCACGGTCTGGCCGGCGGCCACGTTCGGGGCACCGCAGACGACCTGGAGCGTTTCCTTGCCGTCGTTCACGGTCGTGATGTGCAGGTGGTCGCTGTCCGGGTGGGCTTCGCAGGTGAGCACCTTTGCCACCAGGAGCTTTTCATAGACCTTGCCCGGTTCTTCCATGCCTTCGACTTCGAGGCCGATGGAGGTGAGCGCCTTTGCAACTTCTTCCGCAGATTCCGGAAGGTCAACGTGACGTCTGAGCCAATTCAAAGAAACTTTCATCTTTTCCTCTTTGGCAAGTCTTTTGCCCGGGCACTACAGAACGACCCGCATGCAAAACACATGCCTGCTAAAATTTTCGGAGGTAAATGTAGAAAAAAAGGAGACTTTTAACTATGCGAGGGGGTCTTCTGGTACCGCATAATCTTCGGGATTGAAGATGCTGTCGAAGAAAATGACGGTGCTGACGGACAGATAGGGAATAATCCAGAGGAAGCCGATTCCCAGCGTTAGGCACCCTATGATCCCCCAACCAAAGAAACGGAGGTACAGGCAGAAGAACTTGTAGTTGTAGCCGTAGACCTGACTAAAGGTCTGCCGGATTAGATCGGTCGGATAGGGAGAATCATCCAAAGACATCTTGAGCATCAGGCCCACCCAGGTGGGGAAAAGCTTGTAGCCGACGTAGCAGAGGAATATGATGACGATGGCTACAAGGAGGATGTAAAAGAATAGGTTCTCTTCGAACGAGACCCTTTGGGAAAAATAATCCAAGAACCTGTCCGCAATGCTTGCGAAGAAGCCTTTTATGAGGGCGACGATAATCAGGATGACTGCATTCCTGGAAAAGTTTTCAAAGCCGACAAATAACTTGCGGAAACGGGATTTCCGGTGCTTGTAGATTTCGTATAGGTAGGCGAAAAAACCTATAGCTAGAATCTCGACCAGGATTGTTTCCAGCATGTCGAAAATGAAACTGACAAGGTAGTTCTGGGGGGAGTCTGTTCCGTTTTCCAGGAAAAGGATGCTTGTTAGGCTTAGGGCGAAGATTATGGCCCAGGAAATGATGCCTCCGAGGAGGGTCATGCCGATGGATTTAAGCCAAAAACCTTTAAGCGCTTTGCGCGCCATGCTCATAATTTTGGGATTGTTGATCATTAGAAAGCCTGTTTATATGATAGGAATGATTCAGGTTCTCTTTTGGAAGATATGATTGGGCTTATTCCAAGGTCCTTAAATAGGAATCGAGGTATTTGGACATTTTCTCTGCTCCATCTGTGGACAGGTGGCTTGCATCTTGAGCCTCGTCGTTTACATAGTCGTGGTTGCCCATTTTGTTTTCGTCGAGAAAGATGAAGTTCGAGTATGTCTTGCTGATGTTGCTTATTTCTTCGAGCAGTTGTGGCATTTGGCTTCTTTGAAGGCCGAATGTGCCATAGGATCCTGTTTCCCTATAGGCGGGACTCATGGGGAATTCCACTCCGATAACGGTAATGTCGTTTTCAGACGCCGTCCTTATGATATCTATGAGATGATCATAGTTCTTGTAATAAATCGTTGAATTTTCCGTGCACCACATGGAGTCGCGTTTTAACGGAAGCTCTTCTTCCTGCCATCCCTTGGTTCTACTATAATGGAATCCTCGTGTTGGACGTTCATTTTGTGCATAGCTTTCCTGGCCCAGGGATTCAAAGGTTGCGTCAAAAAGGTCCGGTGGGACGTTGTCTGCCCAGAAATTATGGTTGGCGTCATAAATATAGCCGGGGAAGTTCTTGTATTTTGAATAAAAGAAATTGTAGTCATCGTCATGGTACCAACGGTCAAGATCTATGGAAATGATGACATATTTCAGTTTCTTGAAATGGGGCACGATGTAGTTTTGGAAGATGTATTTAGATCCGTATTTTGTGTTTTCCGAGTTGGCGAGGTTTAGGACGAAAAAGGGTTCGCTAAATTTGAGCGGGTTCACTCCGAACATGGCTCGGGAACTTCCCAATACAATGACATTGGCGGTGTCCTTGTATTGCCAAAGCATTTCCATTTTATAGCGCCATTGTACAGCGACGTAATCGCCCGATGGGTTATAGTATGCGCCGGCACTATCTAAATCGAGAATGAAATACTGGGGTGGGTCTATTTTCGAGGTGTCTGTGCTAGAAGTGTCCGTGCTAGACGTGTCTGTTTTAGATGTGTCAGCGGAGCCCTGCGTGTCGGTTTTTGAGGTGTCTTTATCGACAGGATCCTGTACGGGAACTTGTGGAACGGAGTTCCTTTTTTTTGTCCAAAGGTAAGGATGCCAAAGCTCGTCTCCTTCAACGAGTTCGGTAACGCTGCTGTCTGCCGGATTGACGAGGACAATTTTTGTGTGGGCTCCGTTGATGTTGGTGAGCGTTGCAGCAATCAGGGATTGGCTTCCGTTGGCCGCCCATTCGGTATGGTCGAAGGTGTAGCCGGCCGGGGCTTCTATGGTCTGGATGAGTTTCCCGTTACTGTCCGCGATAAGGATTCTCTGGTGCGTGGCGTAATTGCTGCCTACGAATTCACGTCCCGTTTTTCCTCCGAAGTCCAGGAATGCCGTCCGCTTTGTCCCGTCCTGGGCCAGCGAGGCGTTGCAGGCTTGTTCTTTGTTGTACCAGACCTTGTCCTTTCCCGACACGCGTGCGCGGAGTAGCCTTGCTCCGGTTACGGCGAGTTTTTCGTCTTCGCTGATGCCCCCGTGGTAGGCCCCGTCGAAGAGTTTTTTCGGCTTGCCGAACTTGCCGTTCACGAATTTGACCTGCCAGGTGGACGTGCTCTTGAACGTGGCGTCGTCCTTGTTGTTTCCTGCATCGCTGACATAGACGATGACCGTGTCTCCGTTGTCGAGTACCCGCCATCGTGGAATGACTGCGTTATTGCTGTTGAGCTTTACCTGGATTATTGAGTCCTTGTCGAGGGACTGTACGTAAAGGATCGATTTTCCCGAAACGCTTTCAAGTCCTGTGCAGAACGCGACCCACATTCCGTCCGGCGAGATGGTGGGGTGGTAGGCGTCAATGCCTTTCGAGATTTCCTTGATGGAGAGATTCCCGTCAAGGTAGTTCAGGTAGGAAATGTTCCCGCTAAGATCGTTTCGGAATACGAGTTTTGTCGAATAGGAGCCTGTCAGAGACTTGATGGTTTCGACATTTGCAAGAGGTGTAATGATATAGTCAATGGCTGCCCCGTCCTTGTTTAGCCAGAGCGGGTTTGGAATTTTTCCGAAAGCGAGGCGGAAACCTACGTATTCGGCTCTTGTTGCTGAATTGACCATGTAGACGTCGCCACGGCTGTAAGGATTCAGTTCTTTTGCGGAGTGGGTGTAACTGCCTCCCTTGACAACTCGTTCGCCTGCTTCTTCACCATTGGGTGCACCCACGTAGTTGGTGATTGTCGTATCGAAGAAATGCCCGAGCCAGTCGTTTACCCATTCCATGGCATTGCCCGCCATGTCGCAGAATCCGGCAGTATCGGCTCCGATACTGCATACCTTATGGAGTTCGTCTTTTGAGTTTCCGCTGTTCCAGCTTTTTTTGATGTTCCATGCCCGTGTTGCTGCGTAAATCCATTCGGCTTCGGTGGGTAGTCTGTAGGCTTCTATCTCCAATTGATTGTTAAGCCCGTCTAGCTGGGTGCAGTGGTCTTCGTTGTCAAAGACGGCTCCTTTATAGGTGTAGACGGTGTCGTACCCGTCGAGCTTGCTCTTGGCGTTTGCGTAAAGGATAGCGTCGTAGTATGTAATGTCTGTGAGCGGAATGGAATCATTTTGGCACTTGCCGAAGGTCTTGAGTTTTGCCTTTTTTGCCACGGTGGCGTATTCGCCGCAGGTGACTTCGTGGATGCCCATGAAAAAGTCGTAGTCGAGAACGACCCTCATGGCGGGACGTTCGGTTTCCTTGAAATACTTGTCGTTGGTGCCCAGGGTGACCGTACCATGAGAAAGTGGGAGCATCCCCTTGATTTTTTTCATCTCGGGAACGGAGTCTTCTATCTCTGGAATGGTATCTGTTATTTCGGGTGTTTCGTCAATAACAGGGACCGGTCCCTCGGGGCTCTCGCTATTACTGCAACAGACGAGGTTGCAGGTTAGCCATGAAAAAACGCAAAAAAACAACAGGGACTTTTTATTCATAGTTCCTTCTTTCCCGTACCCTCTTTAAGTAATATAATAAAAAGAGGTTGTTTGATTTAGAACCCAGAGGATTAATTGTTGTTGTCAAAATCAACATTTAACGTCTTAATGAGGGAATCGAGCCTGCGTGTCAATTGTTCTGCTCCGGGTGTTGCTAGGTGGTCTCGATCACGTGCCATTTCTTCAGAATAGTCGTGGTTTCCCATTTTATTCTCGTCAATCATGAAAAAGTTTGGAAGGGTGTCGCTTATATGGTTTATTCTTTCAATTAGAACGGGGGCTTCACTTCGTTTCAAACCGTATGCCCCATAAGAACCTGTATTCTTGTATGCAGGACTTTGTGGAAAGATGACTCCAATGACATAAATTGATTTTTCATGTGCATCGCGAATAATCGATTCAAGATAACTCAATGAGGCTTCAAAGAGTGAAGGATCTTCCTGATGCCATGCGCTGTCATGGTAGATTGGAGGATCGTCTTCCCACTCGCCCGTGCTAAATGGAGAAAAACCTAAGGTTTGACGATTAATTTTTTTTGAGGATTCTCCAGGGCCGTCGTAAGTTGCTTCTTGTAGGCCGAAGGGAATGCTGTCTATCCAAAATTTATGATTGCTGTCGTAAATGTAGCCCGGAAAGTTTTTGTATTCCTTATAAAAGAAATTTTTTGTACTCTTGTATTTTTTCCACCACATGTCAATATCCAGTGAGACAATCAGATATTTTAGCTTCTTAACATGGGGAATTAAATAGTTTTTATAAATAAAATAGGATTCATTTATGGAAAAGTACGAAACAGCCATGTTAATCGCTTTTATTGAATCGCTAAACATGGTTGGTGCGATTCCATTTTTTGGCCGAGAAGATCCAAGGATGATCGTATTTACAGAATCGTAATATGTCCAAAGAAGTTCCATCTTAAAACGCATAATCGACGCTTTTTCACTTCCTCCCGAAGTATAGTATACACCAGCGCTATCAAAATCAAGTTCAAAATAAGGAGCTTCTTTAGGCTCGTTGCTGCTGCTAGATGTGGTTTCTGCATCAAAAGAGGATGATGTGCTACTAGAACTAGATAGAGTAGGATTATTAGGGCCAGTCTTCGAGGTGTCGTTATCAACAGGCTCCTGTATGGGGGTTGGTGGTGGTGCAGTCTTCCTTTTTTTTGCCCAAAGATTCGGGTGCCAGAGTTCTTCTCCTTCTGCGAGTTCGGTGACGCTGTTGTCGTCAGGATCCACGAGCACGATTTTTTCGTGGGCCCCGTTCACGTTGGTGAGTGTGGCGACGATGACCGACTTGGTCCCGCTAGTGGCCCATTCGGTATGGTCGAAGGTGTAGCCGGCCGGGGCTTCTATGGTCTGGATGAGTTTCCCGTTGCTGTCCGCGATAAGGATTCTTTGGTGGGTGGCGTAATTGCTGCCTACGAATTCACGTCCCGTTTTTCCTCCGAAGTCCAGGAATGCCGTCCGCTTTGTCCCGTCCTGGGCCAGCGAGGCGTTGCAGGCTTGTTCGTTGTTGTACCAGACCTTGTCCTTTCCTGACACGCGTGCGCGGAGCAGTCTCGCTCCGGTTACGGCGAGTTCTTCGTCTTCGCTGATGCCGCCGTGGTAGGCCCCGTCAAAAAGTTTTTTGGGCTTGCCGAACTTGCCGTTCGCGAACTTGACCTGCCAGGTGGAAGTGCTCTTGAATGTGGTTTCGTCCTTGTTGTTTCCTGCATCGCTGACATAGACGATGACCGTGTCTCCGTTGTCCAGTACCCGCCATCGCGGAATGACTGCGCTGTTGCTGTTGAGCTTTACCCGGATTGTCGAGTCTTCGTCGAGGCTTTGCACGTAGATTGTCGATTTTCCCGAGATTCCTTCCATGCCAGTGCAGAATGCGACCCAGCTTCCGTTCGGTGAAATTTCGGGGTGGTAGGCATCGATACCGTCGGTGATTTCCTGAATGGAAATGGGGATGTTCTGGTAGTCTATGTAGGATATGTTCCCGGAAACGTCATTGCGGAATGCCAGCTTGACGTTGTATGAGCCTGTAATGGCCTTGATTGTCTCGTTGCTTGCAAGTGCCGTGATGACGCTTGCCTGCGATTTTCCGTCGCTTCCCATCCATAGCGCGTCGGGTATGCTTCCGAAGGCGAGCCTGAATCCCACGTATTCGGCCCTTGTCGAAGACGTGACTGTGTAGACGTCCCCGCGGCTGTAGGGGTTGAGTTGCTTCTCGGAAAATGAGTAGGAACCGCCCTTGACGACGCGTTCCCCCTGATTTCCTCCATCTGGGGCTCCAACATAGTTAATGACGGTTGTGTCGCGGAATGCTCCCATCCAGTCGTTCACCCATTCCATCGCGTTGCCGGCCATGTCGCAGAATCCGGCTGTATCGGCTCCGATGCTGCATACGTTGTGCAGCTTGTAGCCGGAGTTGTCGCTGTTCCAGCTCTTCTT
>JAGCGO010000030.1 GCA_017649565.1 Fibrobacter sp. | reverse complement strand
CGAAACCATTACTCGCGAAGCCAAGTTCGAATACACCCACAAGAAGCAGACCGGTGGTTCGGGTCAGTTCGCTAAGATGTCCGGCGTGATGCGCCCGATGCCTGTCGAAGGCGACTCCGAAAAGGTCTACAACTTCATCAACTCCGTCGTCGGCGGCCGCATTCCTAAGGAATACATCCCGTCTTGCGACAAGGGCTTCCAGAGCTGCATGCAGGCCGGTTCCCTCATCGGCTTCCCGGTCGTGGGTATCGAAATGGAAGTTCAGGACGGTGCTTTCCACCCGGTTGACTCCTCTGACATGGCGTTCCAGATCTGCGCCCGCATGGCTTTCCGCGAAGCTTTCGACAAGGCCGGCGCCCAGATCCTCGAACCGATCATGAAGGTCGAAATCGCCACCCCGACCGAGTTCCAGGGCAACGTTGTTGGTAACGTCTCCCAGCGTCGCGGTACCATCACCGGTACGAGCGAAGAAATGGGCACGACGACCATCACCGCCGAAGTCCCGCTTTCCGAAATGTTCGGTTACGCCACGGACCTCCGCTCCATGACTCAGGGCAAGGCCGAGTTCACCATGGAATTTGCGAAGTACGCTCCTGTGCCGCGCAACATCCAGGAAGAACTCATCAAGAAGTACGGCGACAAGGCCAAGGCCCGCGCCTAATTCCAGGCAAATCATTAAAGAAGACCTGCGGAAATTTCCGCAGGCCTTTTTTGTTTGCTCCCCACCAACAAAGGAAAATCCCGCAGGGAACCTGCGGGATTTTATATATGGAATAGAAAGTAGAAAAGTGCCACTCTTCGATCTTACCCCGCGGTCCGATCCGGCATCCCTTCTCCAAGACCAAGATGGAAGAGTATCACTCCTATAAGATAACGCCATCTCGGGGCATTGTAACAATATTTTTTCAAAACACCTGTTCCTATAGAGAACACTCCAACATGGAATAGACGGAAAAAATCGATTTTTCCCTGTTTTTTTGCCTTCCAGCCTATTCTAAAAAAGGTATATCCAAACTGAGGATTAGCAATATGACAAAAACAAAGTATACCACCTTATTGATATGTCTTATGGGATTCATCGCGACAAGCCTTACCGCCTGTTGCGATGACTGTTCAGATTCCTGTTCCGAAACGACTACAGGCACAAACAAGCTCAGCTCTGTCCAGAAAAAAGTGGGGGGCTTCAAGAAAGGGAAATCGACGCACTACATCCATTCCGACGGTTTCGAATTCGACCTGACCGTCACCAAGGACACAAATTACTTTGTGACTTATTCGGGTTACTGCATAGAAATAGACAAAGAACTCCGCAAGCGCAAGATGACATCCAAGGATCCCGCCATGAGCGTCGATGTGGAACTCCTGGCCGACGGAGACTTATTTGCCACGCTTTCCATCTCCTACGACGGAACAGTATACCAGTTCAACCTGGATTCCGCGGCGCAAGTATTCGACGAAGAATGGCACGTAGAGCTGCGCGACACGATAACCTTCAACGGAACCGTCTACGATAGTGTTTTCGTCGTACAGGACAACAATAGTTCCTTTATCTATGACGAAGAAACTAAGAGATACCGGGACAGGGCGCCCTCTACAAATTCGGCGCACCTCTATTTCTCTTTGAAGAAGGGTATCCTGAAATTCGAGACCGTAGACGGAAAGAGTTTCACTATTAAGGAAGGCGAATAAGCAAATCAGGCCTTTTCAGCCTTCGCCTGCCTCCAGAGTTCCTGGAGGCGCTCCGCAGATTCTTCCTTCATTTCCTTGCCCTCGGCACGGGCAAGGTTTTCTACTATCCTGAACCGCTTCTCGAACTTCGTGTTCGCCCGCTGTAGGGCGTTCGCC
This sequence comes from Fibrobacter sp., assembly GCA_017649565.1. Classification (GTDB taxonomy): domain Bacteria; phylum Fibrobacterota; class Fibrobacteria; order Fibrobacterales; family Fibrobacteraceae; genus Fibrobacter. The sequence continues at coordinate 74,823 of JAGCGO010000030.1, read as the reverse complement.
GCATTGAACCCGCAATGCCTGGCAACATTCACGAGAGAGAACAGCATGTCGCCAAATTCGTCTTCCATGCGATCGATATTGGGATTTTCAGGAGAAGCCGCTTGCTTTTCGGCACGGAATTCATTAAATTCTTCTTGCGCCTTGTCAAATACGGGCTCGGGATCCACCCAGTCGAAGCCGACTCTTGCGGCTCTGCGCTGAAGTTCCTGGGCACGGGCCAGCGTCGGCAAGCTCTTGCTTACTTTATCCATGATAGAGCTGCCCGGCATTGCTTTATTGTTCTTCTCGGAGGACTTGATCTGGTCCCACTGCCGGACCACCCCGGAGGCGCCATTCACCTTGGCATCGCCGAACACGTGCGGATGGCGGCGGACCATCTTTTCGCAAATTCCCTGCACGACATCGTCGATGGTGAAACTGCCCTCGTCCTTGGCCACCTGCGAATGGAAAATGACCTGGAACAGGACATCGCCCAGTTCCTCGCACATGTGAGCCTTGTCGCCATCCTGTGCGGCATCGATGAACTCGCAGGATTCTTCAATCAGGTAGGGCAATAGCGAACGGGTCGTCTGCTGCCTGTCCCAGGGGCATCCGTTTTCCGAACGGAGTTTCGCCATAATGCGGACCAAATCATCAAAGGAATATTTCATATGGACAAAGATAGAAAGTACACAGAAATCGGCACAAGCGAGTACCCGCTTTCGCTCGCCCAATCCAAGTTCTGTCCCAAGCAGCTCTACGTCGCCGGGTGTATTCCCAGGACAACGGACGACGGGACTCCCCTGGTCGGCATCGCCATGGTCGGCACGAGACGCCCTTCCGATTCCGCAAGGGAACTGTGCCGCAGGCTCGTATTCTCGCTGAAGGGAACGAACGCAGTTGTCGTCTCGGGACTGGCGCAGGGAATCGACAGCCTGTGCCACGAAGCCGCTCTTGACGCAGGCATCCCCACCATAGCCGTACTGGCCCAGGGACTTTCCACGTACGTACAAGGGAGCCGCGGGGAACTCCTAGGGCACATTCTCGATGCCGGCGGTGCCGTCGTATCGCAATTCGAGCCCGACACGCCCGCCTACAAGGGCAACTTCATCGCCCGGAACAAGATCATCAGCGGACTTTGCCAGGCGACCGTCATCGTGCAGAGCAAGAAAACCGGCGGGGCGCTCCTTACCGCGGACTTCTGCATCGAGGAATCGAAAACCCTCCTGGCCGTTCCCGGGAACTTCGACAGCGAGGTCGCCGCCGGGCCAAACGCACTTCTCGATTCCGGCAAGGCGAAGCCGGTATTTATCCCCGAAAGCCTGCGCAAACTCGTCGGGATCCAGGAACCGCAAGCGCTGAGCCTGCAAGACCTCCCCGCCACGGGTTGCTCCTTGAGCGAACCCGCAAGGGAACTTTTCGCACAAATGCGCGGTTTCCGCAAGACTATCGACGACATGGAACGAGACAGCGGCCTCAAGACAGCCGAACTTTTAGCTATATTGACAGAACTGGAAATTGCCGGCCTTGTCTCGACACAAGACAATTTCCGGTTCTATTTCGACGGAGCGTTTTGAATTGAACAAGAAGATCTACATCTTTGTAGCCGTTCTACTGGTCTTGATTCTTTTGACCCTTTTTGAGCTGTTCATCGGCAAGAACAGCCTACTCCAGCAGAAGCAACTGTCGGCAGAAATTGCCGCCTACCAGGCCGAAATAGACTCCCTGAAAGAGGTCATTGAAGTCAGGAATGCGGAAATCGAGCGCCTCCAGAACGATTCCATGTACAAGGAATCCATTTTGCGGACCCGTTACGGGATGAGCCGCGAATCCGAGAAGGTTTTCCAGTTGGTTGAACCGAAACCCGAAAAATAATGTATCTTGATTAAGAGTTTGTCATAAACAGGACACGGTTATGGAAGGCGCAAGAAAGATAATCAACAAGTTCCTCACGACGAAGTATAGCGGGAACGAGCTCAAGAGCGAGCTATTCCGCGCGGGCGAAGCGGCATGCGAAGAAGGCTGGACCTACATGGACGCGGCCTTCCAGCTAGGCCAGAAGGCCCAGGACGACGGTCTTTCCGTAACCGAAGCCGAACAGATTCTCCGCAGGGCGTTTTCCGACGAGAAGCGTTCGTCCAAGCGCGTCCCCGAAAAGGTTGTCGAGGAGGCCCCGGAAGAGCAGGCTCCGCAACAGTCCCAGGCAGCCCCGGCGGCTCCGAAAGTCGCCCCGAACATCATCTCGCCGCTTTCCGCCAGCATGATTTCCATGGAGCAGATGCTCGCCATGGGTCTCGACACGCAGTCCCTGGAACTCCTGCAGAACCACAAGATCGACCCGGAAGCGCTTTCCATTCCCTGGCCCACCGCCGACTGGCGCAAGGACTTGGCCAAGCTCCTCAGCGTAGCCTTCCAGCCCGACGAATCTATCGAATTCAAGGTCTCCGAGACACCCACCGCCACTACGGAAATCGTCTCGAACATCGTCGACCAGGACGAAGCCCTCAAGAAGATCATGAAGAGCCTGGACAGTCCCGAAGGTGCCCTGCTCTGCATCAACGCCATCAAGGGCGGCAAGGATGCCCGCGACGAAAGCTGGCACTACCGTTACGTAGTGGTGGACAACCCCAAGATTTCGCTTGCCAAGCAGCTCGCCTACTACAAGGCGCTGAACCTGCCGTGCGTGGCACTGGTCAACACCGGTGCGAATTCCGTGCAGGCATGGGTCCGCATCGGCGCCGCCGACCAGGAAGAATACAACGAGCGCGTCAACTTCCTGTTCGACACGCTCGATTCCCAGGGATTCAAGGTCGACCGTTCCTACAACAACCCGAACCAGATGGTCCGCATGCCCGGCGTCCTGCGCGGCGGCAAGCAGCAGTACCTCATCGGAGTCGAGCAGGGAGCCAAGAACTTCAAGGAATGGCAGGAATGGGTGGAATACTCGCTTGACGGCAAGCCCCTCATCGAGCTTGCGAGCGATAGCGAAGAGCCCCCGAAAAAAGACCCGAGCATCATCGAAAACGTGCTCCGCGCCGGCGAATTTTTCCTGTTCACCGCACCTCCGAAAAGCGGTAAATCTTTGGCCCTCATGGATTTAGGCCTTTCCATCTGCTACGGGGAGGAATGGTTCGGCAACACGACCACCTCCAGCGACGTCCTGTTCATCAACTTCGAGTTGACAAAGTCCGTGTTCCTAAACCGCCTGCACTTGCTGGGCGCAAAACGCGACCTGAACGCCAGCACGTCCAAGTTCGGTTTCCTGAACCTGCGAGGCACGGCACTCTCCCCCATCGAGACCGCCCAGCTTATCGCGAAGCGTATCGAAGGTGCACGCAAACTCGAGAACCACGACTACAAGGTCGTGATCATCGACCCCATCTCGGCAGTCCTCCACAACCCCAAATCCACGCGACTGAGCGGCGCCCCGCACCAGATCCTGATGCAGATGGTGGACACCATCATCGCGCTGACCGGATGCGCGGTCGTCACTACGTGCAATATCGACGAATATCCCTACCTGCAATCCCGCGCCGACAGCCTCATGTCGCTGACACCGGTGGAAGGTAGCTTTAACTTGTACCAAATCAACGGAAACTTCCGCGAGTTCCCGAAGATGCTCGCCCGCGAATGCTCCTGGATTTATCCCAGGTTCCTGGTGTAGCAAGAGTTTTTTCAGGATTTTCCAACAGCCATGTACAAAAAGAAAGAAGAAGAAACGAAACCTGTCAAGATACAGGCCAGCGCCTTTACGCTCGAAGACCACAAGAAACAGCTCGCCGCCTGGATAGAGGCGGAGCACATTCCGGGAAAGTTCCAGGCCTGGTACACAGCGCCCGCAGACCCGACGCATTCCGATTGGCGCATCAAGTCCGTATACAAGGGTCCCCAGGAATTGCTCGAAGTCGAGGTCCCGGCCCGAAGGATGGACGTTCCCGAAATCGTGCCCATGATTCTCCAGCAGCTGCGCAAGGACCACCTCCGCGCCTTCCGCAAGTCCATCCGCCAGATCTGGCTCCGCGCCACAGGCGATGGGCGTTTTGCCATGCTAGTCCAGGCCAACCTCCGTGGCAGGAACTCCGCGCACGAAAGCAAGACTTTTTCTGACTTTGTACAACGTTCCGTTCCCGAGATCATCAGCCTGCATTTTGTCCAGTGCAAGCCCGACCACCTGTTCGACCCCGCTACGGCGCAGACGATGAGCGTTGAGACCAAGTGCGTGTTCGGCAAGGACATGATGCCAATCGCCGACACCGGGTTCTGCATGCACGTGCTGGACTGGGCTCCGCGCATCAAGGACGCCTGGCTTGGCCTGCCCAAGCGCATCGCCGACGCCATCCATCCGACAAAAGGAGACCGGCTCTTCGAGTTCTACTCCGGTTCGGCCTATGTGGGAGCCTCGATGGCCAACCTGTTCGATTCCGTTGACTGTCTGGACTGCCGCGAAACAGCCATGCTTTCCGCAAAGTTCAACGCACGGGCGCTTGTCGAGAACAACCTGAAGTTCCACAGACAAAAACTCGACGCCAACTTCTTTGCAAAGTTTTTCCGTAAGCCCGAAAACGAAGGCCGCTGGACATTCTACTTCAACTTGCCCGGCGACGAGCCTCTTGCGACAGGAGTAGTCCAAACTGCCGCCACCGCACGTCCGGAACGCATCCTTCTCCAGACGTCCAATCTCGAGGTGGCCGCCAAGGAAATCCGCAAGTTCAGGAACGAGGGTTACATGCTCCGCAAGAGCGTACCCCTGTACCTGGAACCCGGGTCGCCGAAATTCGATGTGCTGTTCGTGTTCGTACCGGACAGAAACGGGCTTTTAGGACGAAATCCGGCCCTTTTGGCCAAATCAAGGACCGTCCAGCGCCCCAAAGAACGCATCGAAAGGGCAAAAAAAGGCAATATTCCACATTTTGTGCAAAAAAGCCCAACATTTAAGTCGAGAAAAGATTAAATTATTACATAACCTGTTTACTTTCAAAGAGTTACAAGGATTATTATGCATTTTGTAAAGTGTGCCACGATATGCCTCGGCGTCGCATTTCTCGCAGCGTCCGCCTACGTCGTCAAGAAGGGCGACACCCTCTGGGATCTCAGTGACGAATTCCTGCACGATCCGTTCGCATGGCCCGACTTGTGGGAAAACAACCGGCACATCCACGACCCGCACTGGATCTATCCGGGCGATTCCATTTATTTCGGCGACAGCATCAACCCGGAACACCGTCAGAATGCCGGAAAAGCGCACACCTATCCCTGTGCCGCGGCTATGCCGGACTCCAACCTCCCGAAGGGCGTAAACGCCGTCGGATGCGACGAGAACGACGAGCGCAACGGCGACTTCGAATCCATGCTCGGCGACCTCCGCAGCCGCGACAAGAAGAAGAAAAAAGTTTACTCGAAGGACGAATACTACTACCAGAAGCGCCCGGCACCGAAAATCTTCAACGGATATTACCAGGTACTGGCACCGGAAGTCCTATCTCTTGACTCCCTGAAAAAGATCAAGAACTACTTCTCTATCCGCTCCGGCGAACGCAAGGAGCCGATCATCCACATCCCCGAGAACGAGGTCGTTGTCGGCATCGGCAAAAAGACGAACCAGAACTTGAAAAAAGGCGACATCGTCGAAATCATTGACGCCCGCGCCATCGACGTCCCGACAGTCCGCGGCGTAAACTTCGAGAAGTTCGCATTGCTCCGCCTTGCCGGTTACGCGAAGATTACCGCCATCGGCGACACGCTCTCGCGCGCCCAGATTGTCCAGAGCTTCAGGGAAATCAAGATTAACCAGTCCAAGGCAAGGCTCAAGGAGCCGCTGAAGACGCTGAACGTGGGATCCTACGAAGACGTGAAGGAATCCAACGTGGACAGCATGGCCGTCATCCGCTATTCCATGGACCCGATGCTCATCATTGGAGCATACTCCTATATTCTGATTGACCGTGGCGCCAAGCAGCAGTACAACACTGGCGATGCAGTCGCCATCTGGGAACTCGACAAGTCCGACGCAACCATTCCTCCCCGCCTGCTGGGCCGTGGCGTCATTGCCCGATCTGGCGAAAACGAATCCGCCGTACTCATACACGAAATTTATTCGAACAACCGTCGCATAGAAGTCGGACACAGAGTGTCCATCACACACAAAGCACAGTTGGTCCAGTGACAAGAGCATTGTTCATTACGGCAGCGGTTCTGCTGATTGTACTCACCCTCCTCATGGGAGGGAGCGTCCTTATTTTGCGTTGCCCAGCACTTTCGGTCCTAATCCCCATTTAACGGAGACGGACTCAGATGCGGGTTTCAAATAATAATTTACTGTTATTCGCATTGTTCGCCGGGGCCATCGTGCTCCCGACAGCCATTCTGTCTATCCTGAGTTTCAGGAATATCCAGAACGAGATATTCCTCGCCCAAAAGACGTTCGACGAAAACCGCACCTCGTTCCAGGCGGAAATCGAGAACGCCATCGAAAAAGAACAGAACAAGATCCTCCAGGAGACAAAGGCAGCATCCCTGTTCCTGTACGGACAACCGCACAGCCTGCTGGATTTCGGTAACGCGACCACCTACAGGACCGTGGACGGCGTTGAAGCGATGTTCCTTTTCAACAAGGGAAGACTGGTCTATCCCGACATTTCGTCCAGGCATTTCATCAAGGCCTCGAACTACTCCACGAGCATTCCCAACCCCATCGAGAAGCAGCTGTTCAAGGACGAGATCAACGGCAAGGACTACGACGCGGCCGTACTCTCGCGATCCATACGCCTGATGCAATCCCCGTTCGAGACCATGGACGACCAGGTGCAGAACATTCTCGGGCTTATCCGCCTGAGCTACAAGCACAAGAACTACGACGAGGCATTACGACTCCTGGAACTCCTCGAAAGGCAGCCGAGGACACAGGGATACTTGCATGCCGACCTGACCCGCTCTATCAACCTTCTGCATTTCGACATTCTGGTCGAACAGAAGAAACACCAGGAGGCCGAGGACTACTGCCTCAACATCCTAGGCCAGTTCCTGCATAGCGAAAGCATCGAAGACATTCCTTCGGCAAAGTTCTTCTTCGAATCCGCATTCACCCAGATCCTTTCTTTCGAAGACCTGCCCAACGACAAGCGCGAAGCCTTCTGGAACCTGCGAGAGAATTTCAACCGCCAGATCAGCGACATGGACATTCTCTACCGCCACAAGGAACTCTTCGACGAGACCATCACTGACGAAGCCCAGTCGAAGGAAGGCGTCCTGTACAAGAGCAACGGGGACATTACCTTGTTCAAGATGGGATACCCGCTCCTGTCGGGCGACCAGATCGTGATTGCGAAAATCGACCCCGAAGCCTACGCCTCGCGCATTCTTTCCAAACTGAACGCAACCGTCAAGAGCTGGAAAAACATCCCCTTCTCGATTACCGACGCCTCCGACGCTGTCATCCTGGGCGCAATTCCGGACACGGCCATCGTCCTTTCCCAGGCCAATATCGGACAGAGCCTGCAATGGGACCTGACCCTGTACGAAAAGGACATGCGCGAAATCCGCAAGGAATCCAGGCAGAGGATGTTCCTGATGTACGGGCTCCTCACCTTCTCCCTCATCACGGTACTGCTCGGTTCTTTCTTCATGTTCCGCTTCATCATCCAGGAGCACAAGCTGCTCGCCATGAAGGCGAACTTCCTTTCGAGCGTCTCGCACGAACTCAAGACCCCGCTCACTTCCATCAAGATGTTTGCTGAAACCATGGCGAGGGGGCGCGTACAAAAGGTTGAAAAGATACAGGAATATTCATCCCTTATCGGCAAGGAAGCCACGAGGCTCGAAAACCTTATCGGCGCCATCCTGAACTACACGCGCATGGAACACGGCAGGGGCGCATTCAAGTGGGAAAAAATCGATTTCTCGGCCTGCGCAAAAAAGGTCTACGAATCCATGTACGACATCGGCATCGAGAAAGGCCTTACGTTCCATACGCGGTTCGAGCCCGAGGCCTATGTCATCGGCGACTATACGGCACTTTACAGCTTGGCGCAAAACCTTATTGAAAACGCAATAAAGTACACGAACGCTCCCGGCGATATCACCATCGAGGTGTACAACAGCGACGAACGAGCCACATTTTCTGTAGCGGATACCGGTATCGGAATCGCCGGTTCCGAGCAAAAAAATATATTTAATAACTTCTATAGGGTAGGAGACGAAATGACTCGTAGCACAAAGGGATCCGGGCTCGGCCTGGCCATTGTCAAGAGAGTCGTCGAGACCCACAAGGCAACCATTTCTCTTTCCAGCAAGCTCGGCAAGGGGTCCACATTTACCGTAAGGTTCAAAAAGGTAGAATAAGATGCAGCACAAAATCCTAATCGTCGAAGACGAAGAAATCATCCGGCTCGGTCTCCAAGACAACTTCGAGCTCGAAAACTACATCGTGGAAACGGCTGCTGACGGCGAAGAAGCCATCGCCAAGGCCGACTCGTTCCTGCCGCACCTGGTCATCCTCGACTTGATGATTCCTAAGAAAAGCGGCTTTGAAGTCTGCCGAGTCATCCGCAAGAAGCACCCCGAATGCTTCATCATCATGCTCACGGCAAAGACCGAAGAAACAAGCAAGGTCGCAGGTCTCGAGATGGGAGCCGACGACTACGTGACCAAGCCGTTCTCCATTTTGGAACTGCTCGCCCGCGTAAAGGCATTCCTCCGCCGCGCCGAGACGACATCCCAGGCAAGCGTTCCCGCTGCAAACCAGGACTCCATCGACTTTTCCGGCATCCACCTCGACTTCAAGAAATACGAGGCAACCAAGAACGGCGAAGCCCTCGAAATGTCTGCCCGCGAATTCCAGATTCTCAAGTACTTCTGGCAGCACCGCGGAGAAGTCGTCCTGCGCGAAGACCTTCTGCAGGACATCTGGGGCTACACTCCCGACAATATGCCGTCGACGCGCACGATCGACAACCATATCGTGAACCTGCGCAAGAAACTGGAAGACGACCAGGCCAACCCGAAAATCATTCTTTCCATCCGTGGAGCAGGTTACAAGTTCGATGCCTAAAATCAGATTCCATCTTTCGGCAATGTTGCGCACCGCGGTGACCGCGGGAGCGTTTCTCGCGCTATGCTGCGGGAATTCCTTTGCCGACAGGATGGCATCCGACATACAGGAAGCGATATACAACTTCGAGATGAAGGGCAACGTCAACGAGGCCGTCCGCATTCTCGAGAAGGTTTCCAAGCAAGGCGACAAGGACGACCAGCGCGAAGCCAACTTCTTCCTCGGAAAAATCTACGAGCTGTCGAGCAGCAAGAATAGCGCCCATTACTATTACAAACAAAGCCTGCGGAAGACAAAGGAGACCGGCAAGGCATACTGGCTTGCTGCACGTGCCGCTTCAACAAGCGACGCCCCCGAAGCGCTCCTGAAAAATTCCCTACGCGTCCGGTTCCCCATAAAAAAGATTTATTACGGGCCGACCACCCATATCCTGCTACAAAACAACAGCATCTACAAAATTGAAAACGACACCCTTGTCGAATTGAAGATTCCCCTGCCAGTCCATGCGCAAATCCTGGATATCAATTCCCAGGGCATCTGGTACCAGAGGGCAGAAAGGGACAGTATATTCTTCAAGCCAATACATCCGAAGACCCCGCAGACCGCCTTCAAGGCCGAAGGAACAAAGAAACTGTTCACCCACAATAGCGAAGCAGTGGCCATGGGGGCCCATTCCCTGACCATACTGAACAAGAAGGGTGTCCGAGCCGAGATTACGGAAAGGTACAACAACTGCAAGATCGAAGGCTTTTACGGCACAACGGGACACTACGTGTTGAACTGTCCGGACAATGCGCTCCATTTCATCACGCCCACGGACGGCAGCGAGACATACAGCATCTCGCTTTTCGATGCCATCCCCCACGTGCTTATCATCAGGAAAAACATCTTCCTCGTATCGGGCAATACGCTGTTCTGCTACCAGCCCAAAATCCAGTTTTCACCTCTATGGAAACTCCAGTTCAACAACATCGACGAAGTTTGCGCCTTTGAGAACAACATTGCTGTACTCGAAGCCTCGGGCAAGGTAACTTTGATCGATGAAGTTCACGGACTCCAAAAGTCGACACTACGTAGCGACGCCACGTCCATTGCGCCCCTCTCGCAGGGAACGCTAGGCCTGTTCTCGAACGAAGGTGCTCTCAGCGTTGTCGACACCCTGTTAAGGCCCCTCTGGCATTTCAACTTTTCAAAGCCCATTCTCTACGACCCCATCCACACGGACGGCAACATATTCCTCGTATTCGACGACTACAACCTACAGGGAATCGCCCCGAACTATTACGGATTCCGCCCGCTGCTCTCCGACCAATACGTCTACAAGGCGGCAAGCCTCACGGAAGAAAAGCAATGGAACGAACTGGCCCCGACTCTCGACACCCTGTTCGAGCTGGAACCGGGCAATGCCGAAGGCTGGTTCTTCAAGGCGCTCCTGCTCGAAAGCAACAAGGGCAGCGAAAAGGAACGGCAGGAAGCCTGGGCCGAAGCAGTACGCCTGTCGGCCAGCAATCCGCAGGTGACAAACCTTATCTTGAATCATTACAGCAAGGCCATCAACGCCAAGTTCGTAAGCCTGCTGAACATTTCCCCAAAGACCCGCTATCCCAGGTTCTTCGGCAACAAGAAAAACCTCTATACAATCGACCCTGCAGCGGAACGTCTCCTGTGCATCAATCCTGAAAGCGGCGAGGTCCGTTGGACAAAGCCCCTAAACAAGATGGACAACAGCCCCGTCATGAGCAGCGACGAAAACACGCTCGCCCTCGCCAGCGGGTTCAACCTTTCCATCTACGACCTCAACAAGGACGCCGCGTTCACAAAGCTCCAGCTCCCCGGAAAAGCATTCGACATCAAGATAGAGAGCGACGCCATCTACGTATCTACCTGGAACGGGTTCCTCCTGAAATACCTGCGCAACGACAACAGGTTGGCATGGTCCCGCAAGATATACTCCGTCCCGTTCCTCTTCGCTCGCAGCGGCAACAAGATCCACCTCTCCAGCCTCGAAGGGGAAGTCATCAGGCTGGGCGACGGTTCCGGACAGGCAAAGGAAAACGGCCCGAGACTCCAGGGTTCCGTCACGCATCTGACCGCAAGCGACTCGTCGCTGATCATTGCGACCGGCAACAACCGGCTCCACATCTACAGCCTGAAGAATCCCCGCAAGGACCCGATCCAGATATTGTTGGAATCCCCGATTTCTTCGTTGCAGTCCATAAAGTACCAAGGCGAGAACATGCTCGTCCTCGGGCTTTCGAACCAGAACATACTCCTTTACAACGAATCCGGGACACCCCTGTGGAAATACCAGGGACACAGTTCCATTTTCACTCAGCCCATCGTGAACGACGACATTGCGTGGATCGACCAAGGGAACGAAGTTGTCGGCATTTCGCTCAAGGACGGTACGGAAAAGAGGACCTTCAGTACACCTGGAGGTGCAGGTTCCCCCTACATAACCAACCATACGTTGTTCAGCGCGTCCCCCAAGCGAATTCTCTACGGATTTACCCTCTAACGGTCTCCAGCCGCCCGCAACAAGGTGCATCCAAAGTAAAACATTCCAAACGAAAGTATACTTTTACGCAAAAACGGGCCAAACAAGCAATTTATATGGACTGTTAATAAAAATTTATTGTATTTTTCTTAAAAATATCACTATCTTTATGGAAATAATTACTTGGGGATATTATGAGCCAGTCTATTATAGTCCGCAATTTTTTATTCAAAACGGCCGCTGTTGCATCTGTTTTGTTTCTTGCTGCATGCCAAGAAGAAAAGACAGAAACTGTAGCCACGAACGATTCCGAATACCCCCGCAACGAGACCCTTTATATCGGAGGGTTTGACTGGGCTCCACCGACCACGTTCAATCCGCTGGACTACGACCCGAACTTCCCCATCGACGGTAATGTCCGCGTGATGTACGAGACGCTGGTCACCTACAACCAGCTTACGGGCAAGCTGGAACCCATGCTTGCAGAAAGTTTCAAGCAGAACGAGAACTCCATTAGCGTAACCCTTGACCAAAGGGCTAAATGGAGTGACGGCAAACCGGTGACCGTGGACGACGTCATTTACAGTTTCCGCATCGACTCCCTGCTGCCGACCCCGCGCCACGACAACTGGAAGTACATCTCCAGCATTACGTCGGAAGGCAAGGTCATCACGTTCAATTTCTCCGAGAACAAGAACCCGCTCATCCTGTTGAACGCCATAGCCGAGACATCGATCCTCCCCAAGGCTGTCTTCGAGCCGATTGTCAACGCAGCCAAGAGCGGCGAAGGGTTCGACATGGCCAAGATTACGGAATTCAAGAACGACAAGAATCCCGTCGTGTCCGGGCCGTACAATCTCAAGACTTACTCTCCCGACAAGATCGTTCTCGAAAGGAACGACAACTACTGGGGCAACGTAAAGCACAATGGCCAGAAGCCGGCTCCCAAGTACATCATCCATTCCCTGTACAACGGAAACAACCACTTCAACAGCGCCATGACCAAGGGCAACCTCGACATATCGTCCATCTTCCTGCCGCGCATCTGGGAGAAGGCGAAGGACAGCATCCGCGCCTGGAGCCGCGAAGAGCCTTTCCACCAGCCGGGTTCCATCACGACGCTTATCGTTGCGATCAACAATCCCCCGCTGGACGATGTCGCCCTGCGCCGCGCCATGATGCATTCCATCAACTTCGAAAAGATCAAGGCCCGCGCTATTTCGAACTACACTCCGGCCATGCAGCCGGGCTTCATCCTGCCGTTCGGAGCCGAAGCGAAGTACTTCAACAAGGATGACGCCGCAGAGTTCGGCTACAGCTACAACACGGACAAGGCCAAGGCCATTCTCGCCGAAGCCGGCTATAGCTGGAACGACGAAGGAAAGCTGATCGGTGCAGACAAGCAGCCCGTTCGAACCTTCACCATCGAATGCCCGCAAGGTTGGACCGACTGGGAAGACGCCATCAAGGTCATTGCCGAATCCTTCGGTGAAATCGGTATCACCGCCGAACAGAAGTTCGTGGACTACGGCGTCTGGGACAAGGACCTCCGCCTGGGGACCTTCGATTTCGCCATGAAGACGCAGACTGCCGAACTTTCCGCAGCAACCCCGTGGACCCGCTTCAGCCAGGTCATGGGCGCTGTATCCTTCAAGCCGGCCGGCGAAGACGCCTTCGCAAACCAGGGACGCTACCAGAACCAGGAAGCCGACGAGATCCTGGCCCGCATCCCCGCCGAAACGAACGAGGCTGCGCTCATCGAAGACTACCGCAAACTCAACAAGATTTTCATGGAAACCGTCCCCGTGATGCCGGTTCTCTACCGTCCCACGCAGTACTACCAGTTCTCCACCAAGCACTGGACAAACTTCCCCACCGAAGAAAATCCCTATGCGCCGCCGCAGCACTTGATCGTGGCTGCCGGTGTCAATGCGCTGTGGAGTATCAAACCGGTGAAATAAAAGTTTAGGACACAACGATTCCTTAAAAAAGACATCTATCCAGATGTCTTTTTTTGATGTCTCCAGTTTTTTTTATATTTTCGGAGTACCCTACAAAGGAGTCCCCGTGAGCAAGTTCCGCTATATATTCCCGAATGCATTTACAAGCCTCAACTTCATGCTCGGCGTTTTCGCCATATGCTGGGCAACTGGCTCCTTTGACAGCTTTACGTCACCCGGGACGGACACCATCCGCATGAGCGCCTACTTCATCTTGCTCTGCGTTCTCTTTGACAAGCTCGACGGTTTCGCCGCCCGACTGGTCAACGCCAGTTCCGAGTTCGGCGCCCAGTTCGACAGCCTTGCCGACCTGATTGCCTTCGGTGTCGCCCCCGCATTCTGCATCTTGTACGCCTACAAGGGATTCGCTCCCGAATGGTTCCAGTCCCACTTTGCACTTTTGATTGTCGTGTTCAGCATCTACGTGCTCTGCGCTGCCATGCGACTCGCCAAGTACAATGCACTGGACTCCGATACGTACCACCACCACTTTTCCGGCGTGCCCTCGACATTCGCCGGTGCCATCAATGCCATCACCATCGTGTTCTTCAAGTCCCGCGGACTGTTCGACGGTGCGGATTCTGCAGCGCTGTTCCTCCCCGTTGCCATCCTGTTCGTCACCGGCATCCTGATGGTGAGCCCCGTGTTCCTGCCGAAACTCCAGCCGCGCAAGAACAAGATTTTCAATACGTTCCAGGCGATACTCATCGTCATCACCTATATTAGCGCCTTCTTCTTCGTCACGGACACTATCCCGTTCCTGTACGAATACCTGCTGCTCCTTGTCGGTGGCTACCTGACCATCGGCCTTGCCGTCGGACTCATCAACCGCAAGAAGATTATCGCCGAAGCCAAGGCGGAAAAAGAAAAGGCCGCCTAGCGCGGAACGGGGCCAGCCAGGAACCGGGCGAAGGCCTCGCCATAGCGGTCGTATAGCATTTCCAGCGACATCCTGGGCAATTCAAGCGTAACGCATTCGGTGCCGTTTTCGTTGCACCATGTTCCGAGGCTACCCGGAGTCTCGTACCCGACATCGGGGACCCAGGGCAGGCCAAACACATCCTGCAGGGCCGCAACCAGCGGGGTCCTTTCCGGGGCGTCCAGGCATCCCAACGGAGCATGTATCGACAGGATGGACCTGGGGCGCAAGTTCTTTACCAGATCCAGCAGCGCACAGGTTTCCGGCTCACTCGCAGGCGATGTCCCGGCGGAAAGCATCGTATCGCGAGCACGTTCCAACACGGAGCGGGAACCGACACTCCCCTGCTTCCAGTTCGATGTCGAAAAATTCCGGTTGAGGTCGACACCCGACGCATTGCCGCGCGTCCCCAGGGCCATCCCGTCCGGATTGGCGCACAGCACGACAGCGGTATGCTCCAGAGCTTGCGGCAAATGGCGCACGGAACGGCTCAGCAAAAACGTCGTCTCGGGTTCTTCCCCGTGGATTCCGGCAACGACAAGAAGCTCCGTACTTCCCGAGGCCGGGAAATACTGCAGAGGGGCCCCGAGCACGGAGCGACCGTACATCTCTGACTTCTGGCGGATCACGCCACGATTCTCGGGGGAAAAGTCTAGCTGCATCATATAAAGTAAGGGTAGATGTAATCCTCGGCCAGGGAATCCAGCCGGGCCAAGATGACACGCTTGCAGGCAATGTCGGTCGTTTCGTAAATGTGGCGCAGCGTATCAATTGAGAAAGCGTCCAGCAGCTTACGCGATGTAGGCAAGTGCGCGACATGCCAGCGCTCCGGGCGGATCTTCCCGCGTCCCGGAACAAACACACGGTTGAAGCCGAACGAGGTTTCTTCCCCGGCACCGAAGACTTCGTCCAGGAAAGAGTGGAACGGCGCAAACATCCCGTCACATTCGGCAGGCGTGAGCTGCACCTCGTAATTTTCGGGACAGGCGTTCGCATCGACAATGTCGAGGTCGGAGCCCAAGTGATGGCGGCTCGCCCCCGGCAACGCAGACCACGTAAGGATGGCATACATCAGCTCTTCCTCGTCGCTCGGGACAGGCATCGGTACACCTTCTGCCGAAAGCAAAGGCAGTTCGCCGCGCGCCTTGCGGTTCCAGATAGAAAGCTGGCGTTCGAATGAGCGGTACGCCGATTCTATCCTCAGCTTGAAACCCCGTTCCGCAGCCAGAGCAGACAACTTATCCAGGTAGGGAACGACATCCCGGTGGACATTGTAGTCCCCGACAGGGACAAGGTCAGGAGTCCCAAGACCGTATGGCAATAAATTCACGGGCATACCCCTCCCATCTTCTCTATCAGACTTTTCCATTCATTCACCGTCGCACGACGTTTCCTGGACGCACTCTTCCTGGAGCCGCCCTTCGAAAGCAGTGCCTCGGAAACCGGGTTCGGGTTTGCCGTTGTCCAGGCAATGGCGAGGGCATCGGTCGCGTCGAGAAGCACCTTTTCGGGCGCGATGCCGAGCCTTGCATAGATCATGTTGGCCACGTGTTCCTTGGACGCGTTTCCCTTGCCGGTCACGGCCTGCTTGATCGTAGATGGCGGAAATTCCGAGAAGGACATGCCCCTCTTTTTGCAGGCGACAAGGATGGCCCCGCGGACATGGCCCAGCACAAGGGCACTGCGGGCATTGACGGCCACGAATGCGCTTTCCATGCCGAGCATTTCGGGCTGGTACTTGTCCATAAGCAATTCCAGCGAGTCGACGATATGCAAGAGGCGGTCCTCGAAGGAACGGTTCTTGGGAGCATGCAGGGCGCCATATTCCAGCACGCGGAAATCCGTGCCGCAGGCGTCGACAAAGGCGTATCCCGTATTCACGGAACCCGGATCTATCCCAAGAACAATCATGCGTTAACCATCCAAAAGCAAGTTCAAAAAGTGTAGTCTTAAAACTAAAAATTTTATTAAATTGTTCACTAGGGCAATCCTGTTTTTCTGTTGACGGAACGAGGTTCATTATGCTTTTAGACCAAGAACGCGCTGGACTCATAAAAACCAAGACGCACCCGCGCCAGCTGGGCATTCCCCTGAGCCGCTGGGGACGCAACCTGATTGCCTGCTGCCCGTTCCACGCCCCCGAAGAGACCTCGCTGTTCTTCTACGACGCGCTCGGATACTGGCGCTACCGTTGCCTCCAATGCGGAGCCGACGGTGACCTCGTCGAGTTCGTCATGCGCAGCCGTTTCAACGGTCTCGAAGAACCCGCCGCACGTGCCGAAGCAATCGACTTTCTCGGAGAGCAGGAGCAGGAACAGGCCCCCGACACCTTCCAAGACGAACATCCCTGGATACGCGAAGTCGGCGGCGAGAAGTCCAAAGTTCTAGAATGCTTTGTCCGCTATTGCCACTGGGCTGCATGCAAGAGCCCCTCTTCTGCAGAATACCTCGCCAAGCGCGGCTGGAATATCGGCCAGGCGCAGCTCTACGGCATCGGCTACTACAGCGGCGACCCGGAACCGTTCGCAAGCTACTGCCTGCTCTCGGGCGTCGAACGCCACCAGATCCGTTTTTACCTTGACAACCTCGAAGCCTACCATGAACCGCGCATCACCATTCCCGCGCGCAATTCCAAGGGACTCATCCACTCCGTCTTCGGCAGGCTTATCGACGACAACATGCACAGCCACGCCTACGTATCGTATGCGTCCGGCCCGTGCGACATCCCTTTCAACATCCAGCCGGAAAACGAGAAGCCTGTCATTGTCGAAGGCTTCTTCGACGCGCTCACGGCCGACCTCGCCGGCATCCCCGGTGTTGTCTCGACCATGTACCAGGAAGTCACGCAGAGTCACCTGCTCAAGCTCAAGGCCTGCGGTGCCGAGACCGTCACCCTTATTCTCCGCAGGGAACCGAACCGCCGCACCCAGGAATACCGCGTCCAGCGCTACCTGAAAATGGCCGAAGAGATCGGTCTGCGTTTCAAGTCCATCATTCTCCCCAAGGACGAGACCGTGGACCAGGTTGTGCGCAAGAACGGTGCAGACGAACTCCTGTCCCTGATTGCACATACCGAAGAGGATACCATCCACACGCACCGCCGTTCCATGCTCCTCCAGGACATCAAGGAGAATTTCGACACGGCCATGGGCTGCCCGCCCGACGTGAACGTGGGCTACACGCTCTCGGATTTCCCCAGGCTTGCAAAAGAAATCGACGGCATCCAATCCGGTTGCTTCTACGTGTCCGCAGAACCTTTCGGACTCAAGACATCTTTCCTTTCCAGCATAGCGCTTGACCTCATCAGGAGCAACCCGAAACTCAAGCTCATCTACATTGCGCTGGAGACCCCGCGCCGTCAGATTTTCGACAAGCTCGTCGCGATGACGATCGGCGAATCCGTGCTCACCGTGAGGAAGCAGAACGCCGACGAACAGATCAACCAGAAAATCCTCGAGACGACCAAGGAACTGATATCCTATGTCCGCAACAACCGCCTCGAAATCTGGGAAGACCAGCCGTCGTTCGACAACACGGAAATGCTCTCTGTCTTGAAGGACGAGCAGAAGGAGCACCCCGACCTGGTTGTCATCATCGACGGTATCGACCACATGAAGATTTCCGACCGTCCGGACCTCGTCGACATCCACGAGCGGCGTTCCTCGGTCATGCTGGACATCTACAAGGCACTCGACATTCCGCTATTCCTCGGAGGAGAACTCGTGAGGAACGAACAGGGGCTTGAAGGCCCCAGGCCCTACCTCCGCGATTCCGACGCCATTTACTGGCTCGAATCCAAGGGCGGCAACCTGTTCCTCTCCGTCAATTCCAAGCGGCTCGGCGCGAACCACCTTTACGAAGGCTACCTGGAGATGCACCCGCTTTCCAACAAGATGAAAGAAGTCTAATGCTAACCGTAGTCGATATCAACAATTTCTGGAGTCCGTCCGGAGGCGGAGTCCGACGTTATCACCTGCAGAAGATGGCTTTCTACGAAAAGCAGAAGGAAGCCCTCTCCGTTTTCGTGATGCCCGACTCGAAGACTTTCACGGAAGTACGCAGCGAAGGCCTGATCATCGAGCATGTACAGGC
Source organism: Fibrobacter sp. (assembly GCA_017649565.1). Taxonomy (GTDB): domain Bacteria; phylum Fibrobacterota; class Fibrobacteria; order Fibrobacterales; family Fibrobacteraceae; genus Fibrobacter. The sequence goes on along the minus strand of JAGCGO010000030.1, from coordinate 56,290 downwards.
GTTCAAGTTCCCGGGCAACTGGGAATACCGCTTTATATGGAAACGCTCACAGGTGGAGCCCGTGCTTGCCAAGTACAAGCCCGACATCATCGAGGTGGGATCCCCCTACATCTTGCCGACCGTCGTCCGCCGGGCTGCAAGGCGAGCTAGCCCCGAATCCAAGCTGGTCGGTTTCTGGCATGCGGACTTCCCCGTGACCTATGTGGGTCGCCCGGTGGCAAAGAAGCTCGGCGTCGGTGCCGGGACGTTCGCCCGCAAGGAAGCCTTCTGGTACGCCCGCAAGGAATTCAAGGGATTCGACTGCATCCAGGCATCGTCCAAGGAAGCCATGGCACGCCTCCGCAAGAACGGACTGCCTGACCCGCGCTGGATTCCGCTGGGATGCGACATCAACATGTTCTCGCCCACAAAGCGCGACGAGGCGCTCGTAAACGAACTCAAGGCGGGCAACCCCGAACGGCTCACCATGTTCTTCCCGCACAGGCTCTGCAAGGAAAAAGGGATCGACCTTTTGCTGGGAGCCTACGACATCCTCACCCAAAGACTGGGCCACGAACCCGCCATCACTTTCGCGGGCACAGGGCCGAGCCTCCCGCTGGTGCAAGAGGCAGCCAAGAAGTACGAGCACGTACGCTACATCGGTTTCGTGAACTCTGTTGACGAAATGGCCCGCTACTATGCCAGTGTCGATTTGGGACTCGCACTCTCGGGCTGGGAAACCTTCGGACTTTCGATCCTCGAGAGCATGGCCAGCGGGAACGCCCAGGTCGGAGCCGCCGCAGGCGCCGCATTCGAGCACGTGACGGAATCGGGAGCCGGGACAATCCTCAAGGAACGCACCCCCGAAGCGCTCGCCGATGCCATCGTGGAACTTTACCGTTCCGACATGCAGGGCATGAAACAGAAGGCCCGCGCCTACGCCGAGAAGTTCAGCTGGGACGACTGTTTCAAGCGCCAGCTGGAACTGTACAGACAAATTTGCAACAAGACCCCAGAATGAAACCGAATATTTTAAACCTGCTGAAAAAAACAGCAGCAAGTTTCGCCCCTTTCCAGAAACTTGTCCTGATTTCGCTTGCCGCCTGGGCGATGCACATCGTCCTGCGCGTGATGCTCCTGTTCCGCAGCAACCCCTACGGTTTCCCGTTCGTCAGCAAGCCCGACTGGTTCATTTTCCACGCCGTCTGCCTTGATTTCCTGTGGATCGTGAATGCGCTCGTCGTCTTTGCCGTCATAGGCTGCATTGTCGCAAAAATTGCCGGGAAAGCTTCGCAGGCGGCCACCGTCGCCAAGGTCACGACCATCCTTTACGCGACATTCCATGCCGTCATCCTCCCCTTCACGCTGCTCGACAACGAGGTACAGCGATTCCTGGGCGGGCACCTTTCCTTCGGGCTCATGGACACCTACAAGGACACCTCCTCTATAGCCATGTTCTACGACTACGTGGCGAACGATCTTTCCGTGCCCTACCTGCAGTTCGTCGTGCTCGCGCTGATGCTCCCGCTGACTTACGGGTTCTACAGGCTCCTTTGCAAGTGGTACCGCCCAAGCGACGGATTCTACGTAAAAAAGTCCGTCATCGCGATGCTCATATTCTACATCGCCTCGTACCTGTTCGTGTATGTCATCTGGACAGGGAACGCACGCATGACAAAGCTCCGTCCGGTCGTCTCCCTAGTCTACAAGGACCTCTTCGAAGCGGAAAAAGCCGAAGGCCTTGCGGAAGCCGATTTGGCCGCCTACCGCACTACATACCAGAACCTTTGGCAGAGAATCGAAGGCGATTCCCTCTGGGAATTCTCTAGCGACAAGGCCGGCAACGGTCTCCCGCTTTACCGCGTCCCGACACAGGCATTGCAACAAAGCGAAAAGCTCAAGGCCCAGCGAGCGATGCAGCCGAACTTCATCCTGGTGCTCATGGAATCCCAGCGAGGCCTGAATGTCGGTTATATGAACCCGCAGATTCAGCCCACCCCCACGCCATTCATGGACTCGCTCGCCGCACATTCCCACGTATGGATGCGCATGCACACGAGCGGCGTCCCCACCACGGGCGGAGTCCTCTCGACCCACCTTGGCATCCCCCACCATTCGCGCCTCGCGCAGGCCACGGACCTTGCGCACATAACGCTCCCGAGCTTTGTATCCACACTCACCGATTCCGGCTACAGCACGCACTACATGTCGGCGGCCGACCCCGCCTGGGACAACCTGGGCGTATGGACATCCAAGTGGTACACCGCGCTGCACTACAACCGCGAACGCGAAGACGACTCCACCTTCATGGACCACGCCATCGAATACGTACGCGACACGCTTTCCAAGGAGGGCAAGCCCTTCCTCGCCACACTCATGACGCGTTCCAACCATTACCCCTTCAACTTCGCGGCAGGCATGACCGACGAAGAGAAGAACAGGCCCTTGCAGGAGCGCATCAACGTGACCATGGGTTACGCCGACAGGCAACTCGCCCGCTTTATCCGGGCCATCGAAAACGAGGAATGGTACAAGAACACCTACGTGATCATAATGGCCGACCACGGGTTCCCCCTGGGCGAAAATGGCGTGTCCACCATGAACGGCGGCGGATTCTCGAACGTGAGCTGGATACCCTTCTTCATCCACGGGAAGGGCCTGGAAGCCGCTTACGACACTACGACAGCAGCCCAGATAGACATTGCGCCCACCGTGCTTGAACTCGCCGGATTTGCCGTGCCGAACATATTTATGGGGCATAATCTGCTGCGCGGAAATGTTGCAAAGGCCGACACCATTGCTAACGATTCTCTTGCCATTGATTCTGCGGCAAATTCCGCTGTCGCACCGCAGGAACTTGCGGGGCTTTCGCTGGGAGCCTACTCCGGCTACGCCGCCATCGGTCTCGATGGTTACCGCTTTATCGCGAAATACCCCTCGCAAGAAGAAACGCATATCTTCGCCGATAGCGACCTGCGCCAGGAAAACGAACTCACCGGCAAGTTACAAAACGAAGAGAGCCTCCTTTCGGCGACTCTCGACACATTGCTCAAGATTTCTGACTATAGCCTGGAACGGGGACTTTAGCGAGGCTTACACACCAAGCCGAAGCTAGAAGCAAACAGAGCCTCAGTAGCCGCAGACCCCGAAGCCGTATAAATAATACGGCGAGTGGGTCGAGAAAATCTATGAGGCGAACGCAGCGCAAGCATATTTATATGCTTGCATTGCTGAGCCGATTGGATTTCTGCAACGCAGCTATGCGACGCTTATAACGAGGCTATTTCTTTTTTAGCCAACTTCCACACAAGAACATGCAGAACACGATACTCGTGATGAGGAACATCGCGATGCTGATGCATGCGAGGTCGCCGATGCCCTTGAGGCCGCGGTGCGTCGTGAAGAGGAACCCGACAAAGCCCGCGATGGTCGTTGTGGAACTGGCCATCACGTTGCGGCCGGTGGTATCCATCAACTGGCGCAGGGTCAGGTTCTTGTCGCTCATCCAGGAGGTGATCATGTGGATGGTGGCATCGATGCCGATACCGAGAGCCATCGGGATCACGATCACGTTGTAGATGCTGATTTTCCCGAACTCGAACATGTCGGTAAGGAAGCCGAGGAGTCCAAGCGTCAGAAGCGTACCCATGCCAAACGAGATGCAGCCGGCAAGGAAGAGTTTGGGCTTGCGGAACGAAATCACGAGCGTTCCGAAAATCACGAGGATGATCACGAGTGCGAGCCTGAAGCTGTCCTTCTTGACGGAATCGATCACGTCGGAGAGGATGAACTGCGACGAGAAGGTGCGCAGTTCCTCGCCGTCAAAGTTCCAGTGACCGTAGCGTTCCTGGAAGCGGTGCAGGGCCTTCGCATCCCAGCTCGGGAAGTCACCGTAGATAAAGCCGATCTTGCCGTAGCTGCCGTCCTTTTCACGCAGCAGGTCCAGTGTCCAGCTGGGAACATCTTCGGCAGTGAAGGTTTCCTCGACAGCGGAGAGCTTGCGGAGGTTCGCGACGTTCACGGAATCTTCGCCTTCGGCACGGTCAAAGACGCGGGCTTCGGCCAGGTCGCGAATTTCCTCGATAACCTCGAGGCGCTGCTTCTGGGAATCCTGCGGCGGCACGAAACTCTTGAGCGTGAGGAAGCTCCCGAGGGTAGAATCGTGTTCTACGTGCAGGCGGACCATCAAGGTGTCGTAAAGTTTGTCGAGCTGTTCTGGCTTGGAACCCATCACGGCAGCCGGAGTCGATGTCACGGCCTTGCCCGTCGCGCGGGTCACCTTGGTCGAAATCTTGTTGGAGGCCACCTTCGTGTTGGTCGAAACACGGCGCAGGTTGCGCAAGTTATGCTCGAAGTCCACGTCCTGCGCGAACCACAGCGAGACAGCACCCAGCGCAAAGCCAGCAAAAGCCACATACTTGAAGAACCTGAGAATCTTCGCCTCGTCCCAGGACTTGGGCAACAGCGTATTGTCCGGGGCCTTCGGGATGCCACCCATGCACTTCACGAGAACCGGGAGGAACAGCACCGAAGTGAGCATACTGAACAGCACGCCGCTCGATGCCACCACGCCGAACTCGTAGAAACCGCGGAAATGCGCGGCAAGGAGCGTGAGGAACGCGGCAATCGTCGTAAAGCTAGCGAGGATGAACGGCTTGAGCATCTTCCGCTGGGCAGCCTCGAGGACCTCTTCCAGCGTTGCATACTTGTGCATCAACTTCTGCGACGTGCCCAGGATATGGATGGAATAGTCGATACCGATACCCAGGATGATGGAGGCGACAAACACCGTGAACGGGTTCAGCTTTCCATAGAAAAGCGCCGTAAACGCAAGCGTCGGGAGGCAGGCGTAGAGCACCGAGGACACCACGAGAATCGGGCCCTTCACGCTCCTGAAGAAGAATATCGTGAGGAATATGATCAGCACGAGGCTGATGGCGAACGAGAAGATGGAATCGTTGGCCACCTCGTCCACTTCCTTGAGGCCTTCGTAGGTGCCTTCGACCGTGAAGCGGGTCGGCACCGGATAGGTCTTGCTGCTGAAATAGGCAAGCAGGGAATCGGTGCGGGCCAGGATATGCGTCACGAACTCGTAGTCCGTCGAAGGCTTGATGAGTTTCGCGTTCACCACGCCGTTGTAGAGAATCTTTCCGGTACTGTCGGGACGCGGCGAGCCGATCAGACGGTTCCTGAGTGCCGACGGAATTGTCGATTTCGGGTTCCATTCGTCTTCGTCACTGAGCTTTTTCGCTTCGTCCTGCGTCACGAGGGAAGAATCGGAATTGCCCTTCTTGAAGAATGCATCAAAGGCACTCACCGCCTCGTCGGGAAGGCCGAGTTCCTGCGGCAGGTTCGAATCGAACCACACGCGTTCCTTCTTTCCCGAGGTAGACGAATCAGCCGAAGACGTCGAATCCGCAGCATCCCCCAGCAGGTCGACAACCAGCGGGCCGTTCTTGCGGCCGATTTCAAGCTGCAGGTCTTCGAGATTGTCGCGGATATTCTCGAGATGCTTGACCGGCAAATAAAGGAGCGCATTGTCCTTGAAGAACTGGTTCTCGTTATCCACCTGCGTCGAAACGAAATCGCCCTGCCAATTCTGGTGAATGTAATCAGCAATGGAATCCTGCAACGCCACCACCAGATTCATATCTTCGCTCTGGATGGCTATCATGAACTTGTCCGTGGAACCGAATCGCTGATAGGATTCCTCCAGCGCCTTCACGCTGGGCGTATTTTCCGGGAGCAGGTGAGAAAGGTCGGCATCGAGCTTGAGCCCCGGCTTGAATAGGATGGGAACGGCGAAAAGCAACGCCAGGACCAGATAAAAGGCGAGCGCCTTGTACTGGTGTTTACAAATTAAAGGGATATACCAATTCGAAAAACGTTCAATCGGGGATTTCTTATTTGCCATGACAGCAATATAAAAAATTGTGGGCCCCTTCGTACCGCCACATCAGCAACTTCTTGATATTCCGCCCATTATGAACGACGAAGGGAATTACGGCATCATGATGTCGTTGCGGAGAACGGAACGCAAGGCCTTCGCAGTCCCCACGGCCTTCTTTTTCCAGCCGAGCGAGAGGGAATCCTGCACCTGCGTAAAGACGCCATCGACCCCGCTATACACTTCCTCGTTCTCGAGGCCACCCACCAACACGTGGTCGCGGAACCCGAGGTAATAGGAATTCTGCGAGAAGAACACCGACGGCTGGGCAGCCGGACGTTCCTGGACAAGCAAGTCGTAACCCCAGAAATGGTTGGGCTCGCGGACTCCGGCCAAGTCGAACACGGTGGGGCCCAAGTCCAGCTGCGATGCGACATCTTCGCGGACCGTAAGGCCATTGAACAGGGCGGTATCCGGCGAGAACAGGCCGATAAAGATTTGCGTCGTGGAAACGCCGAGCGGCTGCGGCACCTTGTAGTCAATGGAATCCACGGGAGTGTCGTGGTCGCCCAGGATAATCACGACCGTATTCTCGAAGTCGGGACGCTTGGACAGTTCATCGAAAAAGCGTCCCAGTTGCGTATCGGTATAGCGGACTGCATTGCGGTAACGCACCACGGCATCGTCGGGCTGTTCGGCAAATTGCAGAGGGTAGTTATAGAAAGGAATGTGCGAAGCAATCGTATTGAAAGAAAGCAGCCACGGTCTGTCCACCGGCTTCTCGGCAAGCGCCTTGATGGCCGCATTTACGCCGAGACTGTCCGCAGAGCCTTCGATCTGTTCCTCTTCGGGCAAATACCAGTTCTTGCCAAAGAACTTTTCCACGAAAGGCAGCGTATGGTCGAAAATCGGATTTGAGACCGTCATGTAGGACCTGTGATAGTCCGTCAGGAATTCCGGGAAGCCCTTGAACTTGTTGGCCGCATAGAAGCTGGGCACGTCACGGTTCGGGTGCGAGGGGAACCCCATGTAGGTCGCCATGGTCCCGCGCACCGTCGGGTATCCGCCGCTAAACGCATTCTTGAACCAAAGCCCGCCACCAAGCGAGTTGCCGGAGGAATCCTTGGCAAAGTAACCGCCGCTTGCCAATTTCCATATGTTCGGGGCAAGAGCGGTATCGCCTTCGAGCATCTTGTTGAAGAAGCGACCCTTAAAAGATTCCCCCATAATGAACACAATGTTGTAGCGCTTTTTTGCCTTGTACTCGTGCGTAGGCGCTCCACGGTATGTCGGGTATGCAGCCAAGTCAGGGCGACTAGCCACAAAGTCCGCAGGCAAGAAGGAATTCAGGTCGTCAATCAGGTCGTCCGTAATCTTTGTATTGTCGTGGATGAACTCGAATGTTTCCACCGCAGCAATATGGAGAACCGGAGCCGTGAGCGTATGCTTCCCGAGCGTAAAGCGTTTTTCAATCTTGAAATGGACCAGCGGGACCTCGATCCAGCCCCTCGCTCCTGTCAAGAAAAGCACCAAGGGCGTCACGGAAAGAGCGAGGCCGACAACGAGCATTGTCACCGGAAGCTTTTTTGAATGTTTGCAGGGCTCCACCTGGACACCCCCGAGTGCGGCACGCATCCTGCGAAGGCGTATCGTATAGACGGTCACGAAAGCGGCGGCACCCGCAAAGCCAACAAGCACGATAACAACCCAAAGCACAGTCCCCAAAAGGTCACCGCCCAATGTGGAAACTGTCGTCGCATCGGTAATGTTCGAAATGTGGAAATACGTGCGGAGGAACGAGTACGAAAGGCGCTGATGAGAAAAGCGGAACAGGTCATAATCCACGACGGCGACAAAAAAGTAGAACGCGTAAAAGATGGCCAAGGCGCGGGGAGCGCGGGCAAAGGCGAACAGCGCCCCCATCACGAGAATGGCTCCGAAGGCCATGAACACCTGCCAGATAATCTTCCCTTCGAACATTTCGGTGAGCGAAAGGCCCAGCGGATCGGGCAGACTATAAAAGAGCACCAGCATCAATATCTGGAGCACAAGGGCAACAGCAACGATCCACACAAAGGGATTTTTCGATCTGAGTACAGACCAATTAATTTTTTGGGCTAAAATGCGGCACGATTCAAGCAACCGATTCATTGCATCATTTTTCATAAGCATAATATAACTTTTTTTTAAAAAGGGAATTTCTTAAACAGATTCAAAAAAAAAGAAATTGAATTAAACAATAAAAATTTCTATTTTTGCAATAACCGAAAAGAGATCTATTCCATGCATCGTTTCTACTGGCTTTTCTTTGCACTATTACTCACTCTTGGGAGATTCAGTCTTCTTTGCTCCTTATATTTTTTAAAGACTCCATTTGGTGGAGTGTTCGTTGACCGAATCGACAAGTTCATCTGGCACACGCTCTATGTGGAAGCGGGCGTCTGCATGTCCATCGCATTTCTCTTTTACGCCATCTCGCGATTTGTTCACGGCAAGGGCGTAAAGATCCTAAAAGTCGTCTCGGTTATCATCGCGGCAATTTACCTCATCCTCAGCGGCACCGACGACGAAATCATGCGCTGGATGAGCCAAAAGCTTTCGTTCTCATTTATCAATACGTACATTCTCGCCTTTACGGACACCGAACTCGCTTCAAATATTTTCTGGGGCGACGCGTTCCATTTCATACTCACGGTAGGAATTGTCGTCGCCTTTACCGTAGGCATCGCGTTTTACACATACAAGATGGACCTGTCCCAATGCTGGAAGCGTCCCTTCAAGAAGAACTGCATCCTTTTGGGAATCATGTTCATTCTCGCCGTGGCCGGCTGTACGTCCTTCTGGTGGTACAATCCCGTATCGCGCAGGCAAGTGCGCATCAAGCCAGTCGTCTACAGCTTCACCGACAACCTCCTTGAAATTCTCAAGACAAGGAACCCTCCTGCCGACTATCGCGAAGGCATCGTGGCCCTCCGCGGAAATCCCGACCAGGAATATCCCTTCTGGAAAGAAGCCAAGAACGAAGCGGCCTCGCTAAAAGCATTCCAGGAAAAAAACATCGACGAAAAACCGGACATTATCCTGTTTACCATCGAAAGCTTGCGCGGCTGGACAAACGACATGCGCGTCGAAGAAAACTGCAACCGCGCTCCCAACTTCTGCAAATTGGTAAAGAACAGTCTGTACTTCCCCTACGCCTACAGTGTCGGTTCACCTTCTATCGAAGGATTGCTCGGAATCATGGAAGGCGTTCTAAGCCTGCCCCACCATGTTCTCCTGAACAGCTATCCCAACACACGGATGCGTTCGATATCCGAAATTCTTAGGGATGCGGGCTACCACACCGAAGTCCTTATCGGATCGGACCCCTATTTTGACAATGGGATGGTATGGTTCCAGCAGTGGTTTGACTATGTGGAATACAAGCCCGAGAATCACAGCGATGTCGCCATGGCGCACCGTTTTATCGAGCACTACAACACCCGTCCAAAAGACAAGCCGCTGTTCTATCATTGGATGAGTTGCAGCATGCACATTCCCTTTGATCTGCCCGAAGACATGGGTCCAAAGCCCGACGATCTTGACGATGCCTACCTACGCGCCGTCGCCTATATGGACAGTTCGCTCGGCATCATCATGGACGAAGTCGCCAAGGGCCCGAGAGCAAACAACACCTTGTTCATCTTGACCGGAGACCATTCCCTGCCGAACAGCAAGCAGGTGACAGCCGCAGAAAAAGTCGGCCAGGCATCGGATGCGTTCACCTGGGTTTCGCTCCTGTTTGCTGGACCCGGCATAGACCCCCGCATTGACACGCGCCCCGTTTCGCAGGGAGATATTGCACCGTCCATCATCGGTTATCTTGACCTGGACGTATCGAACCACTTTATGGGGACGAATCTGCTTCAATGCAAGGATTCAACCTGCACCATGGAACTTCCACCCGTCTATTCCTTCCGTTCAGGAGACATGGGACTCCGTAACGATTCCCTCACGTTCCTTCTCCCGAATGTCGAAGGCAAAGATCCGGCAATCGTACTAACAAAAGACCATAAACCGACTTGGGACACGACAAGGCCCGTTGAAGGCTATGTTCACGAAAAGCCAACCGAAATAAACCGGGACGTTCTTCTTAAGACAACAGCCACAATGCGAGCCATATCAAATTCCTGGAAATACATCATATACAGGAACAAGCTAGTGCCTCAACGATAAAACACATTCTGGACCATGATAAAAAAAATTTCAGGCGATCCATATTATTGGATTGCCATTTCAGCTATTTTAATTCTCGGACGTATTTCACTCCTTTGTTCTCTATATCTTTTTGAAAACCCCTTTGGTGGGCCCGTCGTAGAAAACATCCACAAGTTCCTATGGCACTCCATTTATGTAGAAACAGGAGTTGTCATGGCTCTGACGACCTGCTTTATGCTGGCCTCATTCTTTGTCCACGGCAAATGCCAACCCATCCTAAAGATCTTGATCTCTACCGTGGGAGGCCTATACCTTCTAACATCCGGCATAGACGACGAAGTCCAGCGATGGATGTTCCAAAAGTTCACGCCATCCTTCATAAGCGTCTACATCTCCGCGTTCACCGACGCATCCATCGCATGGGATGTATTTTCCGGTGATATGCTCCATTTTATATTGACCATAAGTATCATTATATTCTTCAGCATCATCCTTATCACGTTCACCTACAAAGCCGACCTAAAAAAGATTTCGCAAAAGCCCATAACGAAAAAACAGTTTACCATTTTCGGAATCTCATTCCTTTTATTCGCAATCGGCTGTACATCGTTTTGGTGGTATCATCCCCTACCACGTCGGCAGGTTCGCATCAAGCCCGTCGCTTATACATTCATAAGCGAACTCATCAACTCCATCGAAACAATGCATGTTCCGGACAACTACAGCGAAGGCGTCGTTGCACTCGGCGGAAACCCAGATGCAGAATATCCCTTCTGGAAAAAAGCGGACAACGAGTCGGAATCTCTTGAAGCCTTCAGACAAAAAAATCTTGACGAAAAACCGGATATCATCCTGTTCACTATCGAAAGCCTTCGTGGATGGACAACCGACATGCGCATCGGGTCCAATTGCAAGACATTCCCCCATTTGTGCAAACTTGCTCTCGAAGGTCTTTACTTCCCCAACACGCACAGTGTAGGCGCCCCGTCTATCGAAGGGCTCCTCGGAATCATGGAAGGCATCCTGAGCCATCCCCATGTCGTCTTCCTGAACAACTATCCCAATACGCGGATGAGGTCCCTACCCGAGATTTTACGCGAGGCAGGTTACTACACCGAAGTCCTGATGGGTACGGACCCGCGATTCGCCAATGAAGAAGTCTGGTTCAAGCAATGGTTTGATCAAGTCGAATACATCGACAACAGCAACGATGTCACCCTCGCCAACCGGTTCGCCGAGCACCTAAAAAACCGCCCCGAAGACAAGCCCCTGTTCTATCACTGGATGAGCCGTAGCATGCACGTTCCCTTCAACCTGCCCAAAGACATGGGCCCCACTCCAGACGACCCGGCCGTCGCCTATATGCGGGCTACAGCCTATATGGACAGTGCGCTCGGCATCATCTTAAATGCCATCGAGAACAGTCCAAGGGCAAACAACACCCTGTTCGTATTAACGGGAGACCACTCATACCCTACTGGCAAGCAGGCTCCATTAGCAGAAAAGTTCGGGAAAATCAACGATGGACGCTCGTGGATATCTCTCCTGTTTAAAGGGCAGAACATAAAGCCCCAGATAGTTCCCCAGCAGGTTTCACAAAGCGACATCGCCCCTTCCATCCTAGGCTATCTCAACCTAGATGTATCGAACCATTTTATGGGGATTGATCTGCTCAGCATAAGAGACAATCTTTCCGAAGAAAAATTCCCCCCGGTGTATTCGTTTGAATATGGCGACATGGGTATGTGGAGGGACTCCATGACCTATTATATCTCGCCCATAAAAGGGGACAACCAGGCTATTGCGCTAAAATCGTACCTGGAACCCACCTGGGACACGACACAACGGGTCAACGGATTTACGCAGGCTTCGCCTATTGACATTCCGGCCGAGGCTTTGGAAGAAGCAACAAAGACCATGCGCGCTGTTTCCGATGCATGGCAATACATCATATACAAAAACAAGCTCATGCCGTCTAAAGAAAAAGACAATTAGCCGTTCTGCATTATTTTCTATTTTTTAGGCCATGAACAATCTTGAGACAGACAGCAAGTTTTTAAAGAAGGGAGCCCTGTTCAACATCCTCGGCACCATCCTTAAAATTTGCGGCCCCCTGCTGACCGTATTGCTCGCGCGAATCTTCGGCGCCAACGAGTTCGGCATCTTCGTTTCTACGCAAGCCTTGCTGCTCACAATTTCAAGAGCATCAACTATCGGCCTGGACAGGGGTCTCCACTGGTACCTACCCCAGAACAAGCTCCACAACCGTCCGCCCCATCAGGGCATCATGGAATCGTTCTGGGTAACGATTGCCATTTCCCTGTTCATAACCGTCGCCATTTTTGCCGGATCCTTTACCGATTTCGTCTCTGACGAACTTCCCTACTACGCTCTTTCCCTGGTATTCTACTCCGGCACGTTCGTCCTAAGCAATTCCTCCGAAGGCAATCGCAAGCCTTGGTTCGCTATCCTGATCAACGATTTCCTCGTAGCAGTGCTTTCACCAGGAGCATCGATCATCCTGCATCTCTGCGGAGTTCCCCACGCGCTCCCCTTCGGCTTGTTGCTTGGCCAGGCGGGAGGCTTTATCATGCACTCCCTGGTCATTCGTTCCCAGTTCAAGGACATGCCGCTGATTCCCAAGAAGCGCATCGAAAAGGAACTGGTACTTTACTCCCTGCCGATCGGCTTCAACGTACTTACCGGAAACCTGCTGATGCGATCCACCCTGTGGATGGTGCTGTTCTTCCTTGGAGCAGAAGCGGCCGGCGTTTACGCCCTGATGACCACCCTCGCAAACGGCCTACAGACCATTCGAAACGGGTTCAACCCCATCCTGATTCCTGTCGTCTCCGAAATGAACGAGGAACGGCTCAAGACAGACATCAAGCCGGTCTATTCCTACTGCGTTTCGATGGCCACCATGATCCAAATCGTCATCGGGTTCTTCATCGTCCTTTTCCCTGCAGAAATAATGTCCATTGCAGGCAAAAGCTTCATAATGCAGCCCAAGGCTCTCGGCATCCTCCTCTTTTTCCAACTCATCGCGACATTCTTCGGAATGGTCAACACGATTATCGACGGCATCGGCAAGAGTATCGTCAACCTGAAGGTGAGCCTGCTTGCCCTGGCACTTTCACTACTGTTCGGCTTCCTGCTGATTCCGCCGTTCGAGCTGGTCGGTGCAGCGCTTTCCATGTTCATTTACGGTCTGGCGTCTGCCATCTGCTACAACGTCTACCTGTTCAGGCGCAAGATGCAGCCCTACTCTCGCAAGCTGTGGGTGGAATTCGCATGGATTATCGCGCTCATCTCGCTATACATCTTCGTCAACAGCGATGGAGTCCAGCTGGAAATGTGGCATAAGATCGCCATCTACGTCGCGACAATGTTGATACTGGGAGCCCAGTACCTTTTCTACAAGCGTAAATTCTAGGTAGAGCCTAGCCGGCGTCCAAGATGAAGTCTACGGCTCGTTCCAGGTCGGCAACCTGGCGCGCATGGACTTCGGCGTAGCGTTTAGGGGCTCGCGCTGCAAAATCGGCATAGATGCGAACGTCCATCAGCTGCACAAGACGGTTCCTGATTTCGCTTACGGAATACGGGTCAAAGTACAGCACCGCATCGCCACAGACTTCGGGGACCGATGTCGTTCCGCTCGCCGCCACAGGAACGCCATAACGCATCGACTGCACCGGCGGGTATCCAAAGCCCTCGTTCAAGGACGGGAAAACAAACGCATAGGCGTTCTGATGGAGAAACTCAAGTTCCTTGTTTTCGACATAGCCGAGCAAGACAAAGCAATCCTTATGGCGCAGGTGCTTTAGGTAAGCCCTCGCATTGGTCACACCGGTAATGACCATTTTCATTTCAATTGTCTTTCCCTGGCTTTCGTACATGTCCACCAGTTCATCAAACGCGCGGGCTGCACGCAGGTTGTTCTTTTCCCAGCGCGCACCACTCGTGAGCAAGAAATACTTCTTGCCCTGCACTCCCGGCGGCAAGAAACCTTCCGGTTCGTATTCCGTCATCGGACTGTAAAACACGGGGATTTCCATGTCCATGAGTTCCGGGAAAAAAGCCTTGATAGAAGCACGGCTGTGTTCGCTGACCGTAATGGTACGGACCTTGTTGCCGTCCCTTGCAGCCATGCGCTTGGCAAGTTCTGCATATTTGGGCTTGTAGAAATACTTTTTCCAGCTTTCGCGGTAACGCACCAGCGATTCCATCTTCTGCCCGAACTTTTTAGCAAAGCCTAGACCGGCCCAGCTGTACCGCATTTCCAGTGCACGAACGCCGTGCCACGTGAACACGAAATCCTTGACTTTGATATCCCACTTTTTCTCCAGGGAGTAAAGCGGCGTATAGAACGAATCAATGCCGTTCTCGTCGACAATCTGCTGCGGGGACTTTTCCTTGATATCATACAAGGGGATGTTCTTATTCTGGCAGGTTTCGACAATTGCCGGATCCAAATATTTCTGGCTATCGTAGACACACGAAAACTGGACACCCCGTTTGACCAGCGCCCAGAAAATCACCTCGCCGTAACTGCCGCCACCATGGAACTTGGCGCTATGAATCGGCTGTACCGCAGTGAGGTTGAAAAGCAACTTCATGTCTATCTCCCGATAATCGCGCCTAGGACATGCAGCAGCTTCACGAGGAAAGGCATCTTCTTGTAAAGCCAAGCCAAGGACTTTGCAAAGGCGTAGCTGCGGATAATGTAGGCACCGGCTGCACCCACCTTGCGCGTTTGGAATTCGAACGCTTCCTTCGCATGCGCAATCACGTCGTCGTAATACTCGTCAATATGGATCGACTTGTCGGCATTGACCGTCACCGGCATATTCTTCAGGTTCGTGTAGAAATCCTTGCGGAGAATTTTCGGCAGGAACAGGTTCATGCTCTCGGGGACCTTGTGACCCCGCGTATCGACAATGCGCGAACCGAAGAAATGCAACACTTTCGCCGTCGGCAAGAAACGGTTGCCGTAAGCCAGCTGGCAGTTCCATCCGCCGGGCATCTTCTTGGTGATATAGCCGAACTTGAAGTTCGTCTCGGCAAGGCTCGCCATGTCGTAGGGGAAATTTTTCGAGACGCAATAGAGCCACAGCTCGTGCCACGTTTCAAAGAACTTGCGCGCCTCGGGAGTGTCTGCCGCAAACATCACTCCCCCGTTAAAGATTTCGTCGTTCAGGATAGGCGAAAAGCCCATCATCTTCGCATTGTTCAAGACCTTCTTGCGATTGATGGCCTTCGAGAGATTCGTATGGAAGTCAAGCACCGCATAGATACCGCCGCGCCATTCTTCGGGAATCGAAAGGTCTCCCACGATCGCAATGTCGGAATCCATGTACAGGAAATCGCCATCGATAACATTGCGCATCACGGTCTTCAAATAGCGGGAGCGCAACATCGGCGTGAACTTTTCGTCGAGCGTCAGCACCTTGAGTTCATCCACGGCATCCTTGAGCACAGCACGCGGCCCCGTGAGAGTCTCTGCCGTCTTGTCGTCGGTCAAAAGCGTCACGAAGGCACCCGGATTGTGCACACGCAGGGACGCAATCGCCACAAGCGTCTGCTCGCAGAAAAAATCCTTCGGGGAACTGGTCAGAACAAAAAGATACTTGACAGAGGGCATACAAACTTCCTATAAGGTGACGGCAGGTTTCTTTTCGTAATCCAGCAACTGGTCCTCGACGGAACGGCGAGGCAATCGCTTCAGGAATCGCGTGAGCTTTTGCATAAAGGGCCGCCAGCTACCGTTCGTCACATGGATAGCAAAGGGCTTTGTCTTGGACGGGTTGCAGCTGGGCAAAAAGATGTCGCCCGGATAAATCTTGATGCCGTGAGAAAGTTCCTGCATCTTGTCCTTGTAGATAAAACCGTATTCCTGGGCCAGGTGGGCATAAACACAAGGCGAAATGTTCTGGATATTGAGGCTTCCGTCGGGCAAGACGAACTTTTGCCCTTCGTAATATTCCATGCACTTCTTCAAGAACGGATGTCCCGCCACACCGCCGAAAATAGCGGCCTGCAAGGCAAGTCCCGGAATGACAATCTGGTTCGGTTCCTTCTTTGTACCGTCGTCATTGAGCATGTTCCAGGACTTGTTCTTCTTGAAATGGGTCGTAAATTCAATGTTAGTGAAGTATTCGTTGTCCAGGAACGGGTCGAAACTTTGGTACAGGTAAACGTCGCTGTCCAGGTAAACGCCGCCCTCGCTGTAAACCGCGTACAGGCGGATGTAGTCGCTTGCGAACGCCCACTTGGAAAGCTTGACAGCCTCCTGTACAAACGGGACCTCGTCAATAACCTTCTGGCATTTTTTCATGTCCCAGTGGACAATCTCGTAATCAGGGCAATGGCGCTTCCAACTGTCGATACACATCCGCGGAAGGCTCGGAAGCGGTTCATCGGAAAGCCAGATGTAATGGATCTTTTTCGGAATCATCTCTTCGCCCTATATTCTTTTAATCAGCATCGTCAAAGGCCTGCGCCTCTTCCGGTTCGTCGACAATCCACTTACGGACATGTTCTGCCAAATCCGCCTGACCGTCCTTTTCCAGTTCGTCGGCCATGCCCCTCAAGGTATCGGCGTCCATGCCGGGCAATTCCTTCTCGAACGTCGTCACGTAGCCTTCCAGCAAGTCGTAGGCCTTCATGCTCTGCAACAGCTGCATGAACTCGATGTTCGCCGTGCCGCCATTGCGGTAGCGGACGTGGTCTTCCAGCAACTTCCTTGCGCGGGTTTCATCCACGACCTGACAAAGCCTAGCCAGGTTGATGACCTTCGGGTATTTCTCGTACAGGCTCTCGGCAATCTTTGCGCAGTCGGACTTCCGGCCTTCGCGGTCGGCAATACCGGCCTGCAGATCCATGCAGGCTTCCTCGTCTTCGGCACCCGGGTTTTCCACGTCGCGCAGCCACTGCTTGGCCATCTCGATGTCGCCTGCCACAAAATAGGAGTTGGCGATGTCGATAATCGTAGCATTGCTCTTTTCCGGATCGCGCATCAGGGCGGCCTTCGCAAACTCGGCGGCATCGCCAATATCGTCGGCCATGTCGGAAATCGCATCCAGCACGTCGTCACGGTTGGACAATTCGTTGGTCTCGACGGTATTCATCAGCTCGTCCAGCAACGCCTTGACCGATTCACGCGGGAGGATCTCGGAAATCGAGAGGAACACGTAGGAGCGTCCTTCCTCGCCCACGTGACGGACAGCCAGATCATGCACCAGGTCAGAGATGTAGCTCTTGTCCTCGTACTGCTTGGCCAGTTCGACAAAGAACGTGCCCGCATCGTAGAACAGGCCTTCCCAAAGCTCGGGTTCACCATCGTCGATACGCGAACAAATAAAATCGCAGCGCAGTGTCCACGCCAGGAGTTCCAGCTGGAGTTTCGGGTTTTCGCCAAAGCGTTCAATATCGTCAATAGCAGCGGCAATCGAGTCAAACAGATCTGCCGGGCGACCCAACAGGCGGCTGCGACCGTTCACTATGTCGCAGAGCATCTGGCGGATCTTGTCATCCTTCGCACGGAAGGCGCCATCATTGGCGGGGGATTTCCAAACTTTTTTCTTTTTAGCCATAATCCCAATCTAGAAAATTCGCGCCCCCAAGACAGGGACGCGAACTTTCAATTTCTAGAATCTATCGGTAAAGACTACTTCATCCAGGCAAAGAACGGGAAGCCGGCGTACTTGCCGCCATCCATGACCCACACGTTCTCGACCGCATTGAGCAGCGCGAGGAAGTCTGCAGTCTTCATGGCCTCGGAGGCCTCGCCCAATTCCGTGGGAGCAACCTTGGTTGCCGCGTCGTAGTAGACGGCCGACGTTTCCGAAGTGGACAAATGGGCGCCAGCAACGGAAGCCGCATTGGCAATCGGAGAAACAACACCGGCATTGTAGGCGGCGGAAATCTTGCAGGTTTCAGCCTTGCCGATGAGGCCACCGACATTGGTGGACCCTTCTGCAACAATCTGTCCCTGGTTAAAGGCATGCGTCATGGAGGCATCGGTCACGAACTTTCCGGCAATGCCACCGACACCGATGGCCGTCTTGCCCGTAACAGTACCCACATTGTAGACCTGGTTCAGCACGGCAGAATTCGAGCCCACGGCGACGACACCGCCGACAGAGCTCATGTTGTTGTCTTCGCCGGTCACGGCACCTTCGTTGCCGGACTGTTTCACTTCTACCTGCGAAGCCTTGCCAACCACGCCGCCAACATCCTGGTTACCGGCGATATTGCCCTTGTTCACGCACAGTTCGACAGTGCTGTTCATCGAAAGCGTCGCCACGATGCCCGCCACGGTCGACTTACCGGTCACGGCAGCAGAGTTGTTTGCACTGACAACCTTGGCAGAGATAGCCGTAGCTACCACGCCACTCACGGAGCCAGAGCCCTGGACCGTACCGCTCACGACCGCAGTCTCGACAGTACCGTTGCTGAGGCTTCCGCCCAAGCCGGCGATAAAGTCGTTACCCGTCACGGTTCCGGACACGGTGACATTCTTGATTTCCGCATTTTCGGCCTTGCCGAACAGGATGCCCGCATAGGAGCCCGCCTTGACAGACGCACCGTCCACCTTGATATTCTTGACGACCGCCTTCGTAGAGGCATCGCCGCTGACATAGCCGAACAGGCCCGCGAAAGAAGCCGTATCGTCAATGGAAAGTCCCTTGATGGTATGGTCTCCGCCATCGAACGTGCCGCCGAACGTACGGTTGCTCTGGCCCTTGACGCATCCGATCGGAGTCCAGGCCTTGGAAAGCGTAACATCAGCTGTCAGCTTGAAAACAATTCCCTTGTAGTTTACGGACTTGCCGTTCACCTCTTCCGCCAAGGTCAAGAGGTCTTCTTCCGATTTCAGTTCATACGGACTTTCTTCCGTACCGGAACCACTCCACAAGTTGGAAGGATCGTTAGGAAGGACCCATTCAATATCCGAAGAAGACGGATTGCTCGGATCCCCGCTTCCGCTGGATTCCGGATTTTCGGGAGTGTCGCCACCACCACCGGATCCACCACCCGTGGAACTATCGTCACCGCATGCGACCAACGCAAGAGAGGCCGCCACCAAAACAAACCATTTTTTTAGATTCATACTTACCACCAAAAAAGCCAATGTTATTTATGTTACCAATATATATTAAGTTTGGCCCATAATCCATAGCAAAGGCCATAAAATGGCTACGTTAAGAAAAATTTGCGGGGTATACACCGCCTTCACGGGCAACTGGGCTAACACCTAGCGTTTTTCGCGGATACGCTTGTAAATGGCATCCGCCTTTTCGTCATCCCCGGCATTAGAATACACGTGGCCGACGTTTTCGGCACCGATGCGTCCCTGGGAATTCCCGGCAAGCCAGGCCTTCATGTAGCAGTCCAGGGCTTCGTCATAGCGTTTCTGCGAGAAGTATATTTGTCCAAGGTCCACGTTCAGGTCACCCAGCCCCTTCTTGTGGCGCAAACCCTCTTCCAGGGTAAAGATGGCCATCCAGGGGGAGCCCTCCTTCAAGTACATCTGGGCCAGATACCTACGGGCAGATACGTTTTCCGGATCCATCAATATGCCGTTTTCCATCTCGTTGAGGGACTGCCGCGTCGAATCCATGCTGCGGTAGTAATACGCCATGGTAAAGTGCACGTCGGCACCGGCGGTCGCCGTCATCTGCAGGGCGTTGCGCAAGGTTTTTATCGCATACTCGTAGTCGCCCAGTTTCTCGTAGACATCGGCAAGGCCGTACCAAGCATCCATGCGGTCCGGGTTCAAGCGCAAGGCGCTCTCGAAATGTTTCTGGGCAAGAGTCCAGTCACGGCCCTTCATGTAGCACTCGCCCAACGCGAAATGCACGTGGTCGTTTTCTTCGCCCAGTTCCAGCGCTCGCTTGTAGGCGGCAATCGCCTCGCCCGGATCGCCGGCCAGGTAGTAGATGTCACCCATCAGAAGCCAGGCCTTCACAAACTTCGGCAACAGTTCGACCGTACGCTTGTACGCAACCAAGGCGACTTCCTTGCGGCCCAGCTGCACCAGGGCATTGCCCAGGTTGAACCAGGCGAAGGGTTCATAACGGCCCTCGTCAATTGCCGCCCTGTAAAGGGGAATGCTCTCCTTGTACTTGCCCTGGTCGTAAAGTTCGTTCGCACGGAAGAAATAGTCCTCCGCAGCAAAAAGCGGGACAGCGCAGAGCAAGACCAAGACGAGAGACAACAGTCTATTTAACAAAGCGGAACTCCTTTGTGGCCTTCTGCGCCACGGGATATCCGCCAAGCTGAGCGGGGCTGAACTTCCACTGGCGAACCGCCTTCAACGCCTCGATCTCGAAGCCGTAACCCGGCGGATCCAGCGTCATCACCTGCGTCTGCACGACATCGCCATACACGTCGATCACCAGGAGCACCTTCACGTAGCCGGACACGCCCATCTTCTTCGCCTTCTCGGGGAACTTGGGCTGGATTTCGCGGAGCACCTGGGCCTGTTCATCCACCTCGCCTGCCTCGTAGACCACGTTCTCCATGGAGCCCGCATCCACGACGGCGCCGTCGCCGGCGTTTCCGCGCGCCAGGGAAAGGTCCATCTGGAAATTCTGGCTGCGGCTCAGGCCCGGATGACTCGAAATGCGGAACGGGTTCGGGTTCACGACAGTACGAATAATCTTCTGCTTGACTTCTGGCTTCTTCTCGTTCACCAGGACCTCGACTTCGGTCAACACCTCGAGCGGCTTTTCCGTCTTGATTCCCTTGTCAAAGAACAACGCGTTGATAACGGGAATCGCCAAGAAGAACACCCCGCTGACCACGAAGGAGAGCAGGAATGCCGCCGGGAACCGGAAATATTTAGCGAGAAAATCAAGCATGTGTTAGACGAGAGACGAGTGACGAGTGACGAGAGAGGTTAACATCATTCTTCCTTGTTTGCCGAGATGGAAACCTTGCGGACTTTAGCCAGGTTGCATTCGTCCAACACGTCCACGACACGGCCCGAAGGGGCGTCGCGGTCGGACACGATAATCACCGGACGGTCAGGCGCCTCGGCCGTCATCTGGCGGAGGACCGTCTGCAGCGTAGAAAGGTTCACCTGCGTCTCGTTGATATGGATAGTCCCCTGACGAGTAATCCCGATCAGGATGCTCTCCTTGGCAAGGTCCTTCGCGGAACTCGCCTTCGGCTTGGTCACGTCCACACCGGTCTCGCGGGTAAAAGTCGAAGTGACGACAAAGAAGATGAGCAGGATGAACACCATGTCCAGCATCGGGGACACGTCAATCCCGCCTGCTTCCCTATTTCTTTTGCGAATAAAACTCATTGATCCTCCCTGGCACCATCTTCGGGCACCTCGGCAAGTCCGAAAGACCTGGATTCAAAACGAAGCGCCTCGCTCCAAGCGAAATCCTCGACGCGTTCGATCTTGTTCATCAAAAAATTGTACGCGAGCATCAACGGGAACGCGACAAGCAGCCCCGCCTGGGTCGTAAGCAGGGCTTCGGAAATACCGTCGGCCAACAGGACCGGATTGCCGAACCCGAAAAGTTGTATTGTCTCGAAGGTATGCACCATGCCCGAAACCGTACCCAAAAGCCCAAGCATCGGGGCGATAGCGGCACATGTAGAAATCGTCTTGAGCGAACGCGACAGGCGTAGCGAAATATCGTGGCGGGTCGCATCCATGGCATTACGCACGGCGACAGGCCCCTGACTGCGGTACTTGCGAATATCCTCGACAAGAGCCAGGAAATAGCCGAAACGGCGCTTGCCCAGACGCTTGACCGCCTCGTCCTCGCCCAGCTTTTCCAAGTCCTTCCAGAACGTAGCTGTCGACCTGCCCTTCAGCATAAAGTAGAAGCCGTAGCGTTCAATCATCATAAACCAGCCGAACCACCCCAACAAGAATATCGGGGCGAGGACCCAGCCACCGCGAGTGACCGTTCCCAAGGCTGTTTCGATGACGGAATATTCGGTCATCAGCGTTCCTTGATCCAAATGGCGTTCAACACGGCAAGGCCGGCCTTTTCCATACGGCCGCGCAGGGCGTCAGCACGGTTCACCAGGAACGTATGCAGCAGCTGCAGCGGAATGGCCACGATAAGGCCCGCTTCCGTCGTCACCAAGGCAATCGAAATACCGCCCGCCAAAAGTTTCGGATCGCTCGTGCCATGCATCGTAATCACGTCGAAGAGTTCGATCATACCCATCACCGTACCCAAGAGGCCCAGCAACGGAGCGGTCGCCGCAAACACGGAAATCCAGGAGAGCGCCTTCTCGATTTTCGGGACTTCGCCCGCAAAGAGTTCCTCGAGACCCTTTTCGGCACTGGCGCGGCTCGGGTAGTTCTTGAGCAGAGCCGTACGGAGCACCTTGCCCACGGCACCACGCGTCGTCGGGGCCAGCTTGCGCGCCGCATCGACATCGCCAGCAGCCAAAGCCTTGATGGCACGACGGGTAGACATACCGCCAAAGCTCAAGATCAAGAGCACAACAAGGCGCCACAGCACAATCAGCACACCCAGCACAAGAATAGCGACAATCGGATACATCAGGATGCCACCGTCCTTGAAGAACTGGACAAGATCTTCCTTCCAGCTCTTTTCCTGGTGGCTAGCAATCTCGGAAGAAAGTTCGGTGCTCAACAGCACATCGACGGGAGCCATAATATAAGCGGAATCCGCAACAGCACTGAACACCTTGGCGACCTGGCCCTTGGTTTCGGGAGCCAAGTTTTCCTGCCAGCTGTAAGTGCGGCTCTTTTCTCCGGCAACCGGAAGCATCAAGGCCGACGGATGGAAGCCGTTGATGTCCGAAACCTTGGCCATCTGCATCGCATAGAGGCCACCGATACGCATGCGGTCGCCCTCGGCAACGGCAGTACCGAACAGCAGTTCGGCCTTCTCGTAGCGGATCTCGCGAGTAAAATCGAGTTCGGACTGGGCCACGGCAAAGACGGAACGGGCTATGCGGAGCGGATCGTCGCGGTACAGGCCCATTTCCTTCTTGACCTTGTTCATCGCCTCGGTACGTTCCGGCAGCTTGAAGGGCACGCCCTGCTCCTGGAACTTGGAAAGCGTTTCTAAGCGTTCAGGCCCGACAGCCAGGGAAAGGAATTCCGAGCGTGCCGTTTCGGCCTGCTGCTTGATCTGCGCAAGATCCTCGCGGGCGACACGCACGTCTTCGAACAGGCGGGCGCGTTCCGACATCAGGGCGTCCACCTTTTCCTTGCTTTCCTGGTACCTTTCGTTGAACAGTTCGCGTTCCTGGTTAGCGGCTTCCCTGTCCTTCCAGCGGGCAGCGACAGCCATGTCACGCTTCTTGCGGGCTTCTTCGAGGTCAGCCTTTGCACTGTTCAGCTCGGCACGCTTCTTGACAGCGTCAATATCGTTTTTCTGCTGGGCAAAGGAAAGCGGAGCAAGGCAGAGAAGGGAGATTAAGACGAGAGACGAGGTACGAGTAACGAGAGACATTATAATCCCTCCTTAGGAACGGAGACCGGGATGGAGACAAGGCGCGGGGCGGTCTTCCCTTCGGCCACCTTCATCACGTCCTTGAGAGCCGTTCTCATGGCAAAGTCATCCGAGACATTGTTCCAGACATAACCGCCGTCCGCAGTCTTCGCCAACCACAGCACGTCGTTGCCGTCGTTGCTCACGAACACCGAAGAAACAGCCCCGTAGCGGAGGAACGTTCCCGGCACGTTGCGGGCGTTCACCTGGAGGAACCCCTTGTACACTTCCGTCGTGTACCCCAGCCGGATGCGGTCGTAGTAGATTTCAAGCGTACGGTTGATGGCGTCGTCTGCATTCACGAATCCCTTGCCGAGCTGCTCGGCAATCTCGTGGATGCTCCTGACAACCTCGTCGTTCTTGTAGGGGAAGTCCGCCTCGAATGCCGGAGCAAGGGAGTCGATAACCTTGGCCAGCGATTCCTGATACTTCTGCTTACGGCTTTCGTACCAGTGGATGGTCCCGGTCGTCTTCTGGCGGGCGTCGTCAAGATTCTTGATCTCGGCCTTGAGAGAATCGATTTCGGCGAGCAGCGCCTTGTTCTGGGCGGAGAGCGCCTGCACCTTCTTGCGTCCCACCTCGATGAATTCCGCATGGCGCTTCTTTTCGGCATCGTGGAGAGATTTCTCGCGGGAAGTTTCCAGCTCGACAGCCTTTATCTGCCGGCGAATAATTTCTACGGTCTCCTGTGCAAAGGCAAGAATGCTGCTTAAGCACAAGCAGAGAAACAGTTTTTGGACAATGTGAAATTTCATAGTGCGAAAAATACAAAAGAACCTCTGCCCAAAAGCAGAGGTTTTTCAAAAAAACACTTAATTCTTACGAAATTAAGACCAAATTACTTGGAATCCTTGAAATACTTCGGAGTGTTCTTGCCGCCGCGCTTCTTGAGTTCCTTGATCAGGCGCGGATAGCCTTCGTTGGTCGCCCAGTCGAGCACGGAGTAACCCTGACCGCACTTGGCGTTCACGTCGGCACCCTTGTCCAGCAGGAACACCATCGCGTCGTAGTTACCGCTTTTGACGGTCCAGTGGAGGGGCAGGTAGCCATCCGGGCCACGGACATCGAGCGGAGCGCCCGCATTGGCAAGCATTTCGAGCACGTCGACATTGCCACGCTTGGCAGCGATCAGAACGGCACTGCTCAGGCCAGCCGGGTCAGCGCCTTCCTTCTTCAACTGTTCGAGAAGGATAGCGACCACTTCCTTGTTACCCATCATGACGGCATTGTCGACAACCGATTCGCCGTTACTGTTGCGCACATCGGCCTTGGCGCCGTGGGCAAAGAGGTAATTGAGCGACATGATGTTGCCCTTGTTCGCAGCGATAGCCACGGCATTGTTGCCGTTGTCGGCAGCGGCATCAATTTCGAACGAAGCCTGGAGGAACAAAGTCATCTTGGCGGTATCGCCATTTGCCGCATAGGATACGAACTGGTTCGGAGTGAAGGGGATTTTCCTCTTGGTCAGTTCCTTACGTACGGATTGCGGATTATTCGGATCCATTTTATCATCGCAAGCGGTCATAGCGAGCAACAAGCTCAAAGCGCACACGCCAAATATTTGTTTCTTCATATATGCTCCAGAAGAATGGTTGTTATAAATCTAATGCTAAAACTACACTTTTTTTTTCGGAAATCGTACAGAAAAAAAACAATTTACACCAAATTCCATTTTCTCGCCTTTTCTGGAAACGCAAGCCGACGCCTTTGTTTATAAAAGTTTACTGTTTTTTAACAATTTTAAGTCGGTCGCCAGGTTTCACCTTGGTATCGTTCAGTCCGTTCCAACGAACAATTTCCTCGATCGTTACCTTGTACTGACGGGCGATGTCCCAAAGGCCTTCGCCCTTCTTGACCGTATGGACGACTTCACCGGGATTCGCCGGCGCAGCGGCATCCTCGTCGACCTCGCCCTGGACGCGAATAACCTGCCCCGGGTGGATGGCATTGGAAGTTCCCATATTGTTCAAGCGACGAATCATGTCGGTCGTCGTGGAGAAGCGCCTGGCTATGCTGTACAAGTTGTCGCCAGCCTGCACCGTGTACATTCCGTCCGTACTGGGGCTCTGGACTGCAGAGGCCTGGACAACCCCTTTCTGCTTCTTGTCGGCCTTGGAGGCCTTCTTCTTGATCTGCGAGAGGCTCGGGACCGCCAGCGTGTCGCCGACATGGAGGCGCTTCGAGAACCCGTCGTTCGCATAGAGGAGAGACACAACGGGAATGCCGAACAGTTTCGCGATGGACGCGTAGGTGTCGCCGGATTCAACCACGTACTTGTTCTTGAGCGGGACCTTGGTCGGAGTAACGGCAACCGGCTTCAGTTCCGGCTTCGAGACATACAACGTATCGCCCGACTTGATCATCGCGCTTGCGCTCATCGAGTTCCAGGTGCGCAGCGATTCCTGCGAGACACCGTACATGCGGGCCACAGACGCGACATTATCCCCGAGCTTGGCCACGTAGATTTTCACCTTGGCAGGCTTCTTGCCCGAAGCCTTTCTCGGCTTGACCTTCACAGGAATCAGCAGGTTGCGCCCCACGCGAATTCTCGAATTCTTCATGTTGTTCGCCTGCTTGATCTCGGAAACGGAAATCCCGTACTTCCTGGCAATCATCCCCAGGTTCTCCCCCCTCCTCACCTTATGGTGCGCCCAGCTGGAGAAGTTGTTCTTTTCCATCTTGTCGTAGTTGTCGACAAAGGCGGGGCGCTTGCCGACAGGCAGGCGCAGCACGTAGGAGCTCTTGTCCGGCGGGGTACACCACATCACGAGTTCCATGTTCAAGTCGCGCAGGGTATCCTCGGGAACCTTGATGGCCTTGGCCACCTGCTCCAGCGAGAAGGAATCGAAAACGGTCACCGTGTCGTAGTCCGGCAGATGCTGCGGGGTAACGCTCATCTCGTAATGTTCTGGGAAATGCCCGATAACCATGGCCGCCAGGATGCGCGGCACATAACGCATGGTCTCCTTGGGCAAAGCCAAGTCCCAATAAGTTATCGCCTGACTGGAATCGCGGGTCGTATCCGCCATCATTTCGGCAATCAGGCGCCGTACACGGCCTTCGCCGCAGTTGTAGGCGGCCATCGCCAACAACCAGTCCCCGAACTCGTCGTACAGCCTGGAAAGGTATTTTGCAGCAGCATTGGTCGCAAGCACCGGGTTACGGCGCATGTCCACCCAGAAGTTGACATCAAGCCCGTACCGCTTGCCCGTTTCGGGAATGAACTGCCACATGCCCGAAGCCTTCGCACGGCTGTAGGCCTTCACCTTGAAACCCGACTCCACGAGGGCCAGGTAAACCAGGTCCTTCGGCAAGCCGTTCTCGGCCAAGGCAGCGCTAATCAGGGAATCGTAGGCGGTCTTGCGGTTGAGCGAGCCCTCCGTAAACGAGCGGGCCGTCGTCGTCATGTAGAATATTTCCTGCTGCACGCGCTCGTTGAATTCTATAGGAAGCGTAAACTGCCTTACATCCACGGTATCCAGGAAATTCTCGATGACCTGCAGCGATGCACTGTCGGCCTCGTTTTCGTCCAGATCGTCAACACCTTCGATAGCCACCTCGTTCTTGAGGTACGTCTCTTCTTTCTTGCCCGACTCAACGAGGTTGGGGTACACCTCGTCCATGGCGCTCAAGATACGCTCGGGCATTTTAACGCGGTAAAGGGAATCCTCCACCTCGGAGACGTTCATATAAAGGGTATCAAACTTTTCGGCAACCAGCTGGTTGAGCGACTGCTCGAAATAATGGCGGGCCAGGTCCCATTCCTGGTTTTCCATGGCCTGCAAGCCATACTGATAATACTGCCACGACGGGCGGATCGCAAGCGAATCCGAGACCTTCTCCCTCAAGGCTTGCTCGGCAAAGGACTTGGGATCCGTCTCCGCGCCGTTCACCTCGCCCATAGACGAAGCAGCCTGGCGGGGAGAACAGGCAACCACTAGCGTGGCCAGAACGGCCACGACTACAATATCAAGAAAGCGAGACCAGGAAATCACTGGTCGTAGTCCAGATCCTCGGCATAGTCAGACCAGATCTGGTCCCTCTTGAAAGAAGGCTGGTCAAAGTCGACTTCTTCGTCGAGTTCTTCTTCTTCTTCCTCTTCTTCCTCGGTTTCTTCTTCATTCGGGAACGGGACGGTGGCATCAAAGCCATCTCCCTTCGGACGTCGACCGCAATAGTAAGCAAAACTCATGTAGTTTTCCCTTCCTTTGTGTTAATGCAAGACTCGTTCAATACCAAACCAAATAACCCCGCACAGCGCAAATGCAGCCACAACCTGCAACAAGATCAACCAATTGTTGATTTTGTAAGCCTTTTGCGACTTTCTGTGCCAAGCCGGACGACCGGTATTGGAATATCGTTCTCTTACCACGAAATGGAAATATACACATAATCTGAAAAAAACAAGTAGTTTGGCGAAAATATTTTTAATTTCTATGGTGATTTATGAAAAAAACGCTTCTGGTCCTATTTTCGTCCGCAATTTCCCTGTTTGCACAGACAGGAATATCCAAGAGTGCGGAAGGGGTTAGGGTTCCGACGGCGTTCACCCTGGGTCAGGGCATCATTTACAGCTCCATCGGGCTTGAATCCGTCAGCGACGGCGAACCGCTGGGCCTGGGCGGCTACTATACCGACGAATCCGGGAAAAAAATCAGCATGGACAACAGTGCGGCCTCTTCGAGCTTTTCCGCGTTCATTGCGTATGGCGCGCTGGATTACCTGGAAGTCGGCATGTACATCCCGGTCCACTACGACGGAGAGGTCGGGCAAACCGAACTGAGCGGCACCGCCATGGGCGACCTCCAGTTCTACATGAAAGGCAGTATACCGACAGCCATCCCCGTACAGCTCGGCGGCTCCCTCGAGCTCTACGCCCCCAGCGGCAGTGAATCTACCGGGTTCAGGCCGAGACACGTATGGTACATCAAGGGCGACGACGAATCCTTCGCCTACACGGCCGGGTCCTGGTCAATGGCGGTGACCTTTTACGCATCGCTATACAATTTCAGGCTCATCCACTGGAACAACTACCTCGGCTTCCACAAGAGCATGAGCAACAAGGACATCACCATGCTCTGGGGTACAGGCCTGTACGCCTTCCCGGAAAAGATTCTGAGCCTTTCCCTCGAGCTCTCCGGCGAGACAAGGCTTACCAGCAAGGAATTTTCCACCGACCCGCTTTACGACCCGCTGCGGTTCACTCCGGGCCTGCGCCTGCACCTCCCCCGCCAGACGGACCTTTCCTTGGGAGTCGACATAGGACTGGGATTCGTAAAAAAGGTCAAGGAAAAGCACGGCCTGCCCGTCACGAGGGAAACCGGCGACCAGACAATCGAGTATCGCGTAGCCGGCCAGCCCAAGTTCGGCGTGTCCTTCAGCATCAACAAGACGTTTGACTTCAGCTGGAAGGACTCCGACCACGACGGGATTATCGACCGCATGGACCTCTGCCCCGGATCGGCTCTGGGCGTCGCCGTGAACCAGCGCGGCTGCCCTGTCGACGAAGACAGGGACGGCGTGCTAAACATCGTCGACGACTGCCCCAACACGCCTAGCGGAGTTTACGTGGACTACAGGGGCTGCCCCATCGACAGCGACCAGGACGGCGTTCCCGACTACCAGGACATGTGCGACTACACGCCCATCGGCGTCGCCGTGAACAAGAAAGGCTGCAAGCTCGACTCCGACGGAGACGGCATCGACGACAATGCGGACAAGTGCCCGAAATCGATTCCCGGCGAAAGGGTCGACGAAGAAGGCTGCCCGCTGGACGAAGACCATGACGGCGTCCTCAATGACGAGGACAGCTGTCCGGGGACACGCAAGGGCCTGGTTGTCGACCATACCGGCTGCCCGCTCGACTTTGACCACGACGGAATCCCCGACAGCGAAGACAACTGCCCCAACAGCGTAGAAGGCGAAATCATCGACGAGCACGGCTGCCCGCTCGACACGGACCAGGACGGCGTCCCGGACTCCAAGGACCAGTGCCCCGAAACTCCCAGCGGGATGCTCGTCGGCATCAACGGCTGTCCGGCCGACCGCGACCGCGACGGCATTCCGGACTACCTGGACAAATGCCCGAACACGCAACCGGGCATCCCCGTCGACTCGACCGGCTGCAACCTCGACAGCGACCAGGACCACGTTCCGGACTACCTGGACAAGTGCCCGGGCACGTTCCCCGGCATCAAGGTCGACGGTACCGGCTGTCCGACCAACAGCAAGTACAGCCTGGAGGCGCTGTCCAAGAAGGTACAGTTCATCTCGGACGGCGGCATCCGACTCACCAATTCAAGCTTTTCCGTACTGCACGATGTCATCTACCTGATGAGGCGGTTCAACTTCAAGCTCACCGTAGTCTGCAGCAACCAGGCGCAGGCCGACAACATCGTCGAATACATGGAATCCAAAGGATTCCACGAAGACGACGTGACCATACAAATAAAACCGGGGAGCGCAATTCGATTCTTGCGCACCCCGGCAAACTAATTCCGAGTCAATCGGGAAATTCCCGACAGGCTACTTCTTTTTCTTCTTCGTGACCGGGCGCTTGTAGCCGAACGGCTTGAGCAGTTCCTCGCTCACGCGACGCTTGGCCCCGAGCTTTCCGGAGGAGTCAGAGTCATCCACCGGAGGCAGGGTGCATCGGAGCATGCTGGTCATGTTGACTTCGGTCTTGTAGACATAGGCGCCCGTAGCGAGGAGCCTGCCGTCCTTGGAACGCAGGTCGCCATTCATGTCGGGCTTGAATTCCAAGGCCATGTTCAGCATGCCGGATTCATCCACATAGTCCGGATCGTCCAGTTCCAGCGAGAAGGTGTACCTGTCCACGTACTGTCCGAGATTCGTAAAGACCCAGACGTCGACAACCATGGTCGTTATGTAGAGGTTCGCCTTGCTGATGTCGCTCGGCATGGACTCGACAAACTCAGCCGAGCAGTACTCGTGGACATATTCGTCCACCGACATCTTGCGGCTCTTCTTGGCATCGACACCGTCCAGGGCAATGATACCATCGCCATTGACGAGGTCGTCGAGAGTCGCAAGCCCATGGACCGCGTTGATTACAGGAAGCTTGGCATCGACAAGGAGAGTCGGGCCGAGATGACCCTTGAGTCCCGGATAAGGTTCCTTGCCGGAGCCCTTCTTCGTCTTCATGTCACCGCCAATAAGCACTTCCTGTTCCACGCCTTCACGAGCATTGTAGATGCTCACCGCAAAGTTTTCACCCTTCTTCGGCGCGTTGGAGCCATAGTACTTGGCCACCTTGTCTTCGTCGATGACCGTCACCGGCTTCTCGACTGCAATTTCCACATCCTTGATGCCCTTGACGACAACCACGACAACGGCAGAATCCGTATTGCCGGCCTTGTCACGGTAGTAGCGCACAATGGCGTTCGTTCCCTTCTGGAGGCCCTGGGTCACCAACGTATCCTGGACAATACCGTCCACGGTCCACTTCACGTCGACAAAGTTGGAATGGAGCACTTCGCCATCGGTGGGATAAAGGATCTCGACCTTCGGGGGGGCCTTATCCAGCACCATATACAGGGACTTGTTCGAAGTGTTGCCATACTTGTTCGTGTAGGAATAGCTGACAAAATAGCCGGCATTGCCTTCACTATCCCTTGCGAACCGACCCTTTTCGTCGACATCGTAGGTAATGGTGATGGAGTTGTCGTTGGCATCCTTATAATCGTAGGAAACCGTATAAGTCGAACCATTGTGGCCTTCGAGCAGTTTACCCGTAGAGGCATCCGCACGGTAAGAGATCGTCACGTCCTTGCCGTCGACAGTCATCGTGTAGGAAACCTTGATTTCCTTCTTGCCGCTTTCGCCCTTGACCAGGTCGCCCTTGAAGTCGGTATAGTACGTAACGGTAACCGGAGAGCCATTCACAATCTCCGTGTAGGAAATTTCCATGACCTCGCCATTCACCTGGAGCACCTTCTTGTTTTCGGTGGCATTGCGATCCAGGGTCAGGTTAGCATCGACAATCTTGCTCATTGTCTTCGTGAACGTGGCCGAAGAGATATTCAGGGAATCCAGTTCCAGGTTGACCGTGAAGGTATCCAGCTTGGACGAGCCCGGATCCTTGACAGACACGAACACCTGGTTCTTTTTCTCGTTCACGTAGTATGCGGTATCGTTATCATCCTTTTCCTCGACAATCGTGAAGATGTTGGAAGCCTTGGCGTCCTTCTCCTTCGTCGTCACAGTCACTTCGGGCGAATCGGAATTCACATAGACGATGACCGTATCCGCACCGCCGTGGTTCTTCTTCGGATCCTTGAACGTCTTGATAATGATATTCTTCCCTTTCGTCAGCTCTTCGGTGCCGTAACGGGGCGTGCCGTCTTCGGTCCATTCGAGATCGATGGAATAGCGGTTCGTGTAAATGGTGTCCGGCATCAGCCACACGGAATCCGGAGTCTCGCCGCGGGTAATGACGACCTTAGACCATTCTTCGACATCCTTGACCTTGATCGTGATGTCGTTCGTATCGGAGAACTCACCATCCGTAACAGAAACCTTGAGCACGTAGATGGAATCCAGTTCGTAATCCAGCGAATCGATAAGCTTGATGGTTCCATCCGTCAGCACCTCGAACCCTACGGTCTTGGTGAGCAGCTTGAACGTATGGCGAGTATACTGCTCTGCCGTATCCAGGTCGTTGGCAATGATGGTACCGATAGTCGTGCCAATCTTTTCGTCTTCGCTCACCGTAAATGTCTGCGGCGGGAGCGTCACAGGTTCGTTCACGTCGGTAATCTTCACGGTAATCAGCGTATCGCTCGAACCGCCATGTTCATCAAACACGGTCACCACGAACGAAAGCGAATGCGTCTTTTCGTAGTCAAACGCAGTGCTGTCCTTCACCTTCATCACGCCGTCCTTGGAAACGGTAACGTAATTCACGTTGGACTTGAGCTTGTAGGTGAACGTAGAATCGTTCTGGTCCTCGTCCTCTGCCGTCAACTGTCCGATGACATAGCCCTTCTTGGGATTCTCCGGGAACTCGTAGGAATCGTCCGAGGTAAAGTACGGATTGTCGTTCACGTCGTTCACATGGATTGTCATCGTCGCAGTGTCCGTCAACGACGTATCGGCCTTGTCGATAACCTTCACCTTGATGGTATAAATGGAATCCTCGTTATACTTGAGCACAGCGCGGGTCTGGACTGTACCATCGTCCTTGACGATAAACTTAGCCGTATCGCCATCGACAGCGACAAACTTGTGCTGGATAAACTTGGCGGCAGTATCGAGGTCGCTCGTGAGCGAATCCAGTTTGCCGAACGAAGACTTCACCGGAAGCTTTTCGTCCACATAGAAAATTCCCGGCACAATCGAAGGCGTTTCATCGACGTCGATAACATTGATAATGACAGTAGCGGTGTCGTACTGGTAATACTGGGCTCCGGCAGGGTTATTATCGCAAACAACGACCGTAACCGCATAGACATTCACCTTTTCAAAGTCAAGGACCATCGCGTCCTTCACGGTAATTTCACCCGTCTTGGCCGAGATGGCAAACAGGCCGCTCGTATCTTCGGGCATCGAGAACGTCAGGTTCTTCAAGCAATCCGTAGCGGAGCAGGTCGCGGAGACCTTGCCAGCCAGTTCGTCCTTCGCGTTGTTTTCCTTGACCCCGCGCTGCTTGCCGTTCTTGAGTACAAGGATGCGCTTCGTCGTGTCGTTCTCCGGATCAGGAGGAATGACAATTTCCGGGCCGTCATTTTCATCAATGACATTGATGGTCACTTCGACCTCGTCATAAAGTTCCGTCTTGGAGGAATCGACAACCCTCACCTTGAGAGTATGCACCTTGTTGACTTCGTAGTCAATCACGGCATTTTCCTTGACGGTAATCATGCCATCGGTATCGATTTCAAAAAGGGTCGTATCGCCGCCAACAGCGATGCTAACGTCGTTCTTATAGAAATCCTTTTTCGTATCCGGATCGGTCCATTTCAAGAGACCGACGAACGTGCCCCCTACAGAATTTTCCTTGACGGAGAATGTCGCATCCTTGGCCACGGGGCTTTCGTTCACGTCCTCTACGGTCACGACATAAGTTTTTATCACCGGAGTCGGGACCTTGCCGTCCGTGACCGAAATCCTGACCGTGTAGGACTGGTGCGCCTCGTAGTCAACAGAAGAATCGGGCTTCAGGTAAAGCGTGCCATCCTGGCTAATTTTAAACAAATCCTTGCCGGTGCCGCCAACAATTCCCAACGTGAGGTGATCGTTGTCTTCATCCGTAGCCACGATTAGAGCACCGTTCTTCGTTGCCGTATCGCCAAGGACATTTTCGATAACGAAAAGGCTGTTATTGTCCACCAGTTCCGGGGTATGGTTGTTGGCGTCCTTAATTCTCAAAGGCAAGCAGATTCCATAACCAATGTCTGTCGGATAGTTACCCTTGACAATAGCACCACTCAAGTTAGAAATGCATATTTCGAACCATTCATCACCTTCGACGCTATCATCCTTCGCAACACGAACCAATGGGAGGTAGATGCTATCCGTGGCTCTCGGGCTCGTTTCTCCAGCATGAATCCAAACGCTGTCAATACTCGACCCTGAAGTGGCCCCGCAGCGCGGCATATCAAGAGAATCCCCATCTTTGATATCTTCGGGATCGGCATACTTGGCTCCACTAGCATCCATAGTACCTTTTGTTCGGAAGCAGTAGTTGAAACGAACATCCGTTTTCGGAGTCTTGTCCAGCTTGACATCGATAGCAACAAGCTTGTCATTTTCCTCGTACTGGCCCCTAGCCAATGCACCCGGGTCAATCTTAGGCGGATTGAACGGGACAAAGATAAAACCGGAACCGTCAAATTCGGAATCAATCTTTATTTTTTTTGCAAGCAACTGTCCCGCTAACGTCATATGCTGTTTTACATGAATCGTTCCTTGAGAAATAAACGTTCCCTGGAGAGAATCCGTATTACTAATGGCAGCCCAGTTGAGATCTTGCTTCGTATAGAAAAGAAGGTTTCCCGTATATTTATCATTCTGAATACCCCTATACGCACCAACCCAATGATGAGAAGATTCAACATATTTCGCAGTATCATCCATATACATAATACGAACACGTGGATGCGGCCCAAAATCCATTGTTCCATCGACAAAGATACGTGTAAGACGTCCACCAGAAGGCATACGGACAATAATTCTACAATAATTCGTGAAGGTTATCGATGACAAATGAACATCAAAAACATCGCCTTCACGTTCTTCCTCAGTACTTTTAGAACTCGGAGGGACATCGATATACAAGTAGTCATTATCCAAGACAACATTACTCATTAAACGAGCGTTATCATTCTTTTCTGTATACAAATATGTTGAGCCTATAGCAGGCAAAAGGGAGTCTATAACCGAAGGAATTGTAAGGTCGCTCTTTAGCGCCGGAACAGTATCTCCCCCTGGGCATTTATCATACCCTTTTCCTCCAGAAAAATAACGACGTGCAGAAGGAACCACAGCAGCAAAACGACTATCTATATGCGATCCAGAAATACAAACATCGCCATTAACCACGTTGGGAGCATTAAAGTTTTCGGCAATCACATTACCAACAATTCGTGTCGGTCCTGTAATAATGGTTTCGTTACCATCACCACTAGAAAATTCTACATTGCCCCCTATTATAATGGGGCCACCCACCTGGTGAATTCCATTTTTTAATGTCCAAGGTCCCTGCGACGTACCAAACCAGCCCGTTTCATCAGGAATATTTATTTTCGTTCCTAAAAAATCGATTCCGGTCTGGCCGTAAATCTTATACTTCATCAAGTATTCCCACTCGGCTTTTTGACCAGTGGAATCCGACTTCGAGATTGAATCCAGTTGCTTGGGAGTATATATTTTTGCAAGCGAATCATTCACCCCAACATAAGGGAAATACAGGGGATAGAAGTTATACGCCGGAGACACCGCAAAGGCGTTGCCAAGCAAGCTCGACATCAAGAAGCCGAACAGGAGCGCTATGTTTATTTTCCTCTTACCCATAATAACCTTCCAAAGTTTTTTGTTCCGGTCGATTTCATATTCCAATTTGGAATACATAAAATTTACAAATTTCTCTCATCCTATTCCAAAAATAAAAAAAATTCCACTAAATAGAATGAGGAATCAACATTTTGTTTAGTTTTATAAACAATAATCACGATTTTCCAACCGCCTTTTTTTTACAATTCCCCCACGTAAAATTTTTTTTGTCATTTTTAGCGAAAAAAATACGCTATAAAGGGCAAAATAAGGGAAGGACCCGGGAAAACCGGGTCCTATTCCATCTTGGAGCAAAATTCAACCAAAAATCACTTCAGCGGCGGGCGCTTGTAACCGAACGGGCGCAGCATGTCGTCGCTCACCTTGCGCTTGGCACCCTTCATATTCGCCTCGGGCATGTCTTCCGAGATGGGGGGCAACGTGCAGCGGAGCGTCGTCTTCATAGTGACCTCAGTCTTGTACAGGTAGGCACCCGTTCCGACCAAGCGGCCACTCTTCGTATGCAGGTCCCCGTTGACATCGGGCTTCCACTCAAACGCCATCGAAAGCATGCCACCCTTGTTGACATAGTCCGGATCGTTCAAGTCTACGTTGAAGGAGTAATCGTCAACAAAGGAGCCCAGGTTCGTAAATATCCAGATATGGACCGAAAGAGACGTATTGTAGAGGTTCAAGCGGCTGAGGTCGCCCTTGAACGATTCCTGGAACTCCTCGGTACAGTATTCCGCGACATACTGCGACGGGGCTAGCTTCTTGCCGCCCTCGGCATCCACGCCGTACACGGACACCAGGCCATCCGCCGAGACAATGTCGTCAAAGGTAGCCAAGCCACCGACATTGCTGGCGACAGGCATCTTCACATCAATCGTCACTGTCGGACCAAGGTGGTCGTCCTTGCCCGGATAGGGTTCCTTGCCGGAACCATCGCGATTCTTCATGTTACCGCCAATGAGGACCTCTTCTTCGGCATCCTTGGCGTTATTGAAGATGCTCACGGCAAAGGTCTGGTTCTTTGCAGGAGCCTTCGCTTCGCTATAGTATTCGGTCACGCGGTCGGTCGTCATCACTGCGACAGGCTTTTCAACACTGATGTCCAAATCCTTCGGGTTCTTCAGCACCACGACGACCGAGGCAGAAGCTTCGTTGCCCGCCTTGTCGCGGTAAATACGCACGATGGCATTCGAGCCCTTGAT
Source organism: Fibrobacter sp. (assembly GCA_017649565.1). GTDB lineage: Bacteria > Fibrobacterota > Fibrobacteria > Fibrobacterales > Fibrobacteraceae > Fibrobacter. The sequence continues at coordinate 19,496 of JAGCGO010000030.1, read as the reverse complement.
CAGGCCCTGCATGTTCAGCGTATCCTGCTTCACATCGTTCACGGTCCAGATGACTTCCACGAAATTCGTATGGACCTTGGAGCCGTCTATCGGGCTTTCGATTACGACAACCGGCACGATAGTATCGAGGACGACAAAGGCAGACCGACGGCTCGTATTGCCGAACTGCTTGTTGGTGTACTCGTAAGCGACTTCAAAGCCTATATTGCCTTCCTCGTTCTTCATGACCTTGCCCTTGGGGCTCACGAAGTACGAGATGTCGATAGTCTTGCCCGCCTTGTCCGTATAGGGGTAGGTCACGATGTAAGAGCCGCCGTTCCACTGTTCGATCAAGGTTCCCGTTATGGCGTCGGCCTGGTAGGACATCGTTATCTTGTTGCCCTTGCTGTCCTTCGATTCGAAAGAAACCGTCATGACTTCCGTACCGGCGGAATTCTTGACGACATCGCCCTTAGAATCCGTGTAGTACGAGACAGTCACTTTCTCGCCGGCCACCGTGGTCGTGTAGGTAACGAGGATAAGGCTGTCGTTCGCATTCACCTTCGTAGCCGGAGTCGCAGGAGTCAAGTCAAGCATGAGTTTTGCATTGACTATTTCGCCCATCTTCTTGTACACGCTTTCGGCAATGTTCAGCGTATCCAGCTTCGCGCTGATGGACATTTTCTTTTCGGAGTAGTTGCATGTGGAATCCGTGTACGAGGCATCAAGAATCGGTTCACGAATCTCGACGAGCAGCGTGTTCTCGGTCTTGTTCACATAGTAGGACGTATCCGAAGCCGGGACCTGTTCCACGATGGTATAGATGTTGTCGGCCACGACCGGAGCTACATCCACAGCGACCTTCACTTCCGGCGTACGCGTGCAGACAAAGATGACGATAGTGGCAATGGTGCCGTGGTCCTTCGTCTTGTCGTAGTAGCTGAGCGTCACCGTATTGAACCCTTCATGCAGGTCCGTCACGAGCGTGTCGGGCTGCGGGATGCCGTCTGCCGTCCAGGAGAGGTTGATTTCGGTCCTGTTGATGTAGAGAGTGTCCTTCGGGAACTCCCAGACCGTGTCCTGCGTTTCGGCCCTTGTGACGATGATCTTAGAAGTTTCCACTTCGTTGTCGATTATGATGATGACCCTTGCAGTATCCTTGTTACCGTCCGAGTCCTTAACCTGTACAAACAACGTATCGTACTTGTCGGCTTCGTAGTCCAGCACGACCTTAGTGGTAATGACACCGCTGTTCTCGTCAATGTCATACTTTTTCGAATCACCGTCAATAATCTTGAGCTTGTTATTGAGGAATTCCAGACTCTTGTCTTCGTCAAATACAGGCAGCTTGTCAACAATGGTGCCTATCGGCTGGTTTTCCAGAACATGGAAAATCGTGTCGTGAACCGCCGGGGATTCGTTTTCGTCAATCACGATAATAGACACAACCGTCGAATCGTAATTGGTCCCGTCGGAGCACTTTACGAAGAAGGCATAAGACGGCTGGGTTTCAAAGTCCAAGGCAGAATTCAGAAGGATGCTCGTCGTATCGAACTTGAACGTCGTTCCCGCGTTACCGGAAACAATCGTGCAGCTCAAGGTGCCAGGGATTCTCATGTCCACCAGAGTCCCGACAAGCGTATCGATCGGGGCATTCTCCCTAATCGTGAACTCAACGTTCACGACGTTGATTTTCATCTTCTTGCCCCTGTCGCAAATATCCGGAGCATCGACCTTGCACAGATCGAAGCCAATGGTCGCATACGGCGTACCGTAGGCATCCTTGACCGGAGTAAAGATCAGACCGCTAATGGTGCCAATCTTCGTTACAGAATCCGGCAAGGCCTTGATGGTATCGCCCACCGCCACGGCATTACCGTTATACGTCAGGGAGCCAGCAGCGGGAACGCTCGTGACGACCACGTTGTAGGTTTTCATCGGGGTCACGCTGTCAGGACCGTACGCCGGGAACGACATGATGATCAGCGTCTCGTTCACCTTGGAAGACACCGTCGTATCAGCCGAGACCGGCTTCTTGTCGTTGTCCACGATGATATAGTTCATCGAATAGCTGGCATCGGGATTGCGGTTGCCGTTCGGAGTAATGGCCGCAGAGAGATTAAAGATTTTGATGACAACGATTTCGTCATCTTCTTCATCCGCGTCGTCACGGGCATGGAAGATGATGGGATCCTTCAGCTTTGTCGAATTCTGCGGGAACTCGGCATGAACAGTATCGCTGCCGCAAAGCGGGAGGCCGCTCAACTTACTGGGCGAGACGTCGTTCACGTTGGCCCATATGCAGTTTTCGTCATCCTTGTAACCGTTGCAAGAGGTCGCGCTTTTCAGGGAGAAGCAGTAGTCAAACGTGACTCGGGTCGGCGGGTTCTTGGAAAGGGTCAGCTTGACCGTATCGCCAATAGCTTCGTTGTCTTCGTAAGCCTTGGAGGAGACATCCAGTTTGATTACAGGCGGTTTGAACGGCACGTAGCGGAAGTCACCGGCGCGGAAGTCTGCGTCAATGTGAACTTGTTTCGCCAGCAACTGACCTGCAAAGCGGTAGTGCTGCATGAAGCTGATTATTCCTTCTGAAATATACGTTCCTTGATAAATGCATTCACACGCAGGGAAATCAATGTTCTTCTTAGAATAGATTAAAAGATTGCCCGCATAATTCGCATTGGATACAGCTCCATTCTGATCCAACATCACAATATTATGCGAACTAGCCTCTGTTTTTAAGGCTCCGTCAATAAAAATACGTACATAGCGATTGTAAGGGTTATTGATATAAAGAGTGTCTCCACCAGCATCTTTAATAAAAAGATCACCACCAACATGAATATCATAAAAATCCCCAGTGCCCGCCGGGATATCGATCATGGATACGGTTCTACCAGGTATGAGACTACTTTTGTTAAAAATCCAATCACCAGCAATTGTTGAATCAAAACTGTATGCCGTATCAAATTTTGGAATATCAAGATTTCGATCAATTACAGGGAGAATCGGACTATTGCAGTCTTGAGTCGCACCACCTTTTGAAAAAGCTTGTCCAGTGCTGCTATAACTATTAACATCACTACAAACAGTCCCTCGCCAAACCACATGCCCAGCAGCATTTGAACTAATCCTTATTGCTCCTCCAAAATGACTAGGACCCGTCAAAATCGTATCTTTTCCATTATCCGCATCACCATCATAATCTCCGCCAAAAGCGAGGGGACCTCCAATAGTGTGGTCAGTGTTCCTCAAGGAAAAATTTCCCTGAGCACTACCCGAATAGCCTACAGAATCATCGATATAAATGTCGTTATTGTAAAAGGCAACGCCATATTGACCTTGAACTCCAGTTCCCCAGAGCTTGTACTTGATAAGCTTCTGCCACTCAGCGTCTTGCTTGGCGTCATCGGATTTATCGATGTAACTGAAATAGAACGGAGTTATTTCCGAGGCGGCGGCAAAATTTGCTGCGAAAAGAGCAAATAGAATGAACAGCGCCAGACTAAAAAATGCAGGTCTTTGATTTTGCGCAACCATGTCAGAACTCCCGGAAGCCACCCTTCCACTGATTAAATTCCAAAACGAAAAAAGTCAGCCCCTTTTCCCATAAACTTAACATAAATATAGTTACTATTTGTTTACAAATCAAGCGATGTGAGAAAAATTGTATTTTTTATCATCAAAAAGACGCAAAAAAATTGTTTTTTCAGCGAAAACTAACTATATTTGGTGTTCCTAGGCCCTGCGCAATGACTATTTGCGGGCAAATCGCCAGGGCGAAAGCAGCAACGGACTTGCGAATTTTTATGTGCTCAGGTAGCCTAGGATTTTTTTCGCAACCCTCGGGTTGCTTTTTTTATTCAACCCTAGCCCCTAGATCCTAACCCCTAACCTCTATGCTTCTTTGGACCATCCGCCACTCACGACCTTACAATCCCAAGGACGTCTGCTACGGCAGGCTCGATTTCGACGTTTCGCCCACTTTTCCGCAGGAATCCGACGATGCCATCAAGGCATTCCTTTCGGCCGACCCCAAGCCCACCAGGCTGTTCTCCAGCCCACTCCTGCGCTGCATGCGACTCGCCGAAAAAGTTTCAAAGGCAACGGGGCTTGATATCGAGAAGGTGGACGCCATCCAGGAAATCAACTTCGGGACATGGGAAGGACAAAAACTGACGGCCGTTCCCAGGGACGAGATGCACGCCTGGATGAAGGACCTTCGCGGATTCCGCTTCCCGGGCGGGGAAAACTTCTATGACATCGACAAGCGCGCCGGGGACTTCCTCGACACGCTCCCCGACGACGGGGAATTTCTCTGGATCAGCCACGCGGGCGTCATCGCCGCCATCATGCACTCCAGGTGCGGCCTGCCCGACGAGCGATTCGTCGAAGGCGAGTTTTCGTACACCATGGTGTCGCGATTCGAGTTCACCCGCGACAGCGAAGGACACTACAAGGGGACATACACCAAGATCCACGACGGGATACAGATGCCGCCGCTGGTTATGGAGTAGAGACGAGAGACGAGATACGAGAGACGAGAGACGAGAGGCGAGAGGCGAGAGGCGAGAGACAGTAGGCGGTAGGCAGTGGTCAGGGGTATGGATCTAGAGCCTCGTGCCTAGAAATCAAACGTGAACAGGGCCTGTACGCCGCCAGTTCCCAAGTTGGGCAACAGGGCCAAGTGGATTGGATTGTCGAAGTCACTCAACAGAGCATCGACAACGGCATCGCCCATCGAATACAGGTAAAGCAAGGCCATCGCCCATATGTACTGGTTACGGTTCTTGCGGTAGTACGTGACACGTTCTACAATCTTGTCAAAATCTTCAGGATCGACATCCTCATGTTCCAGAACGTGTTTGCGTCCCAGGTAATACTCCACCATGTTCTGCGAAGTCCAGATACTCGTCGAAGCCCCGATAATGCTCATGTAGAGCAGGCCCGCCTTGCCAAATTCCCCGTTGTACATTTGCCCAAAGCCAGGGATTATCGCAAGCAGCAAGGCCTTTTTCATGCTCCGCTGCTCGACGCTCCTGTAGTGGTTGTTGTACCAAATGCCAAAGGCATCGAACATTCCATACAAATGAAGACCGTACAGCCAGGCAATTTCTGCCTTTCGCAAGTCCTCTTGTTCCATTTTCTTGTCACTTAGCGCTCGGACTCGGTTCACATAATCCATGCGCTGTTCTTGATAGCTCTTGATGCTGTCGCGGAATGTCGCCGTCATGAGCAGTCGCGAGAAATACGCCACGGAATCCTGGAGCGGCCTCGCCTGCTCGTAGATGCGGTCACGCTGCCAGGACTTGTTGAAAAACACCTCGTACACAAGAAGGGCTTCGATTCCGGTAATAAAACCGCCACGGACATAATGGCCCGTGTAATACTGGCCGCCCCCCGGGAAAATGCTGAACAACATCGTGTAGAGAAGCGAGTTATGCTCGGTCGGCACGTCCCATTCGTTGACAGGGAGCGTGTCGATTTCCGGAATGCCGGTCTTCCCCTTCTGCACGTAAACGTCGCCCGCAAGCGCGGGAACGCATGCGAATGCCGCAAAAAGGAGGGATATGAGCAACAACCGAAGCTTCATCGCGTTCAAATATAAAAAAACTCGACCCAAACGATAGGTGCAGGCCGTGTCTTGCTATATTTTTTGACAGGTTCCTGTTGTTTGTCATTTTTTGACAACAATTCTTTTTTAAATTAAGGGCATGAAAATGAGCGACGCAACAAATCCGAACGAAAGCCTGAAGGCAGAAATCCACGACCTGGCAGTCGCCATCAAGGCCGCCCTCATCGAGCGGGGAGAAATGATGGCCACGGCGGAATCCTGCACCGGCGGGCTCGTAGCGAGCAGCATTGTCAACGAAGCGGGCTCCTCCGCCATCCTGAAAGGCGGGATCGTCGCCTACCAGAACGAAATCAAGACAAAACTGCTCGGCGTCCCCGAATCTATCCTGCAGGAACACGGGGCCGTCAGCGCGGAGACCGTCGAGGCCATGGCCGAGGGGGCAATCCGCCAGTTCGACTGCCAGTGGGCGGTTTCCACCTCCGGAATCGCGGGTCCGAGCGGAGGCACTCCCGAAAAACCGGTCGGAACGGTATGGATGTGCGTCGCCAACAAATGTAAAAAAATCAGTTTTTGCGAAATTTTTTCAGGAAATCGGGAAAAAATCCGCGAAAAAAGCGTCTATACAGTGTTGGGCAAGTTACTTTTCGAGTTAAATAACCAAAAAAGCACTTGCACAAAAGAACACTAATTGTTATATTTAAACAGGAACCAAAAACATAGGACAAACATCATGGCAAAAAAAACAAACCCCACCAGCAACCTTTCCGCCGACAAAGCCAAGGCCGTCGAGGCCGCAATCGCCCAAATTGAAAAGAACTACGGTAAAGGTTCCATCATGGCTCTCGGAAGCCAGCCTGTCCAAGACATTCCCGTCATCCCGACCGGATGCATCCAGCTCGACATGGCGCTCGGCGTGGGAGGATTCCCCCGCGGACGTATCATCGAGATCTATGGTCCCGAATCTTCCGGCAAGACTACGCTTACCCTGCACGCCATTGCCGAAGCCCAGAAGCTTGGCGGCGTAGCCGCCTTCATCGATGCCGAACACGCCTTTGACGCCGTGTACGCCCGCAAGCTGGGCGTCGATATCGAATCGCTCCTCGTCTCGCAGCCCGACACCGGCGAGCAGGCCCTCGACATCGCCGAGACACTGGTCCGTTCCGGCGCGATCGACATCATCGTCATCGACTCCGTGGCAGCCCTCGTGCCCCAGGCCGAAATCAACGGAGAAATGGGAGACAACCACGTGGGCCTGCAGGCGCGCCTCATGAGCCAGGCACTCCGCAAGCTGACCGGCATCCTCTCCAAGTCCAACACCTGCATGTTGTTCATCAACCAGCTCCGTATGAAGATCGGCGTGATGTTCGGCAACCCGGAAACCACCACCGGCGGTAATGCGCTCAAGTTCTACGCCACGCAGCGTATCGATATCCGCCGCATCGCCGCCATCAAGGACGGCGAAGAGGTTATCGGAAACCGTACCCGCGTGAAGGTCGTGAAGAACAAGGTCGCGGCCCCGTTCACCCAGTGCGAATTCGACATCCTGTACGGTTGCGGCATTTCCCGCGAAGCCTCCATCCTCGACCTCGCCAGCGAACTGGACATCATCCAGAAGAGCGGGTCCTGGTTCAGCTACAACAACGAACGCATCGGCCAAGGACGCGAGAACACGCGCCTGTTCCTGAAGGACAATCCGGAACTTTGCAACGAAATCGAGCAGAGGATCCGCGAAAGCATGAAGGACGTCGAACTGTTCAAGCTCAACGAGCAGGATGCAGTCTCTGCCGACGAGGACGGAGAACTCCCCGCCGTCGAAGAAGCCTAGAAATTCTTCCTTAAAAGAGCGACCTCCGACAAAAGTCCCCCGTAGCCATTGGGACTGAGTCGGGGGTTTCCTTTTGCAGAGAATAAATTAATTATCTTGTGGCCATGCGTCGCCCATTCCGCCTAGTTTCCCTATTTTTTGCCTTATTTGCCGTTGCCACCAGCGCACAGTCGCTGTGTCCTCGATTCCTTGTCTCCACGCCCATGGTCGTCAACATCGAAGGACGCTTCATCAACGTCAAGCATTCCAGGGTCAGTATGGATGTAGAATGGCGCCACCATCCGGAATCCATCGACACGTTTTTCGTCAACCTGGCCGACCGCGAGCAGTTCAAGTTCATCACGACGGGAATATCCCGGTATGTCGAACTTGGCAGCGCCAAGATCAAGAGGCAGCTGGGCATGCACCACCTGAAGGAAAACATCGGAGAAACGCCGCTCAAGCTGGACGACCTGGAATTGCTCGCCAACGGACAGTTCGTATGCAAGGAAGCCCCGGACACGTCAGCAAAGAGCCTGGGCACGGCATTTTCTATGGCCTGGTGGAGCATCATCTCGGACACGCTGCCGACACCGCAGAAGGTCGTCATGCGCGGGGCGAACCGAGAAACGCGCATCTTTACTATTGGGCAATGGAAAGTCTTCTCGGGAGAACTCCTCCCCACCCTCGTTTCGCTCTCGGGACCAAACTACCAGGGAAGCATCTGGATACGGTCGGCCTACCCCATCCAGGCGCTGGAGTCAGACCCGTTGCAAAAGGCCGCCACAAAGGTGCGGCCCATCCCCGAACTATTTCTTAAGATTCCGGTCAAGCGGAAAAGAGAAATACCCCTGATACTCAAGCTGAACCAGGAACTGCTGCGAGAGTGATCCGTTGTAGAAGCGGTCCTTGGGACGCTTCCACATACCCAGCTCCAGCGTTACATTGCGTAGCCCATTCTTCCAGGAAAAATGAGGACCAAGCATTATCTGGCCATATGCCAGCGATTCCTTCTTTACGGTATTCTCGCTGCGCAGGTAACCCGTCTTGTAGAACGTCGTCTCGAAGAGAATTGCCCAGTTTAAATTCAGCGGAATGCAGCCGTAGGAAGCAACTTCTATGATAAAATCTCTCGAAAAAACGGGGATATTGCGCTTGTAATCGTAGCTCTTTCCATCAAAGTCCGTACCAATATCCGACAGGATGTAGTGGACATTAACGCCCAGCACGGAGCCTCGCGGAAAGAAATAGGCCAGGTCGGCACTGATATCGAACAGCTGGGCGTAGTCAAAGTTGGCGGCGTCGTCCGTCCATACGTTGTCAACCACGTAATCCGCATTCCAGGTATCGGCAATCCGTCCGCCCCCCTCGACATCGGCATTGACCATTTCGAGGTTCGACTTGAAATACAGGTAGCTTTCGTAGACAAGGTCGACTTCTATCTGGGGATTCGTCTTGAATGGACGCAAGCCGAGGCCGGCCTTGTAGCCACTGTAAAACGGGGACACCTCCACGGAGGCGAGCATTTTCAGGTACGTCGGCATCTCGTCCATCCTGTCGCCATAGTTTAGGTTGCCGACAGGTTCAAGCCAGGTATAGTTGATGTTTCCGTTAAGCTGCGGCAGCCACTGCCCCCAAACGAACGGGGTGTTGCCCATCAGGCTCCACGAGAGGTTCGGGCCGTACCGGAACCCGAAGAACGCACTCTGGTCGAATCCATCCCCCAAGGAGTAGCCCACCAGGCAAAGCAGGCATAGGGAAAAAGACCTTATCTTGGACAACACTTTAGACATTTCAGCATAAAAGATAAAAAAACGCCCCACTAAAAAGTGGGACGCTTTAAAACCAGAAGTATAGAGAGCTTTACTTTTCAGCAGCGAATTTCTTGGAAGCCGCCTTGACCTTGGGGTCGGACATGGCGTCCTTGATCTTCTGCTTGATGCCGTCTTCGATGGACTTTTTAAGCTTGGCTGCGAGGTTGGGGAAACGTTCTTCCAGGGAATCGCTAAAGATGGCCGGCTTCTTAGCAACAGGGGCGCCACCCTTGCGCTTGGCATTGGCGGGGCGCTTCTTCTTGGCCGGGGCCTTCTTCTCTTGAGATTTTTCTGTAGATTTCGGTTCCTGAGGCTTGACTTCTTCTGTGGTTTTGACTTCTGTTTCTTCTGCCATAATATACCTCTTGGAAAATGATTAATAGACGCGCCCAATAATAGTAATTTTCGGCAAAAATATCAAGTGAGGTGGGAATTCTCCAACCAATGCGCGAGGACGGTAATGTCGGCCGGGCGGACGCCGGGGACACGGCTTGCCTGACCCAACGTGAGCGGCTTGTGGGCGTTCAGGCGCTGGCGGCTCTCGATGCTGATGGCGGTCACCTGCATGAAGTCCATGTCGGCAGGGAGCCGGACCGACTCCATTTTCTTCTGCTCAACGATTTCCCTTTCCTGGCGGTCGAAAAAGCCCGCGTAGAGTTCCTGGGCGTACAGGAACCACTGGTCACGGCGACACAACGGCATGTCGGGCAGGGCAATCTTGAAAAACGCTTCCGGGTCGATGCCGGGACGGCGGAACACGTTGATCCAGCGGGAGCGCTCCGTCGCAAGGGACTGGCCACCCGGGGCGAGAATCTCGTTCGCCTGTTCGGGCATCGCGGACTCCTCGGCCATGCGCGTGCGGGCCGATTCCATCTGGCAGCGGCGACGCTTCCAGTCATCGTAGTCGCTGTCCGAAATCATGCCGATGTCGTGGGCGCGTTCCTTGAGGCGCATCTCGGCGTTGTCGCTGCGCAGGAACAGCCTGTACTCGGCGCGGCTCGTGAACATCCTGTAAGGCTCGTCGAGCAGGATGTTCGTAAGGTCGTCCGCCATTACCCCCAGGTAACTGTCGGAACGGCCCAAAATGAAGGGGTCCTCCCCTTTTATTTTCAGAGCCGCGTTGATGCCAGCCAGCAGTCCCTGTCCGGCAGCTTCCTCGTAGCCGCTCGTACCGCAGACCTGGCCAGCGAAGTAGAGCCCAGGGACCTTCTTGCATTCGAACGTCGGGAAGAGCTGCGTCGCGTCGACGGAATCGTACTCCACCGCGTAACCAATCTGCAAGACCTTCGCACGGGTAAGTCCCGGAATCGTATGGATGGCGGCAAGCTGGATGTCGGCCGGCAGGCTCGAGCTGAACCCGTTGATGTAGACACGACCGATGTCCGCCTGTTCCGGTTCCAGGAACAGCTGGTGCCCGTCGCGATCGCCAAAACGGTTGATCTTGTCCTCGATGCTCGGACAGTAGCGCGGCCCCTTGCCGTGGATGCGCCCGCTAAACATGGGACTGTCCTTGAAACCGCTACGCAAGATATCGTGGGTCTTGATGTTCGTGCGCGTGATCCAGCAGACGCAGTCGTTGCGAACAAACTTGTTTGTCGGGTCACCCCAGAAATAGTCCGCGTCGCGGCCGGGGACGGTTTCTGCCAAATGGCGGTCGCTCATCGGCCAGGGCACATCGTCGCCACGCTGTACGTCGCATTCATTAAAGTCGATTGAATCGGGATCCAACCTGCTGGGGGTACCGGTCTTGAGACGGCGCAGCGCAATTCCCTCGCGGGCGAGACATTCCGAAAGTTTGTCCGCACTCGGCTCCCCCACGCGCCCACCAATGCTCGTTTCGAGCCCGGTGAACATCTTGGAAGCCAAGAATGTTCCGCTCGTTATCACGAGCGCGCGCGTGATGTAGCGTTCGCCGTTAAGCAGAGTCAGTTCCAGGCGTCCGTCGGCCATGCGTGTAAACGCGGCGAGTTCACCCTGGATTACGGAGAGTCCGGGAAGGTTCGTGATAACGTCGCAAGCCACTTCGCTGTAGTACTTCATGTCACATTGAGCTCTCGGGCCCCATACAGCAGGGCCCTTGCTCATGTTCAGCATGCGGAACTGGATTCCCGCCTTGTCGGTCAGGAGCCCCATCAATCCGCCAAGAGCGTCGATGTCGCGGACAATCTGTCCCTTGGCCACGCCGCCAACGGCAGGGTTACAACTCATGCGTCCGATGGCGTTGATATCCATCGTGAGCATGGCAGTCTTTACGCCCAGTTTCCAGGCAGCATGCGTCGCCTCGATGCCGGCATGGCCGCCACCGACAACGACAACGTCAAATTCAGCAAGAATCATGATTCACCGAATCAGCTTACTACAATACAAAAAAAGGGCACACCGGTGGTGCGCCCGAATTAAAATTACTTGGCAACAGGAGCGGCAGGCTGAGCCGTCTCGGCCTTGGCCGGAGCTTCCAACTTCCACTCGACGTTCTTGCCACCGAGCAGGGCCCTGATGTCTTCCTTGATCTGGTCCTTCTCCTTTTCAAGAGAACCGTAGAGCTTGTAGGTTCCATCCGGGTTCACGAGGTAAATCTTGGGAACATAGCCGTCGCTGTAAAGTTCACCAAACTGGCGGTGTTCGTCCCAACCGACATTGATGTTCTCGTTCCACTTCAGGTCGTCGATGAACGTACGGATACCGCGCTTCGGATTGCCACCAGAAGCGACTGCAAGCGTCGTGAGGCCGTCCTTCGCGAACTCGTTAGCGAACTCGAGGATGCCCGGAGCGGCATGGCGGCAGTGCGGGCAAGTCGTGGAGAAGTAGAACACGAACAGCGGCCTGTTGGCAAATTCGCCGAGTGTTTCGCCGGTATAGCTGATGCCGGTCACCTTCACACCCGGGTTCATCTTGGCGGGCATGCCGTTCACGAGGGTATCGCCACGGAGGCTGGCCACTTCGGCCTTGAGCTTTTCTTCTTCTTCGCGCTGTTTCTTGATAGCCTCTTCACGGATGGAGTCCATCTTGGCCCTGTAGCGGGTATTGAGGGAATCCATCGATTCCTTTGTCATCTGGTACTTGAATGTAGTGTCCGCTTTGGACTTGCCACCATCCAAGATGCCCATTTCAAAATACGGAAGTTCAAAGTCGGTAGCGAACTGAGCGCCGATGTTTCTCAGGTTGTTGCCCAGTTGCAAGCCAACCAAATAGGAGAACTTCATGTTCTGAGAAGAGGTCTCGGTCAGTTTCACCGGAAGAGAAGTTCCTTCTTCCGCGGCCTTGATCGGCAGAGACTTCTGGACAGAATCCATATAGGCCATAGAGGCAACACGGTCCAGATTGGCAGCGGTCGCACTGTCCGGCTTGGTGGATTCATAGCGTTCACGAGCAATTGTCGCATAGCGGGAATTGATGGCAGCAATAGAATCCTGCGTCAGCTGGAGCTTGAACGAAGTATCCTTCGTAGACTGAGTCATGTCGCGAACACCCTGAATCAAGGCATCCTGGTTCACATATTCACCCATCTGGCGAGCAAGGATTCCAAAGGCATGTTCACCCATCTGTGTGCCCAGCATGTAGGCAAATTTCTGGTCGTCCGTAGAATTGGGGGTAATGGCAGCGGAGGCCTGCTTTTCCTGGTTGCATCCGACAAGGGCAAGCGCACAGGCTCCATAAACAAAAATTTTTAACTTCATTTTTTGACTCCTAGGAATCGTTTAAGAAAAAGGCTCATGGCCTTGTTTCGCGTCGGAAAAAATAACAAATTCATCTGAAGACGGAGGTTGCCCGACAGAGGAAAAATGCCCGAAATTTCGGGCAAAAAGCATTACAGGGGCAAAAAAAAGAGAACGACCCCAGTGAAGGGGCCGCTCTAAATGTTTTCACAACGGAATAATCCTTATTGTGATTTGCTTTCAGATATATACAATATACAATTTGTTTTCTAAAAAATCAACAGTTTTTTTAAACAGGACGGAAAAAGTTTCTAGTTACTCTTTCGGAGAAAAAATTTTCATTCAAAAGTCTGTTTGTCATAATTTGTCACCAATATAAATCTATTTTTATAGGTTTAGAAATGCGATAAACTTGCACAAAAACGCCATTTTTAAGCGAAAAATCAAATTTTTTCTTGACAATCCGCCTACAAAGAGTTTATTTTAAAAAATGAAAGAATAAAAACTAAAGGAAGCTCCTAATGAAAAAAATACTCGGTTTGGACCTGGGGACCAACAGCATCGGCTGGGCTGTAGTGAATGCGGATGAACAGATTCGTGAAGACGGATCGAAATTTCTAAAGCCTACCGGTATTAGTAATGCTGGCAGCCGAATTATTCCTATGTCCGCCGATATTTTGGGCGATTTTGACAAAGGCAATTCTATTTCACAAACAGCCGAACGCACAAGATTACGAATGGCACGTCGTTTGCATGAACGAGCTTTGCTCCGTCGTGAAAGATTGCTTCGAGTTCTAAATCTTATGAGTTTCCTGCCCAAGCATTTTTCCGATAAGATTAACCGATATGGCAAGTTTACAGACGACAGTGAGCCTAAAATTGCCTGGCGAAAAAATGCCGATGGCAAAATGGAATTTATTTTCCAGGACGCTTTCCAAGAAATGTTGGAAGACTTTAAAACACATCAACCTGAGCTAGCGAGCGAGCAAAAGAAAGTTCCCTATGATTGGACCATTTACTATCTGCGTCAAAAAGCTTTGAAAGAACCTCTCACAAAAGAAGAACTCGCGTGGGTGTTATTGCAATTTAACCAGAAACGTGGCTACAACCAATTGAGAGGCGAAGAAGAGGAAGAAAAATCGGACAAGCGGGTAGAATATCGCGCTCTTAAGGTGATTAAAGTTGAGGCAACCAATGAAAAGAAAGGCGATGAAACCTGGTATAATGTCTACCTTGAAGACGACATGCTTTATCGCCGCACAAGTAAGGCTCCTTTGAATTGGGAAGGCAAAATCAAGGAATTCATTATAACAACCGATTTAGAGAGTGACGGCAAGACCCCTAAAAAAGATAAAGAAGGTAACATCAAGCGTTCCTTCCGTGCACCGCAAGAAGACGACTGGACACTTCTTAAAAAGAAAACCGAAGCGGATATAGAAAATTCCAAGAAAACCGTCGGCTGCTACATTTACGAGTCCCTTCTCAGTAATCCTAATCAAAAAATCATAGGAAAACTCGTTCGAACGGTTGAAAGAAAGTTCTATAAGGATGAATTACGCCAAATTCTCGAAAAACAGCAATCGTTAATTCCCGAGCTACAGAACGAATCTTTGTACCAAGCATGTATCGAAGAACTTTATGCCAACAACGAGGCTCATCGTAAAAATATTTCCAAACCAGATTTTGTCAATTTCTTTTTAAACGATATCCTATTCTATCAGCGACCGCTAAAAAGCAAAAAATCGCTTATTAGCAACTGTCCTTACGAGGATCACCTTTATAAAGATAAAGAAAATGGAGAATGGAAACGTTCTCCCATCAAGTGTATCGCCAAATCTAATCCATATTTTCAGGAATTTCGTTTGTGGCAATTCATTCAGAATTTGCGCATTTACCAACGAGAAGTAGAAATTGAGGGAAAACTTTACACCGATAAAGATGTAACCAGCGAACGGTTAAAAAACGATGATGACTATGTCAAATTATTTGATTGGCTCAAAGACAGACAATCCATCAAACAAGATGTTTTACTGAATTCCTATTTCGGAATCAAAAAAGAAAAGGGAAAAGATCTATACCCCTATCGTTGGAATTATGTGGAAGACAAGGAGTATCCTTGCAATGAGACTCGAGCGGCAATTCTTGCGGGATTAAAGAAAAGCGGAATAAGCGAGAACTTTTTAACTCCTGATATGGAAATGTCCTTGTGGCATCTTTTGTATTCTATCGATGACAAAAAAGAACTCGAAACGGCCCTAAATACATTCGCCAGCAAGCACTCTTTAAACAAAAACTTTATTGAAATCTTTAAGAAAGTCAAGCCGTTTGCTAAAGATTATGGTTCATATTCCGAAAAAGCCCTCAAAAAACTGCTCCCGTTAATGCGAATGGGAAAATACTGGAAAGAAGAGAATATTGACGAGAATACAAAGAATCGTATTGATAAGATCATCAATGCTGAATATGACGAAAATATCCGCAACAGAGTTCGTGACGCTTCTATTGATTTAAAAGATATCAGTCAATTTAAGGGACTCCCCGTTTGGCTTGCCGGCTATATCGTTTACGATAAACCCACAGAAGCCAAATGGAACAGTCCTGAAGATATCAACAACTATTTGAAAAATTTCAAGCAGCATTCTCTGCGCAATCCGATTGTAGAACAGGTTGTTACCGAAACATTGCGTACCGTTCGCGACATTTGGACGCAGGAAGGCTCCATAGATGAAATCCATCTTGAGCTTGGTAGAGAATTGAAAAATCCTGCCGATGTCCGCAAGAAAATGACTGAACGAATTCTACAAAATGAAAATACAAATCTACGAATCAAAGCCTTGCTGATGGAGTTCGCCAATCCAGAAATGGGAATTGAAAATGTCCGTCCACATTCCCCTAGCCAGCAAGATATTCTTCGCATTTACGAAGAAAGCGCCCTTGACAATCTTTCGAAGGACGACAAGGATTATCAAGACATTTCTAAAATATCGAAATTGGCACAGCCATCTAAATCAGAGATTCTCAAATATAAATGTTGGCTGGAACAGAAATATCGTTCGCCTTATACAGGCAGGCAGATATCCCTCAGTAAACTATTCACTTCTGCATACGAAATTGAGCATGTGATTCCTCAATCTCGGTACTTTGATGATTCCTTCAGCAATAAAGTCATATGCGAAGCTGAAGTCAACAAACTGAAAGATAATCAACTCGGCTTTGAATTCATCAAAAATCACCATGGTGAAAAAGTACAACTCAGTCAAGGTGAGACCGTAGAAATTCTTTCTGTTGACGCGTACGAAAGTTTTGTAAAGGAGCATTATTTTAACAATCGCGGAAAGATGAAAAAATTGCTCTTAGAAAACATTCCCGACGAATTTATTGAACGGCAACTTAATGACAGCCGATACATCAGTAAGATGATTAAAGGGCTTCTTTCTAATATTGTTCGCGAAAAGGATTCTAATGATGAATACGAGCAAGAAGCCATATCAAAGAACCTGATTCCTTGTAACGGGGCAATTACAGACCGTTTGAAAAAGGATTGGGGAATGAATGATGTTTGGAACAGCATTGTACTTCCGCGATTCCAAAGACTAAACCAGATTACTGGGAAAGACTGCTTTACATCAACAAATACTGAAGGTCATGAAATCCCTGCAATGCCCATAGAATTGCAAAAAGGATTCAACAAAAAGCGTATTGATCACCGTCATCATGCAATGGATGCGATTGTAATTGCATGTACAACTCGCGATCACGTTAATTTGTTGAATAATGAGGCATCGCATTCAAAATTCAACTTAAATCGAGCCCAACTTCAACGGAAATTACGCAAATACGAAAAAGTTGTAATAGACGGCAAAGAACGTGAAGTTCCCAAGGAATTCATCAAACCATGGGATTCGTTCACGATAGACGCAAAGAATTCGCTTGAAAACATCATTGTCAGTTTCAAGCAAAACCAGCGCGTCATCAATAAGACAACCAACCATATCCAACATATTAACGATCAAGGCAAGAAGATTCTTGTCAAACAGGAAAAGGGCGACAGTTGGGCAATTCGTAAGCCGATGCATAAAGATACCGTTTTCGGAGCGGTAAACTTAAAGAAGACGAAAGACGTTTCAATTGACGCGGCATTAAAAGATCCAACTCGTATAGTAAATCGGGAACTCAGAGAAAAAATACTGTCTTTGAAAAACGAGGGGAAAACTGCAAAAGATATTAAAAAAGAGATTGCTCTTTCTAAAATTCAGGTTTACTACTTCACTAAGGAAACAAACGACCACTATTTTGCAACCAGGAAACCCATAGATACGTCATTTGACAAAAAGAAAATTGAAAATGAGATAACCGATACCGGGATTCAAAAAATTCTTTTGGCTCATCTTGCTGCCAAAGGTAATAATCCTGAATTGGCGTTCTCTCCCGATGGAATTGATGAAATGAACCGCAATATTAAGGCTCTTAACAGCGGTAAGTCCCATCAGCCTATATATAAGGTTCGTTGGTATGAAAAAGGCGACAAATTTGCGGTTGGGCAAAGCGGCAATAAGCCTAAAAAATTTGTTGAGGCTGCAAAGGGTACTAATTTGTTCTTTGCCATATTCAGCAACGAACAAGGTATTCGTTCCTATTTGACAATTCCGTTAAATGTTATGATTGACTGTCAAAAGCAATTTGGAGCAACATGGAAAGATAATGTCGAGCAATACTTAAAAGGAATATATCCTGATTACTGCGATAAAAAGTTACTTTTTATGCTGACTCCAAATGATTTAGTGTATTTGCCAATCAGCGGAACTAACAAGATCGACCAAGAAAGAATCTACAAAGTTGTAAGCTTTAGTGGTTATCAAATGTTCTGCATTAAAGCATGCGTATCTAATACTATTGTAAACAAAGTTGAATTTACAACATCAAACAAAATGGAACGAGCAATTACAGGAGAAATGATTAAAGAATCATGCGTTCCAATAAAAGTAGATAGACTTGGAAATATAATACAGGTGTAGCCTATGATTAAACGAACTCTTTATTTTGGCAATGCGGCTTATTTAAGCCTAAAAGACAACCAGTTGGTTGTCAAGAAGCCGAATGAAGAGGTTCGTACGGCAGCCATTGAAGATATTGGCTTCGTTGTTCTGGATTCTCCGCAAGTCACAATTACAAACGCCCTACTTGGTGCTTTACTAGAAAACAACTGTGCAGTCATCAATTGCGGGAAGACACACCTGCCTGAGGGACTATTACTGCCCCTTGCAGGCAACACCTTGCAATCCGAGAGATTCAACGCACAAATCGAGGCGTCAATTCCATTAAAAAAGCAACTGTGGCAACAGACTATACAGCAAAAAATTATAAACCAAGCAGCAATTCTGCGACAAGTCCGTGGTATCGAGACTAAGAACATGCTCGTCTGGGCTAATTCGGTGCGCAGCGGCGATATAGACAACCGCGAGGCGGTTGCTGCGGCATACTATTGGAAAGAGATGTTCCCCGAAATTACGGACTTCGTCCGAGACCGAACTGGAGTCCCACCAAACAACATGCTGAACTATGCATATGCCATTTTGCGAGGAATCGTGGCAAGGGCCCTCGTCGCAAGCGGCCTCTTGCCGACATTCGGCATTCACCATCACAACCGTTACAATGCATATTGTTTGGCAGACGATATAATGGAGCCCTACAGGCCATTTGCAGACAAATTAGTCATTGATATTTTAAAGCAACAGGATTGCTTTCCTAAAGATTTGACAACAGAAATCAAGGCAGCAATTCTGCAATTGCCAACAAAAGACGTAATCATCAGCGAGAACCGCAGCCCTCTCATGAACGCAGTCTCTACGACAACAGCATCTCTCTATAAATGTTTTGACGGAGAAAGTCGAAAAATCGTCTATCCAGAGGTACCGGATGGACCGGCTTAGTGAGTATAGGATTATGTGGGTTCTGTGTTTTTTTGATCTGCCAACAGAAACCAAGATAGAGCGGCAGCGGCATAGCCAGTTCAGAAAGGACTTGCTAAAGGATGGTTTTTCCCGATTCCAGCTGTCAATCTATGTCCGGCATTGCGCATCTGTCGAAAACGCAAACGTGCATATCGCAAGGATAAAGACTTTCATGCCCCCCAAAGGGTCGGTAAGCATCCTATGCATAACCGACAAACAGTTTGGCAAAATCAAGGTTTTCTACGGAAAAAAGGAAAAACCTTTGCCAAAAGCATCACCTCAGTTGGAACTCTTTTGAGGGGAAAAAATGGTTTAAAAATCAAAAAATCGGGCCATTCAGGTCCGATTTTTTTGTTTTTCAAACCAAGTCCTAAGTCCTTGATTCAAATTCAGTTACAACAGGTCTGCTGTAACTGCTCTACTTAAAGTAGAAATTCTGAAAGCAAATCACAACCGAAATCCATGCGGCCCGCTCCCGTGAAGAGCTGTAACTGCTCTACTTAAAGTAGAAATTCTGAAAGCAAATCACAACTCGTTGAGGTAATATGTGTGTGAGAATGTAGCTGTAACTGCTCTACTTAAAGTAGAAATTCTGAAAGCAAATCACAACCTCGTCTTCAAACTGGTTGCTCAAAGGACCGCTGTAACTGCTCTCCTTAAAGTAGAAATTCTGAAAGCAAATCACAACTGAGTTTCTTGTCAGTCAAGCAAGAAAAT
>JAGCGO010000029.1 GCA_017649565.1 Fibrobacter sp. | reverse complement strand
GAGTCGCCGCCGGAACCTCGTTCTGCGTGAAGTTGTCCATCACGGCGCGCAGTTCTTTGTCCTGCGCAAGCGCCTTCGCCCCGTCTTGCGGGCAGCAATCACACGCGGCAAGCACCGCACCCATACCAAGCATCGTCATAATCGTCCCTAGTTTCATGGTTTGTTCCTTATAAATTTACGCTTTTAATATAAATAAATGCGCAAGCCCCGCAAAATACCATTTTTTCATGCTCAGTATGCGCGAAACGCATAGTAAAAAAGGCACATCACGACCTTTTGGGCGTTCCCCGGCCCTAACTTGTCATCCCAGCATCTAGACAATTTCCCAAATTTTATATATTTTTATTTTTGGGAAATAGAAATTCGGGAATCGACAAATGAAACTGATTGAAAGAACAGAGTATTTGAACACATTGAAAAATGTCAGGGGCACACCCGACATCAAGGTAATAACCGGAATCCGTCGTTCGGGCAAATCAAAATTATTAGAATCCTTTGCAGAATGGATTGCAAAAAATGATAAAAAGGCAAACATCATCAAGATCAACTTCAACTTGACGAAGTTTGAAAAATTACAGAACTATTCCGCACTCGAAGAATATGCAGAACAGGCGTACAAGCCTAAAAAGACAAACTATCTGTTCATCGACGAAGTTCAACTTTGCGACTCGTTCGAAAAGGCTTTGAACAGCCTGCACGCCACGGAAAAATTCGACATCTATGTAACCGGCTCAAATGCATTCCTGCTTAGTAGCGATCTGGCAACGCTCTTTACGGGCCGAACTTTTGAGATACCCGTCTTCCCGTTTTCGTTTGCGGAATACACAAAATACTACAAACCGAAAAAACTGGAAGACTCATTCGAATCCTACCTTAAAGAAGGGGGGATGGCGGGTTCCTTCTTATACAAGACTGAAAGCGAAAAGTTCCGTTACGTGAACGAAGATGTTTTCAACACGTTGGTAATCCGCGACATCGTCAAAAAATACAAGATTCGGAACAAGATCTTTCTTGAAAAACTGATTGACTTTTTAATGGACAATGTCGGCAACATCACCTCCATCCGAAATGTCGCCAAGACAATCAGCACCACAAGCGACAGGACGAACCATAAAACCATAGGTTCTTACATCGATTATTTGTGCAAGGCATTCGCCTTCTATAAAATCCGAAGATTCGACATTCGCGGGAAAAGGTACTTGACCACGGAAGACAAATACTACTTGAGCGACCATTCGTTCCGTTACGCAAGACTCGGGACCCGCAACATGGACTACGGCCACGTGTATGAAAACATGGTTGCCATGGAATTACTTCGAAGGGGTTACCAACTTTACGTCGGAGTTCTTTACAAGAAAGAAATCGACTTTGTTGCAATGAAACATGACGAAAAGCTGTATATCCAGGTATCGGACAACATCTCGGACAAGAAGACTTTTGAAAGGGAAACGGCCCCGCTGCTCGGAATAAAAGACGCATACCCCAAAATGCTCATCGCGAGAACAAACCACGAAACGACCCAGTACGAAGGAATCAGAATCGTCGATGTCTCAAGATGGCTTCTTGGCATGGATTAGCCCCCAACGGATTAAGCCCTCCCTTGGGCGTTCCCCGGCCGCTCCTTGAATTTATAAAAGTGTTATATTTCCGCTGAAATGCCCGAAAGTTCAGACAACATCGAAAAAATCATAGGCGAAATCACGGTCAAGGATTCCAAGACGCTCTGCCGTGAGGTGATGTCCATCGGCGACACCATGGACGTCCTGCGCAGCAAATGGACCGTCGAGATTCTCACGGCAATCCTCTGCGGGAACACCCGTTTCAAGGACATCCTCGCCTCCATCCACGGGCTCAGCGAAAAAGTCCTGACTATGCGGCTGCGGCAAATGCAAGAAGACAAGCTGCTCGAAAAGTTCGAGTGTTACGGCTACCCGCCCCGCGTCGAATACCGCGTGACCGAGCACGGCAAAAAGCTCTACATCATCGTTTACCGCATGTCAGAATGGGGCGTGGAACACCGACGAATCATATTGGGCGGCCACTTACCAAACGGTAAGTAACGATACGGAATTTCAGGAAAGAGCATATCTTATAACCGACAAGAAAAAAGGAAAAAGATATGCATTTTACCGAACCCGTTTACAGGAGCCCCTATTGGCCCACGTGGCCCCTCATCCAGATTACGCAGGGCTGCACCCATAACAGCTGCAAGTTCTGCACCATGTACAAGGACGTATCCTTCCGCATGCAGCCCATGGACCTGCTGGAAGAAGACCTGCGCGAACTCCGTGCCGACAATCCCCATGCAAAGACCATCCAGCTGCTGAGCGCAAACCCGCTTGCCCCCACCTACGACAGGCTCATGCCCCGGCTGGAACTCATCAAAAAGTACCTGCCCGAACTGGAGCACATGTACACGGCTACACGTGTTTCGGACTTAAAAAACAAGACCGTGGAGCAGTTGCGCAACCTGCGCGATATCGGCGTGAACGAGATTTCCCTTGGCGTAGAAAGCGGCGACGCCTGGACGCTGAAACGCATCAACAAGGGCTACGCCCCCGAAGATATTCTGGAGCAATGCCACAAGCTGGAAGAAGCCGGAATCCAGTACTGGGTCACCTTCCTGAACGGCGTGGCAGGCCGCGAGCATAGCGAAGACCACGCCATCCATACGGCGGAGATTTTCAACCAGTTGAAGCCCATGCTGGTAGGCACCGGCGGACTCACGCTGTTCCCCGGGACGCCGCTCCTGGAAGAAGCCCGCCGCGGGGAATTCACGCCGCTTACGGAACGCGAGCTAATGCAGGAACTGAAACTTTTCCTGGAGCGTCTGACCTGCGATTGCGAACTCAATACGCACCACACGTCGTCCATGAATTTGAGCGGACCGTTCCTTGCCCGCAAAAAAGAAATTCTAGATTCCCTGCAATACGGCATCGACCATTTCGACATGGACAAGCTGACCAAAATCCGCAACAAGAAGAGGACTCTGTAATATGATCAAGGCAATGTTTATCAACGGAAGCCCCCGAAAGAACGGCAACACGGCCAAACTCCTGAACCGCGCCATGGAAGGAGCAAAAGACGCAGGTGCCGAGGTGGAAATGGTAAACCTTTACGACCGCGACCTGGTTTACAAAGGCTGCATGAGCTGCTTTGCCTGCAAGGTCAAGGGTGGCCGCAAGGGCGTATGTTCTTTCAAGGACGGCTTGCAGCCCATTCTCGAAAGGGCCGTAGAAGCCGACGTATTGGTTTGCGGTTCGCCGGTCTATTGCGGATACCCTACCGCCGGACTGCGCGCCTTTACAGAAAGGCTCATCTTCCCGGCCGTAAACTATTCGAACTATATGCAGCCCGTGGTGAACAAGCCCAAACGCTCGGCATCCATTTTCACCATGAACTGCCCCGATATGTCAATCTACAAGGCTAACGCCTACGATATCTTGATGGATGCCGGAGCAAAGAACCTTGGAATATTCGGCCCGACCGAAATCCTTTACTCCTTCGACACCTACCAATTCCACGACTACGCCAAATACGACGCGGCTCAATTCGACGAAACCCACAAGGCGCAAATACGGGAAACGCAATTCCCCAAGGATCTGGAAAAAGCCTACGAACTCGGCAAGAGACTTTGTTGCGAGCCGTAGCCTACTTCACCCACTTGTCGACTTCTTTCTGGGCCTTGTCGCGTTCGTTCTGGGCCACATGTCCGTAGATGGCAAGGCCGGGAGTCACGTTCGCGCCGGTCACCTTCTTGAGGCGGGCAACACCCGAGAGGCCGCTGCCTTCGTGAGTCACGAACGGGTGAATCGTCTTGCCTTTCAAGTTATACTTCTCGAAGAAAGTGAACATGGGCATGGGCATCTCGCCCCACCACACCGGGTAGCCGACGTAAATTTCGTCGAATTCTTCGGGGTTCACGTTCACCGGCTTGATGGCCGGACGCGCATCCTGCGCAAGTTCCTTCTTGGCCACGT
>JAGCGO010000028.1 GCA_017649565.1 Fibrobacter sp. | reverse complement strand
CCCATGCCTCGTATGACCTAGAAAAGATCTTCATCGGCGCGGGGGATGCCGTGCATATCTTCTACAGCAGGGACCAGGACCACGACGGTGTTCCTTTCTTTACGGAGCACCTGTTTGGATCGGATGACAAGAAGGTGGATTCCGATGGCGACGGCTTGTCGGATTACGATGAAATCAACGGATGGACCAAGGGCAAGTCCAAAACCAAGATTTATACAAATCCGGCGAGCGAAGATACGGATGGCGACGGCTTGAACGATAAGAAAGATCCGGCACCGACCGAGAACACGGAATTGATTAAACGCATTTCGTCAAAGGATGCCTCTCTCTCCATACTTCAGGTATTTGCCGATTCGCTGATGGCGGATTCTTCTGCGTTGCTTAACAAGGATTCTGTGGCTCTTGCTGAGGCTGACAGTTTCGATGTCGTTGTCCCGGCTCCGTCCGCCTTTATCAAGGTCGTGACCAACGCAGAAAAGGTGACGTGGGTGAAGTATACAATGAATGGAAAAACGTATTCTGTTAAACCGACTGTAGTGGACGGTAAGGACGTTTACATTTTCGAGACTCCGAAAGAACTCAAGATTTTTCAGAACACGGATGTCACGATTGAAGTGAAATCTGGAGACGAAACTACGGTCAAAACATACACCTTGTCGATTTCCTCGGCTTTGAGTCCTCCGACGAACTTGAGACTCGGAAAAAGTAAAGATCGTACACAAATTATCGTGAACTTTGACCGTTCTAAGGATCCCCGCGTGAAAGGGTATGTCATTTTGCGTGGCGATAGTGTCGGTGTCGGTGCGTTGATATTGATAGAAAAAATCTATAACAACGCAAAAATAGTGGACAAAGATGAGTTCAGATACGGTGTTAAGTCCTTTGTGGTAGATTCCTCAAGCAGCTATGCCGATTCTGTTGGCCGTGGTTCTCCTTATTTTGCCTATCGCGTTTATGCCTATGGAATGGAAGGAGATAGCGTGGTGTTCTCTACGGGTACAGAAACGCATAAGCGTAGTGTAGGCCGAATTCAGTTTGAGATTAAGATGACGGATTTTGGTGCAATAACGCCGCCGGAATCTAAATCTTATTTGGAATCTGTGATTGGTTTTAAGACTACTAATGTAGATGTGAATGTCGAGCTCCATTCTGGTAACAGTCATAATGCAAGTATTATTGGTAATTGGTCTTGGAAAGGGAAGATTCGAGATAGAGAGCCATTACCCGGCGACAGTCTCAATTACAGAGTGGTTTTTCTTTCTGAACCCCAAGATATACTTGATTCTATATTTGCTTCTAGTGAAAAAAATTATGAGGGTGTTTATTCGACTAGTGTTGGCAGCGAAGGGCTATATTTGTACTTCAATGTGTGCTATAGCAGCTTCAGGACTGTCGGGGATGTTCGGATGGAAAAGGGAATTCGTTGGAAATATGACGACATGATAAAGGCTTTGGAAAATGGCGATAAAGGGGCTGGTCAGGTTGGCGGAGCTCCAAAACAGGGTGAGAACAGATTCCTTGTTGGCTCGAGTGGAATCAAATACGATGATACGGACGGTTATTGTGGTAATTCATGCGGTGGTGATATTCATACGGGATACAAGTTCTGGGTCGAGTACGATTGGCTGGACGATGAAGACATTTATTAATCCGTTCTAACTAAATCACTAAGCCCCCCTCTACGCACGGGGGGCTTTTCTTCGCTGTTTTGCAATTCCGCTCTTGCCTATTAAATGTTTGGCATGAATGGAAGGTTGCTGTCCAAAAAGGCAGTATTGTCGCGCGGACGGGATGTAAAACGATAGGCTTCCCCCTACGTTGTTTATAAAAAGCTATCTTTCAAAAAAGAATTTAGGAAGGAATCTTATGAAAAAAATTTTAACACTCTTTTTTTGCTCGTTGGTAGTTGCTTTGTTTGCCGGTTGCGCCCAGGGCGGGCTGCACAAGCAGGTCAATCCCGAATGGAAGACTCCACCCTCGGGTTTGACTGTCTATGTCCTGGATCTTAAGGTCCAGAACGGCAACGACTTCAACAAGGCATTGCCTGACTATGTCGGTAAGTTCAACGACTGGTTCCTGCCCCAGTTGAACCAGAACATGGTCAGCATGTCCGGTCTCGAAGTCAGCGCACTCCCCGAGGTGTCCAGGTCGGGCAAATTCGTCCGCACCAAGAAAAAGATGAAGGGGTACATGGATTTCATGGTGTCCAACCCGAATCCGGAAAAGTTCCAGGACCTCAAGGGTATTGTCGTGACGATTTCCGGCCTCACGTTCAACAGGCACGTCTCGGTCAAGCGTCATAACGGCAACAAGGTCTACTTCTACGGAGTGCAGGCCTATGCCGGCTATACTATCTACTCCATGGATACCAAGAAGGAAGTCGCCTTCGGAAAGATCGATATCCTGGAAGAGAGCCAGGACTTCGTCCCGGGTGAGGATGTCTGGAATAAGCTGATCCGCAGGATTTCAAACGAGATTTTGGCGGAAACACCGCTGATGCGTCAGCTTTAATTTTTTAAAATTTTCCAAAAAGAGGTAAAAAATGAAATTAGCATATGTCGCACTTTTGGCCACTTCGTTAGCTTTCTGGGCTTGTTCCGACGATGAGTCCTCTTCGACGAAACCCGCTAACGAAACTCCGAGTTCTTCTTCGGAAAAAGACACGAAGGATAACGGGAGCCAGTCTGAATCTTACGATTGCACGACCGAAGACGGCGTGGTAGTCGTCTACCCGAAGGGTGGCGAAACGTTCAAGCTCGGCGAAACGATCAAGGTCGTGTACGGCGCCGATCCTAGCCTTGCCGGCCCGCAGTTCGTTTTCAAGTACCGTGAAAACGAAGAAGACATGGGTACCGAACTCATCGAAGAGTCCGCCGGCGAGAAGAATCCCGATGGCAAGACCTGCTACGAGCAGGAGGTCAAGCTGGACGGCGACTTGATTAATCCTTCCAGCGAAGCCTTCATCCAGGTCGTGCCCTACTCCAAAACCAAGAAGAACGGAAAGTCTGGAAAGTTCACTGTCACGGAGTAGCTTTGCCTCTTTCGTTTAACGATTCCAGCGTCACCGTGGCCATAGTTGGCTGCGGTGGTTTTATAGGTAGCCACCTGCTGGATGCCGTATTGTGCCGCACCAAGTGGCGCGTGTTCGGGGTCGATGTCGACTTCTACCGCATTCAGCACCGGCTAAATGACGAACGCTGCGAATTCATAAATGCAGACCTGGCCGATCCCCGTATTGTCGAACGGATTGCCCAGTTCCCCGTAGTGGTGAACCTTGCCGCGATATGCACGCCCAGCCGCTACATGGCAGAGGCGCCTGCGGTCATCCGCAGCAATTACGACCATCCGGCAGCCCTGGCCTGTGCTTGCGCTAAGTCGGGTGCGTGGCTTATCCATTTCTCCACCTCGGAGGTCTACGGCAGGACGCTGGAGGATTCCGGACAACTGGACGAGGACAAGACCGGGTTCGTGTTTGGTCCGGTCGCTTCTAGCCGCTGGAGCTATGCCACTGCAAAGTTGCTTGCCGAACGTTTTATTGCCGGACTTGCCGGCCTGTGCTGGACCGTTGTCCGCCCGTTCAACTTTGTCGGACCCTACATGGATTTCATGCCGGGGGTCGACGGTGAGGGCATTCCTCGGGTGCTGGCGAACTTTTCTACGGCGCTTCTGCGTGGCGAATCGCTGAAGTTGGTCAATGGTGGCAAGGCGCGCCGCACGTTCACTTCGGTGTTCGATGCTGTCGATTTCATGTTCGCCCTGTTCGCCTCCGGCGATAAGGGATTTTCGCAGGCGTTCAACGTGGGGAACCCGGACAACGAGGTTTCCATTGCGGAACTGGCCGAGCGGATGCGTCGGATTTTTGCCCGCCTGAAGGGCGTCACGGTCGAATCGCTTCCTGCACCGGAGGTGGTAGATGGCGAGACTTTCTATGGTAGCGGCTACGACGATTCTATGCGCCGCCTGCCTTCGGTCGAAAAGGCTGCAAAGCTGCTTGGGTTCCGTGCCCAGGTCCCGCTAGATGTAGCCGTTGAGGAATCGTTGACCTGGTTTATAGGACACTATAGCAATGCCGCCGATTGATTCCTTTATATTTATTCCTGCGTATAACGTAGAAAAAACCTTGGAGAAGACTCTGGGGAGTATCCGTCCGGCGGTATGGAAACGTTCCAGGGTCCTTGTCATAGACGACGGCTCTACCGACGGGACTGCCGAGGTGTTCGAAAGGTTCCGGGAACAGACTCACGAGAAAAATATCCTCAGCTATTTCCGTTTCGAAAAGAACCAGGGCTACGGTGCCGTGGTCAAGAAAGGGATTGTCGAGGGCATTGCCTCCGGCGCTAAGTACGTGGCCTGCCTGCATGGCGACGGTCAGTATCCCGGTGAACAGCTGGGAGAGTTCTTTGCGGCGATGACGATACATGACCTGGCGTTGCTCCAGGGGTCACGCATGGCTATCGAAGGCGAGGCTGCGGAAGGGGGGATGCCCCTACACAAGCGTATCGGCGGTACCATATTGACGGCCATCGAGAACCTCGCGTTCAGCCAGCCGCTGACGGACAGGCACAGCGGGTTCCTGGTCTACTCGACGGCATTCCTCAAGACTCTTGACCTGGACAAGCTGAGCCGCAGTTTCGATATCGACTTGGAAATTATTTCCAAGGCGGATGCTTCCGGTCTTCCTATGGCAGAACTGCCCATCCCGACGCACTATGGCGACGAGAAGTCGCACCTGAACGTCTTTACGTACGGGCTTCGGGTGCTGTGGCTGGTTGTCTGCCGCTTTTTTGCCTAGAATTTTCTGGACCGATTTTAGGTCACGCGTCAGGGACTATTCCAGTATTCCGACTCGCTTGTAGTATTCGATAGGCTTGGTCGCACTGAAAACGTCTTCGGAGGTCTGGAAGACCTGCTTGTCGAATGTCATGTCGGTTGCGTTGACTTTGACAGCCGCTGTTGTCGGGCTGGAATTGCACTGCTCGCCGACGGTGAACTTGATGGAAATCATCTTGGTTTCGGCATTGTAGGTCCACTTCCCGTTATCGTTCAATCCTCCGCAATCGGCGGCCATGAGAGAACTCACCGCGGTGGCGTAGGTGTACGTGAAGGTGCCGTCTTCATTGATGACGAGTGTGCCCGGTCCGGTGGAGAAGTCGACTACCATGTTGTAGTCAAACGCGGCGTCCTGGATGGCGAGCATCTGCCATGTTCCGATCAGGCAGGATGCGTCGTCCCCTCCTTTGCACTTGTCGGCAAGGGATTCCTCTTCTTCGTCGCTGGAACATGCGCAAATGGCAAAGGCCACGGCGAGTATGGATGCTGCAAAAAGTTTGTTTTTCATGAAAATCCTCTTTTTCTAGGGAATATAAATAAAAATGGGGGAAGTCGCCCCTGTTGCATGTTAGAAGCGGCCCCCAAAAAACAGCCCGGCTAAAGATTTCTGTTTTTATTAATATATTTTTGTTGCAAAAATGATTTTGTGTAAAGGGAGTTAAAACGAAAAAATCCGGTGTTCAAATGCAGCCCCGGATCCCAATTTCCACATCTACCTCGCTTTCGGTCAGTCCAACATGGAAGGCTAGGGCCCTCTCATCTAGTGTCGAAAGCAGCAGTGCGGAGAGCAGCTCCAGCGAGGCGGAGTCCAGCAGTAGCAGCGTGAAGAGTAGTTCCAGCAAGGCGAAATCTAGCTCCAGCAATAAGGGCGGTAAAGATGCGATTGTCGCACAAGGCGTTGTTCCGCAGTTCACGGTCAGTGTCGTTGGTCGCAGCGTTCTGATTTCTGGGGCGTCTGTGGGCAGTGCCTATGCGGTGCTTGATATGCAGGGAAGCGTATTGGTGAAGGGACGCGTTGATGCGGTGAATTTCAGCTTGCCGATCAATCGTACCGGAACCTACCTGGTGAATGTCGGAAACCAGGTTCAAGCTGTCGCCATTAGGTAAGCGGCCTTGCAATGTAAAGAGGGGACGCCTTGGATGTTTCTTCCTTGTATGGTCAAAAAAATGTCTGTCGGGGCTTTTTGTATTGCTTTTTTTACAGTGAAAAAACTCGTTTTTTAGAAGATGTGAACAGAAAAAGGGCTTTGTTGCATTTTGTGAACGGCAAAAAGTTAGTTGTCTGTTCAAAATTTTTTAATTTCTGCATATATTTAATAGCACGTTGGGTTGACTTTATGTCAAAAGGAGTAAAAATGAAAAAGTCCTATAAGATGGGAGCTGTATTTGGCTCTACTCTATTATCGCTTATGCTAGCAACAACAGTAAACGCAGCCCCTGATCCTAATTTCCACATCTATCTCGCTTTCGGCCAGTCGAACATGGAAGGCCAGGGCGATATCAGCAATGAGGATAGAAATGTTGACGAGCGCTTCCAAGTAATGTGGGCGGCTGATAACGGATCCTGTAACCAGGGCATGTCCAAGGGCAAGTGGTCCAAGGCCGTGCCGCCGCTGGCTCACTGCAATGGTGCCAAACTCGGGCCTGCGGACTACTTCGGCCGCACCATGGTCCAAAAGACCGATTCCAAGATCAAGGTGGGTATCATCGAAGTTGCCGTCGCCGGTTGTAGCATCAAGCTTTTCGACAAGGACAATTATTCGAGTTATGTGAATTCGCAGCGTGGCCAGGACTGGATGATCCAGCGCATTAATGCCTATGGCGGAAACCCCTATGGTCGTTTGATCGAGATGGCCAAGAAGGCCCAGGAAGACGGCGTCATCAAGGGCATCATTTTCCACCAGGGCGAAACCGATGCCGGTGACGGCAACTGGCCTTCCGCGGTCAAGAAGGTCTACGACAACATCATCAAGGATTTGGGCCTTGGTGACGATATCCCGTTCCTCGCGGGCGAGGTGCTGCGTAGCGGCGTGAGTAGCGGCGCGAACCAAAACATCGCGAAGCTCCCGCAGCAGTCCAAGAACTTCTACGTGATCTCTTCCGAAGGGTTCAACCAGGCCCTGGGCGATGGCCAGAACGTGCACTTTACCTCGCAGGAATACCGCGATTTCGGCAAGCGCTATGCCGAAAAGATGATTGAGGTCCTGGGTGACAAGATCAAGCCTGAAGAGACTTCGGAACCCCCGGCTTCGAGCGACAGCCCGGCATCCAGCAGTTCTGCCGGGACGGAATCTGTGGCCAGCTCCAGTGATTCGGGCTCCAGCAGCTCGAGTGGGGGACACCACCATCACCATTCGAGTTCCAGCATTTCGGGTGACCAGCCGAGTTCTGCGGCAAGTAGCAGCTCCGATGGGAGTGCCGTGAATAGTTCCAGCAGTTCCGCTACGGACGCCCTCCCGGCAATGGCGAAGTCCTTTGTCATGTCGGGCAAGGCCCAGGTGTTTGACATGCAGGGCAAGTTCCTCGGCACTGTCGAACTTACTTCTGGCGCTTCGCTCAAGGAGATTGTCTCAGCCAAGTTCCAGCGTTCTGGAAGGTACCTGCTCAGGCAGGATGCTGCTGTCAAGGTCATTTCCGTAGAAAAGCGCTAATCCTTATTCGCTGAAATTACGCCCGTTTCCGTATCTGGAGACGGGTTTTTTGTGTCGTGTTGCAATCCTTTACAATGAAAAGAAGCCTCGTTTCTTCAGATTTGGGCGTTTACGGGGTATATTAATTGTCGAAATGGAGTTAGGTGCCGGAATGAAGTCTTCGTTGTGAAGATAATGCTCGTTTTGAGGAGGAAAAAATGAAAAAAGTGAACCTGCTGGGCCCCCTGTTCGGGTTTGCGCTTATGGCGGCAGCTTCCGTATATGCCGACCCGGATCCTAATTTCCACATCTATCTCGCGTTTGGCCAGTCCAACATGGAAGGCCAGGGCACTATCGAAAGCCAGGACAAGACGGTCAATCCCCGTTTCCAGATGCTCTCGACAATCGACAACTTCAACGGAAGAAAACTGGGAACTTGGAACGAGGCGATTCCGCCGCTGGCCAACAAGCATGGCGGTCTTGGCCCTACCGATTACTTCGGACGCACGCTGGTCGAAAAGCTGGACCCGCAAATCAGGGTCGGTGTCGTCGTCGTGGCTATCGCTGGTTGCAGCATTGTGGCGTTCGATTCTCCACTTGATCAGGGCTATATGTCCACTCAGGCCGGCTGGTTCAAGGATATCGTCAAGGATTATGGCGACGACCCGTATCAGCGTCTGGTCGACATGGCCAAGAAGGCCAAGGAAGACGGCGTCATCAAGGGAATCATCTTTCACCAGGGCGAAACGGACGAGGGCGACAGCGACTGGCCCAACAAGGTCAAGAAGGTCTATGACCGCCTGGTCAAGGATGTCGGGCTCGACGAGAATATCCCGTTCTTTGCGGGCGAAGTCCCGTATCAAGGCAGTTCCAAGGGCACGAACACCAACATCAGGAAACTCCCGGAAAAGTCCAAGAACTTCTATATCGTGTCTGCCGAAGGCCTCAACGATCTGGACATGATGCGTATCCACTTCTCTTCGCAGGGCTACCGCGACTTTGGCAAGCGCTATGCGGAAAAGGTGATTGAAGTCCTGGGCGACAAGCTCAACCCGGTTGCTACTTCGACACCGGAGTCTTCCAGCGCTGAACCTGCCGCCTCTTCCAGCAGCGGTACGCCGGCATCTTCTGGCGATGCTAACAGTTCGAGCTCTGCCGGTCCGGCAGACGGCTCCAGCTCTTCGGCGCAGTCTCCTGAAAGCAGTGCTCCGGCCGAAGCGACATCGTCGTCCGAAGGCTCCGAGGCCATACGGGCTGTCCAGGCCAAGGGCGTTGCTATCGGCAAGATGGTTGTCTCGCAGAACGCGATTGTCGTTCCCGTGAACCTCGACCGCGCCTCCCGTGTCAACGTGAGTGTTTACTCGGTCCTGGGCAAGCAGGTCATGAGCATGGATGCCATGTTCTCGGCTGGCGAGAATACGGTGAACCTCGATGCTTCCAAGCTTCCGGTGGGCAACTACCTGGTCTCCGTGCAGGCGGGTTCCGCCCGTTCTACGGCCCGTATCGATATCGCCCGCTAGTACGAAACGTTTTTGTGTAAAGCAAGCAAAGGCTTCCTCGCTTTTTGGCGGGGAAGCCTTTTCAGTTTGTAGGGGATTTTTTTTCGTTGCAGGGTTAGTCGATGCTGACTAGCTCGAGGGTGTCGTGGTTAACCTTGAACTTGATTTCTTTGCCGGCGAAGCTGAACCCGTAGATGCGTTCGGGGGCGTCTTGGTAGGCAGGGCGGGGATCCTGCTCCAGTACGGCAATGAGGGCGTCCCTTTTTTCAAATTCTATCTTGTTCAAAATTTCGGCAGGGGCGTTGACGTGCAGCCTGTTCTTGAACACGGAGTCTGTAAAACCGCCGATGGCTTCGGGGCGGGCGTCGGTGTAGGGGATGTAGGGTTTGATGTCGACGATGGGCGTACCGTCCATGAGGTCGGCGCCGCTCACGACAATTTCGGGGCCTTCATCCCCGTCAAGACGGATTTCCTCGATTTTCACGCACGAAAGCGCGAGCGGATTCGGGCGGAAACTGGAACGGGTCGCGAAAACGCCGAGGCGCTTGTTGCCCCCGAGTCTGGGCGGCCGCACTGTCGGGCTCCAGGTCTCGCGGATGTTTTCGGAGAATATCCATGCAATCCACAGGTGGCTGAATCCTTCTAGCCCACGCAGGGCGTCGGCGTTCCGGAATTCCGGTTCAAAGCGGATGCATGACTTGAGGCCCGGAACCAGGCCACTTTGCCTAGGCACCCCGAACTTGGTGTCGAAATCGCTTTTGATTTTTGCGATGATTTTGAAGGATATCTCTTGCATGTTCCAATCTTGGCTCATTTATTTAGAAAAAATAACGCTCTCGTGGGGAATCGCGACGTAAAAAATCTTATTTTAGAATATATCACATTTCAGGGAGAATATCAAATGGTATTGACCGTCTTTATCCTTTACCTGCTGATGATGCTCGGCATCGGGTTCTACTTTTCCAAGAAGGCGAACAGCCTGAACGCCTACTACCTCGGCAACCGCGGTATGAACAAGTGGGTGGTCGCGATGTCCGCGCAGGCCTCCGACATGAGCGGCTGGCTTTTGATGGGCCTCCCGGGCGCCGTGTTCGTGAGTGGTTTTTCTGAAGCGTGGATCGGCATAGGCCTCGTTATCGGTACGTACCTCAACTGGAAAATCGTGGGTCGCAGGCTTCGCAAGTACAGCCACTTCTGCGGCGATTCCATTACGCTTCCGGATTTCTTCTCGAATCGCTTCCGCGACAACAAGGGAATTATCCGCGTCATTGCTTCGATTTTCATTCTCGCGTTCTTCCTGTTCTACACGGTTTCGGGCTTTGTCGCTAGCGCAAAGCTGTTCGGTACCATCTTCGGCATGAACTACAACACGGGCCTCATTCTCGGTGCGGTCGTCGTGGTGAGCTACACCTTCATGGGCGGCTTCTTCGCCGTGTGCTGGACGGACTTTATCCAGGCGACCATGATGCTTATTGCTGTCATCGCGATTCCTTCGATTATCATGAGCGGCTCGGGTGGCTTTGCCGCGACGATGGATGCCGTGAACGCGCAGAACCCCTACCTGATGAGCCTGTTCACCAACGCCACTACCGGCAAGTCCATCGGCCTGATTGCGTTGATTTCTAGCCTCGCGTGGGGCCTCGGCTACTTCGGCATGCCGCACATCCTGGTGCGCTTCATGAGCATCAAGAACGCCGAAGAAATCAAGGATTCCCGCCGCATCGCCATGACCTGGGTGACGATTTGCCTCGGTGCTGTCGTGATGATTGCGTTGCTCGGCCGCTACTACGTGGAAGCGCACGGCATTACTGTTACCGACCCGGAACGCATCTTCATGATTTTGTGCCAGGCACTCTGCCATCCGGCGATTGCCGCCATCCTCATGGCTGCCATCCTCGCCGCCATCATGAGTACGGCCGACTCGCAGCTGCTGGTTTCCGCATCTGCATTCAGTAACGACCTCTACAAGCACCTGTTCCGCAAGAATGCGAGCAACAAGGAAGTCATGTGGGTGAGCCGTGGCGTGGTCGTGCTCATTACGGTTATCGCGGTGATTGTCGCTATGCAGGGGGCGCCCGGCGCCGAAGGCGCTAAACAGGGCAAGAGCTTCCTCGACGTGGTGATGAGCCTTGTGAGCTTCGCCTGGGGCGGATTCGGCGCCTGCTTCGGCCCGATTATGCTCCTTGCCCTGTTCTGGAAGCGTACCACGCTTCCGGGCGCCATCGCGGGCATGCTCGTGGGCGGTATTACCGCATTCGTGTGGAAGTTCTACCTATCCGGCTTCTCCGCCGAAATCTTCCAGATTTACGAACTCGTGCCCGGCTTCGTGCTTAGCTTTGCGACCATCGTGATCGTGAGCCTCTGCACCAAGCAGCCCAGTAAAGAAATCCAGGAAGAGTTTGACGCAGTGGAGCACACGCGCCTCTCCGATATGAAACTTTAATTCAAAACGGGCTTGCGCCCAATAGATGAAAAACAATTAGACGAAAAAAAGGAGGCCCGCTTAGCGGGCCTCTTTTCAATTAGAGTCTTTTTTAGTCGCAACCCATTCGTCGACAAGATCCGCATCGTTTTCGTAATCGTTCTCGATATCTTTAACCGTGCAGTCTATGGCTCCGCCAGCTTTTATCGTGATGGTATTGTTGGTGCCCACGGAATATGCGAACATTGAACTCGACCATCCCTCGTTGTGTAATGGGAGCATCAACAGTGTGCTGCGCTGGATGTCGTAGCGGCCGGCATGCCAGTTCGCCACATTGTTGTCGACCGAAGTTTCGTAGGTGTACGTGCTTTTGTAGAAATT
The DNA here is from genome assembly GCA_017649565.1 of Fibrobacter sp. Classification (GTDB taxonomy): domain Bacteria; phylum Fibrobacterota; class Fibrobacteria; order Fibrobacterales; family Fibrobacteraceae; genus Fibrobacter. The sequence goes on along the minus strand of JAGCGO010000028.1, from coordinate 3,869 downwards.
AAAGATTCTCGTGGAATCGCCGTCGGTGCATTCATAAATCTTGTTCTGAATCGCATCGGCCTTGGAAACCTTGCCCTTCTGGACAGCGACACTGGCCTTTACTGCCTCGCTAGAAGAGTCCGAGCCGTTCACGGAGTACTGGATCTTGTCTTCTTCGTCGACGGTGAATTCGAGGGTGAATCCGCCAGCCAGTTCATTGATAATCTTGTTTGCTGCGTCCGTGTTGGCGTTTTCATAGCCGACGTTGCCTTCGCGGAAAGTGACCTTGCCGTTGGCAAAATCCGTAAAGGTGACAACCCACATTTCATCTGGAATGCGGAGCGCAATAAACCCTTGCTTGCTGCCAGTGGAAAGGTAAACTGTCTGGTCAAACAGCTTGAGTTCATAGTTCTTTTCGAGGTCTTCAAGTTTTGGAGCACTGCTGTTTTCTTCGGAAGAATCTTGGGGCGTGCTGGAGGAAGATTTGTCGTCATCTTTCTTTGTCGAAGAGGAACTTGCATCGTCTTTTGTTGATGACGAAGATTTGTCGTCATCTTTCTTTGTCGAAGAGGAACTTGCATCGCTTTTTGTTGATGACGAAGATTTGGCGTCAACTTTTTTTGACGATGATGATTTGGCGGTGTCTTTTTTCGAAGACGAAGAATCTGCATCGTCCTTGGAGGATGAACTGTCTTGGAATTCGGAAGATTCTTCGGTAGAAGTATTTGCAGAAGTGGAAGAACTGTCGTCACCGCATGCTGCGAACAGGAATGCGGAAGAAATCAAAAAGGGAAGGATTTTCTTGTAATTCATGCGCACAAATATAGATTTACACATGGATCTTTTCAATTATGAAAAAACCGTCCTTTTTGCGGGACGGCTTTTTAAATGTGCGTATGAATCAGGATGACTCTCGGATTACACACCCTTTGCGAGAATTTCACCAATCTGCACGGCGTTGAGAGCGGCGCCCTTGCGGATCTGGTCACCGGTGAGCCACAGCGTGTTGCTGTTGTCGTCGGCGAGGTCCTTGCGGATACGGCCAACGAACACGTTGTCCTTGCCGGCGCTTTCGAGCGGCATCGGGTACACGTAGTTCTGCGGATCGTCCTTGAGGGTCACGCCCGGGGCGTTCTTGAGAGCATTGCGGATCTCTTCGACAGAGACCGGACGTTCCGTTTCGAACCACACGGATTCGGAGTGAGAACGCAGCGAGCTCACGCGCACGCAGGTGGCGCTCGTGCGAACGTCGGAGTGCATGATCTTGCGCGTTTCGTTGAACATCTTCATTTCTTCCTTCGTGTAGTCGTTTTCCGTCATCTTGTCAATCTGCGGAATCACGTTGTAAGCGAGCTGGAACGGGAACTTGTTGATGTGCGTCGTCGTACCGGTTTCGAGGATGTCCTTGTACTGCTGCTTGAGTTCTTCCATGGCGATAGCGCCTGCGCCACTAGCACTCTGGTAAGAAGAAATGTGGATCTTCTTGATGTGAGAAATCTTTTCGATCGGGTTGAGCACCACAACCATCATGATGGTCGTGCAGTTCGGGTTAGCGATAATGCCCTTACCGCCATTTTCAGCCTTGTAGAGCTTGATGTCTTCGGGGTTCACTTCCGGAACGACCAGCGGCACTGCCGGATCCATGCGGAAGAAGCTGGTGTTGTCCACGACCACGGCGCCGTTTTCGACGGCGATCGGAGCAAATTCCTGGGAAATTGCGGCACCAGCGGAGCTGAGCACCAGGTCGACACCCTTGAAAGAATCCTTGTTCAGAACTTCGCACTTGAGGGTTTCGCCCTTGAACTTGAATTCCTTACCGGCGCTGCGTTCAGAAGCGAGGAGCTTCAGGCTCTGCAGCGGGAAGTTGCGTTCTTCGAGGATGGAGAGGATTTCCTGGCCCACGGCGCCCGTGGCGCCCATGATGGCAACGTTGCGAATCATAATTAACCTTTATTGTTCGGTTTGTTGTTGATTGTTTGATTGTAAAGCTTCAGTGGCGTTCCAGAAACGCTTCAGGTAGATTTTCATCTGGCCAATCTGGTCTCTGGACTGCCTGTATTGGATCAGTTGCTGCTCCGGGTTTTCCTGGAGCGTGTAGCTGTAGAGCGCGTAAGCGGCGAGTCGTACGCATTCGCTTGCCTGAATCAGTTCCTTGTGCGCATCGCTGGATTCATGCGGGTGGAATAGCCCGAGAACCTTCTTGTTAAGTGCGATGGCGTTGTTGTTGATGGCTAGCGCCTGGCTGCTGCGCGTTTCACGCTCTGATTCCGAAATGCTGGACGGCAGGGTGCCGAAGGCATCCATGGAGTTGATAATGTCTTGCATGCGCTTGATGACTGTTTCTGCATCGACCAGATAACTGTCGAGCCTGCTCAAGTCCTTGTCGTCGCTGCCGGCTTTGCCGGCCTGACCGCCGGTACGAATCCTATGGCGAGCCATGTGATCGGAACCGGGCAGAATTTGGCCGCCTTCGCCGTTCTGGAACGAGGCGATGTAATCCTGGTATTTCATGTTCATCGCGGCGATTTCTTCGGCAGTGTAGTCCGATGTCGGAATGAACGTCGGGCGGTCCCAGTAGGCGATTCCCATGAAGGCCGACAGCATAAAGAAGGCGAGGAAGATGTTTCCGACCTTCGCTGCGCGGTCGTCAAAGCGGATAAAGCCTATGATCGCAAAGAAAAACAGGCTCGCGAATGAAAGCAGGAGTCCGCCGTCGCAGTTGTAGGCAATGAACGAGTTCTTCGCGAAGAAGAATATGCAATCCATTGCCACAATCAGGAACGACAAAAACACGCCCATCATGATCTTGGTGCGTGTTTCTGCAGAAACGGACATGAGAATAGCTGTAAAGGTGATGCCCAGGGGGAGCACCATCATCAAAGCGATATCTGCAATTTGCTGGTTCATTTTTTAGAAAGGCAGATCGTCGTCAACGCCTTCCGGTGCCGGAGCATCGTAAGAGGGGGCGCTTGCCTGGCTAAAGTTGTTGGACTGGCTGTAGGAGTTGCCTCCCTGGAAGTTGCCGCCGTTCTGGCCGCGCGGCGTCAAAAGCTGGAAGGTATCCAGGTTGACTTCGGTGCTGTAACGCTTCTGGCCGGTCGTCTGGTCGGTCCAGCTGCGGTTGGTGAGCGAACCTTCACCGTAAAGGGTCATGCCCTTGTGCACGCCGAGAGTTTCCATAGTGTCGGCGATTTTGCCCCAACCCACGATGTTGTGCCAGTCAGTCTGTTCCTTCTGTTCACCGTTGTTATCACGATAGCGACGGCTGGTGGCCAAGGAGAACGATACGCGCTTGCGACCTGCTGCGCTTGCGCTAATGACGGGGTCCTTGCCGATATTGCCGATAAGCATCACTTTATTCAAATAAGCCATAATTAATCCTAGTTGTTTTTTGTTCTAGGGTAAAAATAAAAAAATCCGTCTGTCACTTTGTGCCATTTTTGGATTTTTTTTCGTTTCCAGGCCCCGCCAGGCGCCTTTTATTTATATTTTCTTGAAAAAGTAGTCTAACCCCTAACCCTTACTCACTGCTGACTATCTGCCAACTGCCAACGAATCACTATGGTAACTCTCGCTCTTACACAATTTGAAAAAGTTTTCCCCGCAAATCTCAAGGGCAAGCGCCTCGGCGCGGTTTTGCACCCGGCATCGGTTCTCCCGGATTTGCACTATACCCTCGATTTGCTCAAGGAATACGACGGCAAACTCTTTAAGCTTTCGGCCCTTTTCGGCCCACAGCACGGCATTAAGGGACACACCCAGGACAACATTATCGAATGGGAAGGTTACACCGACCCCGAACTGGGCATTCCCGTTTATAGTCTTTACGGCGAACACCGCGAACCCACTGCCGAAATGCTCAGTCACGTAGACATGATGCTTGTGGATTT
>JAGCGO010000027.1 GCA_017649565.1 Fibrobacter sp. | reverse complement strand
GACTACATCGAATACGGCTGCGTCCGCAACTCGGTGAACTTCCCGGCCCTCGTCGATCACCCGCACGCCGGTGTCAAGAGCCGCGTCGTGGTCATCAACCAGGACGTCCCGAACATGATTTCCGAAATCACGAAGGTGTTCGGCGCCGAAGGTATCAACATTGCCTCGTTCAGCAACAAGAGCAACGGCAAGATCGGCTACAACCTCGTTGACGTCGAAAGCAAGGTCGATGACTCCATCATCGAGAAACTCGGCAAGCTCGACAAGGTCATCAAGGTCCGCGTGATTCATTTCTAAGGCAGAGACCTTTTTTAAAAAAGAAAGACCGCATCAAATGCGGTCTTTTTCTAATCCCCAAAGGGATTGCCCTTGTTTTTTGCGAATAAAATTATAGATTCATTCCCGAATGAGTGTCGCCAAGGGGGTATCATGAGTCGTTTCTTTGTCGGTCTTGCTTTGTGGGCCTTGTTGCTTGCGCTTGCGGCTTGCGGTGGCGACAGCAAGGGAACCGACCCCGCCAGGGACACTGAACTTGCCGAAATGGTCGACACCGTTGTTTCCACCTTCGACGACTTGACCGTCTGTACGGACAAGCGAGAAGGCGCAACCGCCTATGTAGAAGACGAGAAGAAGGCTTATGTCTGCGAAAGCAAGCGCTGGACGGCCAACGATTCCTTGACTGAATTGATTCTGGACAAGGACTCCGACTCCGCCAAGGATGCTGAATCTGGCGAGAATGTCGATACAGTAGTTCCCTCTTTTGACGACTTGCCTGCTTGCACAGGGGATCGCAACGGCAAGACTGCCTATGTGGAAGACGAGGATTCTGCCTATGTCTGTAAGAAGGGTCTCTGGGCCGTTGACGATTCGTTGACTGAGGCGATTGAGTCGGATCTGGAGAAAAAATCATCGTCAAGCGCGAAAGCGAAGTCAAGTTCTAACGAGACAAGTGATTCTGGTAGCGCCAAATCACAGTCAAGTTCTAGCGTGGTAAAAGCGTCCAGCAGCAGTAAAGATGGCAAGTCTAACAGTTCATCGAGTTCCGTTGTTTCTTCAAACAGTTCATCAAGTTCCGGTGCTTCTACAGTTCCCTTAGCTTCACCTTGCAAAACCGCAACTGAGGACAACTGCGAATATGGCACCCTGACGGATGACAGGGACGGACAGACTTACAAGATTGTGAAAATTGGCGAACAATGGTGGATGGCGGAAAACCTGAACTACGCATACACAGACGTTCCCTTTAAATATCGCAGCTATACCTCCGATTCCACTAGCTGGTGCTATTTCAATGATGCTGCCAACTGTGCCAAATACGGTCGCCTCTACACCTGGGCTGCCGCGATGGACAGCGTGGGAACGTGGAGCACGAACGGCATGGGTTGCGGCTATGGGGGAATCTGCAACCTCGGCAACGTCAAAGTTCGTGGCGTATGCCCTGAAGGTTGGCACCTGCCCGATACCACGGAATGGAATGCCCTGTTCACTGCAGTTGGCGGAAAAGCAACCGCAGGAATAATGCTAAAGTCCACGGAAGGCTGGATCAGCAATGGCAATGGCTCGGACGCCTTTTCCTTCTCGGCGTTGCCTGCTGGCTACAGGGACGACTATGGGGGTTACGACTACGAGGGCAACTACACGGGCTTCTGGAGTTCTACGGAGTACGATAGCGGCGGCGCGTACAACATGTACTTGGACTACGGCAACGTCAATGCGTCCCTGAGCATCAGCTACAAGAGCCTCGGTTTTTCTGTTCGTTGTCTTAAGGACTAGCAGGCTCGCCTAAGCCCCCTCCAAAAAAGGCCGGCGAAGCCGGCCCGATTTTTTATACCTCGGGCGTCCTTAAGGGCAGCCCTTTTCTGTATAAACAGAAAACCACCTGTGAACCTTTTTTTTTGTTCGACGAAAACATCTTTTTACTGCAAATTCCTGGAAAATTTTCCCCGCAAAAACGTCTATACATGCAGACGGGGGACTGTCCTCTGTCTGCCAACGGGGGCGTACCCGCGTCCCATCCCTGTCATCCCCGACTTGGTCGGGGATCTCCTTTTAAAAAAGGTCGCTCCTTGTCATTGCGAGGGACGAACAGTCCCGAAGCAATCTATTCAGGTTGACTATGCTTTGAAAAAGTGTATATTTTCCGAATGAGTGTCGCCAAGGGGGTATCATGAGTCGTTTCTTTGTCGGTCTTGCTTTGTGGGCCTTGTTGCTTGCGCTTGCGGCCTGTGGGGGCGACGGTAAGGGCACCGACCCCGCCAGGGATGCAGAACTTGCCGAAATGGTCGATACCGTCGTTTCCACCTACGACGACTTGACCGTCTGTACAGACAAGCGGGAAGGCGCAACCGTCTATGTGGAAGACGAGAAGAAGGCCTATGTCTGCGAAAGCAAGCGTTGGACAGCCAACGATTCCTTGACTGAATTGATTGACAAGGATTCCGACTCTGCCAAGGATGCTGACTTTGGTGAGAATGTCAATACAGTGGTTCCTTCTTTCGACGATTTGCCATCTTGCACGAGGGATCACGAAGGCGCAACTGCCTATGTGGAAGACGAGGATTCTGCCTATGTCTGTAAGAAGGGTCTCTGGGTCGTTGACGATTCGTTGAGTAAGGCGGTTCGGCCGGACTCGGAGAATAAGTCATCGTCAAGCGCGAAAGCGAAGTCAAGTTCTAGTAAGACAGGTGATTCCAGCAGCAAAGCCAAGTCCAACAGCAGTAAAGACGGCAAGTCTAGCAGTTCAGATGAAAAAAACAGTTCATCGAGTTCCGTGGTTCCTACAGTTTCTGTGGCTTCACCTTGCAAAACCGAGGCTGGGGACAAATGCGAATATGGCACCCTGACGGACGACAGGGACGGACAGACTTACAAGACCGTGAAAATCGGTGAACAGTGGTGGATGGCGGAAAATTTGAACTATAGATATATTCAGCAGACATATAATGGAGGCGAAGGAGACTCTTCTAGCTATTGTTATGATAATGACCCCGCTAATTGCGAGAAATATGGCCGCTTGTACCTGTGGAGTGCGGCAATGGATAGCGCTGGTATTATATCTGATAACACGGCTAATGGTTGCGGTTATGGGGAAATCTGCAACCTCGACAACGTCAAGGTTCGTGGTGTATGCCCTGAAGGCTGGCACCTGCCCGATATTACGGAATGGAACGCCCTGTTCAATGCTGTAGGGGGGAGGGCAACCGCAGGAATAATGCTAAAGTCCACGGAAGGCTGGATCAGCAATGGCAATGGCTCGGACGCCTATTCCTTCTCGGCGTTGCCTGCTGGCTTCAGGGGCATCAATGGGGATTACCTCAACGAGGGCTACCGCACGCTCTTCTGGAGTTCTACGGAGGACGTTAGGTACGACGCGTTCAACATGGACTTGTACTACGACCTCGACAATGCGAACCTGCGCAACGACTACAAGGACTTCGGGTTCTCTGTTCGTTGCGTCAAGGACTAGGCGAGCCTAGCGGCGAATGCCGATAGAGCGAGCGGGGCTAGTGCGCGTGCGCACAAGCCCCCTCCAAAAAGGCCGGCGAAGCCGGCCCGATTTTTTATACCTCGGGCGGCCTTAAAGGCACCCCTTTTCTGTATAAACAGAAAACCACCTGTGAAACTTTTTTTTGCCCGCCGAAAACATCTTTTTACCTCAAATTCCCGGAAAAATTTCCCCGCATAAACGTCTATACATGCAGACGGGGGACTGCCCCCTGCCCGCCAACGGGGGCGTACCCGCAAAAGGAAAAATATGACTAGAGAAGAATTTGCGCAGTTCCTCGGGAAACTGAGGGAAATCAACAACAACGGCGGCGATATCGACGCATTCGTTAAGGAACACGAGCACAGGAATGTTTATTTCTACAACGATGGATGTATCAAGAAAATTCTCGCGAGCGAGCAAAACCTCATGCTCACGACGGACCTCGTGAACGCGGCTCTGGGTCTCATTGGCTCCGACCGTATCATGAACCCGAAACTCGTCAATCCGTTCGTCCCCGGCGAACTCGGCTACCATGACGTGAACCCAGATATCGGACTCATAAATGACCGTGGCAAGGATGTCCCCCGCGACCGTATTTCTATCGAGGTCCAACACAACATGGAAAAGTTCTATAGGGACAGGCTGGTCCTCTACGTGGCGCGCCTCACGAGCAACATGGTGAAGTCGGGCGACGCCTATCAGCTGGAAAACCTGAACGTGGTCAGTTTCCAGTTCTTCAACGCCTTCGCCGAGTCGGCGAACTACCGCCATACCGTGCAGTTGAAGAACCAGGAACAGCAGGTTTACTTTGACAAGCAGACGGTAACCCTGATCGAAGTGGAGAAATTCCTGAAAAGAGCCATGGAGTATGCGAATGACACTAGCCGCCTAGCCCAGTGGCTCCGTGCCATCGATACGTTGAACCGGGAGGCCGATTTCAGCGAATTTGCGAACGATCCCGTATTCAGGCTATTGCAAAACGAGGTGAAATTATGTAGATTCAGTTTGAGGTATCTTATGACAGTAGACATGAGTGATTTCGACAGGGCTGTAGCAAAGCATGTAGGCGCGATGGACAAAGCTGAAGAAATCGCGAAGAAAATGCGCGATAAGGGGGCCGATATGTCGTTTATAGTCGAAACAACTGGTCTTTCCGAAGAACAAATCCGCGAGTTGTAGCCTGTACTTTTGAGTGAATTCGGGCGGCCTTATATGGGCTGCCTATTTTTTTGACGAAAACATCTTTTTACTACAAATTCCCGGAAAATTTTCCTCGCAAAAACGTCTATACATGTAGACGGGGGACTGTCCCCACTTGCCGTGCGGGGCCGCCGCACAAAAGCCGGAAATAGATATGGGAATAATCTTCGGGTAAGATGTATATGAAACTATCCATTATAAAACTGAAAGTATTTGCAAGCAAATGCTTGCATCTGCAAGCGAAACAATATATATTTATAGCCATGAGTACCATAGCTAAAAATTTCCGCATTGACTCCGAACTGAACAATCAAGCCAACGCCCTCCTTGAAGGACTGGGACTTTCGATGTCTCAGGCAATTTCCATATTCCTGCGGCAAGTGGTCTTGCAGCGGGGGCTTCCCTTCGAAGTCAAGTACCCGGATCGTTCCTGCGAACTTCTCAAGGCTGTCGAAGAGACGAAACGCCTTGAAGCGGACCCGAAGACCAAACGCTATACGGACATGGACGAGATGTGGGCGGATTTGGATAAATGATTTACGAAGTCATTTGGACGAGTCACTTCAAGAAGGGGTACAAGATTTGCAAAAAGCGAGGTCTCCCATTAGAAGAACTTAAGACAGTTGTAGCTGTGTTACAGAAAAAACAAGGGGATTCTGACGCTTACGCTCGTGGATACCGGAACGCATTCTGATTTGTTCAAAAGATAAGCGTGGCGCCTGAGCGGTATGTCATCCCCGACTTGGTCGGGGATCTCCTTTTTAAAAAGGCCGCTCCTTGTCATTGCGAGGGACGAACAGTCCCGAAGCAATCTATTCAGGTTGACTATGCATTGAAAAAAGTGTAGATTTCCCGAATGAGTGTCGCCAAGGGGGTATCATGAGTCGTTTTTGTTTAGGTCTTGCTTTGTGGACCTTGTTGCTTGCATTTGCGGCCTGCGGGGGCGACAGTAAGGGAACCGACCCCAAGGACGCAGAACTTGCCGAAATGGTCGACACCGTCGTTTCCACCTACGACGACTTGACGGTCTGTACGGACAAGCTAGAAGGCGCAACCGCCTATGTGGAAGACGAGAAGAAGGCTTATGTCTGCGAAAGCAAGCGCTGGACGGCCAACGATTCCTTGACGGAATCGATTCTGGACAAGGACTCCGACTCTGCCAAGGATGCTGAATCTGGCGAGAAAGTCGATGCGGTTGTTCCCTCTTTCGACGACTTGCCTGCTTGCACAGGGGATCGCAACGGCAAGACAGCCTATGTGGAAGACGAGGATTCTGCCTATGTCTGTAAAAAGGGCCTCTGGGTCGTTGACGATTCGTTGACTAAGGCGGTTCAGAGTAAGGATGAGAATACTTTTCCCGAAGCTATCATTCCTTCGTCATGCAAAGAGGATACGGATATTAACTGTTTCCTGGATGAGCGGGATGACCAGATTTATAGAACCGTGCAAATCGGCGATCAGGTTTGGATGGCTCAGAACTTGAATTATGCAGGGGGCGGTAGCTTGTGTTTTAATGATTCGCTTGAGAATTGCACCAAATATGGCCGCTTGTACATGTGGGGTGATGCGATGAGTGCATGTCCCGAAGGTTGGCACGTGCCCGATACCACGGAATGGAACGAACTAATTACTGCAGTAGGCGGAGAAGCAATTGCAGGAATAATGCTAAAGTCTACGGAAGGCTGGTTCTACAAAGCGAATGGGGTTAATGGCAACGGCTTGGATCCCTTCGGTTTTTCGGCGTTGCCTGCAGGTATAAGGAGCTTCTATGGATACAAGTACTCGGGCAACTACTACGAGGGCGGCATTGTGTCTTTTTGGAGTTCTACGAGGAGTAGTAACTACGCTTACTACATGGGCCTGGGCTACGCTAACGATAATGGTGTCTTAAGCAACGCTGACTTTCACAACGCTTTCTCGGTACGTTGTCTTAGGGACTATAAGTCCAGTAGTTCAGATAAAAACAGCTCGTCGAGCTCCGTGGTTTCTACAGTTCTTTTGGCTTTACCTTGCAAAACTAAGACTGAAGACAACTGTGAATATGGTACCCTGACAGACGACAGGGACGGACTGACTTACAAAATTGTGAAAATCGGCGAACAGTGGTGGATGGCGGAAGATCTGAACTACAGATACATTCAGCAGACAGCCGAAGAAGACTCTTCCAGCTATTGCTATGGTAATGCCTCCGCCAATTGCGAGGAATATGGCCGATTGTACCCATGGAGTGTGGCAATGGGTATTTGTCCTGAAGGCTGGCATCTGCCCGATACCACGGAGTGGAACACTCTGTTCACTGCGGTGGGCGGAGAAGCTTCCGCAGGAATATTGCTGAAGGCTAAGGATGGCTGGAACAGCAGTTGGAAGAACAATGGCTATGGTTCGGATTACTTCGGCTTTTCGGCGTTGCCTGCAGGCTACAGGACCGATGGTGGGGTCTACTACGCTTCGGACAACAGCGCGGGCTTCTGGACTTCTACGGAGTATGCTAGTAACCGCGCATACTATATGTACCTGTACTACGATTACGACTCTGGTAAATTGAACGACGACCCCAAGGACTACGCTTACTCGGTCCGTTGCCTCAAGGACTAAAATATTCCCTGGATTCCGTTCTAGTGTAAAAAAGCTAGGCGACTGCAAAGGGCTTGATACAGTCAAGCTCTTTTGATAGCTCTATCTTGAGATTCCGAATGTCGATGTCGTCTATATATAAGGGCGGGTGTTCCCTGTTCTGCCAAGCGCCCCCGCAAGAAGCAGGTCGCGTGATTTTTATCGAAATAGCAGGGGATGCGTTTCAGAAATTACAAGTCTGCATTGAAAGTAAAGTTCTTTATCTGGGCCATTTCCACTATTGTGGTTCCGCCGGGAACAGACTGGGTTGTTAGTCCGTATTCAAATCGCAGGGAATACGAATTGCCGCCGTAATTGGCAGTGCATGTATAGCTGGATGCTGAAGCAACATTGCAAATCCATCCGGAACTATTTAAATCTGATGCGAGTTTCGCTTCATCTTTTGGTGTATAATAGAAAGAAGCTACGCTGATTGTGCCTAGATTGTCGGCTTTTTCGCACACCTGTTTTCCGAAGAGCGATTCAGGAATGAGTACCGGACATGCCTGCGTTGTAAGGGCTTTTTTCAAGGCCAGCTTGGAGACCTGGTTTGTTGCTGAACGGAAAAAACCGGCAAATGTCCCCTGCAAATAGCTGAATTCCAAAGTGTCGTTAGTAGATGAAGTCGTTTCTACGTTCAGTGTCTCTAGAACATAGCGGTAAGTTCCCTGAGTCAGTTCTTTTTTCTGGTACCCGGCTGCAATCAACAGAGTGTCGAACTTCTCCAGCTCGTTCAAGGCGAACTGTTGCGTGACCTCGCAGCCTCCGCCAAATGTCGGTTGCCATGCGAGTGAAGATGCAGGGAGTTTTTGTGTGGCCAGGTCACATTTCGAAGCGTTGGTGCTTGTGGAGGGTTGCGTTACACCTCCGTTAGAATCCGATTCGGAGCAAGCCGTCAAAATGGCCAGGGACAAGCCAAAAACGATGAGGGTTTTCTTCATAATAAGACTCCTTGCATTCTAGTTTGAATGTAAGAAAAAAAACAGCCCCGTCAATATGGGGGGAGGAGGTATCAGAATAGCTGACTCTACGTGAGTTCTCATCTCGCATGATATTCCGATACAAAAAGCCCCCTGCGGAGGCTTTTTATCGAGAATAGCGAGATGGACAAAACCTTCGTTTCACTCAGCTTTTGCCCTTCGGATTCCGCCTTACGGCGAAATCGCTAAATCGTCTAATATTCGCTTCGCTCATCGACGATTTAGTCGAACTCACGACTTCGTCGCTCGTCCAGAATCTCTCGCTATTCCGATACAAAAAAGGCACCCTTATGGGTGCCTTTTGTATCGGAATAGCGAGATTCGAACTCACGACCTCTTGCTCCCGAAGCAAGCGCTCTACCAGGCTGAGCTATATTCCGTTCTTGTGGGCTCAAAGATAGTTAAATGTTGTCGGTTGTCAAAGGGGAAAGTCACGAAAAAAATGCTTTTTTTAGCGTTTTTTCCGTTTCTGGGGGGCTGATGGGCGGGGTTTCCCGATTTTCATGATGCTCGACCCCGCGTTGTCGGGTTCAACCTTGTAGAAAATGACCCTGTTTTTCCATTCGGAGCGGACTTTGCGGTCGATGATGTGCTTCACGTTGCCGTATTCGGGGTTCCCGCCGCCGTGGATGATGCGCAGTACGCTCAGTCCGGCGATGAGGAGGTCGTCGATGCGGCGTTCCACTGCCTCGGCGGCTTCGTCGGCGGTGAACCCGTGGAGGTCGATCTCGTCTTCGGGGACGGGCAGTTCCCAGGCTGCCGGGCTGCGGCGCATCTTGCGTCCGCGCGGTCCGGGGGCGGGGCGTTCGGCGGCTTCCTTTTCCGCCTGCTTGCGCATTTCCTCGTCCTTGTCCTCGATGCGGTGGTTCTTCAGCCATTCCAGCTGGAACTCTTCGTCTGCGTTCAATGCCATTCTATAACCTCGGCGTCAAATTTAGAAAGTTCCCGTGGTAGTTCCAGCTCCACTGGTCGGGGTGCTCCGCTATCCACTGTTCGGTCTCGCGGGCGATGTCGGTGACGAGCTGGATTTCGCCGTACTTGGGCGGGTAGTACTTCTCGAAGCGGATGACGATGCGCCTTTCGGGGGTGTCCTCGGTCCACGTGCGGAAGATGACGATGCCGGCGCCCATGGCGTTCACCTTCTGCAGGAGGCGCAGGTACAGGGTCGACGGCCGCCCGAACAGCTCGACGGCGTTCCCCTTGGTGTTCTTGCCCTGGTCGTAGACCATCGCGAGGATGCCTTTTGTCTTGAACAGGTCGCGGATGAGCCGCCCGGTCTCTTCGGGGTGGTATTCGGTGAGGTGCGGGTCGCTGCGGAGGTCTTCGAGGCACTTGCGGAAGGCCTCGTCGCCGACGGAATCGGTAATCAGGTGGACATGCTCGCTGTAACGGCAGAGTGCGCGGTGCAGGAGCTCGAAGGAACCCTGGTGGATGCTGATTCCTGCGATGGGTTTCCCGGCCTTGGCGCATTCGGCGACGGCGTCCTGGATGATTTCTTCGTTCTCGTAGACGATGCGGCGGGTGACGCTTTTGAAGCGGGCGAGGCCGCGGTACGAATCGAGTGCGTTCCAGTAGATGCCGCGGAACATGTCCTCCGGGGTGACTCCTTGCAGCGCGTTCCCGAAACGGCCGGGGTCCTGTTTGGCGTATTCCCTTGCCAGGGCGAGGTGGTTTACGACGCGCCCGTAGGCCCGTTTGGTGTGGAGTGCCTTGTATATCGGGAAGACGAGGGCGAACAAAGCGGCGTAGAAAGCATCCGGCACCCGCAGGAGTGCTCCGAAAGCGAACTTATAGGCAATGTACTTAAGCTTGTTCACTTGTTTGCTTCGGGCTTGGGGCTCCAGGCTCGTGCCTCGAACCTCGGGCCTCGTACCTTTGTTACTCTTCGTCGAACTCCAGGATGTTCCGCCCGATTTCGCGGTCGAACACACTCTGCTTGAGGCCTTCGCCGGCGTAGCTGATGGTGGGGGAGACTTCGTAGAGCTTCTTGGGGTCGATCGCCACGTGCGCCTTGCGCAGCCATTCGCGGTGCAGGCGGCCGATCATGTTGCGGGCCGTCTTCGGGGAATCGTTCCCGTCGGCGTTTTTCACCGGGGAGAATTCCTCTTCGCGGATGACGCCGAACGGCATCATGGAACCGAGCTGCGGGAACGCGTCGAACAGGAACTGCTCGAACTTCCAGCATTTCTCGATGCCGCAGACGGTCTTGCGGGCGGTGTGCCAGGGGAGGCGGCTGGTTTGCAGTTTCCTGAGCCCTGCAATCTTGAACAAGTGAATCGCGATGTTCCCGCCGTCGAAGACGAGGCTCCCGTCGGGATTCGTCATGTCGCGGTAGCTTTCGGGGAGGTCGCTGTATTCCACGACGCCGGGCTTCTTGTTCTGGAATGCGAAAATGCCCACTTTTTCCTGCGCGTTTGCCTTGTGGACGACCTTGGAGGCACTGAGGCTGCGGCCCTCGGCTGCGAGTGCCCCGATGAAGGCCGGGTCGCAGATGCGGCAGAGCGCGTTGTCGACGCTGTAGAGGAACACGTACTGCACGCCTTTTTCCACGAGCCAGGCGAGCGTGCCGCTCTGGGAAAGTGCGCGGAAGCAGCCGCCGTTGCCGTCGGGGACGAGGGCGAGGCGGCCGTTATCGTCGACGACGGCCTTGCCTTCAGGGTCGAGGGCACAGATAGTGCCCTGCTCGAAGAAGCGGATGTTCTCGCGGGCGTACCCGAAAAAGTCGTGCTCGGTAAAGAAGTTGACGGTCGCCTCGTGGTTGAGGGGGCTCGTCATGATGCACCAGGGAATGGGATGCTCCACCCGTGCGGCGAGGTTCAGCAGGCGTTCCGCCTGCAGTTGGAACAAACTCTTGTGGCTCGGCAGGCCGATGTCGAACATGCCCTTGGGACCGTCGAAGCCGAGGCGCGAACCTTGTCCGCCCGCGACGAGGAATGCGGCAACTTGCCCCTTGCCGAGCAGGATCTCGCCGGTCTCTTTCCAGAAGTCGTAACGCAGGTCGTCGATGGCGATCTTGAACGGCATCGGCTTTAGGTCGGCAGAGACGTTGTCTTCCAAAGATGCCGCGGATTTCTCGGCGTAGATGGCCTTGAGTTCGTTCCAGTCCTGGCTTTCGATGTCACGTTCGAGGCGCGCGCGTGCGTCGCCGCTCAAAGATTCAAGCTTGGCGAGCAGCTCCTGCTGGCCCGCCGCTTTCAAGGTTTCGATAATGTCGCTCATGCATTTCCCTATCTAATTCCGAAGAATATCACCATGCTCACGATGAGCGCGAAGATGCTCACCAGGTGCATGCGCCACACGATCTTGGAGTTCATGAGCGGCTTGCTCGGGAACTTGCCTTCCCACTTCTTTTGGTAGTGGTGGTGTAGCGGAGCGCAGAGGAATATGCGTTTGCCTGTGCCGCTGGTGCGTTTCGTAATCTTGAACCAGGTTATCTGCAACAGCACGGAGCATGCTTCCGCGATGATGATGACGCAGACAATGGGCAGGAAAAGTCCCGCCTGCACCAGGATGAACATGATGCCGATGGCGGCACCGAAGCCCACGGAACCGGCGTCTCCCATGTAGATTTCGGCGGGAGGGCTGTTAAACCATAGGTAGGCGAGGAGCGCACCCGCTATGGACATGGCTAGCGGGAAGAGTTCGTCGCAGCCGGGCAGGTAAGGCACGCTCAGGTACTGGCTGAAGATAAAGTTGCCGCTCACGTAGGCGACAAGCCCAACGAACACCATGCTGGTGAGGATGGGCACGGAAACCAGGCTGTCGAGACCGTCGGTAAAGTTGGTGCCGTTCGCGGATGCGGCGATGACAAACGTCATGAACGCGACAAATATCCAGTTGGGGAGGTGAATCTGGAACACTTCGATGGGGCAGAAGGGGATGGTGAGGTCGCCCTTGAGTTCGGGGATGAACTTGTAGCAGAACACGGCCACGGCGAAGCTGAACAGGAAGTAGAGGAACAGGCGCAGGCTGCTCGAGATGCCGTCGGCCTTGTCCATGTAGTCGGCCGCCTTGATGCGGCCCAGGTTGATGAGGCGCTTGGCCCTGACCTTGGCAATGTCGTCGATGGCACCCACGGTACTGAACAGGAGCAAGATAACCAGCGTCGATATCGTATAGCCGTTCATGTTGCAGACAAGCAACGAGACAATCTCGACCACGACCACCAGGAGAAGACCGCCCATGATCGGAGGGGGCTTCGTCTTGCCGTCCTTGTCAAGATCGCTTGTCGCGTCGATGCGCTGCAGCATGCGAATGTATTTCGGCATGAAGAAGAGGACGAGGATGATGGAAAGCATTGCGGCGGAACCGGCGCGGAAAAGTCGTCCGTCGAATAGTTCAAGACTGGTTACGTGATAGAGCCAACGGCAAAGCATGGTTTAAATAAAAAAGAAAAGGTGTCAAAAAATGTAAAAAGGGTTCAATAAACACGTGGGGCGCAAAATTCAAAAAAAGAGCGGAAAAAAAATAAAATAATGATGTCAAATTGGCTTTTGGCGCTGTCCGCATTTGCTAAATTTAGGGGCATGAGTGAAATGCATATCGGCTGTCCGCATTGTGGCGCATCCTTCGACGTCCAGTTCGAGGGGGAAATCTCCAACATGATGGTTTTCCCCTGTGTCAAGTGCAACGTGCCGCTGATGTATTTCCACGGTGAGATTTCGGAGCTGGACCGCGAGGAGTTCGCCCTCTTACGCAAGCGCCTGAGCAAGGTCCTGAACGTCGTCATGAAGCACGGCGATTCCGTGAACGACGTCGCCGAGTCGCTCAAGAAGATGGTGGACGCCTCCGACGAACGCGCCTCCGAACGTGAGAAAAACCGTTTGCCCTCCCTCTCGGACGATACCCTTGCCCAGCTGCAGAAGAGCCTGGACGAGATGGACGCGGATAGCTTCCTAGATAGTCTGTAACATGTTCGAGTTCTTTATCGCTGCCATAGTTGTCGCCATCGCGCCGGGGCCGGACAACCTGTTTGTGCTGGCCCAGAGCGCGACCCACGGTACCCGAGCCGGACTTTGCGTCATTTGCGGTCTCTGCACCGGCATTGTCGTGCAGACCTGCCTTTTGATAGCCGGAGTCTCTGCACTTTTGGCCGCGAGCCCGACTGCATTTTTCGTGTTGCAGTGCTGCGGTGCCGCATACCTGCTCTATCTGGCGTACAAGAGTTTCCAGGTCCGTGCAGGAACCGTTGTGGATAAGGACCCTGAGCTTGCCGAAGGGTCTAACGGTGTGGGAAAACTTCCCGGCCACAAGCTTTACCTGCGCGGCATCATCATGAACCTTACGAACCCGAAGGCGGTGCTTTTCGCGCTTTCGTTCATCCCGCCCGCAGTCAGGATGGATAGCCCGTTGAGCCCGACGGTCCAGATGGCCATTTTGGGGGCGGAATTCGTGGTCGCGACGTTCATCGTTTTTGGGTCTGTCGCCTTTTTGGCGGGAACGGTCAAGAAATTCCTGCTCAATAGTCCCAAGGCCAACCGCAACCTCAACTGGTTCAGCGGGTGTGTGTTCGTCTTGCTTGCTGCCGCACTGTTCCTTGTGTAGTGTGGACGATTTGTCAACAAAAGAGTCCTTCCGGTAAGGGAGAAAATTTCTGATTTCGGGTTAGATTTATCATTACGTGCTATAACCTTAAAAAAGAATGGGTTTCGTAATGAGTGGATTGTCTATGCTCTCTAAGGCGTCTATTTTGGCTCTTGTTGCCTCTGCGTTCTCCTTTGCGGGCGTGGGCATTGCCGACGGTGCATCCAAGTTCTTGGGCAACATAACCACTTTAGGCGAAATCCCTGATGATTTTGGCACCTACTGGAACCAGATTACCGCTGAATACGGATGTACGTGGCGCGAAGTTGAAACAACACATGGTGAGTATGATTTCTCTAAATGCGACCTCGCCTATAACTGGGCAAAAGAGAATGACGCAGTTTTCTCGTTTCACGCACTGTTGTGGGGTTCGCAAAACCCGCAGTGGTTGACCGGCCTCGACATTGACGAGACCAAGAAGGCCTGGACAGATTGGATCGACGCCGTTAAGGAACGTTACCCCGACCTCGAAATGATCGAAGTGGTGAATGAAGCCGTCAAAGTAGGCGACAACTATCACTCCGGTTTTGGCAGAGGCAACAAACTGGTCGAGGCTCTCGGTGGCGATAGCGGCAATTACGAATTTGTGGTGACGGCTTTCAAGATGGCCCGCGAACGCTGGCCAGAAGCCATCCTGATTTACAACGACTACAATACAATCCAGTGGAACACGAAAGAGGTAATCGACCTTCTCAAGAAAATCAAGACCCAGGGAGCGCCAGTCGATGCCTTCGGAATGCAGTTCCACGAGACTATGAAGCAGGGATCCGGCAAAATCTGCCTTTCTTCGAGATTGCTCAAACGCGTTCTTTACGAAGCCCACGAACAAACAGGCCTTCCCATATACATTACCCAATACGATGTCGGGGACAAGGACGACTATTTTCAGGAAAAATGCTACAAGGAACACATTCCGGTCTTGATGGAAACGGAATACGTTGCAGGCATTACCCTTTGGGGATACGTTTATGGCACAACTTGGGTAACGGAAGGGAATTCCGGTCTTATCAAAGACGGTGTCGAACGACGGGCAATGACCTGGCTCAAGGAATATTTCAAGAATCCGGGAGCCGCCCGCTACGGTCACGAAATTGCAGACGGTGCAGAAAAAAATCTGGGCAACGCCATTGTCGATGGCCAAAGTGTTCCCGAAGACTATGACTCCTACTGGAACGAGATTACTACGGATAACGCGTGTACATGGGGCGCTGTCGAAAAGGAACGCGGCATATACGATTTTTCCAAATGCGATGCAGTCTATAGCTGGTCTGTTATAAATCAATGGGAAACCCGCGTAGCGTTCAAGTTCCGCAATTTGCTGCAAGGGACGCACCTGCCGCACTGGCTGAACGGGCTCGATGTCAACGAAACCAAGGAAGCCGTTACCGCCTGGTTCGACGCCGTAGCCGAGCATTATCCCGACCTTTCCCGGATCGAAGTGGTGGACGGCGCTGTCCGTAACAGCCAAGGATTCTATCATTCCGGGTTTGAAAGCGGCAGTAAAATTGTAGAGGCACTCGGTGGCGATGAGGGCGACTACAAGTTCGTGGTCACGGCTTTCAGCATGGCTCGCGAACGCTGGCCTTATGCCCTATTGATTTACAACGACTACGACGAAGGCCGTTGGGAAAACGACCCGACAGTTGAACTTATCCTGAAACTTCAGGAACAAAATGCGGCAGTCGACGCCTTTGGAATGCAGGCCGGCAACTTGATGATCCAAGGCTCGGGCCCTGCCGCGGAATGCGTTCCCGGGAGCAAAGTTAAAAGCGGCATTCAAAAAATTTACGACAAAATAAAAATCCCCCTGTTCATTACAGAATACAATATCGGTACAGATGACGACAGCCTTCAGAAGGCTTGCTTTATGGAACATATTCCCGCCTTCATGGAATCGGAATATGTCGCCGGAGTTACGCTGTGGGGCTACATTTACGGGGAAACGCCGTGGATGAACAGCGAAAATACGGGTCTTATCAAGGATGGAGAAAACCGCCCCGCAATGGACTGGCTTGAACAGTATTTCAAGGAACATTGGTACGAAGCCAAGAACATGTGGTACTCTAGCGACATTCCTAGAAATCCGCCGGGTTATCTTGATTCCCTTGCATTGCTCGATTCACTCAATTCGTTGGATTCGCTGGATTGGGCAGATTCGCTGGATTTGCAGGACTCACTCAATTCGCAGGATTCGCTGGATGTGCAGGATTCGCTTGTTGCGGACTCCTCGATTGCAATCGGCGGCAAGCTCCGCTTGGAACAGAGCAGCCTCCAGAGCTACGACGTGTTCGACGTGCAAGGAGTCCGCATGGGCAAGCTATCGGCCTACGGCCTTGACGCCGTCGTGAAAGCGCTGAAGAATTCCGATGCGCTTAAATCTTCTGGAATATATTTCTTGCGTAGCCGTTCCACCGGCAAAATACAGAGTGTCCGTATTATAAAGTAAACCGTTTGGCAGCATGTGAAAAATGTATATTTTGGCGCATGAAACTGCTTTTTACTGACCTGGACGGAACGCTTTTAACCGACGACAAGCAAATTCTCGATGATGACATGAAGGCCATCGAGGGAATGCTTGAACGTGGGCACAAACTCGTGCTCTGCACGGGACGTCCGCTCGCGAGCGCAAAGCAGTTGGCGCAAAAGTACGGCTTCGACAAGCCCGGCTTTTTCCTAGTAAGCTTCAATGGCGGCCTTATATACGACTACGCGACCGAAAAAGCGATTCTCACGCGGTATATCCCTGTCGACGAGGTGAAATTCATCATGGATGCGGCGCACCGCTATGGCATGCACGCGCACACGTATTCGGGTGATTATGTTGTTTCGGAATACGAGACGGAACAGCTCAAAACATATTGCCGCCTGATGAAGATGGATTACATTGTCGTGAAGGATATCCGCAAATACTACGGCGATTTTATCAATGTGGTGGTGAAGCCGCCGATTAAGGTGAATATCATTACGCCGTTCGACCATTCCAGTCTCGTCGATTTCCGTGCCGAGATGCGCAAGACGACGGCGGGAAAGCTCTTTGACGTGTTTAGCAAGCCCGAAATGCTCGAGTTTTCGCACATGCTGAGCAATAAGGGTGATGCGGTGCGCTTTATGGCCGACTTTTACAAGGTTCCTGTGGCCGACACGATTGCGGTGGGCGACGAAGAGAACGATTGCCCGATGATCGAGGCGGCGGGAGTGGGC
This sequence comes from Fibrobacter sp., assembly GCA_017649565.1. GTDB lineage: Bacteria > Fibrobacterota > Fibrobacteria > Fibrobacterales > Fibrobacteraceae > Fibrobacter. The sequence goes on along the minus strand of JAGCGO010000027.1, from coordinate 10,510 downwards.
GTGGCTGTGGCGAACGCTTCGCCAGTGGCGAAGGCGGCTGCCGACTATGTGACCACAAACGACAACAACCATTCGGCAATTGCCGAGGTAATCGAGAAATTCGCCACGTAGCGTTTTCTATATTTGGGATATGGAAGAAAAACAGACATACCGCGAAGTGATGCCGGGTGAACTCCCGTGCGAAGTGCCGGAATGCGACGGCGTGATGGTCGTCGACCCGGATAACAGCTACAAACTTACCTGCGACAAGTGCGGACACATTAAGGAATGAATAATTGATGATTGATAATTGATGATTTTACATCATCCATTATCCATTATCACTTATCAATTATCAAATGTCTTACCAGAACTTGAAAATCGAGTACCCTGAACTTCCTGTTGTTGAACATCGGGAAGAGTTTTTCGAGTTGCTCGAAAAGCATCAGGTCGTAATTGTCAAGGCGGATACGGGTTCCGGCAAGTCAACACAGCTGCCGAAGTTTCTTTTAGAGTGGTATTCAAGAGCCCTGAGCTTGCCGAAGGGCGATGGTGGTGAGAAAGCGCGGCCTTTCAAAATCGGTGTGACGGAACCGCGGCGCCTGGCGGCGATTTCCATTGCGGATCGCCTGCGCGAAGAGTTGAAAGACGAAACTCTCGTCTCTACCAAGATCCGTTTTTGGGAACAGGGCCAAAGTGATGCTCCCATCAAGGTGATGACGGACGGCATATTGTTGCAGGAATTCCGTCGCGATAGGCTTTTCCGCCAGTATTCGGCGGTGATGATTGACGAAGCGCATGAACGCTCGCTGAACATCGACATATTGCTCGGCATTTTCAAGACGGTATTGCAAGAACGCCCGGATTTCAAGCTGATTGTGGCGTCGGCAACGCTGGATGCGAAGCTTTTTGAGGAATTTTACGACAACAGCTGCGTGATGGAGGCCGAAGGCCGCACGTTCCCGGTCGATGTGGAATATTTCTTTAGACGAGAGACGAGAGACGAGAGACGAGAGAGTAGTGTTGTTCGCGACATTAGTGGAAAAGGCGATTCCGGCCTTTTGGACGAGGCGCGCGATGCGATTCTCGATTTGGAAACGCGCCATCGCGACCACCTGCTTTGTTTTTTGCCCACGGAACGCGATATCCAGGATTTGGCGGGCGAATTGGCGCACGAACTGGATTCCGCGACGTTCGATATTCTCCCGCTGTACGGGCGCATGAGTCCGGATGAACAGCGCCGCATTTTTAGGCGTACGGAAAAGACCCGCGTAGTGCTTGCGACGAATATTGCGGAAACATCCCTTACGATTCCGGGTATTGCCTACGTGGTCGATACGGGTACGGCACGTATCTCGCGGTACAACGCGCAGTCGAGAATCCAGGGCTTGCCTGTCGAGGACATCTCGAAGGCGAGTGCCCGGCAGCGCACAGGGCGTGCGGGGCGCGTGAAACCCGGTGTCTGTATCAGGCTCTATTCTCCTGAAGATTTCGAGAAACGCGACGAGTTTACGGAGCCGGAAATCCGGCGGAGTAATCTCGCGAACGTGGTCTTGCAGTTGCGAAGCCTCGGGCTTGAACTCGAGAATTTCCCGTTCCTGCAGCCGCCTCCGCATTCGGCGTTCCGTGGCGCGTACAAGACACTTTTTGAACTCGGCGCGTTGACTGCCGACAATTCCAGCGGGCATGTGACCAAACTTGGCCGAGAAATGACCCGCCTCCCGATGGACGTTGCGCTTTCGGCGGTACTTTTGCGGGCGCGCGATGCCGGAGTGTTGCAGCCGGCACTTATCGTCTGTTCTGCCCTGAGCATCCAGGACCCGCGCGTTATTCCTAGCGAAGAGCCGGAACGTACGCGCATCAGGCAACTGCACCGCAAGTTTGCTGGCCACAAGAGCGATTTTCTCACATTCGTGTGTATGTGGAATGCCTTCTGTGCCGAATGGGATGGCAAGACCTGGAATAAGTTGCGCAAGTTCTGCGACAAGAACAGCCTGCACTTTTTGCGATGCCGTGAATGGATTGATTTGTACGAGCAGTTCGGGCGCATTCTCGACGTGAAATTCGAGAATCGCGTGTGCCCGCTGGACAGTTTCCACCGCGATAACCTGCACATTGCGCTCCTTTCGGGCTTTTTGGGCGGCATTGCGCGCCGCGATATCGAGAACGGCTGCTACCGCCTGGTGAGCGGCCGCGAGACGCACGTGTTCCCGGGTAGCGACCTTTACGGCAAGAGCGCGGAATGGCTTTTTAGTGCCGAAGTCCGCGAGACAAGCCGCATATTCCTGAACAAGGGAGCCGAAATTAAGCCCGAATGGATTTTGCAGGTGGCGGAACCTTTCTGCACGCGCCGTTGGTACGCGCCCACGTGGAACCAGGAACGCGGTTTTGTGGAAGCGGTGGAGGAAGTGAGTTTCCGCGGGCTTGTGATTAGCCGCGGTCACCGAGTGGATTACGCCCGCGTGAATCCCGATGAATGTGCCGAGATTTTCTGGCGCGAGGCCGTAGTGCTTGGCCAGATGGCGCGTCCGTTCTCTTTCATGACGCACAACGAGCGTGTGGTCGAGGATTTGCATGCGCTGGAGGCTCGCAAGCGCCAGTTTGGCCTGGCCCCGAGCGAAGATGCGCTGGTGGATTACTACACGCGCATTGCGCACAACGTCAATTCCATCAAGACGCTCAAGGATTACATCCGCGAACATACTGACCAGTTCCTGAAATTCGATGCGAAGTTCTGGCTGGACCAATTAGACGAGAGAACGCTCGCAAGCTCGCTACAGACGAGAGACGAGAGAGGGTATAACCGTATTGTCATTCCGGGGGCGATCCGGAATCTAGATGGCGGATCTAGGTCCGCCATGACGGATGGTAAGAGCCGCGCCGACCTCCAACCCTCTCTCGGTGGCTCCATTGAACAGTTCCGCTTTGAAGGCCTGAACGGGACTAACCGCATGGTGATGGGCGAGATGGTCTTTGACGCGACTCGCGACTGTGACGGCATTACGCTTGATTTCCCGTACGATCTTCTGCCCGATACAACGCCTGCGATGCTTGCACTGTCGATCCACCAATGGCGTGAATGGATGGCTGAATCCGTCATCCGCGAGATGCCCAAGGCTGCCAAAAAGCAACTGGAAGGCCGCCGCACTTTTATTGACGATGCCTTCTGCGACAAGCTCAAGGAAAATCCGCACAAGGCCCCGCTTCTGCTCCTCTACGAAGTCATTGCGGGCATCAAGCAGCTCGATTGCGATATCCCGACAGTGACGCCCGAAAAGGAAAACCACTTGCGCCTGCACATGAAGGTGTTCAAACCCGGCTTTCCGGAGAAATTTGCCGTTGAACTCAATCCCGAGTGGGGGAGTTACCGCCTTTTCTTGGCCGTACGCCCTGTCGTGGTGACGTTCGGTATCGATTTCTCGCTCGAAAATATGCGTTTTGGCTGGTGTCTCGGGGAATCCGCACTGATGTCGTCGCAGGAATCCGCATTCTGGCAAGGTTTTCGCAAACGTGTGGAAGGCCGCGTGCAATCCAATGCCGACTCCTCGCTCATTGTCGATCGCCTGAACATGCTCGAGACGGGCGGTCTCTATTCCGACGGCTTCAAGACCGTGCTCAAGTCGTGGGTGCTCAAGTCGCTTTCCACGGACAATCTGGATGCGAATCGTTGCGTGCGCTTTACGGGCCTTGAATATTCCCGTGGCAAGAAAATCAGGGATTTCAAGAACCTGGCGGCCAATACCCGCAGCGAAGATGAAGAAATCCGCCTTGCGCTGGTGCGTGCCACATACGAGTCAGCTCTGCTCGGTGCCGAATCCTTCGTGAAGTTCTGGAATATGCTGAAGGAATTCTCCGTGGCGATGCGCCAGGGGGCCGACCATGCCCGCGATACGCTCGCGGTAGGCTCCTTCAAGAACAGTCTTTCTGTGATTCTTGCGACGTACAATTCAAGCAAGGAAACGACTTTATTCGAAAGACTTTCGGCCCTCTCCGAAATCATCGGCACACATCTCGCTTCCAGCGACATTCCTGTCCGCCCCGAACTGTCGGTACGTACCCTTCGCGAAAAATTCCGTCCCTTCCTCAAGGCCCGCTTCATGAAGGACCATGAACTGAAAACGGCTCGTGACCAGCTCTCCAAAATCGAGCGTACACCTTCTGACGATTCCGAATATCCTGAACTCTACCTGCAGGCCTCTGCTCTGCTCGAGGACTTCGAAATCCTCAAGTACAAGCGCAAGGGGGACGACTCCGAAGAAGTCATCGAGGAAGATTCCCTCGCGAAACTCAAGGGTCGTTTCGGGAAATTAAAGTAACCTTTTTGTTACGCAAGTCGGCTGCCTTTCTTGGCATTTCCTTAAAACAGATTGTTTTCGACATTATTCCGTCTCTTGCGCTACTTTCCCGATAGCGGTTTTTTCTAGATTTTATCGGGATGAAGTTTCGTTTACGTCTAATTTGCTTGTTGGCTTTTGCTTTTATTGCTGCTTGCTCGAATAGCGAGGATCCGGTCGTCGTATCGGTGGGCAATACCAAGCTGCACCTTTCTGAAATCAGGGTCAAGGCCCCGGAGTGGGATACTTGGGGCAACCGGGAACGTCTTTCTTTTTTGGATCACTGGATTGACGAAGAAATCATTTTCCAGGAGGCCGAGTCCAAGGGCGTGATGGATGATTCCGCCCTTGCCCTGCAAATCGAGTCCATGGTCCGCAAGATGACGGTGGACTATTTCCTCCAGACTTTTACGGATTCCATGCTTGTGACCGATGCCGAAAAGCAGGAATACTACAAGTCCCACCCGGAACAGTTCTTGCGCGGGAAAACGATTGCATCCGGAGCTATCCTGTATTTCAACGAATGGCAGAACGGTACGACCTATTATAAGGGTCACAAGAATATTGTGTATGATTCTGTTCCCCATGCGCATTATCTGATCAAGAAAATTGTTCCGTTTGATTCTGTGGAGACGACTCCGGATAGCTGTTTGATTCCTGACCTGCAAGAAGCCGAGGTCGGGCATCTTACGCAGATGAAGGTTTGCGGCGGGGCTTTGAAGATTGCCGTTGTCGTGAGCCGTCTGGATTCTGCAGATGTTCTTCCGCTTGAGGAAGTCGCGGAGGACGTTCAGACCCGTGCATGGCTTGAACACCAGAAGATCGTCCTGGATCGCCTGAAAAAGGAATGGAAAAGCTCCCGTCCGATTTTTATGAAGACTAACGTATTTGGAAAGGATAAATGATGTCCAAATTCTTTCGTAATGTTGTATTGTTGATTGCTGCTTATTGCTCCGTCGCTGCTGCTGCGCCGGTCCTTATGGAAGGGATTGCCGCTGTCGTTGACGGAAAGCCGATCATGCGCTCGGAACTCATGAATAAGCTCTACCAGTTCCAGGAAATGCCTGAAGCGGCGGACATGAGCGAAAAGCAGCAGAAGGAATACATCCTTGAAAAACTGATCGAAGAAAAAGTCCTGCTCAGCCGTATCGACCGTGATTCTATCGTGGTCTCGGATGCCGAGGTGGATCAGCGTGTAACTGCTCACATGACGCAGCTGGCAGCAAGCCAGAACATCGATTTGACGACTCTCGAGAAGGCAATCCGTTCTCAGCTGGGAATCAGCGTTGCCCAGTATCGCGACCAGTTGGCCAAGCAAATCCGCTCCCATATCGAAATGATGCGTGTCCGCCAGATGCATGTGGGGACGATCCACCCGACCAAGAAAGAAGTGGACGCTTTTTACAAGGTGTACAAGGACTCTCTCCCGAGGCAGTACAACTGCGTGCTGTTGAGCCACATTCAGATTCCCGTGGTCCCGGATTCCATGATTGTGGACTCGGTGAGGTTGATTGCCGAATCGCTGATCGATAGCCTGAACCTCGGCATGAGTTTCGAACTTCTGGCCAAGAACCATTCTCAGGATACCAGTGCGGCGAAGGGCGGCGATCTGGGCTATTTCAAGCGTGGCCTTTTGGATCCTGCTTTTGAACGCGCCCTGGACAAGCTTTCTAATGGTCAGTATGCCGCAACCCCGGTCAAGACGAACCTTGGGTGGCATATCGCCCGTGTTCTCGGCCGCAAGGAAGACGGCGTCCGCTCCGCTCAGATCCTGTTGCGCACGATTCCTTCGGCGAAGGATTCCGCTTCGATTTTGCAACTTGCCGATTCCCTTAAAAAGTCAATCAAGACAAAGGAAGATTTCTCGGCTGCCGCAAAGAAGTATAGCGAAGACAAGGCCAGCAACTATGCCGGAGGACTTCTGGGCTGGTACCAGAAAAATGAAATGGAACCGGCCTATGTCGATCCGGTGGCTAACCTGAACGTGGGTGAGATTTCTGAACCCGTCCTGATTGACGGTGCTTACCATCTGTTCCGTCTGGACGATTCCAGGCAAATCCGCGAACTGACGATGGAAGAGGATTACGGCAAGATTGAACAGCTTGCCGCGAACCATCTCGAAGACCAGAAGTTGGAAAAACTGGTCAAGAGGTGGCGCAATGAAGTCCACGTTGAAATCCGCATGACGGAATAATTGGATTATGATTGATTTTACCCATGTCACCAAGTCTTACGAGGACAACTGGAAGGCGCTCAACAACGTCACCTTCCGGGTGAACAAGGGTGAATTCGTCTTTTTGACGGGACATTCCGGTGCAGGAAAGTCTACCGTCTTGAAGCTAATTTATATGGACGAGCGTCCCGACGAAGATCGTGGCGGACAGGTCATGGTGAAGTTTACGGGGGATTGCGTTTACGACAGCAAGAATACTCCGGACAAGAACATCCAGGCTTTGCGCCGCAAGATGGGCATCGTTTTCCAGGATTTCAAGCTGCTGCCTGACCGCAATGTTTTCGAGAATGTGGCCCTGGCGCTCCGCATCGTGGGTACTCCGAGCAACAAGATTAACAATGCTGTCTTTGACGCGCTAGCCTTGGTGGGCGTGAGCCAGAAACGCTTTGCGATGCCGTACACGCTTTCGGGCGGTGAACAGCAGCGCGTGGCGATTGCGCGTGCTATGGTGCACAATCCGTATGTACTTTTGGCCGACGAACCGACAGGAAACCTCGACCCGAAAAATGCCGAAGAAGTCTTCAGTATTTTCAAGGAAATCAATGCCCGTGGTACGACTGTCGTGATGGCGACGCATAACCCGGACTTTTATCTGAACAGCCCCTTCCGTCGTCTAGTACTTGATCACGGCGAATTGCTGAACAGGGACATGATTTAGCCCATTTCCTGTTTATTCTTGTAAACAGAATCGTTGCCCGCAGGGGTTCCCAAAGAAACTAAAAAATCTATTCTTGGGACATGAGTTTCATGGTCCGCTACAACCATGTTGGGTACGCTCCGGCTTCGCCGAAGGTGTTTTTGCTTGTTGCAGAACCCACTTCCTTTTTGGGAAATGGGTTTGTCCCCACTTTTGAAATTGTCGCGGAAGACGGCCTGGTTGTCTATCTGGCTGCGATGTCGGAGAAATCCACTTGTACCTATACGGATGAATGGGTGTGGAAGGGCGACTTTACTGGGTTTACCCGGCCGGGAAAGTTCAAAATTCGCGTGTATGTCGGCTGGGATGGCTATGTCGAATCCCGTTTTTTCGAAATTGCAGAAAACATCACCCCGAAACTGCTGATCTCTACACTCAGGTCGTTCTATTTCCAGCGTAGCGGGGTAGAATTGCCCGTGGAACAGGCGGGAAAGTGGGCGAGGCCTGCTGCTCACCTGGACGATTGTATCGAGTTCCACCCGAGTATGGAGCGTACGGGCACGTGGAATGCGCATGGAGGCTGGTACGATGCCGGCGATTACGGCAAGTACATTGTGAACGGAGGCGTCTCGGTCGCTACGCTCTTGCTCGCTGCGGAATATGCGGAAAAGGTTGCTGACTTGTCCGGCTGGAATAGCTCCGGAAAGCTGGTGCTGGATTTGCCCTTGTTCCGCAAGAACCTTCTTGAAGAAATCCGTTTCGAACTAGAATTTTTCTTGCGCATGCAGGATACGGACGGAGGCGTATTTTTCAAGGTGTCGCCCATCCGCTGGGATGGCTTTGTGATGCCGAAGGAATCCGACGAGGCGCAGAAACGCCAGATTCTAGGAAAGTCGACTACCTCGACACTCAATTTTGCGGGGGCTCTGGCCCAGGCGCACCGTGTTTTCAAGCAGGTAGACCCCTCTTTTGCGCAGGAATGCCTCTCGGCTGCGATCCGTGCATATTCCTGGGCTGTGGAAAATCCCGATGTCACCTATCCGCACAATACCGAAGGCAGCGGTGGCTACGGCGACGAACGCTACGATGATGAATTTTTCTGGGCGCGCGCCATGCTGTTCCGGGAAACGGCTGACGATTACGGGGCAGTGCTCCTTTCTGATATGCAAAAGTGCCCGCCCGCGTTTGGGCTGGACTGGCGTGATACGCAGAATCTTGGTTGGATTGCGCTTGCCCTGCAATCGCATAATCACGAATTGAGGGAACGTGCGCGTGATACGCTTGCGGCCGTTGCCGATGAAATCGTGCGCCTCGCGCGTGAAGACGCCTACGGATTGTCAATTCGCCGGTTTGTATGGGGTTCCAACGGCGACATCGCGAATCACGCACTGACGCTTTTCCTCGTGAATGCTTGGAAGCCTTCCACGGATTATGTGGATTGCGCGAAGACGATGCTCGATTTCATTTTCGGCAAGAATCCTGTCGATCGTTGTTTTGTGACGGGTGCCGCCTGGAGCTCCCCGAAATTCCTACATCATAGAATTTGTCATTCCGATGGTGTCGACGAACCCATTCCGGGGCTTGTTGCGGGTGGAATCAATGCCGACCGTCAGGACATGCACCGCTTCCCGCATTATCCTGCACCGCAGCCGGGGTTCTCCTATACTGACGAAAAGGTTTCCTTTGCTAGCAACGAGACGGCGATCAACTGGAATGCACCCCTGGTGGCGGCACTTTGCTTTGAGTGCTTGGGGTAGGGGCTTGCGGGACTAGTTTTTTTCGATGGCCCGGATTTCGCCGGGTTTCAGGTCGCTTAAGGTATATTTGTCGAATTGAATGCGCACGAGTCGCATGACTTCGTAGCCCAAGTGCGCGAGCATACGGCGGATTTCGCGGTTCTTGCCCTCGGATAACGTAATTTCGAGCCAACAGTTCTTTTCGCCTTCGCTGTGGAGGACTGCGCGTTCTGCGTGCATGAATTCTTCGTTCTCGCCGAAGACGCGGGGCGGAACGTTGAAGCCCTTTTCCATCTGTTCAAGTTCTGCAGCCGTCGGCTTGCCTGCGACCTGCACCCGGTAGACTTTCAGATGTTTCTCCCTCTTTGTTTTTCCGGCCTCCGGGCCGGAATCTCTCGTCTCCTCATAGGGGATAACTCTACTAGGGTGCTGAAGCACCAAGTATCGTTTATCTCGTCTGTAGGGCGTAGCCCGTTCTCTCGTCTGTAACATATCGTCCGCCCACTTGGTGTCATTCGTAAACAGCAACAATCCTTCGCTGGCAGCGTCGAGCCTGCCCACGGGCGCAATGTGTGGCATTGTCTTGCCGGGGAACATCTTGCTGAACTGCTCTCGGAAGATGTCCATGACCGTAGTGCGGCCCTTCTCGTCGTTTGCGGTAGTCACTGCCCCACGCGGCTTGTTCATCGCGAAGTAGACGAACTCGCTTGCGGTGACGGGATTGCCGTCCACGAGGATTTCGTCGTTCTCGTAGGCGGGTGTATCGGGGTCGCGCACGATTTTACCGCGCAAAGAAACCCGGCCCTCGCGGACCAGGTTTTCGGCCTGACTGCGGCTACAAAATCCGCGTTTGGAAATAACACGGGCAACGCCATGGGACTTTTCCTTCGTGGCCTGCGGTTTGTTATTCCATTTGTTATTGCGGAAATTGTTCATTTATAAAAAAGGCTATCCAAAAAGCGGAATTCCTCAATCTGGATAGCTCAAATTTAAGTTGTCAAAGCGGGATTACTTGCCCAGATATGCCTTGATGTTTTCGAGGCATTTCTTGTTCTGCGCTTCGTTGCCCACGGTAATGCGGAGCACGTCGCCCATCGCCGGCTGCGGACGGATGATGGTGCCCTTGGACTGCAGGAACTTGAACGCGTCAATCGGATCCTTGAAACCGCTGACGGCGATGAAGTTCGAGTGGCTGTCCACATAGGCGAGGCCCAGTTCCTTGAAACCGGCCTTGAGCTGTTCGAGACCCTTCTTGTTGAGCTCGCGGACCTTGTTCACGTATTCCTGGTCGTCGATGGCGCCGATGGCGGCGGCTTGGGCGATGCTGTTCACGTTGAACGGTTCACGCACGCGGTTGATGAGGTTCACGATTTCGGGGCGGGTGATGCAGTAGCCCACGCGCAGACCGGCGAGACCGTAGATCTTGCTGAACGTACGGCAGCAGATGATGTTCTTGCCGGCATCGATGCGGCTGCGGAAGTCAGGAGCCACGTCTTCGATGAATTCGGTGTAGGCTTCGTCCATCACGAGCACGCAGGTTTCGGGCAGGCTGTCGGCGAAGTCGAGAATTTCCTTGGCGGTGAGGTCGGAG
>JAGCGO010000026.1 GCA_017649565.1 Fibrobacter sp. | reverse complement strand
TATAAGATTGTGAAAATTGGTGAACAGTGGTGGATGGCGGAAAATTTAAGATACGTTGATTCAACTCAATCCGTATGTTATGCAAATAATTCTGACAACTGCCAAATTTATGGGAGATTATATACTAGAAATGGAGCTATTAACGATTGCCCGGAAGGATGGCGGTTGCCTTCAGAAAAAGACTGGCTTGATCTACGGGATTTTGCAAAAAAGAATAGTACGAATAAATATATAGGACAGCTTTTCCGAGCTGACACCCTTTGGAATGTTTCTGTATTGGGCGTAGGTTATGATGCTTTTGGATTTGGAGCACTGCCGGCAGGAGGTTATGATGAAGATGGTTGGTGGGGATTTGGAACAAATGCCATATTTTGGTTGAGCGATTCTTATAACCCGGCTGTTTCAGAGTGCTTCGTCTATACACGAATAAGTTATAAGGTTATCAAAAATGATTCCGATATACAAATTGGAAAGGACGTTTGTGTTCATAATCCAGACGGGTATTTTTCCGTCCGTTGCATAAAGGATTAAAAAAACGTGTCGCTTTGATGTCCACCTCCATCCTTCTCTGGTCTGACATTCCGAAATAACAATGGCGCAGGCTCCCGACTCCATCCTACACGATGACATTTCAATTGACTGATTGGGGGCTAAAGCGAGGGGGATGCTTCCCCCTTTTTTATCAAATGCAAAAAACGGCGTAACATGGCACAGACATGATGCCGTCCGTGCATCCGAAGTTCTTCTTTGAAATCCGGATAGACGTCTCGCAATTGAATTGCTTGCGGAAGATGCTCATGCTGGTAGATTTTGTGTGAACGCCCTTCTTTACTTCGACAGGTATTATTTTATCCTGGAGCTGAAGGACGAAATCCACTTCGGCAGTGTTCTTGTTTTTCCAGTAGAAGAGGCGGTGGCCATTGGTTGCAAAAGCCTGGGCTACGTAATTTTCGGTGAGACCGCCCATAAAGCCGTTGTCAGGCTCCGTCTCGGACAGTATGACTTGCGAGGCCATTCCCGACTTGAACGTGAGCAGGCCGACGTCGCCCATGTATATTTTGAAGTCTGACATGTCTACATACGCCGCCAGCGGCATAAAACCGTTGCTTACAAGGCTGCATTTGGAAATGATCCCGGCAAAAGAAAGCCAATCCAGCGATTCTCCGAATATGGTCGCGGTGCCGCCCCGTTGCACAAGCTTGTACTGGAATTTTCGATTCTCCTTGGCGAGCTGGACGGGAATGGAATCGTAGCATCCGCGAATTTTTACAGCGAGACCGGGAGTTGCATATTTCGACATGTCGGCAGAATAGTCGTTCAGGATTCTGTTCTGGATGTCGGTCGGGGCAACGATGCTGCTTGTATCGATAAATTTCTGTATGACCGCAGGCATTCCGCCAAGGACAAGATACTGTTTGTAGCGCTCGATAGCCTTGTTGTGAGCGGGTTCTTCCATGGGGGTCATCGATGCGTAATGTTCCCGAATCGAATCGGCGAGAATCTTGTCGCCGCAAGCCCAGAGGAACTCCTCAAAATCGAGCGGGAAAACCGTTATCTCGTGGACCTTGCCTACGGGGAAAGAAAACTTTTCGCGGTTGATGGCGACACCGAGCAGACTGCCCGCAGCACTGACTGCATACTGGGGAGCCTCTTCGCAGAATGCCTTGAGCGACATGAGCGCCCTTTCGCAACTTTGAATCTCGTCCAGGATAATCAGGGTCTTGTGCGGCTTGATCTGAATCCCGGAAACCGACTCGAGCGCATGGACTATCTTTTGGGGATTGATGTCCCCGTCGAACATCTTGGCGATGGAAAGCTGGGTTTCCAGGTTCACATGGACCGTGTTTTCAAAGTAGGTCTCTCCGAGCCAGTCGAGAAGGTATGACTTGCCAACCTGGCGCGCTCCTTGCAGCAGGAGCGGCTGGCGTTCCGACGATTCCGCCCATTCGACGAGCTTATGTTCGATTTTCCTCTCCATACCCTAAATATAACTAAAAAGTATGGAAAAATCAAAAAAACTTGATTTTTTACCACTTTTTAATGTTTTTCATGCCACAAAAGCAGGTTCCCTGCAAAATTTGCAGAACCGCAAGCCTTTAATTATATTAATATACGGACTCATGACCGATAGGAGAATTTTATGAAAAAGTCCTTCCTTCCTTCCTTCCTTCTCTAAAGGCCTAATTGCCTTTGGATTTTGCGCGGCGGTGGTCGCCATGATCGCCTGCTCCGAATCGCCCAGTTCCGGCGGGGGAGCGACGCAGCCTTGTGCAGATGCATCTTGTGCAAATTTGCCACAGAATCCGAACGATCCTTTTGGTAATTCTCAGGCTTCAAACGCTTCGAAATGTGATTTGGCTACCCAGAAACTTCCTGCTTCTTCTCTCGCTTGGCAGCCGACCTTTGGCGGTGGATGCGAAGTGAGTCAACAGATTGCTTTGAATGAATTGCAGAAGTTTGATACTTTGCTAATTGCAGCGGGGTATGAAAAGAAAGAACTTACTCAAAGTTCTTACCGATATACATTGGAAACTCCTAATGTTGAAACGGCTACATCTATCAACGATACGTTGGAATTCACTTATATGCAGGGAACTTTTGCGGGATTTTTCCGATCGGCAACAAGTGCAATTGATAAAGTGACGATGAAAAAAATTCTTGTAAAACAAGCTTGTCCGTCACTTATTCCTGAGACTGTATTTGAAAAAGATGTATGTATTTCTGTTGATAACAAGGGCGAAATTGCTCCAGAAAGTTTTCTTATACTAAAAGAAGCTTCGTCACTTTTGAGTGATTTGAAAAACTATGGTTGGATTTGCGAGATAGAAAATAGCATGCTTTATACCTGCAATGTCTATCATAATGGAAATTTGTATTCGTTGCAGTATATTTATCAACCAGATCAGGTTTATGGTCCTGATGGATCGGCTCCTTTAAGTGTTACACGTATTACTCATTTTAATTTTCAAGTGAGTATATAATGTTTGTGTAAAGTGTCGGGGGTTTTAGGGGGCGGAGCCCACTAGGCGTGGGGGTGGAGAGCAACGGAGTGCGAACCAGGGGGGAGGCTTCCCCCTCGCAAAAGCCCCGCTCTTTTCCAATTGTCATCCCCGCCTCAGGGCGGCCGGACAGCACTTAGCACTTCAGTGCTTAGTGCGCATGGTCCCCGAATGGGGAAGATCTCCTTCTCGCTATCCGGAGCGGGTCTTTAGCTACCCCTTCTCCTAAGGGGTTGCACCCCCTAACACCCTCGTGCCCCGCGCCTCGAGCCTGGAGCCTCGAACCCGGGAGCTAGAAAATTGTTATATTTCATCTGGAGTTTTTAACTTATTCGCAGGTTACTATGAAAAAAAGAATTATTGCATTGGGTGTCGTCTCTTTGGCACTTTTCGCATGTGAAATGAATCAGAAACCCTTGGAACCCAAGGTTCGTGTCGATGCCAACACTACGGACGATCAGAAGTTCTCGTACATGCTGGGTGTTCAGTTTGCTGGCCCGAGCTTTGAAAACATTGCTATGCGGCTTGGTGAATATTTCGATGTGGACTACCTGTCGCAGGGTGTTATCGATAACGCCAAGGCCCTGAAGGATACGAGTTTCAAGGTGCAGATCCCCATGGACTCTATGAGGATTATCGACTCTTATTTTGCCGAGGTTTCTGCCAAGCGTACCGATTTGGCTCGTCCGGATAGCGCGACGGAAATGTCTTTCAACGGAGACTATTCGAAGCTTCGCGCTTATGTGGATTCCGTCATGAAGACTCTGCCGATCAAGCGTCCGGCCGTCGTTACGTATGGCGAAGTCAAGGTGAACGAAAAGACTACGGAAATGCAGAAGTATTCCTATGTCATGGGTACGCAGCTCCATACCATGTTCCATGGTGTCGAAAAGCAGTTCGACCAGGACTTTGACGGTGATTTCTTCTTGCAGGGTGTACGTGATGCCTGCATGAACGTTCTCGACACTACGCATGCCGTGCAGATGTCGAGTGATTCCATCAAGGCCGTCAATGACCGCTACGTCGTGAAGGTCCGCGAACACATGCAGAAGAGGCGCGAAGAATTCATGAGGCAGAAGGCCGAAGCGGCTGCTGCGGCTCGGGATTCTGCAGATGCCGCCAATGACTCTGCCGCCAAGGCTGCTGAGACCAAGGCTCCTGCCGAGGCTGCTGCGGACAAGAAGTAATCCGTAAATCGGGAATGAAAGAAAGGGCGGTGCTGGGCACCGTCCTTTACAATATCTACTCATATATTTAAATTTTGGACAAATAGTTTTTGTGCCCCGAAAAGCTCGGTCGGGCGTATGTCCGGCCGGAGAGAATCCGGTGAAAATCCGGAGCGGTCCCGCCGCTGTAAGGGAGGACGAAACCGGCAGAATTTCAAAACCAGTGTGCTTGCATGCGAAGGAGCCGGCGTAGGACGATTCCCGAGCCAGAAGAACTGCAAAAACGGTTTATAAGAGGTGAGATGCGAAAGACGTCCTGCTCAAGAAGCGCCTTTATCGGCGTTTTGTGTACGTGTGCCTGCGTTAGCGCTTTGGCACAAGGTTCGGATGCCGTTGTCATTTCGGCAGACAACGAGCCTGTACAGGATCTGGGTACATCCGAGGTGGCCAGTGCCACTGGTTATTTACCGGCAAAGGACGTCAGTTATACCGAAATCAATTGGTCGGCCTGGGAAGGCAAGTCCCTGACGGCGGCGGACCTCCTTTCGACGCTGCCCGGAATCCAGGCGTACAAGCAGGGCGGGCTGGGGAGTTTCCAGTCGGTGTCCATTCGCGGCATCGCGGCGAGGAACATCCTGATTTGTGTAGACGGGGTCCCGTTAAACGATGCGAGCGGCGGTGCCGTGAACCTTGCTTCGATTGACCTGAGCATAATGGAAAAGGTCGAGGTGTACAAGGGAAATGTCCCCGCGAAGTTCGGCGTGACGGGCCTTGGAGGCGCGGTCAACTTCGTGACGAAGAATGCCGTGAAGAAGGGCGGCCGTGTCTTGGGCGCCTACGGCAATCACAATACTTGGGAGGGCGCGTTCCAGGTGAGCGCCCCGGTGACCGACAGCATCATGTTCGCGTCCTCGTTTGCCACCAGGCATTCCGACAACAATTACGAATACACGAACCGCAACGGCACGCAGTACAACGACGATGACGATTACACGTCGACCCGCCAGAATGCGGAATACACGGATATGTCGGGCAACATGCAGTTCCGCATGCTGCACGGGAACGGCTACTTTTCGACGTTGTCCTTGACCGCCTCGAGATACGATGGCGGCAATCCCGGCAAGGAAGAGCAGCAGACCGTGGTGGCTGATTTCGTCGGCGAATCGGCGCTTCTCCGCTATGGCCTTGAATCGGTGGGCTACTTCGACGATGCGCTTTTCCTGTACGGGGGGCTTTCGTTCCGCTTCGACAAGAACATTTCGAGTACCTATTACCCGCTGGACCACTTGGGCTATACGAGTAACGAGTATCTGGAGTACGGGGCGGCTGTCTACAAGGTTGTCCCCGAGTTTTCTGCCGAGTGGGCTTTCTGGAACCGCCTGAAGGGTTCCGCTCGTGTGGCTGCGGAGTGGGACCGGGCCGAGGCGCGCGGCGCTTCCACGGGTTGGGCGCTGGAGCGATTGAACTTGATGGGCTCCGGCGATTTGTATTACCAGATTTTTAGGTATGGTGGCCTCGGTGGCGAAGGCTCGGTACTTTTCCTCAAGGATCATCTGGACGGGGGAAACTTTGTCTTGCCCACGGGAGGCCGGACCTTGGAAGAGGCGGAAGACCGTGACGTGACTTTCTCCGGGCGTGCCTATGCGCGTCTTGGAAATTCAGAAATTCCGGTGACGGGGGAGGTCTCGCTGGGCCGTTTTTACCAGCAGCCTGCGCTGATGGAACTTTATGGGACTTTCCCGGGAGCCTTATCGAACCCGAAACTCAAACGGGAAAAGGCGACCAAGTTCGAGGCCTCTGGCTTGTTCAAGGTGCCGGGAGGCCACACATCTTTGAGGGCCGCGTATTTTGAATCGCATATCGAAGACGGTATTTGCTGGGTGATTGTCGTGGAACACCTGCATGCCGAAAACATCGCCCGTTCGCGGGTGCGCGGTGCCGAATTCGAACTCAACAGCACGCCTGCAAAATTCCTGGATGTCGTATTGCGTGCCACATTCCAGAAAACAGAAGACCGTTCGAAATCGGATACGTATAACGGGAACAAACTCCCCGGGGAGCCCGACCGCAGCTATTTTGCCGAGGCCACGCTCCACTTGCCGCTGCATCTGGATTTGATGTGGGCGTCGGAATGGCGCAGCATCATGTACAGCGACCGTGCGAACCGTATGGACCAGCCGGCTGTGGCAAACCATCGCGCCATTCTCTCGTATAACCCGTTTGAGAAAACGCGTCTTGCTTTTTCCGTGGATAACATAACCGACGAGAAATACCGAAATTTTTATACTCCGTTCCCTATGCCGGGACGGGAATACAAGTTCACCATAATACAGGGGTTCTAGCCCCCGCGCTTAAAAGCGTAAAGCCAGAAAAGGAACACAAAATGAATAAAATGAAAAAGAATGTCATTGCGAGTGTGGCGAAGCAATCTTTCGCTGCATTGTCCATTGCCTCTCTCGTCTTTCTGACGGCTTGCGGCGACGACTCCAGTTCGGGCCCGTCTTCTACAGACGATGAAACGGAACTCAGCTCGTCGTCTAACGATGACGAAGGCAGCAGTTCTTCGAAGAAGAAGGATAAGAGTTCCTCTTCTGTTAAAGAGTCCAGCAGCTCTTCGAAGAAGGATAAGAGCTCCTCTTCTGTTGAAGAATCCAGCAGCTCTTCTGTTGAAGAGTCCAGCAGCTCTTCTGAAATAAGTGTTTCCTTGACGGGTGTGGTCTTTGGCTCCGACTACACGACCGGCGAACTCCGCTGGATTGACAAGGATGGCGAAATCTCCAAGAAGAGCCTCTCCTTCCACCAGGATTCCAAGGTCGTTACGAACGGTGCTGACCTCTACGTGCTGGAACGCAAGGGTGCGGACAACATTACAAAGATTGACCCCGACAAGCTGGAATCCGAAGGCAAGAAGGCCGTGGTGTGGCAGGTTTCCTTGGACGATGATGCAAATCCGACCGACATGGCTTTCGATGGAGATCAGGCCTGGGTCGCATTGCAGAATGCCGATTCCCTGGTGAAGATTTCGACGAAGGATGGCAAAGTTAAAAAGTCTATCAAAACTGGAAAGTTTGCTTACGAAGGCGAAAAATCCCCATATGTAGCCGACATCGAACTCGATGACGGTTCCCTTTATGTGTTGTTCCAGCGCTACACGATGGATGAAAACTGGGTGACAACTTATCCCAAGGGCCTGCTCGCTATCTACGATGCTTCCTCGGGCGACTTGAAGGATACTATCCAGCTCAAGACCAAGAACCCCTCGACCATTGCCATTGTCGATGGTGAAGTCTATGTGGCGACCCATGGTGAATACAATGCGGCTTCTGGCACCGATGCCGACAGTAAGCGCGGTATCGAGAAGGTGAATGTCTCCAAGAAGAAATCCGAGCTTCTGATTTCCGGTGAAAAACTGGGTGGCGGCATTGTTTCCATGGTTGTCGATGACGACATCGTCTACGTGAACATCGACCTGGGCATGGACGCAAACTATGCCGCAATACAGGAATTGAAGAAGGTGAATCTTTCTTCCAAGAAGGTCGAAGACATTGACGGCTTTACCGACATGTCCGGCTCCATGGCTATTGACGATGGCTTGCTCTATGTTGGTGATCGCGGCGCTTCTGCTGTTGTCACGTGGAACGGCAAGAAGAAGAATACCATCAAGCAGCCGAAGGGTGCCCTTCCTCCTTACAATATCGCTTTGTTCTAATTGCTGATTAAGCGATTGATGCTTGTATAATTGAATCGCGGCCCCTTTAGGGACCGCGTTCTTTGTAGTATGTTCAATGGATTAGGCTTGCGTTTCCGGTGGCTGTTCTGACTTGTTCAGTTTGGTACGCTCGTTGTAGAGCTTTTCGGAAATGTGGCAGAACGCTTCCACGACGACCGGGTCGAAGTGCTTGCCCGCGCCCTCGGTAATGATGGCCATGGCCTTCTCGTAGGGGAACGGCTTCTTGTACACGCGTTCGGCGACCAAAGCATCGAAAACATCGGCGACAGCCATGATTCTTGCGGACAGCGGGATTTCTTCGCCCTTGATTCCGGTGGGGTAGCCCGAACCGTCCCACTTTTCGTGGTGGTAGTGCGCCATCTCGATGGACTCCTTCAGGTAGTTGTCGTCCATGGTGTTGTTGGCGTTCGCCTCGATCTTCGAAAGGATCTTCATACCCTGCGTGGTATGGCTCTTCATGATGGCGAATTCTTCGTCGGTGAGCTTGCCCGGCTTGTTCAGGATCAGATCGGATACGGCAATCTTGCCGATGTCGTGTAGAGGCGCAGAGCGCTTTAACTTGTCCTTGTAGCTGTCGGTCAGGATTTCGCTGAACTTGCCTTCCTTCTGGAGCTCGTCGGCAATGGCTTCCACGTAGAAGGCAGTCTTCTTAATGTGGTCGCCCGTGCTTGTATCTCTTGCTTCGACCATTTCAGCGAAGTTGATAATGATTTCGTCTTGCATTCGCGTGATGCGGTCGGCCGCGGCTTCCAGTCTGCGAATGAAGTCGATGGAATCCTTACATGTCTTGGTCAGCGCTTTGTATAGGTATTCGATTTCGTCGAAGGTGCGGATCTTCAGGGATTCGAGTTCCATGAGGCTGTCCACGCGGCCCTGTTCCAAGCTGTAGGCGAAGTGGATTGAGGCTGCTGCCATGCGGTTCACCGGATGCACGATGCCCCTGTTCACGAATTCAAGGACGATGCTCATGATGATGACGGATAGTCCGAAGAACATCGTGAGCAACTTGATGAAGAACTTCGCCTGTTCGTAGATGAGGTCGCCCATCGAGATGTCGACGCCCACGTAGGCCACCGTTTTTCCTGCGGAGTTTTTCAGCGGTTCATAGGCCGTCAGCAGCCAGCCGTATTCATCAATCGTGATGATGGGCTCGACTCTCTCTCCTCGGAGAAGGTTCTCCCGTACGGGTGCAAAACCCTGGTTGAATGCAACGCGATCACCAGGCTTGTCCGGCAACACTCCGCTCGTGTCCCTCGCTTCCAAGTCGAATAGGACGACGCTGCTGTCGTTGGTAATCCTGTAGACGTAGAGGTAGAATACCTGCGAAAAGCTGTCGCGGATACGGTACAAGTCTTTCTCGATGTCATCGTAGCCCGGGGCCGCATGCCCCATGGTCTCCCACTCTTCGGCCCGGTTTCCGTCAATAATTGCGACTGCAGAAGCTCCAACGCCCTGTGCGATGGCCTTGTTCCTGGCAATTGTGACCTGTCGGTAGAGGAAGAAGCCTGTCGTGCTAGCCAGGGCTCCGAGCAGGATCTCGGCAACGATGACCATGACCACGACCTTGCGCAGCAGGGAACGCTTGATGAGGTGGTTCGTGGCCATCTTGGTGCGTTCGCCCATGTTCGGGTCAAAGAGGAATACGTGGCTGAAAATGGTTTTCAGGCGGACTGTAATCTTGCGGTAGATTATGATTGCGATGGTAAGGACTATGGTCTTGTCGATTAAATCGAGGGCGAAGTCGGCCGTTAGTTGGGAGAAGAATTTGGAGAAGCCCAGCTTGTTGTATATGGCTATGGAGAACGGAGCCGAGATGCCTTCGCCGAAGTCATAACCGTAGAGAAAATAGGTGAGGACGGATCCGAGGACTCCGCCCAGTATGGCGAAGGTGAGAATGGCGATGCAAATCTTTGAAATTTTCTTGAAGAATCCGTACTGCTGGAAGAGGGAGGCAGCCACGCCGATAAGGATGCTGATGATTCCGTAATAGAGGGTTTCCCAGTTGGAGAAGCTGTCGATCGTGTTAGAGAAGAATCCGACGATGACGGCAGGGAGCGTTCCCCCGAGCATGGCGGCAAGGATGGTGCCGATGTTGTCTACGTAAACGGGAATTTCGAGGGCGAGAGCGATTTTTGCGGGTATGATGTTCGCGAGGAGTGCTATGACTATTAAACCAACCGCGAATTTTAACTGTTTCGATTTAGACAAAGAGACCTTTTTCATAACCGCCTCTAAATTTATAAATCCTTACAAGTATAATTTATTATGAAAATAGCAAGATAGTAACAAGATAGCAAAAAAATTAAAGTTTTTTACCCTTTTGGAGGTTTTCTGCAAAAAACCAGGCCGTAAACTAAAGGTTACGCAGGGCCGGAGGATGTCGGTCTGGCTGTGTCATTTTTTTATGAATGTCTTGCTTTTTTGTGCACTGTTTATTATATTGGTGTTCAAAGGAGCAAGTGAACGGATGGACCTGCGCGAAAAGTTGAATATTTTGGGCGATGCGGCAAAGTACGACGTGTCGTGTTCTTCGAGCGGGTCGTCCCGCTGTGCTCCGAAGGGGGGCTTCGGCAGTGGCTGCGAGGCTGGGATTTGCCATACCTGGGCGGCGGATGGGCGCTGCATTTCGCTATTGAAGGTCCTGTTCAGCAATGCTTGCAAGTACGACTGCGCCTACTGCGTGAACCGCCGCAGCAACGATATCCCGCGGGCGACATTTACGCCCAAGGAACTGATTAACCTGACGATGGAATTCTACCGCCGCAACTATATCGAGGGGCTTTTTCTCAGTTCGGCGGTCGTCGGCTCTCCGGACAATACAATGGAACTGCTCGTCCGGGTGGCGAAGGATTTGCGTACGGTCCACCATTTTGGCGGATACATCCACCTCAAGGCCATTCCCGGGGCCAGTGCGCGCCTGCTTTTCGAAGCGGGGCTCTATGCCGACCGCAGCAGCGTGAACATCGAGATTCCCTCCGATTCGGCCCTGCAATACTTGGCTCCCGAAAAGAACTACGAGTCCATTTACCGCCCCATGAACTTCCTCGCTGAGCGTAAGATTGGCTACGATTCCGACCGTGCCTGGCATTCTCCCAAGTTCCTGCCGGCAGGGCAGAGCACGCAGATGATTGTCGGTGCGTCGGGGGAGACGGACTTGCAGATTTTGAAGCTTTCCGCGGGGTTCTATCAGCAACAGCAGATGAAGCGCGTGTATTTTTCGGGGTATGTCCCCATCAATGCGGACAAGCGCTTGCCCGCGATTACGAGCAAGCCGCCCCTGCTGCGCGAGCACCGCCTCTACCAGGCGGACTGGCTCATGCGTTTCTACAATTTCCGCCACGACGAAATCCTGGACGAATCCAACCCCAACCTGGACGTGGATCTCGACCCGAAGGCTATGTGGGCGCTCCGGCATCCGGAATTCTTCCCGGTCGACTTGCAGACTGCCGATTACGAGTCCATCTTGCGCGTCCCGGGGATCGGGGTCAAGTCGGCCCAGCTGATCGTTAGCGGCCGCCGTTTTTCCCGTATTCGCCTGGAAACCCTCAAGAAAATGGGGGTCGTGCTGAAACGAGCCAAGTACTTTATCTACCATCCCGACACGCCGGCGAGCCTGCGCAGGCTCTATCCCGAGATGGTGCGCCCGCTCCTTGTGGCCAAAAGGAAGCCCGAACAGCTCGGCCTGTTCGACAACTACGTTCCCGCCTTGGCGGCTCCGCTTTCGCGATAGGAGGACCTTTATATGTTGGCAATTCATTACGATTCTTCTTTTGACGGCTTTTTGAGTGTCGTGTTCGAGATTTACCGCCAGCACCTTGACGTGGGCGATATCGTGCCGGTCCGGCCCTACGCTGCCGGGAGTGCGGCAGCGACGGATCTTTTTTTGCAGCCGTTCCGTATCGAGACGGACGTGGAATCTGCCCGCAGGCTGCGCCGCGCCATATTGAACGCGGCGGGCGAGGACATAATGAACCTGCTGGATTGTGCCTTCAGGTCCGAGGAACCGGGGGTAGAGATGAAGATCTTTGCATACCTGCGGAAGCTCTTTGCGGGCGACAATCGCGGATATGCCAGGAACCCGACGAGCGAGGAAATGCTGCCGCTGTTTACCATCGCGCGGTCTGTCCGCCGGGAACAGGGGTTCATGCTCGGGGCGGTGCGCTTTGCCAAGGCTCCGGACGGCATGTACATTTCGGCTATTGAGCCCAAGTATAACGTGGTCGACATGCTTGCCCCGCATTTCCGCTCGCGCTTCCCCAACGGGCGCTGGGCCATTGTCGATATGGTGCGCCGTTTCGGGGTCTGTTACGAAGGGGGGCGGACGCAGCTGGTTTCCGTGGCCGACCCGGAGGCGATTGCCGGAATCGAACGGTCCGACGAGTTTGCCCGTATGTGGAAGTCGTACTATGACTCGATGGCCATCAAGGAACGCTTGAATCCCGAACTCCTGAAGCGCTGCCTGCCTGTCCGCTACTGGAAGCACCTGCCTGAACGCCAGGTGGATGCGTCCTCGCTTACTATCGGCGGCAGGAATTCGGAGAAACGGGGCGCTGACGGTCTAGGTGGAGCCGACTTGCCCTCGGCCGTGGCGCGCGGTCGCTCGCTGGCTTTGGCCCATGCGGGGGTGTGATTTTTGTCACACGCTACTTTGTAAAAAATCATAGTGACTCAGGACTTGCTTTTTTTCTGTCTTTTTTGACGTTTTTTTTGTATTTTTACGAAGTAAGTTTTTTGACGACTTGTTCCTCGGTATTGAGGATATCTTAAGAATAGAGGTTTTTTAGTAATGAATAGGGCTCCTGCCAAACCGGGTTTTTTTGTACAAGACCGATTCCTTTACAGTAAGGACAACGAGAAGGTTGTCTTGCGCGGTGTGAACCACATGTTCATCTGGACCGACCGAGACGGTAAAACGATTCCTGAAATTGCAAAGACTGGTGCCAACTGCGTCCGTATTGTCTGGAATACTCGTGGCCGTATCAGCGATTTGGACAACATCATCGGCCTTTCCATTGCGAACGGGATGATTCCTATCGCCGAAATTCACGATACGACGGGTAACTGGCGCCGCCTGCCTGACGCGCTGGATTTCTGGCTTCGCGACGAGACTCTCCAGGTCATCAGCAATCACCAGGAATACCTGATCATCAATATCGGTAACGAACCCGGCGATGCCGAGCAGGACCCGAACGACTTTTTCGAAGCCTACAGTACCATCGTCATCAAGATGCGCGCTGCCGGAATCCGCGTTCCCATCATGATCGACGCCGATTTCTGGGGCCAGAGCGAAAAGAACATCTTCCGAATGGGGCATAAGCTTTTGCAGGCCGACCCCGAGCACAACCTCATATTCTCCATTCACATGTGGTGGCCGTCCGAAAGACACAACGTTTCCAGCGGCTATGACACCGTCGAGGCGCGTGTTACGGGCGTTCTCGAAAAGTCCGTGGAACTCAAGCTTCCCCTGATCGTGGGCGAGTTTGCCCCGGTGGCGGCGGGCGATGTCAAGGAAATCCCGTACAGGCACATCATGGCGGAATGCGAACGCCTGAATATCGGCTGGCTCGCCTGGAGCTGGGGACCGGGCAATTTCGACAGTCCGGAAATGGACATGACGGCTCACGGTTCCTACAATACTTTGATCGGCTGGGGCAAGGAAGTTGCCGTGGACAGCCCTCTGGGCATCCAGAACACGAGCGTCATTCCGGCGTTTATCCAGAACAAGAACTACACTACGGGCTCTCAGGGCACCGGTGCCAACCTTATCGAGAACGGTGACTTCTCTGCCGAACCGCCTCTCAGCGGCTGGACGACCGACTTCTGGGGTGGCAAGGCCGACGTGGTGGTCAAGGGCGGCGAGGTCCGCTTTGACGTGAAGTCCGCCGGCAAGGAAACCTGGAGTCTGCAGTTCAAGCAGAGGCTCACCTTGCGCAAGGGCCTGACCTACATCTTTAGCATGCGCGCCAAGGCCGACAAACCGCGCACCTTGAACGTGAACATCAAGAGGGACAGCTCCGACTACGTGCCTTACGCGAACGGCCGTATTCTCGACTTGAGCACGAGCTGGCAGAACTTCAGCTGGAAATTCACGATGAAGGAGGACTCGGATACCGACGCCCTGCTCATCTACGACATGGGCGGCGTGCCTATTTCCTGGACGCTGGCCGACATCTCGCTTGTTCACGCCCGCAGCGTGGCGGATCGCCTGAACCGTACATTCCAGCGTAATGTCCAGAAAAATTCCGGCTTCTTCAATGCGCCCAACGGTCCGTGGCAACTCCAGCTGTATTCTGCCGCTGGCGATCTCCTGGAAGTCCTCGATTCCGGCAAGGGTGGGGAAGGCATGCGCCAGTATCCCAAGATCGAGCGTAGCGGAATCATGGTCATCAAGGACATTCAGGGCTAATTTCTCTTTTTTGGCTCAAATTTGGGGCTTTTCGGGCTTTTTCTGCCCGGAAACCCCTTTTTTTGGCCCGTTTTTGCCCTTTATTGCTATCGAAAGGAATATTCCAGATTGTGCGAAAAATCACGGATTTTTTGATTTTTGTATCATAACTTTTTTGGCGTTTTTGCTGAAAAATCGGCAAAAATTGCTTTTGTGTTTAAAAAAGTTGATTTTTGTATCATGAACCTATTGCTTTTTGAAAAAGATGAATATAAATTAAGAGACATGAAACCCGTGATGGAATACAATAATTTTCGCATTTACGTGCGCGACTTCTATTCGGAGCGTAAGGACCGTTCCGGATATACTTGGCGTGATTTCGCCAAGGCGGCCGGTTATTCCTCCCCGGTATTCCTGAAGCTCGTTTGTGATGGCAAGGCGAACTTGAGCGAGGTCGGCGTTGAACGCGTGGCCGCCGCGATGGGCCTGGTCGGTGTGGATCTGCAGTATTTCCGCCTTTTGGTGACTTTCAATCAGAGCAAGGATTCCGCTACGAAGAAGGCTGCCTACAAGGAGATGCGCTCTGTTGCCGCCCAGAATTCCGTGTCGCTCGTCGGTGCCGATCAGTATGATTACTTTGAAACCTGGAAAAACCCGGTCCTCCGCGAACTCGCCCCGAAGATGAAGGGTGCCACTCCGGCCAAGATGGCCGAGCAGATCAAGTTTGGTGTAAGCACTGCCGAAGTCAAGAAGTCCCTTGCCATGTTGACCGAACTGGGTCTCCTGAAAAAGGATGACGAAGGCAACTACGTGCAGGCGACCAAGTCCGTGACTACGGGCGATATCGACGTTACCGCGCTTGCCGTGCGTGACATGCACCGCCAGATGGGCGGTCTTGCTGTCAAGGCTATTGACGAAGTTCCCGTGGACGAAAGGGACTTCTCCGGGATGACCCTCGGCGTTTCCGAGGTGGCATTCCACAAGATTGTAAAGGAAATTGCCGATTTCCGACGCCGCATTGGTGCTATTGTCATGGACGATACCGGTGCCGAACGCGTCTACCGCATGAATGTTCAGTTGTTCCCCCTGACCAAGGACTTTATCGAAGTCGAAGGAGGGGACCATGAATAAGAAGTCTATTTGCGTGCTGGTGAGTTGGTGTGTCGTGGCGGCGATAGGTTTCTTTGCGGCCTGTACTCCTGAAGATACTGCGGGTGGTTTTGGAGAAGAAACTAATGCTCTGGCCGGTGTCCTCGTGAACGAGAAGGGCGAGCCGCAGGCCAATGTCCGAGTGTTTGCCCGCCATACCAAGGCGAACATTTCCGACCTGGTCGACACGACGGATTCCGATGGACGCTTCGAGTTCTCCCTGGTTCGTCAGGGATCCTACGGCCTTTCTGCCACCAAGGGCAAGGCCGCCATGTACAAGAGGGTTAACTACTACGGCCAGAACATGGAAGTGACTGCCCGCCTGGTGGCCTCTACGGACGTTTCCGGCAAGGTTTACCTCCGTGACGATACCGTTGCTACTGATATGGTTGTCTATATCCCCGGTAGCCCGTGGGAAGCCAAGACCTCCGACAAGGGCAAGTTCAGCTTCAAGAAGGTTCCGGAAGGCGTATTCCCGGTTTACACGAAGTCTCCGGATCCGGCCCGCTTTGCCGACGTGTTCTATGTGGGTACGTTCAAGGATGGCAAGGCCGCTTTCAATGGACCGTATCCGCTGGATCTGATCGATGCCATTATGGAAAAGGCCGCTCCCGATTCCGGAATTGTCGCTTCCGATACTGTTGAAAAGGATGATTCTTCCGATGTCCAGCTGGTGAGCTCCGAGACGACGAAGGATATGCAGCTGCCGCTTTCTCCGGAATATGCTACGCTCTGCTGGTGGCCTCTGGATTACCTTTCCGATGGCTTTGACGGTAAGATTTCTAGCGATGCCCGTGGCCGCACCGAAGGCGTGCTCTTCTACGGCAATCCTCAGCTTACGGACGGTGTGTCCCGCAATGCAATCGAACTCAATAAGCACGGACAGTATGGTATTGTCGAAAACGACCGCAATGCCTTGGACGATGCGACTGAATTGACGCTCGAAGCCTGGGTCAATGTGACCGAACTGCCGGAGAGCTCCGTACACCGCGCAAATATTGTGGGTAAGCTCGGTTTCGGTTCCAAGGGCGACCAGGATGTGTTTAGCCTTTCTGTTGTCAGGGGTGAATGTGGCGTGAAGAAGCCGAAACTCGCATTCTTCATCGCTGAAGGCTCCGAAGAGGATTCTTTAGGCTGCGAAAACGCCGTGTTCTCTGAGAATATTAAAACGGACGAATGGATGTACGTCGCTGTCGTGTGGAACGGTTCCTCGCTCTCGATGTACGTGGACGGCCAGCTGGTCGATACCGTGAAGACATCCGTCAAGAAGATTAAGTCTTCCGCCGAACCCATTATCTTCGGCAAGCAAGATATGAAAATCAAGTTGGATGATGTACGGTTGAGCAAGAACGCCATTAATGCAGTGGATGTGCTCTATCGCTACTATCTTAAAGGAGGTGCACTATGATGGGCATGGATCTAAATTCACTGGAAACGGCCTGCTTCGAAGTTAACGAACATGGTCGCCTTATCAGCGGGAACAAGCGCTTCTGCCGCATGTTCGGCTTCAAGAGCGAAGACGAGGTGATGTGGCATTACGTCACGGACCTGTACCGCCACGAAAAGGAATGGGAAGAGTTCCGCAACTGCAACAGCACTGCGCAACACCATTTCGTATCCCGTATGCGTAACCGCAAGGGCCGCAGCTTCAAGTGCAGCATCGTCCGCGAAATTGTCCAGGACGCCGAAGGCCGCATGATTTTCCGCAACACGATTCGCCGCCTCGGCGACAAGGAAGTCGCTCCGGTGATCGAGGAAAACGAAGTCAAGACCTCGTCGGTGGTATTCTTGGCCAAGTGCGCTCACTGCGGCGAACAGATCCGCGTGTCTACCCTTGCCGAGACCCGCATGCGCATGCTTTGCGGCACCTGTACTGCCAAGGCTTATCCCGAAGCTTTTCATATATCCGCTGTCGCTGCGCAAATGTAGCGACGGTTTACTAAAAGCCTAATTCATTTTAGTACTTCATCATATCTCCTTAAGCCCGGCAGGTTGAACCTGCCGGACTTTTTATATAGGAGATCAATTGGTAAATGCGGCCTGCTTACTTGAGACGGAGCTTCTTTTGTGCGTAGATGGACTTACCACCGTTGCAAACGTAGGCTACCGTGCATACGATGAAGAAGGCGGGTAGCGTGTCGAACCCGAAAATCTCGGCTCCGACAAGGATCGGGGCGAACAGCGTGTTCGTGGCACCGCCGAATACGGCAGCGTAGCCAAGGGCTGCGGCAAGGGGGAAGGGGACTCCCACGATGGTCGCGATAACCGCGCCGAGCGTTGCGCCGATGGTGAACAGCGGGGTGACTTCGCCACCCTGGAATCCGACCGAGAGCGTGACGACGGTGAAAAGCAACTTTAAAATCCAGTCATAGGCGAAGATGCCCGCATCACTTGCCGAAAGGGCGGCTGCGTTGCCGAAGCAGATGTCGGTAAGGTTCGTGCCGAGGCCAGAGTAGCGTCCCTGCCAGCAGAGGATAAGCAGCAGGCTGAGGGCAGCACCCATGATGGCGACTCGTTTGTACGGGTTGCTGAATTTCAGGGCGAAGAACTTCTTGGAAAGCGGGAGGAGCCTCGCGAATCCGCCGCCGACAATGCCGAAAATGACGCCGAGAACGGCAAGTCTCAGGATAAAGTAGATGTCGAGGCCGTTTTCGCCGTAGAAAAGGCTCGCGATATTCCAGTCCGGCGAGAAACTGTTCAGGTCGAGCGTGAACTTGGCGAGGCCGAGCATCTCGGATACCTTGTAGGCAGTGACGGCGGCGACGGCGGCGGGGAGCAGGGCGGCCATCTCGAGGTGGCCGGCCAGGAGGATTTCGAGCGAAAGCGCGATAGCCGCCATCGGGGTCTGGAAGAGCCCGGCGAAACCCGCCGCCATGCCTGCGACAAGCAGGATTCGCGGGGCGTTCTCGACATGGATCTTGGAGCTCATGTTGTGGCCGAGGGTCGCCCCGATCTGCATCGCGACGCCTTCGCGGCCCGAGCTGCCGCCGAACAGGTGCGTGACCCACGTGGTCGCCATGATGAGCGGGATGAGGCGCAGGGGAATTTCCCTTTCCTTGCCGTGCGCGACATCGAAAATGATTCCCATGCCGCGCTCCGAGCCGTTGCCGAACTTGCGGTAGGTGAGGACGATGGCGACGCCGCCCAGGGCGAGTGCCGGAATCCAGTAAAGCGGGTTCGCATCGCGGATGGCGCTGACATTTTGCAGTATGGAGCCGAAGAACGCCGTGAGCGTTCCGACGATTGCGCCCAGGACGAGCGCCACGCCGACGAGTATCGGCTGCGAGAACCAGTGCGCGAGCTTTTCCTTGATTTTTGCCTTGGCCATGTTCATGGCCTGTTCTTTCATCTCCGGACTCATGTTCCGGTAGATTTCCTGCCAGTTATTGAAATTCATCGCTTACCTTTTTTCGCCGCCAAATTTAGAAAAATGCCCTCGCTTCTGCGAGGGTCATTTTATCATTAAATTCTTGCAACGAGTAGCTTCCCGAAGGCGCGATTACTTGTTGTTGGCGCGGATCAGGTTGAGAGCAGAACCGGCCTTGAACCATGCCCACTGCTGTTCGTTGTAGGTGTGGCTCAGCGCGATGTTGTCGACGGAGCCATCCTTGTGGTGGGCGACGAGCGTGAACTCGGAACCCGGAGCGAACTTGGTGAGGCCCACGATGTCGAACACGTCCTGTTCCTGGATCTTGTCGTAGTCGGCAGCGTTCTTGAAGGTGAGGGCGAGCATGCCCTGCTTCTTCAGGTTCGTTTCGTGGATGCGGGCGAAGCTCTTCACGATCACGGCCTTCACGCCGAGGAAGCGCGGTTCCATGGCGGCATGTTCGCGGCTGGAGCCTTC
>JAGCGO010000025.1 GCA_017649565.1 Fibrobacter sp. | reverse complement strand
CTACATGTCACAGTCGGATGGTTTTTCCCGCTACGATACATTAAATTCCCTCTTTACGCGGAACAAAGATTTCGTCAATCACGCCGAAGGCCTTCGCGTCTTCCGGACCCATGTAAAAGTCACGGTCGGTCTTCTCGCGCACTTCGTCGATAGGCTTGCCCGTGTGCTTTGCGACAATCTCGGCAAGAGTATCCTTGGTACGCACGATCTCTTTCGCGGTAATCTGGATGTCGGTAGACTGGCCGGTAGCAGCGCCCGAAGGCTGGTGCAGCATGATGCGGGAATGCGGCAGCGCATAGCGCTTGCCCTTGGTGCCCGCAGCAAGGAGCACGGCCGCCATCGAGGCGCAACTGCCGATGCAGATGGTCGCGATGTTCGGGCGAACATGCTGCATGGTATCGTAAATGGCAAGGCCTGCCGACACGTAACCACCGGGGCTGTTGATATACAGCGTGATATCCTTTTCCGGATTCTCGTATTCAAGGAAAATCAACTGCGCCATGACGTTGTTGGCGACTTCATCGTTGATGGGCGTGCCCAAGAAGATGATGCGTTCCTTGAGGAGGCGGGAATAGATATCGTAGGCGCGTTCACCGCGTCCGGTGGTCTCAATGACGGTAGGAATGATCATTCATTTACCTCTTACTTGGATTCTTCAGCAGCCGGGCGGATACCCACGATGAAGTCGGCAGCCATCTGCACGCGGAGTTCGTCGCGGAGCTGGTTGATACGGCCGGACTGGCGGAAGTGGTTCTTGAGGGTCTCGAAATCCACGTGGTAGGCGTTGGCCATCTGCTGCAGGCGTTCGTCGACGGCAGCCTGGTTGGCCTTGAGCTTTTCCTTGGTGGCAACGAAGTCGAGAATGCGGTGCTTCTTGATTTCGCGGACAGCCTCGGGGCCGAGTTCCTTGATCTGTTCTTCGGTCGGTTCCACGGCGTCCTTCGGATCCTGGACGTTGCGGTTGAGGGACCACCTGATGAGGTCAACCACGCGGGCGTTCGGAACTTCGAACGGGTTGCTTTCAATGAGCTTGTCGATGGCTTCGTTGATAGCCTTGGTCTTGGCGGCGTCCTGCTTCTGGTTGGCGAGGCTTTCGGCGAGGTTGCTCTTGAGTTCCTCGACATCCTTCACGCCGACCTGCTTGCAGAATTCTTCATCGAAGGTGGGCGGCACGATTTCGCGCACGCTGGTGACTTCCACGTTGAACTGGGCAGTCTTGCCGCGGTAGCGTTCGTCCTTGTGGTCATCGGGGTACTTGAAGTTGATTTCCTTCTTGTCGCCGGCCTTCACGCCCATGAGGCCTTCGTCGAATCCCGGAGAGGCAGATTCGCCGAGGAGGCTACGGAATTCCTTGTTTTCGGGAAGTTCCTGCTTTTCGCCATCGATAACGACTTCGATGTAGTTACCCACAACGAGGTCACCCTTCTTGGCTTCGCGGTCAACCGGTTCGTCCTTGCTCCACATCTGGGAAAGGCGGTCGAATTCAGCCTGGACTTCTTCTTCGTGCACGGCAGTGGCCGGGACGGTGATGCCCGTGTCGGCATAGCCCTTGATATCGATTTCGGGGTCGATTTCGACTTCGACGGTCATGTTGATGCCGTTTTCCTTGTCTTCCTTGAACTCGGTCACCTTGAGCTGGCCAACGGGGATAATGTTCGCCTTCTTGAGCTCTTCGCCAATCACCTTGTCGACAGTCTCGTTCACGACTTCGTGGCGGATGGCGTCACCGAACTGCTTCAGGACCATGGCCTTCGGAACCATGCCCTGGCGGAAACCCTTGAGGGCGACCTGCTTCTTGTACTGGGCGAGCTTCTTCTCGAACGGAGCAGCAAGATCTGCTTCGGGAATGGTTACGGAGAGGGTGCGCAGGGTGGCGCTTGTTTCTTTGATTTCAACGGACATTATAGACTCCGATATACTGTTAATATGAAATTCTCTGCGAAAGGAGGGAGTCGAACCCTCACACCGAAGTACCAGATCCTAAGTCTGGCGCGTCTGCCAATTCCGCCACTTTCGCGTTTCCGCACCCAAAATTAGAAAAAGTCCAAAACATTTGCGAGTAAAACATCTATTTTATGCTCCATTGCAAGTAGTCAAGAACATTAAGATTGGCGTTTTCATTTCCCTGGTGAACATCCTCATCCAAGGGGTGTCCGTTCTTGTACAGAATATTATCGCCAATAACCTTGGAATCGTAAATTTCGGCTACTTCGGAATCTTACAAAGCGACTACACCATATTCTGCGCGCTCGCCGACTTCGGCATGGCGACCCTTATCCTGGCCTATTTCGGCAAGCGGGCCACCAAGGGGCGCCTGTTTACAAACGTACTGCAGCTCAGGCTCGCGATGACAGGCGTGGCCGCGTTCGCCATGATATCGTTCGCGGTTTTCGTCCGTCCCGACCACCCGGCATTCTGGGGCGAAGTCATCCTCGCCTTCGGCCTCCTGTTCCAGCACGCGTTCTTCGACTGGTACTTCATCTGCGGCAATTTCTGGAAAAAACTACTCATCTCGAAGGTGCTGCACACCATCGCGTACACCTCCATCATGGGGATAGCGCTCTGCATATTCCACATCGAATCCATCGGGGGCGTCGCCTTCGCGATGGTACTTGCCGCCCTCCCCGCCTTCGGGTTCGGCGTGCGCCAGGCGTTTACCCCGAAGGTGTTCGACATCGGGCCTCACACCCGTAGGTTCTTCTCGCTCATGTTCAAGTCGGCGCTCCCGTACGCCCTCGCAAGCCTCGCAAGCTTCGCGTACCTGCCCGCAGGCCTTTACACGGTATCGCACGTCGCCCCGCCCGAATTCCTGGGCGCCTACAACTTTTCGCATAAGCTCATAATCCTTGCATCGGGCCTGATGGTGCATTTCATATCGTCGAGCCTCATCACGCTGCACCAGACCGACAGCCACACGCTCCACATACGCGACCAGCTGGTATTCACGCTGTTCATCTTTGTGGTGTCTTCGCCCTTCTGGCTGTTCCCAGACCAGACGCTCCAAGTCATATTCTTCGCGGCCCCCTGGACAAGCGACGTATTGAACCAGAGCGCCCTGTGCCTGCGCCTGCTGTCGCTATCGCTGGTACTGCAGGCCCTCCGCATGGCAATGGTCTCCACCATGCTCAAGGAAAAGCGTACCATGCTTTACGGTGCGATGATTACTGCCGGCGGGTTCGTGAACGTGGCCATTTGTAGCCTCGAGGCAAACCACGTGATGCCCGAAGCCATCCCGATGCTCACGCTCTCGGGCGACGTATTCCTGACCATCGTACTCGCATTCTATTTCACTAAAAACGATCGCATCCGCTGGTAACCGCGGGCGGTATTTGTCCTACGAACTGCTTGTATTAAACCGCGCG
>JAGCGO010000024.1 GCA_017649565.1 Fibrobacter sp. | reverse complement strand
CAGTTTAATGTAGAAGTTGCCGGCCGCAACATATTGGTGGCAGGGGCTTCGGCCGGGTATGACTATGCATTGCTCGACATGCAGGGCCGCGTGCTCCGCAGGGGAGCGGTCGTTGGCGCGAACTTTGCCATCCCGGTAACATGTGCGGGTACGTACCTGGTGCGTATAGGCGACCGTGTGCGGCGCGTATCTGTGAGGTAGGATATGTTAACTAAAAAAGTGTTCCTTTTTGCCGCAATCGCCATGCTTGCTGTGTCTGCGCATGCCGCGAAGGCGATTGTCTCGGAAGAACCTGATTTTGTAGATGGCTGTTACCAGATTTCGACTGCCGCGCAACTGTACGGCTTTGCCGAGATTGTGAACGGCACGTTTGGGAACCTGACGGATTATGCGGGCCTCCGTGATAGCACCG
Source organism: Fibrobacter sp. (assembly GCA_017649565.1). Lineage (GTDB taxonomy): Bacteria > Fibrobacterota > Fibrobacteria > Fibrobacterales > Fibrobacteraceae > Fibrobacter. Next base: position 9,267 of record JAGCGO010000024.1, on the reverse strand, counting down.
CCTGTGGCAAGCTTACAGCCGATATCGTGGTGAACGAGAATGTTCTTGACGCCGACGGAAACCTGAATGTGGCGGACACGGCAGAATTTGCGACATGGGTTCAGATACATCATTTCGTGGGCTCGTTTGACGGCCAGGGCCATGCGATTTCGGGCCTGTACTTTAATTCTACCGACTATGACCAGGTGGGGTTGTTTTCTTCAGTGGGTTCGTACTCGGAAACGGCGTCTTCCAAGGAAGCTTCCATCAAGAATGTTCGCCTAGTAGACACCTATTTCCATGCAAGTTATAACGTGGCTGGAATTATCGGCGTTGTCGATCCTTATGGAAAGGCTTTCATCGACCGGTGCGGTGTCGACGGAGTTATCGAGGGCGAAGCGCAGGTAGGCGGTCTGGTGGGCTGGGGCATTAACAGTCTCTCTATCACCAATAGCTTTAACGCGGCCCGCGTGAGTGGGGAAGATTATGTTGGCGGAATTGTGAGTTTACTCAAGGATGCCTCGATAGCGAATGTCTATAATGTGGGCTCTATTTCGGGCGATAATTACGTAGGCGGGATTGTTGGCGTTGCTTATGGTGAGAGCGTGCGCCTAGTGAATGGATTCAGCGCCGGCCCCGTAAATGCGACATCTGATAAGTCTATTGGCGTGGGTGCTGTGATTGGAGGTGCCAACAAGTACGTCATAGAAAGGGGAACCTTCGACAATATGTTTTTCCTTGCTCCGGGAGTGGATTCGGTCGGAATCCCAGTGACCGGGGAAGAGCTTGGCAACGGCACCGTCGTCACCTTGTTGCGGGATTATAGCTACGGCGGTATTGACGGCCTGGTATGGGGCCAAAATATTGGCTCCGATCCGCTGCCGAATTTCAGCGGGGTTGTCATTGGAGGGGAACCGCTGCCCAAGATTACGCTCAGTCTCGATACGGGCAGTGGCGAACCCTGGACAAAGGAAATCCTTGCCGGTTACAAGTTCAGGATACCCGATATCGAACGCGAAAATTACAAGCTGTTGGCCTGGCATACCGTGGAGAACTTTGAATCCGAACCCGTGACGCATGTCCCCGCGACGCAGACTACCGACGTGAAATACTGGGGCCATTACGAGCGCGTGTACCGTGTGACGTTTGAAACCAATGGCGGTAAGGTGGATTCGTTGGGCATAGATTCGTATGTCCGTACTGTCGGGGCGAAACTCCCGCAGTCCGTTTCGCGCACGGGGTATGTCTTTGCCGGCTGGTTTGTAGAAGAAGACTTCAGCGGGAATGCCGTCGATTCCATTACCGCAGCAGATGAGGGCGATAAGGTTTTCTATGCTAAGTGGTTCCAGGCGAAGGTTCCGGAAATGGATGAAAACGATTGCTATGTCATTTCGAATGCGGATGAACTCTACGGCTTTGCCGCTATCGTGAACGGTGCGGATGGCTTTACCCGTAAGCAAGACGCGTGCGCCGTCCTTTCTCAGGATATCGTGGTGAACAGGAATGTGCTGGACAGTGAAGGCAACCTCAACAAGGCGGGAATGGCGGGATATATTCCGTGGAACCCGATTGACAGTTTCGAGGGAACATTCGACGGGCAAATGCATACGATTTCGGGCCTGTATTATAACGACCCGAAAGACCATAGTAAAAAGAAAGACGTCGGATTTTTCGGTGTTGTTGGAGGCGAAGAAGATTCACCCGTTGTCATAAAAAATCTGGGTATTGTCGATTCGTATTTTGCATCGGATGCGAGGAGTGTCGGGGGTGTTGTTGCACGCATCCAGAGTCGCCAACTGAGTTTAGTGCCCCGTTATGCTGAAATTAGGAATGTCTACAGCACGTCTACCCTGGAAACATCCGACGGTACCGTTACGGTGGGCGGAATTGTGGGTGAGGTCGATGACCACGCGACCCTTCGCATTGAAAATTGCTACAACCGTGGGGAAATTCGTGGTTACAGAAATTATGTTGTTGGACTCGTCGGGTATTCTTACCGTGCCAGCAAGATTGTTATGTCGAATTGCTACAATGCGAAACCCGTCAGTTATGTGGTGAGTTCGTCCGTAGTAAGCCAGCTGATTGCCTATTCGGCGCAGTTGCAGGGCGTTGCGGAGATTGTCAATAGCGTTTATATTGATTCGACGGGAAGGGAACTTGGGGGCACTTGGGCTCCGATGGAACGCTTTGCCGACGGTACGGTCGCGGAAATGTTGCACGAAGGCGTAAACGGCGATGTATGGGGCCAGAACGTCGGTGTAGATTCGTTCCCGCTATTCTCCGGAAAAATTCAGAATTCCGCTGCTGCTAAGTACAACGTAACGTTCTATGCCTTTGATGGCGATACGGCGACTTACTTTGACCATTACTGGGCGGGCGTGAAAACGCAACTCCCGCAAGCGCAAAGGGAAGGCATGTGGTTCAAGGGCTGGTACGATAACGCCATGCTTGGCGGGGACCGTGTTTCGTACATTAAAGAATCGGATGAGGGCGATTTGTATTTCTATGCCAAGTGGGAGCTGAAGACCTTTACTGTGCGCATCTTGAACAGCAATCCTGATCGGGGTCGCATTACGGGCATTAAGTCGAGCACTGTGTATACCTATGGCGAATTTGTGTCGATAACAGTGGAACCCTTTGAAGGCTTCTATCTGAACTACTGGAGCGACCTCAAGGATGAAGACGAACAGCCGCTAGTCCGCGAGTTCTATGTCGATAGGGACACGACTATGATTGTTTACTTCGGCAAGTATAGCTCGAGTTCTTCCAGCGAGCCGCAGTCTAGTTCCAGCGTCACACCGCAGTCGAGCTCTAGCTCGACAAGTGTGTCCACTAGCAGTTCCTCCCTGAAATCCAGCAGCAGTTCTGCCCTGAAATCGAGTAGTAGCAGTCGTCATTCCGGGCTTGACCCGGAATCTAGCTCCAGTAAGGGAGATGGCGGATCTTCGTCCGCCATGACGAGTAGCAGTGCGAAGTCCTCTTCCAGCAAGGTGCCCAAGTCGTCTAGCTCGTGCAAGAACTGCTTTGGAATGGGCCTTGCCGTTACGGCGGCCACTCCGCAATTTAGTGTGGAAGTCGCCGGGCGTACCATCCAGGTGGCAGGCGCACAAGGCGCGCAGTATGCATTGCTTGACATGCAGGGGCGCGTAATCCGCAGGGGCGTTCTCGAAAGTGCGAATGCTGCCATCCCGGTGAGCCGTGGCGGTAATTACCTTATCCGCATCGGCAATCAGGTGCGCCGCGTATCCGTGAAGTAAACACTCCGGGATACATACATTCCGTACAAAAGGCAAGATTCCTTGCCTTTTATTTTTTTTGAACAACTGAAAAATCTTTTTGTTTTATAGTTTTTCGTGTTTTGTTTTATGGATTGCGAAAATTTTTTTCGCTAAATGTTAAAACGTTAAAATTTACTTAAAATCGCCAATTTTGTTTTAAGAAAATTGTTGCATGCAGCCGTACAATAACCTATTTTATTGCCATGATGAAATCAATCATTGAGTATAAAGACTACCGCGAGTACGTGCTGGAATACTACCGCGAACGCAAGCGCACATCAGCGTTTACGTGGCGCGAGTTTGCCAAGATAGCCGGATTCGCATCGGGGTCGTATTTGAAGCTCGTTTGCGATGGCAAGACTCGACTTCGCCTGGAGGGGGCGAAGAAGACTGCTCATGCAATGGGGTTGCAGGGCTTCGAGTACGACTACTTTATTTTAATGGTGCGTTATGAAAGCGCAAAAACTGATAAGGAGAAGAAAATGTGTTACGAGGAAATGGAGGCCTTGAGCTCGGCCCACAACGTGAAGATTTTGGGGAGCGAACTCTTCACGTTTTATGAAACCTGGAAGCATTCCGTCGTCCGTGAGCTGGCGGTTGCAATGCCGGGAGCGAAACCGCACGAAATCGCGAAGGCTTGCAGGCTGCCGATTTCTGCTGCAGAAGTAAGCAACAGCCTCCGTTTCCTCGTAAGTTCGGGGTTCCTCTCGGTGGATGTAAAGGGGAATTACCACCAGACGAACCGTTCTCTTACGACGGGGCGCTTGAAAGTCGTTTCCGTGGCGGTACATTCGCTGCTGCGACAGATGGGCGAGTTCGCGCTCGACGCCTTCGACAAGTTGCCGATTTCGGAGCGCCATTTCAGCGGTATTACCATGGGGATGACTGCTGAAAGTTATGAGAAGGTTATCGAGGAACTGACCGAGTGCCGCAAGCGTATTGTGGCGATAGTCTCGGCTGATAAAAGCGTGGAAAAGGTTTGCCGCTTGAACATGCAACTTTTCCCGCTTACGGAAAATCTTAAAGAGGGTAAGGAAAACGTTGGTTTAAAGGAGGAGCAAAATGCGTAAACAGGGGATTCATATGAAGAAGTTTTTGGTGGGCCTTGGTGCCTTGGTTTTTGGGGGCGCATTCTGGGCCTGTTCCGCTTTTGACAAGACTTCCGGTACGGACGAACAGAGCGAAGGCATTGTCGCTCTTGCCGGCAAGAAGATTTCAGGGAAGGCGCAGAAGGGCCCGCTCGTAAAGGGTTCCGAAGTCGTTCTCCGCGAAACGTCGGCGGAAGGGAACCTTGAACCCACTGGCAGGGAATTCCATACCACGATTATCAATGATAGTGGCGAATTTAGAATTGACAGTCTGGATTTGGAAAGTCAGTATGTGTTGATTTCTGCTGAAGGTTATTATACTCATGAGCGCAGTGATGGTGTCCGTGACATTGAAGAAATGCTTGGCATCGTATTCGATTATCGCTCTGAATGTCCCATGCGCCTTGATGCGGTTTCTAATTTGAATAACCGCAATACGGCGAATATCAACCTCTTGACGCATTTCGAATACAAGCGTGTGCTGAAATTGGTCGGGGAAGGCAAGTCTTTCGCCGAAGCCAAGAGGCAGGCTTCCAGGGAAGTTCTTGGTGCGTTCGGGGTCGATATAAGTGTCTCCTCTGCAGAAGATCTGGACATATTCAATACATCTGAAGGGGACAGAACTCTGTTCAACATAAGCCTTCTTTTGGATAACCGATCTAATTGGGATATACGAGACGGCGAAAGAATCGGAGCTAATTACGATGGCTACATTCCTTACGTCAATATTGACAGTGCTGATATAGATTGCTCTAAGTTGCAAAAATACATCGATGGGTTTGCCAATGATTTTGCTGATGATGGTGTTCTTAGCGATACTATTATGCAAATTCTTGCCTCCGATGCTTATTCAACAGCCATGGATTATTCGCACTTTGAATTTATAGATGAAGATGATATGAGAGAAAAGGAGGGTGGGAGTTCATATGAAATTCTCTCTACCATGAAAAAGAGATATGAATTTAGCAAGTACTTGTTCTTGAACTATATGGGGCTAGAAAGGTGCACTGAAGATCTTTGGGGTGAGTATAGAGAATTCCATAAGCCTATCCAAGTTTGGGATAGGGGTGAAGATCTGTGGGTGACTAAGGATTCCGGTTACTATCTCTGCAATGGTTTTAACTGGGAGATGACGACGATGGAACATATTGATTCCTTATCATTGAGAATTGACCATGAAAATGGATTTATGACCGATTTGCGTGATGGCCAAAAATACAAAACAGTAAGTTTTGTACATGATGGACAATACTATGAATGGATGGCGGAAGACCTTAGGTATAATATTAATCCGGTTGTACATTCTAGGCGAGCAAAAGGAAATCGTCCTGTTGGAATCTATAATTGGACGGAAGCAATGCAGTTCAGCGAAAGTTATATGACGAGGCCGGTTTCCAACGATATGATGGATTCTCTCCATCAAGGTATCTGCCCTGATGGCTGGCATCTGGCTAATTACGAGGAATGGATGGCGCTGATTGATTATGTGGGCGGCGTTAATAATCTGCTTGATGAAACTTGGAGAACGAGTCGTGAATTTGCTTTCGGTAAAGATTTAATAGGGGTGTTCTATAATAGATTCGATTTCAATCTTGTTCCAATGGACAAAAAATACCTAGAAGTGTATTACCATACGTACGAAAAGGGTTCTTATGGTAAAATTTACGAGATGGATGAATCGACGAGAACATGGCTTGCCACTATTGAAGATGAAGAAGAAAGAAGGGCCATAGAAGAAATCATGTTGGCTCCGGAAAAAGGTGTCTTTGCTTTTGAAATGTCCATTGATATGACTAGGAAAAGGGAAGAGACTCAAAGCAAAGGTCGTGTCCGCTGCGTAAAGAACTAGGAAATTCTGCAATAAGAAAAAAGAAGAGGGGAACCCCTGCCGTTTTGGCGGGGGTTTCTTGTTGTGCAGATTGCGGCATGTTCTGGGAACATGTGTAGCATGTTCCAAAATGCTGAATTTTTAATAAAAATCCAAAAAGTGGTAAAATTTGCTTAAAAACGCAAATTTTATGTTCTGATTGCGCAAAATAGAGCTATATTTGATACCATGAAGGAAATAGTTGAATATACAGATTATCGCAAGTTCATCCAGGACTACTACGATGAACGTAAGCGTTGCTCCGCTTTTTCTTGGCACGCGTTTGCCCAGAAGGCGGGCTTCTCTTCGGATGTCTACCTGAAGTATGTGTGCGAGGGGAAAAAGAATTTGAGCATCGCGTCGGCGGGCTCGGTGGCGACTGCGATGGGGCTGGTCGGTTTCGAGTACGACTACTTTATCTTGATGGTGTCGTATGCGCATGCCAAGAGCGATAGTGCCAAGCGGGCCGCATTCGAGGAGCGCTGTGCACTTGCGCAGGCCCACAAGATTCGGGTGCTCGGGAATGAAGAGTTCGATTATTTCAAGTCGTGGAAGAATTCTGTAATCCGCGAACTGGCCCCTCATATGCCGGGCGCAAAGCCGCTCGAGATGGCGAAGGCCTGCAGGCAGAAGATTTCGGCGGCGGAAGTCTCCGAGACGCTCGACTTCTTGGTGAAGGCGAAGCTCCTGAAGAAGGACAGGAGCGGAAACTACCAGCAGACGGACAAGGCCATCGTGATGGGGAGCGTAGATGCGGTTCCGGTGGCGGCACGCGAATTGCAAAGGCAAATGGGGGAGTTTGCCATCCAGTCGCTGGACCTGCCGCTATCGGAACGCATGATGTCGGGGTACACGCTTGGCCTTACGCGCCGTGCGTACGAACGCATCAGAAAAGAAACGGAAGATTACTTCCGCCGCGTGGTGGCGATTGCGACAGAAGACGACGAGACGGAACGGGTCTACCGCCTGAATGTGCAACTGTTCCCGATGAGCGAACGCCTGGGGAAGAAAAATGAAGATAAAAAGGGGAGATAGTCATGGAAAAGTGTAGATTTATGAAAAAGGAAACGATTATGAAGTGGAATCGTATTTTAGGTTGCCTCGCTGCCGGAGCCATGTTCTGGGGCTGTTCGGACACGGGTTCCGACGACAATGGCGTTGCGGGCGGTGCTTCGGGCGATGCGGGCATTGTTGCCGTCACGGACTGGGAAGTCGCGGGCGTGTCGCAGAAGGGCCCGTTCGTCACGGGTTCTGCGGTAACCGTGCAGGAACTTGACGGTATCACGCTCAAGCAGACGGGCAAGAGCTTCAAGGGCACCATCAAGAGCGACAAGGGCGACTTCGCCATCAAGGATATCAATCTGGAATCGCAGTACGCGATCCTCGAGGCGTCGGGCTACTACCGCGACGAGATTTCGGGCAAGAAGTCTTCTAGCCAGGTGACGCTCCGCGCACTGACCGACCTCAAGGACAGAAAGCACGTGAACATCAACCTGCTTACGCACCTGGAATACGAACGCGTGATGTACCTGGTGACCGAGAAGAAAAAGTCTATTGCCGAAGCGAAGGAACAGGCCGAAAAGGAAGTGCTCGCGACGTTCGGGATCGAGGGCGACTTCGCGGAATCGGAGGACTTGAACATCTTCGAGACGGGCGACGGAAACGCGGCTTTGCTTGCGATAAGCGTGCTCTTGCAGAGCGATGTCGACGTGGCGGGGCTTACCGAACGCATGGGCGAGTTCAGCATATCGCTTGCGGAAGGCGGCAGCTGGGACGATGCCGACGCGAAGACGGCAATCGCGGACTGGGCCTGCGATGTGGATTTGAAGGGCTCGCTTTCGAAGGTGCGCAAGAACGTGGAAGATTGGAAATATGCCGATACCGTTCCTGCCTTCGAGAAGTATGTGTCTAACTTCTGGTGGGACAATTACGGCCTTGGCGTTTGCAATACGAAGCGCGAAAACGAAACCAAGCGCAACGTGAACAAGCTCAGTAAACTGTACAATGAGTACTTTGTCTGTGAAAACGGCCGCTGGGTCATTCCGGGCGATGAACCGAAGTCGAGTAGTAGTATGGATGGGTCTTCGAGCTCGAAACAAGACGATGTGTCCAGTTCATCTGAAAAGGATGCACCCGAAAGCTCTTCCAGCGACGTTTCTTCGAGTTCGGTCTATAACCCGTTTATTCCGGTTTCGTCGCAAGATACAATTCCGGAACTCCCATCAGTCTTAGACTTCTTTGATTCCGTGATTTATAGTCCTAAGGGTTATATGAACTTTGCCGATGGCAAGCAGGAAGTGTGGTTCCTTGAAACAAATGATTTTTTGATGCCGACGCCAAGAGATTCCCTTGCGGGTGAATTAGTGAAGGCCCTTGGCGAAAAAGGATTCTCTTTTGAAGATGCAGTGCTTAATGATTCGATTTCATTGGCTTATAATGATACGTCATACATTTATAAGCGCTCCGATGATAATATAGTGTACAAGATTGCAATTACGAAAATCAATGACGGTGGAGCAATGCTTTGTTACTATCGCTTCGATGTCAAGATAGTTGTCCTGAAAGATGGTTTTGAAGAATTGTCGACAACGGATACCAGTTCTTTGCGTTATGAAAGTGAATTGCCGGCTGAACTCTCTTTTGTGAATGATTATGTTACTACAAAGCGTTTGCGCGGTTGGAGCGATGACTCGTTGACAACCTTCTGGTATGTTCGCCATCAAACCGATTCGGTCAAGGTGTATATGAGAGATAATTATGTTAAGGAAATTGAAAAAGAAAACGTGGCGAGGGATAGTTTGGAAAAACTGGAAAAGGTCTTGCTTGAGAACAACTTTGTCTTGACGGGTTCGGACTCGATAGGCCAAGGCTTGTTTAACTCGGAAAATGGTTATAGTCGAAATGTGGCAACATGTGATACATTAATTCGCCGCCATTTCTATGAAAAGGAAACGTCAATAGCGAAATACGAAATAGTTGTTTATGTCGGTATTGCGGACAGATTGGATGCTTTGTTTACCTATAACTGGTATCTGTACGGTTATTCTGTAGAAAT
>JAGCGO010000023.1 GCA_017649565.1 Fibrobacter sp. | reverse complement strand
GTTGCGTTCACCACCCGAAAGCGCCGTCAGCTTTTTCTGCTGGGCAGCACCAGTGAAGTTGAAAAGTCCGCAGTAGGCGCGACCGTTCATCTTGCGGTCGCCCACCATAATCTCATCGTTGCCGCCGGTAATTTCTTCCCACACGGTCTTGGAATCGTCGAGGCTGTCGCGGCCCTGTTCCATACTGATGATTTCCACGGTCTCGCCAATCTTGAGCGTACCGCCATCGGGCTTTTCCTGGCCCATAATCATCTTGAACAACGTCGTCTTACCGGCACCGTTCGGGCCGATAATACCCACGATACCCGAGCGCGGCAGGTTGAAGTTCAAATCGTCGAACAGCACCTTGTCGCCAAAGGCCTTCTGCAAGTGTTCTGCCTGGATGACGATATCGCCCAAGCGCTTGCCGTTCGCAATATGGATTTGCGCCACCTTGATCTGTTCGCGGGAATCTTCCGCAAGCAATTCCTCGTAAGCCTTAAGACGGGCCTTGCTCTTGGCCTGGCGGGCCTTCGGGCTCTGCTTGACCCATTCCTGTTCGCGGGCCAAACGCTTCTGGCGGTCAGACTCGCCCTTCTCTTCGCCACGGAGGCGTTCGAGCTTCTGGTCAAGCCACTGGGCGTAATTGCCTTCCCAAGGAATGCCGCGGCCGCGGTCGATTTCCAAAATCCAGTTCGTCACGTTGTCGAGGAAGTAACGGTCATGGGTCACCAAAATCACGGAGCCCTTGTATTCGCGGAGATGGCGTTCGAGCCATGCAACCGTTTCGGCATCCAGGTGGTTCGTCGGTTCGTCAAGCAACAGCAAATCCGGTTCTTCAAGAAGCAGGCGGCAGAGGGCCACGCGGCGCTTTTCACCGCCGGAAAGGTTTGTCACCGGCCAGTCGCCCGGCGGGCAACGCAGTGCATCCATTGCAATTTCGATATTGCGGTCAAGGCTCCACAAGTCCTGCGCGTCGATGATGTCCTGGAGCTTTGCCTGTTCGTCCAAAAGCTTGTTCATTTCGTCGTCTTCCATGGGTTCGGCAAACTTCATGGAGATTTCGTTGAAGCGGTCGAGAATGGCCTGCTTCTTGGCCACGGCCTGCATCACGTTTTCCTTGACGGTGAGGTTCGGGTCGAGTTGCGGTTCCTGCGGTAGATAACCTGCGGTGCGGCCCGGTTCGATCCAGGCTTCACCCTGGAATTCCTTGTCGATACCTGCCATGATGCGCAGCAAAGTAGACTTACCAGCACCGTTCTGGCCGATGATGCCAATCTTCGCTCCGTAATAGAAGCTGAGCGAAATGTCCTTCAGCACCTCCTTGTTGGGTGGATAGGACTTGGTCATCTTGTACATGTAGAAGACGAATTTTTCTGCTTTGTTTTCGGCCATAGAATAATAGGGGTTAGGGGTTAGGATCTAGGATCTAGGGGCTAGAGATTAGGATCTAGAATCTAGAGGCTAGGGAGTTGTTAGTGGAAATTTAATACATTCCCGTTTCGGTGCGGGAATGCAATGTTGTTTATAGGGGGTTATGAGGCACGGGGCTCGAGGTTCGAGGCTCGAGAGGCAAGCCTAGAGCCTGTTATGCCATCTTACTCGTGTCTGTAGTGCGGACCGCATCGACCTTGCCCGCAAAGAAGCTGTAGGCCGCCGGGACAATGAACAACGTCATGAACGTCGCGAACGTAAGGCCGCCCGCAATAGCGATGCCCATCGCGATACGGCTCGGGGTGCCGGTGAGAATCAGCGGCACTGCGCCCAATACTGTTGACAGGCTTGTCATCAGGATTGGGCGGAAGCGGCGTTCCGCCGCCTGCCGAGCAGCCTCAAGGCGGCTGCATCCCGTACCCGCAGCAATCTGGTTCGCAAATTCCACGATCAAGATACCGTTCTTCGTCACGAGCGCCACCAACAGGATCAGTGCAATCTCACTGAAAATGTTGAGTGTCTGCCCCGTAATGTACAGGCAGGTCAGCGCACCCGCCAAGGCAAGCGGCACCGTAAAGAAAATCACGAACGGGGCACGGAAGCTTTCGAACTGTCCGGCCAGCACGAGGAACACGAGCGCAAGCGCCAGCAGGAACACGATGTAGAGACCGCTGGAACTTTCCTCGAATTCCTTGGAGGAACCGCTCAGCGTTGTGCTCACGCTCGGGTAGTCCTTCAACAGGTGCTTCGCGATGCGGCGCATCTCTTCCACGCCGTCGCCAATCGTCTTGCCCGGAACAAGGCCCGCCTGGATAGTCGCGGCGCTGAAACGGTTGTAGCGCGGCAGCGACGGCGACGCGGAGCGTTCCGTATAGGTAATGAAGTTGTCGAGGCTCATCAGTTCGCCCTTGCGGTTCTTGACCGAGAGCATCGAGATGTTTTCGGGAGTGCTGCGGTACTGGTAACCCACCGCACCGATAATGTCGTACTGGCGTCCGTCCTTGTAGAACTCGCCGTAAGTCTGGTCGCTAATCGCAAGCTGCACCGCCTGGGCGATGTCGTTCACCGACACGCCTTCCTCGTTCGCCTTGTCACGCAAAATCTCGATATGGAGTTCCGGCTTGGTAAAGCGCAGGTTCGTATTCACCACGCTGAACACCGGGCTCTTGCTCGCCTCTTCTTCGAATAGCGGCACGAGCTTGCGGAGAATTTCGATATTCGGGGCCTGCAGCACGAACTGCACCGGAAGGCCGCCGCGCTGCGTACTGATACTCTGCGGTTCGAACACCATCACGCGCAAGTCGGGGTATTCGTTACCGAGCAACTGGATAGAACGCGCAATCTCGCTCTGCGGGCGACGCGCCTTCTTGTCGTCGTTCAGGAACAGGCGCATTCTCGAGTTGCCAGCATTCCACGCACCCGCCTGGAATTCGGTATATTCGTTGCTGTCGAGAATCGAGAGCACTTCGTCGGCAAAGGCATCGGCCATGCGCTTGGTACGCGTAAGGGTCACACCTTCGGGCATGTTCAGGTTCACCATGACCGCATTGGAATCCTCGGTCGGCGCCATTTCGCTACTCATGTTGTTGAAGCAGAAATATGCCGTGAGCAGCAGTGCCGCCACCACCGGGAAAAGCAATATGCGGAACTTGAGGAACAGCCCGAGCAACACGGCATAGACCTTGTTCATCGCATCGAAGAATGGCTCGGTCACCCTGTAGAACCAGCCCTGTTTCTGGCGGCTCAGGAACTTGGAACAAAGCATCGGCGAAAGCGTAAGTGCGCACGTCGTCGAAAGGAACACCGTACCGATCATCACTGCCACGAATTCGCGGAACAGAAGACCCGTGGTGCCGCCGAGCGCAAGCACCGGCACGAACACGGCCATCAACACCACCGAAGTCGCGATTACGGCAAAAAAGATCTCGTTCGTGCCCGCAACCGCCGCCTGTCTAGGCGCCATGCCGTTTTCGATCTTGTGGTAGATGTTTTCCACGATCACGATAGCGTCGTCCACGACAAGGCCAATCGCAAGCACCATGGCAAGCAAGGTCAGCACGTTGATACTGAACCCGCACAGGTACAGCACGAAGAAACTTCCTATGACAGCCACCGGCACTACCACCATCGGGATGAGCGTCGTGCGCGCCTGGCGGAGGAACGCAAAGATAATCGCAATCACCAGGAGGAACGCGATGAAGATTGTCTGCACCACTTCCTTGATGGATGCGCGGATATTAATGGAAGTATCGCGGCCATACAAAAGCTGAACGCCTTCGGGAATCTCGCGGCGGATATCCTCGACACGCTTGTAGAACTCGTCGGCGATTTCCACGTGGTTCGAACCCGGCTGCGCCATAAGGGCGATAGTGATGGACGGTTTGCCGTTACGCCTGAAACCCGTACGCGTATCCTTCGGTTCGTAGTGGATGTCCGCCACGTCCGAAATGCGGATGACCGTACCGTCGGCAGCCGTCTTGACGGCGATGTTCTCGAAAGCCTTCGGGTCGAGAATGCGGCCCAACGTACGGATAGAAAGCGTCGTCTCGCTACCCTCGATAGAGCCGGAAGGCAGCTCGAGGTTGCCCTTGCTGAGGGCGGCCGACATCTCGGCTCCGGAAACGCCCAAAGCCTGGAGACGCACCGGATCGATCCAGAGACGCACCGTCGGGCGCTTCTCGCCCCAGATGGCCACTTCGGAAACGCCCGGAATCGTCTGCAGGCGTTCCTTCACGTGGTTGTTCGCAATTTCCGAAACTTCCATCGGGTCGAGCTTGTCGCTCACGAGGCTCACCATCAAAATCGGGTCGTTGTCGCTATCGGACTTGTAGACCGTCGGTTCGTCCACGTCGTCGGGGAGCCTGCGGCGCACGCGGCTCACGCGGTCGCGGATTTCGTTCGCGGCCGCTTCCAGGTCCATGCCCGTCTCGAATTCGATGCTGATGTAAGAGAAGCCGTCTCGGCTCGTAGAAGTCAGAGCCTTGATACCCGAAGCACTGTTGATGGAGGCTTCCAAAATTTCGGTAACTTCGGCCTCCACCACGGCGGCGTTAGCGCCCGGGTAAGAAGTACGCACCTGGATAAGCGGGTAGTCCACGTTCGGGTATTCGCGCACGCCCAGGCTCGAAGCGCCAAACGCACCGAGCAAAATGATGACGAGCGCCATCACGGTCATGAGGACCGGGCGACGTACGGATAGGTTAGCAACACTCATCCGCGCTTACTCCACTTCGTAATCGGCATTGTGGCGGATTTCGCGGATACGCACGGACGTCCCTTCGCGAAGGCTAATCAAGCCCGAAGTAATCACGGTATCGCCTTCGTCGAGACCCACAGTCACGTCGACCGTAATCGGCGTGCGAAGGCCTGTCTCAACATGCTTGATAACGGCCTTGCCACCTTTCGCGACAAACACATAGGCGCCGTCGTTATCGAGCGTGAGCGCCTCGGCAGGCACGGGGATACTGCTGGCCGCACCCGTCTGCATCGAGGTTTTCACCTTCGCATACGAACCCGCCAGAAGTTCTCCGTCCGTGTTTTCGACTTCCACTAGAATCTGACGCGTGCGGCTGCTTTCGGAAAGGGAGGCTTCAAGAGCCTTCACCTCGCCCGACTTCACCACGTGACGTTCCTCATCCCTGATTTCTACGGAGTCGCCCACCTTGAGGGCCGAAGCGTAGCGCTGCGGGAGCGCGAACTTCGCCTTGAGTTTCTTTATATCGCTGAGGGTTGCGATAGAGTTCCCGGTCGAGAGCCATGCGCCCACGGAAACGTTCACGAAGCCGAGCACGCCGGCAAACGGGGCCCGCACCTCGGTCTTGACAATCTGTGCCTTGATCAGTTCCACCGAAGCTTCGGCAGACTTGAGCGACGCATCGGCGCTTTCCAAGTCGGCCTTGGTCGCCCCGTCCTTCTCGTAGAGGCCCTTCACGCGTTCCTGCTTCTGCCGGGCAAGTTCCGCATTCGATTCGGCTTGCTTGAGCTGGGCCCTAAGTTCCGAATCGTCAATCTTTGCAAGGAGAGCGCCCTTCTGCACCTGGGCCCCGTCCTTCGCATAAAGGTTCATGAGCCTGCCGGAAGTCGCCGCCGTGAGTTCGACGCTGTTCAGCGCCTCGAGTGTCGCCATGGCAGAAAACTGCCTGGCCGCCTGGTGCGATTCGGCAATATAGCCTTCCACCGCAATTTCGCGGGCCGGCCTGCCGCCAGGGCCGCCCTTTCCACCGGGACCGCCCTTGCCCTGGGGAGCTCCCCCCGGAGCGCCGGAATCACCACCGGAACATGCCACAAGGGCTATAATCGTCAAAGAAAAAAGGGTTTTCAAGAAATATCGCATACAGAATAGCTTTTGTCCAGATTCTAGTTTCCCGTTTAGATGCCCAAACCAGTCTATACGTTGCAAAAAAAATGTCCAATCGTAAAAAACATGGAGTTTGCTAATTTAGCAAAAAAAAGACCTGTTTTTTAGTTCCAACCGAACTTCGAGCGCATCCACGCACTCAAAGTTTCCGCATCGGCGGTGGCCTCTTCCTTATTCGGGTGGAAATAAACGCCGTGCTCGGCCGTCCCTTTCGGTTCAAGAGAAAGCCTATACAAGCCCTTCTCCCCCCTGCTTTCGAGAGTTTTTTTCACCACATCCAGGAACCGGCGGCACTTGACCTTGTAATCGCCCACCAGCATCGGGCCATCCAATATCACAATTTTTGCTTTCGGGTGACAAGAACGGATATGCTGAACGAAATCAATCGCAGCCTTTACGAAATGAGCCGAGTCATTCTTGCCACTGGCAAAATCATTCGTTCCCAAATTCATCACGACAACATCCGGATGCCATTTGCCGTGGTCCCATTTGCCGTTAAGTTTATCGCCCGTTCCCAACTTGTCGTACACTGCCGGCAGCCGAAGCGTTTTTGACCCATCGCAGTTGAGATAGATGCCTCGACCACTGCTGCAAATGCTGTGATACTCCGCATTGAGACTTTTTGCAGTCTGTCCGGCATAGCTATAATATGCACTCTCGTAAACTACATCGGTTTCCATACCATGCTCGGGAATCAGGACATCGGCACCGCAAGTTATAGAATTGCCAACGAACTCGATTTTCCGTTTAGGTGCTGCAGGCAAGTACTTCTTTTGCGCTTGCCCCAAGACGCGCATTCCATAAAAATACCAATCTCCGAAATTGCTTTCGCTCCTTTTGTACAAGGTAACAACATGCATGCCGTCGGGCAGTCCGGAAACAACGGGCAACGTGGACGGTTCGTCGCCATGATCGAGTTTTATCAAATAAGACGAATCGCCAATCCCATCTACAAAGACATCGAGATAGACAAGGCCGTCGGCCCTCATTTTCGCTTCCAGGGCCGTTCCGACAAAGCCTACCGTCACTGCGGAAGCCGACCATGAAAGGACCACGTAGTCACCATCGCCATAGGCGGCACGCCCCGAGATTCGCAGGGCATCGGAATCGTATGAGACCCAAGTCCATTCGGGAGTCTGCGATTCGCCTTCCTTACCTTCGGAATACTGTACGCTATTGCTGCACGAAACGAGGAAAAAGAAACAGGCCAGCGTTATAGAAAGAACGGAAATCTTCATAACGCCCTGCTTTGGCTGCTAGAATTTCACATTCACGCTAAGGCCGCTCCCGTCTTCTGCGAATTCAGGAAGAAAACGCACCCTTTCGGAGAACGACTTGGAAGATGTCGCACGATACACGCGCATGACATCCAGAACGGAGATCACGCGGTTGAGAACAAGAGCACCAAGGGATGCCTGGAATACAATGCGGGAAACGCGGTAGTGGCTCAGCCTACTCTTGTACTCGTCGATATGTTCCGTCGTTTCGGGATTGTCGCTGGAGCCCCAGTCCCACTGGATGCTCCCATCGATATCGTCGTCAATCTTCTTTCCGGAACGGATCATTGCCTGGTTGTAATCCTCGTTCATGTCCGGCGAGGAATTCTGACCGTCAACCCCGCTACGGCTGCGGTAATCCCCCACCGTGTTGAGAAGCGAGACATCCTTGCTGTTCGTGTTCAGCCCGGCATGCCTCACCGCATAGTCGTGCGCAGACGATATGTAGCGGTTGCCGATGACATAGGAACTGATGGTCGTAATCCAGAGAGCCGCGTCCACCCAGACAAAGGGACGGACCATTTTCTGTTCACCCAAGTACAGTTCGCCCATACCCGGTAGAATCGCCGATGCCCCAAGTCCAAGGAAAAGGTTCTTGTCGCGATTGCGGCTCACGTTCTCGTCAACCGAAATCACAATCTGCGAAAAAGAGGCTGTAACAGCAAGCAAGACTAGCAGGAGAAAACGCATCAGAATCCCCAGGAGGCGCGGACATCCACACCGAACCCGTTAAAGAAGGAAAAGCCGCTGTCAAAGTGCAGGCGGTCGTACCAGGAAAGGTCCTCTTCGTACAGGGACTTGTTATGCGAGTGAGCCGTAAAGGCGGCATCCACGGCAGAAACCAAGTGGTTGAGAATCAGGCCGCCGATAAACCACGCCTGCATGTCGGCCAGCTCATTGGCTTCGTCACGCATGGAGCGGTACTTGTTGCGGTTGCTGGACTGGCCAAGCGACACAATCTCGGAGTTCGGGTCCTCCAGGCCAAGCGCATCGACCGTCGCCACGCTGTCCACGTCGTCCCAGCCAAGTACGTATGTTGCACCACCGATAATCTGGTACACTTCCGAAGCTTCATAGAATCCGTTCTTGCGTTCCTTACCCAACTTCTGCGGATTGTCGCCGAAAGCACGCTTGTGGTCGGTTTCCTTCTCGTACGGGAGCTGGCGGCCGGAATAGCAGCCACGATTATTGCTTGTGCCATACAAGGCTTCGCAGAAGGACTGGCGGCTGCTCATGTACCGTTCGACAAAGCGGGAATCCTGCGCCGCATCGTCCAGGGACGTGAACAGGTCATACATGGCGTTTTCGTAACGGCCAATGGAATAGTGTTCGTTGGCAAACTTCTTGTACTTATCGACCTGCTTGTCGTACTTGTAGACCGTGTTATAGTACCAACCGGCCCACAGACCGGCTTCGAGAGCCAGGTAAATCACGCCGCGGGCATAGGTGAACTTGGAACCGCCAACATAGAACTGGCCACTTCCCGGAATGACAAGCGACATGAACAAGGCCTTGCGCGGGCTCCTGTACTGGCCCTTCATCTCGTCGATGCCATGCACTTTGGAAACCTTGACCGGACCAAGGAGATCGCGACGGTTCATGCTGGAAGACGAAAGGACCGGAGCCTGTTCGGAACTGCTGGAACTGAGCGCGGCAAGGGAATCCTGCTTTCTCGCTTTCTCCATAGCGGAATTTACCGCATTGACATATTCCTGTATCTTTGCGGAATCGACCTTGGCCGTGTCCGTCTTGGCGGAATCGGCGACTGCGGAGTCCGGAGCCGTCACGCTGGAAGAAACCGGCACCTCTACGCTACTCGAAGAAACTACAACGGAACTCGATACGGGAGCGACGCTACTGGAAGACACCGTAGCAGAACTGGACTGCGCTACGGAACTGGACAAAGCCACAGAACTCGACACAGGAGCCGGAGCCGCCGCGGACGATTGAATTGCAGAAGAATCGGTAGACTGCTGAGCAGCCTCCGCCTCGAATTCCGCAAACAGGTCACGGGTCTGGGCAAAGGACTGCGCCACAAAAACACTAGCCACACAGGCAAAAAGAGAAAAGGCAAAATTGCGCATACATCGCTAAAATAGCAAATGTATGCGCAATCTAACCAATACAAACGTGCAAATTAGGCCGGAAAGGCTCAACTATCCGGGGAATCGGCGATTCACGTGCGCTTCCACGACGTTCACCACGTAGTCGCCGAGCTTTTCGCAGTCGTTCACCACGTCCATGTAGTGCACGCTCATCTGGTAGCTGTACTTCTGCGCCTCGATATCCGAAACGTTCTTTTCCTTGAGGAGCTTGCGGTAGTCGTTGATTTCGTTCTCGAGGTTCTGCGTACGGTTCGGGTCCGTCTGCGGGATGTCGCCGATAACGGCAATCATGTGGGTCAGAGCCTTGTCGCACAGGTGCATGATGTGCTTGACGTGCTCGTACTGTTCCTCGGTAAAGTCTTCCTTGCTGCGGAACTTGCGGTTGATCGCACGCGCCATGTTGTAGCAGGCGTCGCCGATGCTTTCGATTTCGGAAATTTCGCGGAGCATCGCCTGGATGGTCGTCTTGCTTTCGGGGCTCAGGCGGCCTTCCGAAACCTGGTTCAGGTACTTCGCAATCTCGATTTCCATGCTGTCGCTGATTCCCTCGTACTTCTCGATACGGGCAAACAGTTTCACGAAGTCGTTTTCGTCCTTCAGGTCCAGAAGTTCAGGCACAAAGTTGAACATCTTCTTCGTACGGATTGCAAACAAGCTAATTTCCTTGCGGGCTTCGAGGAGCGAAAGTTCGGGAGTTCCCATCAGGCCGGAGCTGATGTAGTGCAGGCGGGAATCCTCTTCTTCTTCGGAGTTCTTGGGCTTGATCACGCGGCACACGAACTTCTCGATAAACTTGATGAACCAAATCTGGATAAAGGTGTTCGAGACGTTGAACGCGGAGTGGAACGTCGCGAGCACCACGGAAATCTTCGCGAGGTTTGCGGCATAGCCTTCGTCACCGGGGCCAATAGACAAGTCGTAACCCACCACATGGCAGACGGCGGCGAGGAACCACTTGAGTACAAGCACCACCCAGAAGACGCCAATGACGTTGATGGTGAAGTGAGCGAGGGCGGCGCGGCGGGCCTGCGTATTGGCGGAAAGCGCCACAATGTTCGCCGTGATCGTCGTACCGATGTTTTCACCGAGCACGAGCATAATACCCTGGTCAATGTGAAGCACGCCGGTGGAGCAGAGGATCATCGTGATGGCCATGATGGCTGCGGAAGACTGCACGCAGAGCGTAAGCACCGTACCCATCACCAGGAAGAACAGGGAGTTGAAGAAGTTCGGGTCGCTGAAGTGGGCGAAGAACGAGCTGATGGAAGCGCTTGCCGCCGGATCCTGCACGACGGAGAAGCCCGTTTCCTTGAGGGTCGTAAGACCGAGGAAGAGGAAGCCGACACCAAACAGGAATTCACCCAGGACACGCTTCTTGTTCAGGTAAACAAGAATGATGCCGACGAAGAATGCCGGATAGACGAAGTTCGCGATGTTGAACGAGAACCCGAGGCTCATAATCCACGCGGTAACGGTCGTTCCGATGTGAGCGCCAAGGATAATCGAGATTGCCTGTACGAGCGTGAGTAGCCCTGCATTAACAAAAGAGACCGTCATCAACGTGGTGGCGGTCGAACTTTGTACCGAGGCTGTAACGAACATACCGGTGAGCATACCCGTGAAACGGTTTGTGGTCATGGTACCGAGCACGTGTCTGAGCTGCGGACCCGCCATCTTTTGCAAGGCTTCACTCATCGACTTCATGCCGAACATGAGGAGCGCCAAGCACCCAAGCATTTTTAGAGCCATCCATGTCATATAATAGGACCTTCCTATGAAGCGCCACTACCGGATCATCGTCGCTGCCTTTCAGCTAGTTCGGGCTCATGGCGGTGAATTGTTTCTGTAAATTTATCGTAAAGCTGGCGTAAAATATAGAAAAAAACTAGGTAAAATTTAACCACCAAAAAAAATGGTAAACCAAACTCGTTGAATTAGGGACAACGAGGGATGAGGGGTGAGGTCGGGGCTAAAACCCCTTTGAGGTCACTTCTACTCATAGAGCATAACTCAACTAAAGAACTAAAGTTCTTAGTTTCGTATAGCTTTGAGCAATGAGGTCGGCACTTCGTGCCTTCCATAGCTCACAGCTCATCGCTCACGCCTTTTTCCTTACAGACTTCTTACCATGGCAACGGCCTGGCTCGCGATGCCTTCGCCCCTGCCGGTAAAGCCGAGCTTTTCGGTGGTCGTGCCCTTGATGCCGATCTGCTTCACGTCCAAGCCGAGCACGCGGGCGATGTTCGCCTTCATCTGTTCCTTGTGCGGGTTCACCTTCGGGCGTTCGCACATCACGATGCTGTCGATGTTCACGATTTCGTAGCCGGCTTTGCGGACTTCTTCGCCCACCTTGCGCAACAGTTCCAGGCTGTCGGCGCCCTTGAAGGCGGGGTCGGTATCCGGGAAGTACGTGCCGATATCGCCGAGGCCGGCAGCCCCGAGCAAAGCGTCGCTAATCGCATGCAAAAGCACGTCGGCATCGCTGTGACCGAGCAGGCCCTTCTCGTACGGGATATCTACCCCGCCGATAATGCACTTGCGGCCCTCTACCAACTTGTGAACGTCGAAACCGATTCCAGAACGGTAAACTTTATCCATAATCAATCCTTTTCTTATTTTCAACCGGAAAATTAGAAATTTAGCCCGCACGGCGTTTTTATCGCGACAAAAACCAGTCCCTAGCGCCAAAAAAGTTATCTTTCGAAGAAAAAAAGGAACACAACATGAAGAACTTCAGCGAGAATATCAAGTACATCGGTGTCGACGACAAGGACATTGACCTGTTCGAGGGACAGTACGTGGTGCCTGCAGGCATGGCGTACAATTCGTATGTAATTATTGACGAAAAAATTGCCGTGACCGATACGGTCGACGCGCACAAGGTGGGCGAATGGCTCGCCAATCTGGAAGCAGCCATTGCCGGCCGGAAGCCGGACTACCTGGTGATCCACCACCTGGAACCTGACCATGCCGGTGGCATCGCCGATTTCGTAGCGAAGTACCCGGAGACGACTCTCGTGGCATCCGCGAAGGCATTCGCACTCTTGCCGCAGTTCTTTGCGCTCCCGGCTTCTGTCAAGACGCAAGCCGTTAAAGAAGGCGAGACGCTTGCGCTCGGCAGCCATACACTCCAGTTCATCGGTGCGCCGATGGTGCACTGGCCCGAAGTGCTGTTCAGCTACGAGCAGTCCGAGAAGGTGCTGTTCTCTGCCGACGCGTTCGGCAAGTTCGGCGTGTACGATGCCGACCCGGACGACTGGGCTTGCGAAGCCCGCCGCTACTACTTCAATATCGTAGGCAAGTACGGCAACCAGGTGCAATCCGTGCTCAAGAAGGCCGCCGCACTCGACATCAAGACCATTTGCCCGCTGCACGGTCCGGTACTGACTGAAAATCTCGGCTACTACATCGACAAGTACAACACCTGGAGCAGCTACGCCCCCGAAGACAAGGGCGTACTCATAGCGTTCGCATCCATCTACGGCAACACCGCAAAGGCAGCCGAAAAGCTTGCCGAAAAGCTGACCGCAGCCGGTGTCGAAAAAGTCGTGGTCTCCGACCTTGCCCGTAGCGACATGGCCGAAGTCATCGAGGATGCATTCCGCTACGACCGCATGGTCGTCGCCGCACCCACTTATGATGCGGGACTTTTCCCGGTGATGGAAGACTTCCTGAACCACCTGAAGGCAAAGAACTACAGCAACCGCAAGGTAGGCATCGTTGAAAACGGCACGTGGGCACCCATGGCCGCGAAGAAGATGACCGAAATCCTTTCGACGCTCAAGAACGTGACACTCGCCGAAACGGTAGTAACAATAAAATCCGCGCTGAGCGCGGATTCTGAAACTGCCCTGGACAAGCTCGTCGCCGAGATGGCCTAACATTTCAAGCCTAAACAACCATTAACAAAGAATCCTCCGCCATCGCGGAGGATTTTTTTCAGTCAATGTTTACTGCTTACGCAATCAAAGCCAAGTTCGGGAAGATCCCGATGACAATCAAGGCAATCGCGGCGACCGTCACGCCAAAGCGGAGCAAGTAGGCGAACGGAGTGGAAACGCAGCAGCTCTTCTTGCATTCGCATTTGTTCTTGCACGGCATGAACAGCACGAACGCAATGCGCAGGTAGTACACTGCAGCCACGAGGGACAGGGCAAAACCTGTAATCGCAAGCCAGCCGAGTCCGCCGGAGAATGCACCGGTGAACAGGGTAAACTTGGCCAAGAAACCGGCAACAGGAGGCAGGCCAGCCAAGCTGGCGAGGCAGACCGTGACACCGAGAGAAACGTAGGGACGCTTGCGGCCACAGCCCTGCAGGTCGTCCAGGTTCTCGTTGCGGTCTTCATGACCGGCAAGGTATGCAATACCTGTCAGTGCACCGGCGCTAGCCACGGCATAAGTGACGAGGAAGTAGAACATCGCACCCATCTGCACGGAACCGCTCTTGACGTAGTTCGGAAGCAGAAGGCCGATCACGATGAAGCCCGCGTTCATCACGGCAGAGAAAGCCAGGATGCGGCGGATGGACTTCTGCGCAAGGCCGCTGAAGGCACCGATGATCATCGAAAGCAGGGCGACGACAACCACGAGGTAGAACAGTCCATCGGACTGGCTTGCGATGGTGACCGGTTCGGCAAGGTTCCAAGCCGGAGCGGTACCGACCTTCGTGACGAGAATGCCCAGCCAGACAGAAGCGAGCGCGGCAAGAGCGCCGATCTTCACGACAGCAGCCATGAATCCCGTGACGGCGACGGAAGCGCCGGTATAGACGTCGGCAACCCAGAAGTGCACCGGAGCGGCACCTGCCTTGAACAGCAGGCCGACAACCGTAAGGAGCACGCCGATGCCGTAGAGAGCCTCACGGCCGGAAAGGCAGGATGCAAAGATATGCGTCGTACCCGTAGCACCGTAGACCAGCGACACGCCGTAGAGGAAAATCGCGCTGAACACGGAACCCGAAACGAAGTACTTGAAAACGCCCTCGTTCGCGTTCACGTCTTTGCGGCGGATACCCACCAAGGCGTATACCGGGAAACTTGCAAGTTCCATGCCAATAAAGAGAGCGAGGAAGTCGATAGCCTGCGTCATGAGGCATGCACCACACGTAGCAAGCATCAGCAGGCTGTAAGCCTCGCCGCCCTTGTATTTCTCGTGACCAAGCGTCCACTGGAGGCCGGCAATCCCGAGGAAGGCGCAGAACATGACGGATGCGCCGAGAACCTTGCGGACAGGGTCCATGGCGTACAGGTTAAATACGACATCCGTCGAGCAGAGGTAATACGAGGCCATACCCGTAATGACAAACAGAGACGCCACCCAGGGGAGAATCTTGTGCTTGTTCTCGTCCTTGATGAACGGTTCTGCCGCAAGGCATATCAGGGCGCCAACGGCGACGATAACAATCGGCAGTAAATTAATGTAGTTACTCATTTTCGGTAGCCTCCACGTTCGCTTGCGCGGATTCGTTTGCTTGTGCGGCATCCGCGGCAATCATCTGCTGGATCAGCGCAGCACGTTCAGATTCGTCAAAGCCGGCCTCGGCCAGCGTGGAATCCAGCTGGGCGATTTCCTTCTCCGTCATCGGGTGGTGTTCTTCGACAGCTTCGGCCGATTCGGAAGCCTGTTCCGCCAGGGAATCGGAAGCCGGGAGCGCTTGCTCCTCCCCTTCCTGGCCGGAAAGCTTGCTCATCTCCTCGATGGCGTCCTCGTCAAAGAGGTGCAGGGAGTTGGTGATAAAGGCGGGATGGAAACCGAACGTCAGGAGCAAGGCCACCATGATGCCGAAGGCGGAGCCTTCGAGAGCGGTCAAGCGCTTGCCTTCCACATATTCGCGCGCCGGCTTGCCGAAGATGACCTTCTGGACAAAACGGAGCATGTAGGCGGCAGACAGGATCAGGCAGAACCCGGCAGCAACGGCAGGGAGCGGGCCCATGTCCCAGATAGCGAGCAACACGGTGAACTCACCGACAAAGCCGGCAGTGCCGGGCACGGCGAGCGCCATGACGGCGGCAAAACCGAACAGGGTGCTGAATACCGGATTCTTGCCGGCAAGGCCACCCATGAGCGTAATGTCGCGGGTTCCGGTAACGCGCTCGGCGACACCGGCGAGGTAGAAGAGAACGCCTGCGGAAATTCCGTGAGCGACCAGGAGCACGAGCACAGCAGGCAACATCGCCTCGGAAAGGCTGAATACACCGGCAACGGCAAGACCGAGGTGTCCCATGGAGCTATAGGCCAGAAGCTTCTTGGCGTCCGTGGCACGCAGGGCAAGGAGCGCACCGTAAATCGCGGTGGCGATACCCAGCCAAAGCATCACGTTCACGACCGTCATGGAAAGCGGGAAGATCGGGAGGATCCAGGCGATAAAGCCGAACACGCCCGCCTTGCTCATCGCACCCGTCAAGATGGCGGAAAGCGGAGCCGGGGCTTCGGCGTAGGTAATCGCCTGCCAGCCATGGAACGGGAAAATCGGAGTCTTCACGAGGAAGGCGAGCAGGAAGCACATCAGGATGACGAACTGCGTCTCGGCAGGCAGTCCCTGGAGGGCGATAGCGAACGAGAGCAGCAGCGAGTTGTCGGCAACGGTGAGCAGGTACCAGAGGGCGACCATCATCGGAGCGGAACCCACGAGCGTGTAGATGGCGAACGTCATCGCCGCCTTCGTCCTTTCCTTTCCGCCGTAGCCAGCGATCATCACGGCAGCCGGGATGACCATGGCCTCGAAGAAGAAGAAGAACAGCACTGCATCTGCAGAGAGGAAAGTTCCGTTCATGGCGCCCATCAGCGCGAAGATGCCGATAGCGAAGTTACGGTAGTTCTTCTCGAAGCTGTTGCGCGCGGTAATCAGTGCCACAAGCGAGAGCCCGCAAGAAAGGAACACCATCCAGGCACCAAGGCCGTGGCTGTACAGGTAGTAATAGACCGGACCCTTGCAGCCGGGGATGCGGAACCATTCCATAGGTTCGGTAGCCTGGTTTCCTCCAGCCACCAGAGCGATGGACATGGCGAAGAAGGCGACACCGAAAAGGAAGGCCAGACGGGAAGACGACTTGGGGTCTTCCTTGGAAGTCGCAACCATCAGGATGGCGGCGACAAACGGAGCCAGGACAAGGAGATGTAGCAACATTAGATGGAACCTCCAGTCAAAAGGACAACAGCCACAAGGATGGCAACACCCGCCACGCTAAGGGCAAGCTGCAGTCGGACCTTGCGGACCTGGAAAGCGGCAGCACCGTCGCCCAGGATCTCGGCGATAGCGCCTACCATCCACTGCACGGCCTGCAGGATTTTCTCGACAACAACGTCGGCAATCCAGGCAAGCACGGCAACCGGGATGATGCCGCAGAACTTATGGACCCGATCAAAGAAGAACGTCCAGTCGGCCTTGAAGCCCTCGGGTGCAGAAGAACCCTTGGCTTCGGGAACGCGGGACGAACCATAGACCTTGAGAGCAATGAACATACCGAGCAAAGCGGCCAAAGTACCGAGCCCGGCAAAGATGAGCGGATTCACGTGGGCCATGTGGGCAGCGCCAGCCTGAGCGACACTGACGACCGGGGCAAGGGAATCCTTGAACATCGTCATTCCGAGCGAATCGGCCCAGAAGTAACCGGCGAAGATAGCGCCGATAGCGAGCACGACCATCGGGATGAGCATGGAAGCGGGAGCCTCGTGGATGTGTTCCTCGCTCTCCTTGCTGCCGCGGTATTCACCGAAGAAGGTCAGGATGATGAGGCGGCTCATGTAGACAGCCGTGATGACAGCAGTCAAGAGACCGATACCGTAGAAGGCCGGGCCCATGGGGCCGCTCGTATAGAGGCGTTCCAGAATCAGGTCCTTGGACCAGAAACCGGCAAAGCCCGGGAAGCCGATAATGGCGAAGAACGCAAAGATCATGACGCAGGCCGTCACCGGGGTCTTCCTGAGAAGCCCCCCCATCTTGCGCATATCCTGTTCACCGGCCAGTGCGTGGATCACAGCACCGGCACCGAGGAAGAGGGCCGCCTTGAAGAAGGCGTGGGTGAACACGTGGAAGATGGAAGCGTCGAAGGCGCAGACGCCAGCGGCCATGAACATGTAGCCGAGCTGGGAAATCGTCGAGTAGGCAAGCACCTTCTTGATGTCGTTCTGGAAAAGACCCGCAACGGCGGCCCAGAACGCAGTCGCAAGACCGACCAGCGTGATGATGAGCAGCACGACAGGCAGGAGCGAGAAGAGTTCACCCATACGGGCAAGCAGGTAGACGCCGGAAGTCACCATGGTCGCCGCATGGATGAGGGCAGACACAGGGGTCGGACCCGCCATGGCATCGGGGAGCCAGGTAAGGAGCGGAATCTGCGCGGACTTGCCGGTGCAGCCGATAAAGAACAGGAGGCCGGCCAGGGAAAGCAGCGGGAGCACGATTTCGACGTGGCCGCCGGCAATCAGCATCTGGATAAAGGCGCTGAGAGAATCGTAGTTGAGGATTTCGGAGCCGCCCACGGTCACGAGGCAGAGCATACCGAGCAAGAAGCCGATATCGCCCACGCGGTTCACGATGAACGCCTTGTTGGCAGCCTTGCAGTTGGAGAGGTCCTTGTTCCAGAAACCGATGAGCAGGTAGGAGCAGAGCCCCACGCCTTCCCAGCCGAGGAACGTGAGCAACAGGCTGTCCGAAAGTACGAGCACGATCATGCTGAACAGGAACAGGTTGATGTAGGCGAAGAAGCGGGCAAAGCCGCGGTCGCCGTGCATGTAGCCGATAGAGTACAGCGTAATGAGCGAACCGATACCCGTCACGAACAGGAGCATGATGCGGGAAAGACCGTCGAACAGGAAGCCGATATCCACCTTGAACAGGGGGATGTCGATCCAGTTGCAGAGCGTCTGGCGGATACCCTCGACAGGCATGCCCCAGGCGAGCAGGACGACGCTAGCGAACGCGAGCACGGGGAAAAGCACGGCGAGGAAGCCGACGATGCCCTCTGCCGGGCCCTTCTTGCTGCCGGAAGAAATCACGGCAATCGCGCCCAGGAGGACAGTCCCGACCAGCGGGAAGAGCGGAATAAGCCAAAGCGGTAAATTCGTCATTGTTTACCCCTTCATGTTGGAATACGTGTCGGCGTCGACGCTTTCACGGTTGCGGAAAATAAGGATGACCATAGCGAGACCGACGCAAGCCTCCGCCGCGGCAATCGCGATGGAGAACAGCGGAACGATCTGGCCCGCGATACTCATGTCGGCAGGGAGGGTCTTCGCGAAACCGACAAAGGAGAGGTTCACCGCGTTCAGGGCAAGTTCAACCCCCATGAGCACGAAGAACACATTCCGGCGGCCCAGGGCGACAATGAGCCCAATGACAAAGAGGACCAGGGCGAGCACCTGAACATAGACAGCTTGAAGTTCCATTACTTATCCTCCGTATTCTCGGAATCCACGGAACCGAGGCGTTTTTTGGCCAAAAGCACAGCCGCCGCCATGGACGACAGCAGGAGCAGGCCGAGAACCTCGAACAAAATGAAATAGCCCGGACCCGTCTGAGCGACATCGAACAAGGTGCGCGAAGTCAGGGCCACGGAGCCGCGGAGCGTCGTCTCGTCGATAGCCATCGGGGTACGCACGAGAACGAACCCGACAAGGGCAGCGAGCACGATGACGCCCGGGACGACAAACAGCGAGACGCCGTCGAACATCGGGGTCTTGGAATCGCGGGCGCCGTTGAGCACCATGATGACAAACGTCAGGAGCATCATGATGGCACCGGCATAGACCATGACCTGCACCACCCCGATGAAGGGGCTGCCCAGCAGGCCGTAGATACCGGCGAGCGAGAGCATGGACAGCACGAGCGAAAGCGCGCCGTACAGCGGGTGCCTCGACAGGAGAACGCACAGGGCGCTACCCACGGCGAGAATTGCCAGAATAATAAAGTAAATCAGGGCAAGCATTACTTCACCTCCATTCCCCAGACCTTGCGGGCCTCGGCATTCTTAGTTCCGCCCGGAGCAACCTGGCTCTGTTCGTCGTCGGGATAATCCTTCGGATTCCAGGCGGTAAGGTCTTCCAGGTGAGCAACGAACTCGTCGCGGGTCCTGTGCTCAAACGAAATCACCTTGGTATCCATGCGGAGCGCATCCACCGGGCAGGCTTCGGCACAAAGGCCGCAGAACACGCAAGTCAGGTGGTCGATATCGAAACGCTTCACCTTCTTCTCGATGCGCGGATCGTCGCTTGCCGTCGCCTCGATAAAGATGCAGTGGGCAGGGCAAGCCGCGGCGCACATGCCGCAGGCGACGCAACGCGGGGTACCGTCGGGCCTGAGCATCAGGCGGTGACGGGCACGGTAGGTGTTGCGGACTTCCGGCTGGCCTTCCGGGTAAGAAATCGTCGGCAGGGTCTCGTAACGCAGCAAACCGCGGGCAGCGTGCTTGAGCGTCGTCCAAAGACCGCGTATTGCCTCGAAGACATAGAGACGTTCGACCCAGTTCATGGGCCTCTGCTTAATTACGCGCATTAGTTACCCCCTACGAGTTTTGCGATGACGGCAGTCACCACGAGGTTGATGAGGGCGATGTTCAGGATAATCTTCCAGCCGAGATGCATCACGTGGTCATAGCGGAAGCGCGGAAGCGTCCAGCGGACCCAGATCCACACCCAGCAGAAGAACACGCTCTTTGCCACGAGCACGAGCAGGTGGATGAGGGCGGTGCCCACCGCGGTAGCGAAGCTACCCACGGCAAAGCCGTTGACCACGAATTTCGACGGATCGTAGTAGAGCCAGGCGCAAACGCCACCGGCAACAAGCACGGCAACGGCAACCCAGGCCACAATCTTGTAGAGGCTGTATTCACGCAGGATCTCGAAACGGTTCGTAAGGTTCGTCGCCTTGAGCTTGCGGGAATAGCGATAAATCAGGTGGAGGAAAGCGAGAGCGAAGAACGCGAGCACACCGCAGAGGACAGCCAGCGAGCCGCCCATGTGAGCCTGCATCGTCTCGGTCGTCACGAACGGCACCGAGTAGCCGCCCAGGAAGAGCGTAGCTACCAGGAAGCTGTTGATGCAGATGTGGGAGTATTCGCCCATGTAGAACAGGCCGAACTGCATGGCACCGTATTCCGTATGGTAACCGGCAACCAGTTCGGGTTCGCCTTCGGCGACGTCAAACGGAGCGCGGCCCGTCTCGGCGATACAGGCGATAAGGAAGCAGAAGAACGCCACCGGCTGGGCGACAATGCCCCACACGTGGTGTTCCTGCCAGTTCACGATGTCGGTCAGGTTGAAGGAGCCCGCCAGAAGCAGCATGCCCATCATCGAAAGACCGAGGCAGACTTCGTAGCTGATCGTCATGGAGCTCGTACGCAGCGCACCGAGGAAGCTGTACTTGGACTTGGATGCCCAACCGGCCAGCACGGCACCGTAAGCGGAGAGCGAAGAGAGACCGAACAACAGGAGCACACCCACCTCGGAATCCACGATGGAACCCGGGATGCGGATGACCTGGCCGCCCCACTCGAACACCATCGGCCCGAACCACGGAATCACGCAGGGGCTAAGGAAGACGATAGCGAACGGGATGGCGGGAGCCACGTAGTAAAGAATCTTGTTCACGCCCGCGGGAGCGAACATTTCCTTGAAGAACAGCTTGGTACCGTCGCACATGTTCTGTACGTAGCCCAACAGGCGGATCTTCCCGAAGAACGGAATCTTGATGTAGGAACGGTTCGGTCCCTGACGGTCCTGCATGAACCCGGCGCCGCGGCGTTCCATCGGAATCAAAAGAAGGATGTACAGGACAGGCACGAAGCAGAAGGCGAACTTCGCGATCGTGATGACCCATTCAATCCATGTCCTAGATTCGATAATTTCCATTATGCGTTACCTCCTTCAAGGAGTTTGCCAGTGCTCTTGATGGAATCGTAGGTAAGCCCGGCCAGCGCAGATGCATATTCCGTCGCCTTTGCAAACGCGACGGAGGCGCTTTCGAGCTTGTTGCCGGCCAGTTCCGAGATAACCTCGTAAGCCGGGCGGAGTTTCTCGTCGGGGCATACCGGGCAGGCGTTCAGCTTCTGGATAATATTCAGGCTGTTCACCATCGTGCCCTGCACCTCGCTCCAGTGCCTTACACCGACAGCGATCGTCGCCTTGCGGGCAGTCGCATCGTCAAAGGCGGAGAGCGCTATGCGGCAGTTGATCTTCTCGAGTTCCTTCGCGGCGGCGGAATCTTCACCGAAGAGGTCGGCGTTCACGGTCACGAGGGTCTCGAATTCCGAAGAACGCTTCATGAACTCGGAGACATCGGCAAAGCCCATGAGCTTCATGCCGCTACGGTTCGCCACCGGGTCACCGCTCTTCGCGATTCCGTCCGGGGCACCGACCTTGAGGAGAGAGCCGCCGAACAGTTCGGCACCTTCGCCGAGGGATTCCTTGAGCATGCGGAGCGCAGCGAGGTCTTCCATGGTGCAGGCGCCACCCGCGACGAGCGCAACCTTGCCCTTTCCAATCGGCAGGGATTCAACGTCAATCGACGGGAGACGGTTCTTGTCAAAGTTCTGGAACGCGAGGCGGCTCGTGTTAGAAAGCCAGCTGCGGTTCACTTCAGGGTTGCAGCGCGGCATCACGCGGTAGATGTGGCCGTCGGCATGGTCGAGCCAGATGTTCGCGCCGAGCGAGTCGTCCATCGAGACAGTCGGCGTGTGGCTGAGCAACCAGACGCGCTTCTGGAAGCGGAAGTACTTCGCGGTCATCGCGCCCACGGGGCAAACGTCGGTCACGCACAAGTCGTATTCGTGGTCGAGCTTTTCGCCCGGGAACGTAGTAATATAGGTATGGTCGGCACGGCCGGCGAGCTGCAGCTGTTCGGAGCCGGCGATGCTGCGCATGAAGCGCACGCAACGGTCGCACTGCACACAGCGTTCCTCGTCGAGCAAGACGCGGGGGCCGAGGTCGACATGCTTGCCGCCACGGACCTGGCCCTTCGCATCGATAAACTGGTGCGCGGGATTGCCGTGGTAGTTCTTTCCGAACTCGGGACGCATGCGGGATTCGTTCTGGCCCGCTTCCATGTAATTTTCCTGCAGGGTGCATTCGCCCGCCTTGTCGCAGATGGGGCAGTCGAGCGGGTGGTTCACCAGCATGAATTCCTGCGTAGCCTTGCGGGCGTTCTTCACGCGGGCGCTGGAGGCCGGCGTGTAGATCTTCATGCCCGGGGAGACCGGCGTGTAGCAGGCGATCACCAGCATGCGGCCGCGGGGGCCTTCCTGTTCCACCAGGCACTGGCGGCAGTTACCCGATACCGGCAGGTAAGGATGGTAACATACGTGTGGAGTTTCAATCCCGACAGCCTTGAGGGCCTCGAGGAGGTTCGTGTCGCCGGGAACCATCACGGCCTTGTCGTCCACGAAGATTTCCACCTTCGGGCTGTTCTCGGTCGGGAGTTTCGGCATGTTGTAGTAGTTACTCATATACGTTTACCAGAAAATTCCAGGACGGTAGGTTTCTTGGACACGCGGCTTCGCGTGGTCGGGATTCTTTGCGATGTATTCGTCAAAGTCGGCCCTGAACTTCGCCGTGTAGCTGCTCACGGGACCGCCAAGCGAAATGGACAGCGGGCAGATCGTCACGCCGCCGAAACCGCCGCAGAGGCTCTGCATCAGTTCCACGTCGCCATCATGGCCCTTGCCCGAGACAATCAGGTTCAGCATGCGGTGCAGCAGGCCCGTACCTTCGCGACACGGCGTGCACTGGCCACAGGATTCGTGGCTGTAGAAGTTGCCGAGGCAGTTCAGAAGGTCAACCATGTTATGCGTATCGTTGATCACGATCATGGCGCCCGAGCCGAACATCGTCTTCATCGAGGCGAGGCATTCGTAGTCCATCGTGGCGACAGCCGCTTCTTCCGCAGTCAGCGGGGCGCAGGACGAACCGCCCGGCAGCACGGCCTTGAGCTTGCCGCCCACGACGCCACCGGCATATTCGTTAATCATCGTCATCATCGGGGTTCCGAGAGGAGCCTCGTACACGCCCGGATTCTTCACGTCGCCACTGATGCAGAACACCTTCGTACCACCGGCACGGGGCGTACCCATCTTGGCGTATTCGCTCGGGTCGTGTTGCAGAATCCACGGAAGAGCCATGATGGTTTCCACGTTGTTCACGCAGGTCGGGGATTTCCAGGCACCGCTCACCGCCGGGAAAGGCGGCTTCAGGCGGGGCTGGCCCTTCTGGCCTTCGAGCGAGTTGATCAAAGCAGTTTCTTCACCGCAAATATAGGCGCCGGCGCCGCGATGCACGAAGATGTCGAAGCAGAACTTCGTACCGCAAATGTTCTCGCCGAGGTAACCGGCGGCATATGCCTGGTTCAGGGCCTTGTTGATGCTCTCGATGCAGGGCAGGAATTCGCCGCGGCAATAGATGTATGCCGCACGGCTGCCGAGAGCCCAGGCCGCAATGATCAGGCCTTCGATAAGACGGTGCGGATCTTCCATCATCAGGAAGTGGTCCTTGAACGTACCGCCTTCGCCTTCGTCAGCGTTAACGACGATGTAGACGGGCTTGCCGGAATTGCGGGGCACGAAGCTCCACTTCATGCCGGTCGGGAAGCCAGCACCGCCACGTCCGCGGAGGTTGGAGCGCTGCACGTAGTCGATGAGCTCGAACTGGCTCATGTTGAACAGGCGTTCCGAAATGTTCGCGTAGCCGCCCAGCTTCTTGTAGACTTCGATGTCCTGGGCGCCCTTGCCGAAGTTCTGCGTACAAACTTTTACACATTCAGCCATAATTACTTAGCCTCCTCGACCGGAACCGGCTTCTGGGTAGTCACCGCTTCGTTGGAAGGTTTCGCCGTGCGTTCGCCGGAAGTGGCAATCATGCGGTACACGTCGCCGACCTTGCCGGCAGCGTCCACGAACGCCTTGTCCTTCACGCCGGGTTCGCCAACGACGTCCCACTTGGAACCGTTCTTCTTTTCCACCACGATCTTCGTGAATTCGGGAGCGCCCTTCCATGTGAGGGTGGCGCCCGTCTCGTCGGCTTCGGCCTTCACGTTCAGCACCGGGGACGGAGGCGCGTAGTCGGCAACCTGCGGCTTCGCCGTAGCGCCCGGGGCGCCGGGATGGCCGCCGTGGCCCTTCACGGTACCGCCAAGCACGTCGTGCTTCGGGACGTTGTCCTCATGGGCATAGCACCACTTGAGGATGCGGGCGATGCTATCCTCGGTAAGCGTCGTACCCGGCTTCATCACAAGCTGGTCACCTTCGACGTCGGTCGCGAAGTCGTCGTTCACCAGCATCATCGGGCCGTTGCCGCAGCTACCGAGGCATTCCACCTGCAGGAGCGTGAAGAGGCCGTCCGGGGTCGTCTCCCCCGTCTTGATGTTGAGGGACTTTTCCACATGCGCGATCAGGCTCGGGGCACCCTTGATGGTGCAGCTGATGTTGCGGCAGAACTGCAGCAGGAACTTGCCCTTCGGCGCGTGGTTGTACATGGTATAGAAGGTCGCGACACCGAGCGCGTGAGCCGGAGCGCAACCGCAAACGTTTGCCGCCCAGCGGATGCCTTCGCGCGGCACCCAGCCGAACACGCCCTGCACGAGCCACAGCACTTCGAGGAGAGCGCCCTGGCCCACCGGGTAGCGGCTGAGCAGGTCAGCGCAACGTTCCTTGATTTCAGGAGTATCGAGCTTCGCGAGCACTTCCTTCGGGGAGGGCTGCGGAACTTCCTTGTTCACATAGCCGAACGTCTGGCCGGGATCCGGCAGGGCCTCGATAGGCTGTGCGGGACGGTCGAACGTCAAGTGGTTGTTCGAAACGAACTGGACTGCACCTTGAATATGTTCTCTCATCGGTCAAGTTCTCCAGCAATGATGTTGAGGCCCGAAAGTACGGCCATGGAGTCGGCAAGCTGGCCACCTTCCACGAGGTCGTGGAATGCGGCAAACTGCGTGAGGCAGGGCGGGCGCACCTTGATGCGGTACGGATGGCCCGAGCCGTCGCTAATGATGGTAAAGCCGAGTTCGCCGTTCGCGCATTCGGAACCGCTGTAGTATTCGCCCTCGGGAACGCGGATGCCTTCGTACACGCTCTTGAAGCGGCCGATGAGGCCTTCCATGTCCTGGTAGGCAAGCTTGTGCGCCGGCACGCGGATGCGTGGGTCGACGATGTCGACCGG
>JAGCGO010000022.1 GCA_017649565.1 Fibrobacter sp. | reverse complement strand
GCCTCGTTAATACGAGGCGTTTGTTGCTCACGGGAAGACCGTGCACTCGACGTTTCTAGAGCTGAACCTTCTGTGGTCACACTTTTTTGCAACTGTCCCTAGTAGTACTAGGGACTTTTCTTATTTCGGGCTGCTTTTGGTAACAGGAGTATACAATTTACACTCGAAAAAAAGGTTTTTGGCGTTGCTCAAAAGATATTTTTATGGTGTAAAAAGAGGTTGTCATGTCTATTCGCAAAATATCCTTACCGGCCCTGTTCATCTCTTCCGCGCTCTTCCTTGGAGCGGGATTGACCGCCTGTTCTGACGATTCCAGCAGTTCAAACGCTTCGGAAACAGATTCCCCGACCGATCCTGGGACAAATCCCTCCGACGAGCCGGGCAAAACTGCGCCAGAAACGAAGGATACGACCTTCCTCACTCCTGATGTTCCCACGCCGGAAGGCGGTTATTCCGGAGTACTCGTCGGCACCTGCGAGAAGGGCCCGCTTAAAAGCGGCTCTGCAGTTATCCTTCAGGACCTCTCCGAAACCGACCTTGCCGCAACAGGGAAAAAGACTTCGGCGACTGTCACCGATGATTTCGGAACATACTCGCTCCAGTATTCGGGATTCAACTCCTTCGCCATGCAAGAAGCAAGCGGCATATTCCTGAATGAGCTTACGGGTGACCAAACCGGGTCTGTGACGCTGCGTTCGCTTATCCGCGCCATTGACGGAGACACGGCCAACGTGAACGTGATGACCCACCTCGAAGCGCCCCGCATCGCCTACCTGATGAAGGAAAGTTCCATGAGCTACGCCGAGGCGCAAGGCAAGGCCGAAAGCGATGTCCTGCGTGCATTCCATATGCAGAACTTCATGGTCCCGGCGCGCAAGCTCTCCGTATTCGGGGCAACAGAAGCCGACGGAAATCTGCTCGCCATGACGCTTTTGCTCCTGGCAGAAAACGCCTCTAGCGACATGCAGGCAATACTAGATGCCGTTGCCGCAGACATCGAAAAGGACGGCACCTGGGATGACGAAGCCACGAAGGCAAAAATTGCGGACTGGGCATACCTACAGAGGATGGACGACCTCTCCTATTACCTTGAAAACATGGGTACAGGGATTAAGCTGCCGAACTTTGAACAGAAGTTCCGTACCTTCTGGTTCGAAGCCTTCGGGCTTGGCGTATGCGATTCCACGAATCAGGGAAAAATTACGACTTGCACCAATCCATTGAGCCAGTACTCGACTAAGGAATTTGTCTGTGCCGACTCCACGTGGCGCATCGCATCTGCATCTGTCTTGCAAAACCGCGAAGGCGTAGAACTCTTCGGGGAATGCACCGACGACATGGAAGGCACCGTAAAGGAAGGGAACGAGAAAACATTTATCTGCAAGAAAAAGAAATGGAACTACGCCAACGAAGCGGAACTCCTGAACATCGCGGTTTCTGCGAAGAACGGGGCCTGTACGGCAGCCAACAACGGAAGCGTCCTGCAACATGAATCCAGCTATGTGCTGTGCCAGAACTCGACTTGGAAAAAACTCGACTCGCAGCCCGTCGACTACTCCAAGGGCCGCGCCATGAACGAAAAACTCGGCCCCGGCATCAACCTGGGCAATGCTTGGGAATCTCAGGGCCAGAAGGGCGCCAGTGCCGACTGCGGATGGAGCAACTGCATCAAGGATGAATACTTCAAGATTATCAAGGATGCCGGTTTCAAGTCCGTACGCCTCCCCGTGCGCTGGAACTACGATGCCGCAAAGGATGCTCCCTACACGCTCGACGCCGGCCGACTTGCTGGCGTGAAGGCCGATATCGAACTCGCTCTCGCGCAGGGGCTCATAGTCATCGTGAACTTCCACCATTACGTTGAACTCAACAACTACGCCGTCTATTACGACAACAATCCTGGCGGCTACGACAAGGAAAAAGCCCGATTCCTTGGAATGTGGGAACAGGTGGCAAAGGAAATGGACGCCTACGGTGACGACCAAATCGTTCTTGAAATCTTGAACGAACCGCACGAAATGAAGAACAAGTTTGTCGATGACCTGATGTTATCTGCATACGAGGTCATCCGCAAGAACGCCCCAGGCAAGACCATCATGTTCGAAGGCAACGGATATTCCAAGTTTGCGCAGATATCCAACGTGAAACTTCCCGCAGATGGCAACATTATCTTCTCGGGCCACTATTACGAACCGTTTGAATTCACGCACCAGGGGCACGGCTACGACTGCGGCTACAAGCTGAAGGATAGCGACATTTCGAGAGTTCCCTCGCACTTCAAGGCATACGTGGATTCTGCCACCACCCACTTCCCCGACATTAACGGTGGCCATATCCCGCTGAACATGGGTGAATTCGGCGTCTCGGGCCAATACGGCAGCTGCGGAGGCAACGGGCCTTCCGATAGCGACCGCGCAAAATGGACCGATGCAGTCATCAAGGCCGCAACCGACAACGGCATGTCCTGGCAGTACTGGGGGCTCGTTGGCGTAGGCGGGTTCGAGGCTTACAACAAGAATTCCAACCAGTGGTACACCGAACTCCAGGATGTATTCAACAAATACCTCTAGAAGGAGCATTTTATAGCGTTTGTGCATGGGAAGACCTCGGCAATTGCCGAGGTTTTTTCTATATTTGAGCCCGCAATAAATCGTAAAAAACAATCCCAATGGATTCTATCGGGGCTTCGCCCCTCCAGAATGACTGCGGGAATAAAAAGAGACAAAATCATGGGAAAATCACTCTATCAGAAGATTTTTGAAAGCCACACGGTAGCTAAGCTCCCGAGCGGCCAGTGCCAGCTCTTTATCGGGCTCCACCTCTGCCACGAAGTCACGAGCCCGCAGGCTTTTGCGCAGCTCCGCGAAGAAGGCCAGAAGGTT
>JAGCGO010000021.1 GCA_017649565.1 Fibrobacter sp. | reverse complement strand
GTGAACCCCGAAAGTTGGACACAACTTTCGGGGTTTTCATGTATAAGAAACACACAAAAGAAGAATGGGCCAAGGCCCTAGAACTCTACAAAAAAGGATATGGAACCAAAACCATTTCCAGAGTGACAAGTATAAATGAGGATTACCTTTGGCAAAGATGCCGGCAATACAATCTAACGGGCAGATGGTATACTGAAAGAAAAAAGAAAATTTACGCTGATGCCGAATTAAAGACGGAGGTGGTAAAAGTCGCTACGCAACAATCACTATCTTTGGAAGAAATCATGGCCAAGTACGGAATCAGCCGCTATTGCCTCCAATCTTGGCTACGGAAATACCGTCACGGCGGATACGAGGAGCTGTTAGCCACCAAACCAAAAGGAAGACGACCAAAAGTGCCCAAGTCCAAGCGTACAAAAGGAATGAGCGAGCTTGAACGCCTCAGGGAAGAGAACGAGTACTTGAAAGCGGAGAACGCCTACCTAAAAAAATTGAAGGCCCTAGACCAGGAAGAAAGTGCCGAGATGTTCGGTATAGGGCCCAAGTCGTCCATGAACTGAGCGTCGAATACGCCCTGAAACATCTCCTGAAGGCAAGCGGACTGTCCCGCTCCACATACTACTACCACCTCAAGCAGAGGCGGGACCGCTATGCCGACGAGCGTAGCCGGGTCAGGGCCGTGCATGCACAGAACAGGGGCCGATACGGCTACCGGCGCATCGTG
Organism: Fibrobacter sp.; assembly: GCA_017649565.1. Lineage (GTDB taxonomy): Bacteria > Fibrobacterota > Fibrobacteria > Fibrobacterales > Fibrobacteraceae > Fibrobacter. Next base: position 51,727 of record JAGCGO010000021.1, on the reverse strand, counting down.
GCCCAGCTCCGGAACGAGGGCTATGCCATAAACCACAAGACAGTCTACCGGCTCATGAAGGAAGAGGGTCTGAAGAACGTGCGCAGGCGCTGCAAGTACCGCTCGTACAAAGGCGAGGTCGGCAAGACCGCCCCGAACAGGATCAAGCGGAACTTCAACACAAAGGCTCCCAACAGGAAGTGGACGACCGACGTGACACAGATAAACATCGGCATGGATAAATGCTATCTGTCACCGATACTCGACATGTACAACGGCGAGATTGTCAGCTACGCAATCTCGGACCACCCGGATCTGAAGATGGTAATGGACATGCTGGAGAAGGCATACGCCAAGAGGCGCGCTTGGAAGCGGCTGATTCTGCACTCCGACCAGGGCTGGCATTATCAGCATTCAATCTACCAGAAGTCGCTGAAAGACCATAAGATCATCCAAAGCATGAGCCGCAAGGGCAACTGCCTGGACAACGCCATGATGGAGAACTTCTTCGGGATAATGAAGTCGGAACTGCTTTACCCGAACATGTTCCAAAGCATGAACCACTTTAAACAGGAGCTGAGAAAATATATCGAATACTACAACAACGACCGGATAAAACTGCGCCTAAACGGAATGAGTCCGGTGCAATACCGGACTCATAACTCAGTTTTATCCTAACTTTAAACAGTCCAACTTTTTGGGTTCAGTTCATTAAGCCGGTGTTCTGCGGAAATTCGCAATTCGTCTGGACTAGATGAAGAACCAGATGAAGTTGACGCGCGTGGCGATGCCGACACTGAGCTTGCTTATGTCAATATCACCTTCAGTCCACCAGTGATAGGCGAGGTCAAGACCGACTTTGCCGTTGATGGTGAAGTTCTTGATGATTTCGGCGCGCATACCGAACATGGCGTCAAAGTTGAGCTGGTTGTCGTCTTCGCCGATGTGGGTGAAGATGATGTCACCGCCGACGGATGCCGGGAGTGCCAGGTCGAAGAAGAAGTCAAAGCCGGCACCGAGAGCAACCTGCGTAAATCCGTCATCAGCATCTCTCTTGTTGCCCTGGGCGTCTTCACCTTCCGTGTCTCCGACGATGTTGAGGCCGAAGTGGACAGTGAGTTCCATGTTCTGGGCGAGCTTGAATACGATACCCATGCGCTGGAGGTCGTTGTTGAGCAGGCCGAGGAGGTCGAGGCTAACGCCCAAGAAGGCATCGCCGCCCTCAATCTTTTTGGCTTTGGTTGTCGAAGAGGAAGTGGACGATGTGGTGGACTCGGCCACGGCGCGCGGGCTGTCCTCTTCGTATTCGTCATCGTCGTCCTGAGCGTAGCTATAGCTGCACAGGGACATGGCCATCAGGGCAGCAAGGAAAATTTTTTTCATAATAACTCCTTTAAAGAACAGATATTAATGCTAATGAATATAGATAATTCCTCTAGAATAGAAAAAGTGGCGATGGTAAAAAAAGATTAAGCAGGAAAAATGCGCGAAAAACGCCGTTTTTCCTTAAAATTCAATGGAAAGTTTACGAATCAGGTAGCGTCTCGAGGATTCGTTGAGGTTGCTCGGGTCGAACGATTCTCCCATGAGAGCCGCGAAAATGCTGAACGGGCTTGCGGTTGCGCCTTGCTCGTTGCACTTGATGCGGGCGTATATGGTGCCTTCCCGGATTTCGACATCGATGACGTGTTCGTTCAGGTCGAGTTCCTTGCCGCGGTGGTTTACCACGACGGGGAGCGCCTTGTTGTGGAAACGTTCCATGATGCCTTCGGGGATGGATTCGGGTGTGAAACTGTACACCATCGCCTTGGGGAAATGCTTGCTGAGGCGTTCCTTGAGGGGCTCGATGTCCACGATTTCCATGCCGCGCGGGAAAGGCGCGTTCAATGTCCGGATGGTCTCGGACTTTCCTTCGGGTGTAAGGTCCAGTTCACGAAGCAGGTCCACGCTGATGAGCTCGCAGTATGTCTCTACGCCCAGCGGGAGCGCACCCATGTTTACGATGCGGGGCTTGGGGCTGAACCCTTCGCTGAATTTGATGGGGATTCCCGCGCAGATGAAGGTTCGCTCGAAGAAACTGAGCATGTTCTGGTGCGGCAGGAAGCGGCTGATGCCTGTCTTCTTGAAAGTGATCTTGTAGCTGAAACTTTCCTTTTGGGTGGGGCGTCTCTCGGCAACCAGCTTCTTGATCTCTTCGGGGGTGCGGCTCGGGGCCTTATGGCGCACGGGGTCGTTCGCAAGCTTGATTTCGGCGCCGAATCCGGGGATGCCGCATTTCTGGCAGTCGCCCCACTTGCAGTTGGGTACAGGGGCGCTGCTCGGGTCGAACGCTTTCTCCCATTCGCGTCGCAGGTACTGCTTGGACGTTCCCGCATGGATGAAATCCCACGGGAAGACTTCTTCCTTGTCGCGCTCGCGGTACACCCAGCTCGTGTCGTAGCCGCATTCTTCCCATACTTGTAGCCACTTGTTGTAGTCGAAGCGGTAGGCATCGCTCTCGAAGATGATGCCTTTCTTGTAGGCCGCGTAGATGACGGGGGCAAGTGAACGGTCGCCACGGCTGTAGACGGCTTCCAGGAAACTCGTTTCCCAGCTCGCCCAGTTGATTTTCACGTTCGGGTGCTTGTAGAATTTTTCGCGCACGAATCGGATGTGCTTGAGGGCGGTTTCCTTGTCCATGTAGGGCGCCCACTGCAGCCCGGTGAACGATTTCGGGATGAGGATGCCGATGGAAACTGCAATCTGGATGCCGCGGTTGTACTTGCGCCCGATTTTTACGAGGTTGAAGATGAGGTCGCAGAATGCCTGCATGTCGTCCAGGTTCTCGGTCGGGAACCCGATCATCGTGTAGAGCTTGATTTTGTTGAAACCGCTGCTGAAGGCATGCTCGGCCGCGTCGTACATGTCCTGGTCGCTGATGGTCTTGTTGATCATCTTGCGGATGCGCTCCGACCCGGTTTCCGGGGCGAAGGTGGCGCTGCGGCCACCTTTCAGGGCTGCGATTTTCCCGGCGAGCGTTTGTCCGAAACTGTTCACGCGGATGCTCGGCAGGCTCACGTCCACGGTGTCGTAGAACGGGTCGTCGATGATGGAGTCGGTGAGCGCCTCGACCGGCTTGTAGTCGGCGGTGGATAGCGAGAGCAAGCCGAGTTCTCGCTCGCCCGTGGCGCGTATGCCTGCCTTCGCGATGTCGAGCACGTCGTCGGGGTCGAGCTCGCGGCAGGGCCTGTACCAGATGCCCGCCTGGCAGAATCGGCAGCCCTGGGCGCATCCGCGCATCACCTCGACGCTGAAGCGGTTGTGCACGAGCTGCATGTTCGCGATCAGGTTCTTGACAGGATAGTCCCTGGGGTCCATTTCCGGGATAAACAGGCGTCGCACGCCGTTTGTCTTTTCGTAACTGCCCTTTGCGGGTTCCACCGGGACGATTATCCCGTATTCGTTTTTCACGACGGGGCGCAGGCTCGGAACGTACACGCCGTCTATTTTAGATAAGTTTGTCAGTATTTCCTGTCGGGAAAGCCCTGCCTTGCGTCCTTCGCCGACACAGCGTAAGAATTGCACCATCACCTTTTCGCCGTCGCCGATCATGAACGCGTCGAAGAAATCGGCTACGGGTTCGGGGTTTGCCATGGCGGGGCCGCCGGCCACTACGATAGGGTCGGATTCCTTGCGGTCCTTTTGCCATGCCGGAATGCGCGAAAGTTCCAGTACGTAGGGTACGTTCGTGAAGTTCAGTTCTGTCTGGAGCGTAATCCCGATGACCTCGTATTCGCTTACGGGCGTGTAGCTTGCGTGCGTGTACAGCGGGATGTCGTACCTCTCCATTTCCTTCGCCATGTCGTCCCACGGGGCAAAGGCCACCTCGCAGAGCAGGTCTGGCTCGCGGTTCACCACGTGGTACAGAATGCGCATGCCGTTGTTGCTCATGCCGATTTCGTAAGTGTCCGGGAAGACGAACGCCATGCGGGCGAGCATCTGGCTGTGGTCCTTTACTACGCTGTTCGCTTCGCCGCCCATGTATCTGGCAGGAGATTCGACGGCGGGGAGGGCCAAGGCAATCTTTTCGAGGATGGTCATAGTGCAAAATTTAGCTAAAATGGGGCTGATTTCGAAAAAAACATCCTTTTTTATCTTTTTTATTCAAAATTTGCGTGCAAACGCTATTTTTTTTTGTAGAAAAAGTAAATTTATTGACATGAGCGTTATCATTTTCATCTTTTGGCTGGTAGCTTTCATTGGCGGTGTCCTTGCTGCCTACTTTGTCCCGGTTAACGTCCTGTCGATGGACTTGAAGTTTGTGTTTATCGGAGCGTGGGGCTCCGTGCTTGGAGTCGTGCTCTTCTGCATCTGCAAGAAGAAACTTACCAATGCCGAGGCTGATTTCTCTTCTGCCCTGAACTCGTTGAGGCAGTCGCAGAGCCCGCGCACCCAGTATCTGCCTGTTGTGAATCCTGGCAACCCGGAATTCCCGCCCAAGCGTCCTGTCCAACCGGTTCCGGAAACTCCGGTCCCGAGGAACCTCCCGCCGGGAGCCATTCCTGCAAAGGAAGCCCTCGCCGCGCTCAATCCGAAAAAGCCGCCTGTCCTTTTCCCGCTCGAAGCCTGGGCACCGTTCTGCAAGGATATCCTCAAGAACCGCCCGTTCTCGGAAGTGGTCGCCTCGTTCGGAAACGTTTTGCCCAAGTTCTTCCCGAAGTCCAGCGGCATACTTTATATGTACGGTGGCACCCAGACCGAGCTCCACAAGATTCTATCCTTTGGCGACTACACCATCAGCGACGATACTATCATGCCTGCAGAATGCGCAAGCTTCAACAAGGGTGAGATTGTCGTGACCGACTTTGCGAAGCCGTCCCTGTCGGGAGGCTGCACGCACCTGCATCACCATCCGCATGGCGTTTCCTTCTGCGCCCCGATCGAGGGCTTCGAGGAACACTTCGGCATCCTCTCTGTCCAGACGGATGCGCTTCCGGAAGGCGAGAACGTGGATCTGTGGAAGTCGAAGGTGAGTGTCATTGCGGCCGTGTTCGGACTGTACGTGGCCAACCAGAACATGAGCATCCGGTTCCAGCAGCACAGTATCCGCGATTCCTTGACAGGCCTTTTCAACAAGCGCTACATGGAAGAGTCCCTGCGCCGCGAGATTGCTGCTGCACGTCGCCGCAAGGCTCCCATCGGTGTCATCATGATGTATCCGGACGCCGTCTCCAGCATCCAGAAAACCCGCGGTCGCCATGCCGTGGAACAGATGCTGTGGGAACTCGGCCAGCGCATTCCGGGATTCATCCGCTACGAGGACATTCCCTGCCGTTGCGATGGCGATGCCATCTGCGTCATATTGCCCGGTGCGGATTTCAAGATTACCCGTGCTCGTGCCGAGAAGATCCGCTACGAGATTTCCCAGCTGCAGATCGCCTATGGCGACGCCATCCTGGCGACGACGCTGAGCATTGGCGTGACCGTGGCCCTGCCGGGTGCGGAAAACAGCGCCGAGGCCCTGCTTTCCCGTGTCGAAGAGGCGATGAACTTCGCCGTGAACGCCGGCATGAACCGAGTCGTCATTGACGAGACCATGCAGGGCGGCTAGTCAATCTCCCCAAAAAAGTGTATAAATCAAAAAATACCCCGAAAGAATCGGGGTATTTGATTTTTGGGGTTAGGAGGAGAACAAAGAGTTCTTGTACAATAATATACCTACCCCCTGAACTTGTCGGGCATATTTCCGTAAGTTTTTCAAAAAAGGTGTTGAGTGTTTCTCAATTTATCAAAAATGGCTTTTTTTGACGATTTGGGGTGCTTTTGGCCCCCCTGAATCCTGTAACGTTGTATTTTTTCTACATTTCCTAGCATGAAGAAGTTTACCGCTCCCGCCGTGCTTTTTGTTCTGGCGCTTGTTATAATCATTTATTTGAAGTTGGACACTTCCATGGGAAACGCCAATTTCGATGCTGAGGCGTATCTGGTTGCGCGTGCCAAGATCGATTCCTTGGAAATGGCCCTCTGGGAGTCTTCGCAGAGGCCCGACCTGCAGATAAAGATTCGCGACGATCTTGAGGTTGCCTGGAATGTGCTTACCGAGATGCAGACCCCGTCCGCGCCGGAAGAGACCGAAGCCGAGGGGGGACTTTCCAATAATGCCTGGATTTGGATTGTAGGTGGCGTTGCCGCCGTGGGAATTATTTTCTTTGTCCTGGTGTTCGTCCTCGGACACGGCAAGAAGGAACTGACGCAGAAACTGGCCGCCATTACCGGCAGACACCGCTTCAAGGAACCGAAGAACGGATTCGAGAACGATCCGACTCTCGTGCCGCCGCGTCCGCGCCCGCAGCGCCGCTCCATTATCGACGACGCTACCGAGTTTGCCGAAAGACAGAAGCGCGTTGCCGAGGTGCAGCTCCCGAGTGCGCCCGGCGAACCGGCCCCGTCCGAACAGGCGGCGCCTGAGGCTCCCGCCAATGTGGAACCTGCCTCCAAGGTCGCCTTCGAAGACGAAAACGGTGTCCCCGAGAACAAGATTCTTACAAGCGATCTTGAAAGACCGCATCTCCGTCCGACGGCGAAGGAACGCATCACGTCGGCGATGCAGTCCCTGTCCGATGTGCTCCGCTCCCCGCGTGGCATGGCCAGGGAACAGACGATGAAGATCCGCGCGCAGAGCCACAATATTACAGGCGGTCCGCAGGGTTCGCCTGCTCCGCGTACGCCGCTCTCCACGAGCCGCTTTGACCGCGAGTTTACTGAAAAGACCAAGATCCTGCAGATGACCCGTCGCGGTTTCCCGGCGTCGGCAATCGCATCGCAGTTGAGAATCCCGCAGGAACACGTCGAGGCCGTCATCAAGGAATCCCAGGATACGGGGGCCTGATGCGCTACCGCTTCCGTTGCGAGTACCTTGGCAGCGCGTTTTACGGCTGGCAAGAGCAGAACGAAGCGGGCAAGACCAAATTTGTCACGGTGCAGTCGTCGCTTGAAGAAGCGTTTTCCATCGCGCTTCGTGCGCCGGTCCGCATCGTAGGTTCGGGCCGTACCGACACGGGCGTGCATGCGCGCGGACAATGCTGCCATTTTGACTACGACGGCGAACTGGACCCGCAGAAGACGGTCCGCTCCATAAACGGCCTGACCAAGCGGCTTATCCGCATCCGCGACCTGGAGCGCTGTGCTGACGATTTCAATGCGCGTTACGATGCCGTGATGCGTTATTACCAGTACACGATGTTTACTCGCCCTGTGGCCCTGATGCGCGAATTCGGCTGGGAGTGCGGCTCGATGCACCTGGACCTGGACGCGATGGAACGCGAGGCCGCAGCATTCTTGGGAGAGCACGACTTTATCGACTTTTGCATCCCGCGTAACGACGGGAAGTCGACTCTCTGCACGCTAAGCGAGTTCCGGCTGGAACGGTTGAATGACTGGAGCGTGGTCTTCCATATCAAGGGGAACCGCTTCCTGCACCGGCAGGTCCGTGCGATGGTGGGAACTTTGTTCGATGTGGGTCGCGGTCGCCTGCCCGAAGGCAGCGTCAACCAGATTTTTGCAAAGCAGTTCAAAGGGGAGCGCACCTGGGCGCCTCCGCAGGGACTGGTACTGCACGACGTGATTTATCGGGACTACTAGTACGCCCCGTCTCCCTTGAATACGACCTTGAATGTCTTGAGGATGAGCTTGATGTCCTCGGCAATCTTGCCGTCGCGGCGGATGTAGTCGTTGTCGAGACGCATCTGTCCTTCGAACGGGATGTTGCTGCGTCCGCTGACTTGCCAGATACAGGTGAGACCCGGGGTAACGGACAACCTAACCTGATGCCACGGTTCGTACTCTTCCACCTCGGAAGGCAGCGGAGGTCTCGGTCCGACGATGGACATGGACCCCTGGATGATGTTGAACAACTGCGGCAGCTCGTCGAGGCTGAACTTGCGCAGGATTCTGCCGAACGGATAGATGCGCGGGTCGTTCTTCATCTTGAACGTCTTGCCGCCGGTCTCGTTCAGGGCCATGAGGTCCTTCTTGCGTTCTTCGGCGTCGATGTACATGCTGCGGAACTTGTACATCGTAAATTCCTTGCCGTTCTTGCCGACGCGCGTCTGCTTGAATATGACCGGGCCCTTCGGGTCGCTGATCTTGACGGCCAGGGCGCAGAACAGGAGCACGGGGGACAGTACGATGATGCCGCAGCTGGCTCCGACCAGGTCGAACGTGCGCTTGACGAAGTGCCTGTAGCGAATCTTGTTCGGGTGCTGCCAAATTTCCGAAAGCAGGAGACGGGAGAGCTGGAAGAAGCTTCCGCCCATGCTGTTGAATTCCTCGATGCGCTTGCTCATTTCCTGGTTCTCCTTTTCTTGGAGCCCGGAGTAGAGGTACGCCTTGAAAATAGGTTTCTTGGGCGTGTGGCGCAATGTCTGGATGAGCCCTGCATCGTTCAGTCTGTGGAGCATGTCCTTGCGGATGTTTTCGAGCTTGCTCAAATCCGAGTTCAGCAGGATGATGCCCAGCCCGTTGCCATCCGGGAGGTATCCCAGGACGTCAATGAAGCGCAGGTACGAGAACATGGTGAGCACGCTGATTTTCCAGGTCTTGTCGATGATTTCGCTGGGCCTGGACCACCCGAGGATGTCGAACTGGTGGGCGTAAATCTTGATGAAAAGAAACGGTTTGCGCGTACGGTTGGAACGCAGAAATTCCTCGTTCAGTCGCGCGCGGAATAACCTTGCCGGGTAGACAATGTTCTTAAGCTTCTGCTCGTCGAGAATGGAGCCGATGGCTGAGTTGACCGATTCTTGTTCCATGCGAGGAAATGTAGTAAAAGGAGGCGTGAACTGGGTCCGTTCCTGCTTCTAAATTGCTATCTTTACTCCCGTAAAAATTTAAAATGGAGACGCCATATGTTGCGTATTGGACTTATTGGTACTGGAACCGTCGGTGGCGGTGTCATTCAGATTCTGGAACAGAAAATTGCCGAGTACAAGGAAAGGCTCGGTGTCGAACTGGAACTCGCCTGCATCTGTGCGAAGTCCGAAGAAGAGGTTGCCCCCTACAAGGCGAAGGGCTACAAGGTTTCGACCAATGCCGACGAAATGATCGCCGGTAACGATATCGACGTGCTCGTGGAACTGGCCGGCGGCTACAACATGCCGCGCAAGTGGATCCTCGCTGCTCTCGAAAGCGGCAAGCATGTGGTGACTGCGAACAAGGCGCTCCTCGCCAAGTACGGCCACGAGATTTTCCCGCTCGCCGCAAGCAAGGGCCTGCATGTGTTGTTCGAAGCAGCCGTGGGCGGTGGCATTCCTATCATCCGTAGCCTGCAGGAAGGCCTGCTCGGTTCGACAGTAGAACACTTGAGCTGCATCATCAACGGTACCTGCAACTACATCCTCAGCCGCATGGCCGACGAAGGCCTCGACTTCGACGTGGTGCTGAAGGATGCCCAGAGGCTCGGTTTTGCCGAAGCCGATCCGACCTTCGACATCGAAGGTATCGACTCCGCCCACAAGACGGCCCTGCTCGCTAGCCTCTGCAGCGGCCACCGCGTGGACTTCGAAAAGATCCACGTGACGGGTATTTCGAAGATTACCGCCCAGGATATCGCTTTTGCCAAGGAACTCGGCTGCTGCGTGAAGCTCCTCGGCATCTACCACCGTGACGGCGACCGTGTGGACGCCCGCGTGCATCCGTGCTTTGTCTCTAACGAGAACCTGCTTTCTAACGTGAACGGCGTCATCAACGCTGTTTACCTCAAGTGCGACAACCTGGGCGAAACGGTGCAGACCGGAGCCGGTGCCGGCCGCCTCCCGACGGCTTCCGCCGTGGTCGCCGACCTCGTGTCCCTGGCCCGTTCTGTGGATCAGGGCAGCCGCAAGGCCCTTCCCATGGGTTGGTTCAACGTCGAAAATTCTGCGACGCTGGTGCCTATCTCCGAGACGAGCGCCCGCTACTACCTGCGCTTCACGTCGCGTGACGCCTGCGGTGTGCTTGCCAAGATTACGAGCATCCTCGCCGAGAACAGCATCTCGATCGAAACCATCATCCAGAAGAACGTGAACGATCCGGGCAAGGTCTCCATCGTCGTCATTACCGAAAAAACGCTGGACTGCAAGACATCCAAGGCTGTGGATGCCATTGACGCCCTGCCGGAAATCGTCGAGAAGAGCCAGGTCATCCGCTTCCTCGCCTAATAGGTTGTCTGCAGAGGGCTTTGAATGATCCGCGCGACCACATTGGAACGTATCCTCGTAGTCCTTTCGGACTTCGCGGCCTTGTCAATTTGTTTTGCCTTGGCCTTCTGGGTGCAGTTCCATAGCGGCTGGATTGCGGATAAGTTCGACCCGAGCAAGACGTTTGATGAATACTGGCACATGGGCCTTGTCCTGAACCTGGGCTGGCTCCTGTTGTTCACTTGCGCCGGCCTGTACCGTTCCTGGCTCCTGATGTCGCGTACCCACCAGATTCTGAGGGTGCTGCGCGCCGTGGCGCTGGGGATCGTGCTCGTGGTTGTCGGGCTGTTCGGTGCCGAGTTTGTCGGCAAGGTGTTTGCCAATTCCCCGCTCAGCGAGGGCTACCTCTACGGCTCGCGCTTCCCGTGGATATTCATCTACGGCGGCCTCGCCATGACGCTGGTGGCCGGCTTCCGCATGGCCATTTATTGGTGCCTGCGCGGATTCCTGCGCCTGGGCTACGGTGCGAACAACATCCTGGTGCTCGGCACGACAGAAGCGGGCCGGAAGATTGCGGAATCCCTGGCCAAGACCCCGGCACGTGGCCAGCGGGTCATCGGTTTTGTCGATGAACGCTTCCAGGTGATGGATCACGAATTTGCAGGATACCCTGTGTTGGGCAAGTATTCCGATTTGCCCGCATTGGTCAAGAAACTCAAGGTGAGCGGTATCATCATCGCCCACGACAGCGCTTCCCCGCAGGAAATCATGCGCGTGCTCGTGTGGATTTGCGAACTGCCTCTCCATATTTATATTGTCCCGGAACTTTACGGTGTAGTGAACGGCCAGTTCAAGGCAAACCTGGTCTACGGATTCGAACTGCAGGAACTCTTTGCCTTTACGATGCCTCCTTGGCAGGTGCGCGTAAAGCGCATCATCGACATTTTGTTCGGAGCGTTCCTTGGCTTGTTCTCGCTGCCGATCTGTATCTTGGCGGCGATTGCCATCAAGCTCGAAGACCGCGGTCCGGTATTCTATTCGCAGGAACGCATCGGCCTGTACGGCAAGCCCTTTACGGTCTACAAGTTCCGCACCATGCGTACCGACGCCGAGAAGTTCGGCGCCCAGTGGGCCACCAAGGACGACCCGCGCATCACTAAGGTGGGCAAGTTCCTGCGCAAGACCCGCATCGACGAACTGCCTCAGATTTTCTGCGTACTCAAGGGCGACATGAGTATGGTCGGCCCGCGTCCTGAACGCGCCGTGTTCATCGGCAAGCTCCGCGAAAAGATTCCGTTCTACATTAGCCGCCTCAAGATGAAGCCTGGCCTGACGGGTTGGGCGCAGGTACGTCACCATTACGATACCAGCATAGAAGACGTGCAGATCAAGCTGCAGTACGACATGTACTATTTCGAGAACATGAGCCTTTTGCTTGACTTCCAGATTCTTGTGCGGACGGTCTATGTGGTGCTGACAGGAAAGGGTGCCCAATAGAGACGAGAGAACGCTCACTTTGTTCGCTACAGACGAGAGAAATAAAAAAAGAGTGGTAAAGATATGTACGGAGACAACTCTACACCGGTATTCCCGAAAGATGATGCCCTCACGATGATTCGCTTGGCGCTTGCCGAAGACGTGCGCACGGGCGACGTGACCAGCGAATGGACCATCCCTGCCGACCAGAAGCAGCATGCCCGCCTGATTGCCAAGGAAGACGGCGTGCTCGCCGGCCTCCCGGTCATCGAGCTCGTGTTCCAGGAACTCAAGGCGAACGTGAAGGTGACGCTCCACAAGAAAGACGGTGACGTTGTGAAGAAGGGCGACCTGATCGCCGAAATGGACGGCACGACGCATGAACTCTTGACGGGCGAACGTACGCTCCTGAACTTTATCCAGCAGCTTTCCGGCGTGGCGACGGTTGCGCATACTTTCCAGGAAGCCTTGAAGGGTGGGAAGACGAAGGTGCTCGATACGCGCAAGACGGTTCCCGGTTTCCGTACGCTGCAGAAGTACGCGGTTCGCGTGGGTGGCGGTTCCAACCACCGTATGGGCCTTTTCGACATGGTGCTCGTGAAGGACAACCACATCGCTGCCGCGGGTGGCGTGCTCGAAGCGCTCGCCGTGGTGAAGAAGAACAACACGCAGAACCTGATGGTCGAAATGGAAGTCGAAAACTTCGACCAGCTGCGCGCTCTCCTCAACAAGGGCGTGGATGTCATCATGCTCGACAACATGAGCAACGAGATGATGGCCGAGGCCCTCAAGATTATCAAGGAAAGCGGCGACAAGTGCCTGGTGGAAGGTTCCGGCAACATGACGCTCGAACGTGCGAAGGAAATCGCGACGCTTGGACTCGACTACATCTCCGTCGGTGCGCTCACGCATAGCGTGAAGGCTCTCGACATTTCCATGCGCATCTAGTTTTTCTATACAAACGATTTCGAAAGATAAAATTCGTGTAATCTTGAAAGGCTGACGAACAGGTTGTCGTCAGCTTTTTTATGATACAGGGTGTATTATAATGAGAAAATTTTTTATATGAAATTAAAAATTTGATGATTTTTAATAAAAAATTCATTGTTTGTATAGTAAATGTATTGACTGTGACCGCGAATCAATATAAATTAAAGGTATGAAGCCAATAGTTGAATATCAGGACTATCGCCAGTACATGAGCGACTACTACGAAGAGCGCAAGCGGTGCTCGATATTTTCGTGGCGTGAGTTCTCTCGTTTGGCCGGGTTCACTTCGCCTAACTATATGCAGCTGGTCTGCGAAGGAAAAAGCGGCCTGAGCAAGAAGGGCGTGGAAGGTGTCGCCGATGCCATGGGGCTTGTCGGGACGGATCGTGATTATTTCCGCGCGATGGAACGTTTTGCGGACGCCAAGAGTGACGAGAAGAAAAGGCAAGCTTTTCTCGAGATGCAGAAAATAGCCAAGGAAACCCATTTACGTGTCGTCGATTCCGAGGCGTTTCAGTATTTTGAGTCGTGGGTGAATCCTGTCGTGCGCGAACTTGCCCCGATAATGCCGGGCGCAAAGCCGCTGGAGCTGGCGCACAACTGTTATCCGGAAGTCACCGCCGCCGCTGTCCGGCAGTCTTTGGATTTTATGCTTCGTACGGATTTCCTGAAGAAGGTGGGCGAGGATGCCTATGTGCAGACCGACAAGCTCGTGACGGGGTCTTCGGAGGCGATTCCCCTGGCTCTGCGCTCCATGAACCGCCAGATGTCGCAGCTTGCTGCGGAGGCTGTTGACAACGTGCCGCCTGAAAAGCGTCATGTCACGGGGGTGACGCTTGGCATGTCCGAATCTACGTATATGTGGTTGGTGCAAAAGCTGGAAGATCTCCGGCAACAGGTGGTTGCCATGGCTGCCAAGGAAAAAGATTACGAAAAGGTTTATCGCTTGAATCTACAGCTGTTCCCGCTGACCAAAGGGAAGGAGGCTTAACATGAAAAGTCTGTATAAATTATTCCTTGTCGGACTCGTTGCCTTTGGGGCTTCCTGCTCGAGTGACGATCCAAGTGTTGCCGGGGCGACCACGGAACCGAATACTTTGCAACAGGCGTCCAGTTCGAACGATTCAAACGATGTCGGGACAAATCCGGAACCAGATACTCCGTTTGTTGCGCAATTGACCGATGAGCAGAAAGCGATTCTTGTCAAAGCTTTCGATTCTTATGTTGATTCTGGATCGCTTGTGTGGATGAGTGACGATTCTGGTAGTTCCCCCGATACCAGCTATGAGGAAATTTTGAAACTGGCATATCCGTTCCATACAAAAGCCAGTGAATCTTTTATTCACCGTAGCAAAGATGACCGCATGGATTGCGATATTGCGGTTTTCCCGGAGGAATCTGGCGTTCAGGTACGTGAGGCGTTTAACTCGAGTGTCACCTATGCCGGTTCACAAAAAATCAAGTCTGGTGTTTATGCCTCTAAACTTATCGATGTCGATGGCGTTCCCGTCATTGTGAAAAGTGTTGGAGATGCCCGATACTGGGGATATAATGTCACTTGCTCTGAATATCTCAAACAGTTCGAGGAATCTTGCATTGAAGCCAACGGAGTCTTCAGGGATTTCGGGGATGGTTGCCGTGAATCGATTCTGAACCTGGCGTGTTCCATGCTTGCTCCGGAAGGAATGGATGCCGAAACCATCGTAGCTTCCTTTACCGAAGAATACCAGGGTGTATGTAAAGAGGATTCTATAAGATATGCGGCTTTTGAAGATGAAAACGGAGCAATTCAAGCTTGTTATGGTTATGGTACCATAGATGAAAACGGTAATTCGACTTCGTATTCCAGCTGCGATCAGGTCGAAGATCCTAATGACTCGGAATCGGGCCAATTGGACAGCGAATGGTTTGAATGGCGTAATAGCTTGACGCGTACATTTGACGCTTACACGGCTCAGTTTAATGACTTTACTCCTGATACGATTAATGGCGGGGTATTTGGAATTGACTCGGGGGTGAGCTTGGTAAAGCGTAAATTTTACGAGGAATTGACGTTTAAGGACGGTCTTGCCTATAACACTTTCCCGAGTGCAGAAGTTGCAAGTTCGTATAAAGAAGAAGGTATTTACCCATTGCCCGATTCCCTGATTGGCGTGTTCTTCCCCGAAATTGCAAACCATGTGCGGAGTGGAACTGCTTATTGGGTTATTGTGCTAAAAGATGTTGGCGCGAAGGGTCATGTTTTGCATGAAATCAGTCTGGAAGAAGTCCATGTCGTAGATATTCTGAAAAGTGGTGATTCATGCCCGGAAGATACAGCGGTTTATTATTCCACCTACTTGATTAAGGGATCTTCGGAGTGGGATGTGAGCGGAAAGCAAATCGTGAGGGAGCCTTACGTAAGTCCGCTCTGGAATTGCGACAATCCGGAAAGTATGGAACAGATTGAACCGTATGGCGAGTGGATAAACACGAACGGGCTTATTTAGCGCATTGCCGTCCTTTTAATTTTTCTATCTTAGGGGTGTATGAATACTAAGATTTATTACACCCTTACTGACGAGTCGCCGTTCCTGGCGACTCAATCGCTGCTCCCCATCGTGCGCGCTTTTGCGAAGTCCGCCGATATCGATGTGGAAACCAAGAACATCTCCCTGCCGGGCCGTATCCTCGCCGCTTTTGGCAAGGCGAGCGACGACCTCGACTTCTTGGGAAAGCTCACGCTCGACCCGAGCGCCAACATCATCAAGCTGCCGAACATTTCGGCTTCGGTGCCGCAGCTCAAGGCCGCCATCGCCGAACTCCAGAAGAACGGCTTCGATGTTCCCGATTATCCGGATGCGCCCGCCACGGACGAAGAAAAGGCGATCCGCGCCAAGTACGACAAGGTGAAGGGTTCCGCCGTGAACCCGGTGCTCCGCCAGGGCAATTCCGACCGTCGCGCTCCCAAGGCAGTGAAGAACTATGCCCGCAAGAATCCGCACAGCAACGGCGTGTGGGACGAATCGGTCAAGACGCATGTCTCCAGCATGGCCGCGGACGACTTCTACGGCAACGAAAAGTCCATCACGCTGGATAAGGCCGACACGTTCAAGATCGAGTTTGTCGCCGAAGACGGGACCGTTACGGAACTCCGCGCTGCAAAGCCGCTCCTCGAAGGAGAAATCCTCGACGCGACCGTGCTCCGCATGAAGGCTCTCGAAGCGTTCATCGCCGAACAGATGGCCGATGCGAAGGCGAAGGGCGTGCTGTTCTCGGTACACCTGAAGGCCACCATGATGAAGGTCTCGGACCCGGTGCTCTTCGGTGCGTTTGTCCGCGTGTTCTTCAAGGACGTGTTCACGAAGTATGCCGACCTGTTCAAGGAACTCGGGATCGATGCGAACAACGGTCTCGGCGACTTGTACAAGCGCCTGGAAGGCAACGCCAAGGAAGCCGAAGTCAAGGCCGCTATCGATGCCGCGCTTGCTGCCGGTCCGGACTTGGCTATGGTCGATTCCGCGAAGGGAATTACCAACCTGCATGTTCCGAGCGACATCATTATCGACGCCTCGATGCCTGCGATGATCCGCAACTCGGGCTGCATGTGGAACAAGAAGGGCGAACTCCAGCAGGTGAAGGCCTGCATTCCCGACCGTTGCTATGCGGGAATCTACGATGCCGCCATCGAGTTCTGCAAGAAGAACGGCGCCTTCGACCCGAAGACCATGGGTACTGTGCCGAACGTGGGTCTCATGGCCCAGGGTGCCGAAGAATACGGCAGCCACGACAAGACTTTTATCGCCAAGGGCAAGGGTGTCATCCGCGCCGTGAATGCTGAAGGCGTCGTGCTGTTGCAGCAGGACGTGGAAGCCGGCGACATCTACCGTATGTGCCAGGCGAAAGACGCCCCGATCCGCGACTGGGTCAAGCTCGCCGTCACGCGCGCCCGCGCGAGCAGCACGCCTGCGATTTTCTGGCTCGACCCGAACCGCGCCCATGACCGCGAAATCCAGAAGAAGGTGGAAGTCTACCTGAAGGATCACGACCTCTCCGGCCTTTCCGTCAAGATCTTGAGCCCGAAGGATGCAATTGTCGAGACCATGAAGCGCGCGAAGGCCGGCCTCGACACCATCAGCGTCACCGGCAACGTGATGCGCGACTACCTCACCGACCTTTTCCCGATTCTCGAAGTCGGAACGTCTGCCAAGATGCTCAGCATCGTGCCGCTCATGGCCGGTGGCGGACTCTTCGAAACGGGTGCTGGCGGCTCCGCCCCCAAGCAGGTGCAGCAGTTCCTCGCCGAAAACTACCTCCGCTGGGATTCGCTCGGCGAATACTTCGCATTGGTCCCCGCTTTCGAACAGGTCGCCTCGACGACCGGCAACAAGAAGGCTAAAGTTCTTGCCGACACGCTCGACGAGGCGAACGGGAAGATTCTCGAATTCAACCGCACGCCGGCCCGCAAGATCGGCGAACTCGACAACCGCGGCTCACACTTCTATTTGGCGATGTACTGGGCCGAGGCCCTTGCCGCCCAGAAGGATGACGCGGAACTTTCCGTCAAGTTCGCCCCGGTCGCCGCGACCCTGATGAAGCGCGAAACCGAGATTATCGCCGCCTACGCCAAGGAACAGGGACAGCCCGCTGATATCGGTGGATACTACCTGCCCAAGGCCGAACTTCTGAAGAAGTGGCTGCGCCCGGTCGAAGCGTTCAACCAGGTGATTGACAATCTGTAATTGTTGTCCGGGGCCTTGGCCCCGGCGATTTACACCTTGCTGCCGTCGATAATCCAGCGGCAGAGTTCCTCGATGCTTTCGTAGTCGGGGAGCGTGCGCGTGAAGTTCTGCGACTTGCTCCGCTCAATGAAGTTGTTCCAGACGTTTTCGTTCTTGCCTTCGAGACCCAGGTGCTCCTCGATGGCGCCTTTTGTCCACACCCAGATACCCTGGCTGCGCAGCTTGGCGTGGATGCTCCTGATGGGGCGTTCCGCTTCGGGCATCGCGGCCATCATGGCATAAGCCTTGGCGGCGGTGATGTTGCTGTGCTTGTTGACGGGCAGCCCGTTCACCAGGCGCAGGTGGTTGTGGAAAGCGAGTTCGCGGAAAAGGTTACGGCACATTTTTATGTCGGGATCGTTCGCCTCGAGGAAGCCGTCACGCGTTGCCGTGGTGAAGGCGTAGTCCAGGTCAACAATCGAACGGGCCGGCATGTCCATGGCTTCGAGGACCTGCATACTCTTGCGGGTGTTGCTGACGCCGCCCTGGCGCACGAGCGCGCACTTGATGAGCGCGAAGGATTGTCCGGTAATGCGTTCGAAAAGTGCCGGCAGCACGCGCCATTCGGTCTTGCCTTCGGTCAGCAATACATAGTCGGCGAAAAGGAGCTCGTTGCTGTTCGATAAGCTGAACAGCATCTGCAACTGGCTCGGCGCATCCTGGATGACCTGGCGGACGGCATCTTCCATTCGCTTGCGCATGAACGTACCGCGGTCCTTGTTCTTGCGGATAAGGAGAGATGTGCTCACGTCTTCGCTCGTGACCATCTGTGCGGAATGCGTCGCAAATACGATCTGGTAACCTTCGTTGGAAAGGTTCTTGAGCGCCACGCGCACCAGTTCCACTGCCTGCGGATGCAGGTACAGTTCAGGCGAGTCGATGAGCAGCATGGTGCGGCTCAGGTAATGGTTGTTGTGGTGCTTCTTGATTTCGGCAAGGTAGCGGATGAGCGCCATCTGGATGGCGCGCTGCGATCCGGCTCCCATTCTGGAAATGTCGCGCTGGAAACCGTCGTCCTCGTCGATGACCTTGATGGTGGCCGTCTTGAGGAATGTCTCGAGCGTGGGGATGGGAATGTCGAGCTCGACGCGGACGCTCGGGAAAAGCGGTCTCAGCGCCGTATTCACGTCCCTGTCGAATGCCTTGATCTCTTCGGCGCGTTCATCGCTGCTTGGCGAAAGGATTTCGCTGAACTGCGCGAGAACGTCGTTGAGTTCTCCGCCGAATCGGCGTTCCAGCGGCCTGAAAATTTCGTGCAGGAGCTTGGTGAAAGCCCTGTTCCCTTCGAAATCCCATATGGCGATGGATTCGGGGAACATGCGGTTGAATGCACAGACAAACTTCTCGTTGACGCGCACCCATTCCTTGTTGTTCTTGCCGCTGCCTCGCTTGTTGGGCGGAACGTATGCCCAGAGCTCTATGTTCTCGGGAATTTCTCCAGGAATCCGCTGCACTTTCTTGATGCGCATCGCATAGCCGCTGACGAACGGTCGCACTTCCTGCGCCTTCTCTTCGCCCAAGCGGTTCAGGATCTGGTCGGTGATTCCGTCAAAGTAGCCTTCCACCTCTACGGCGCGGTTCGGGTCGTCAAAGTAAGAAATGTCCAGAGAAAAGTTGGCCAGCAGCCATCGGATACCCATGAGGATGTTCGTCTTGCCGGCGTTGTTGTAGCCGATAAGTGCCGTAAAACTGCTAAGAGGGAATGTCTCGTTTTGTATGGAACGAAGGTTCGAGATGGTGATATGCGATAGTCTGAGTGCTGGCGGTTGCATAACCTGAATGTATAAAAAAACAAAAGCGGATGCTTCGAAATTCGTGTTTTTTTGGGAAAAGTTGAGAAAAATCAAGCGTAAAGCCGTTTTTTGGGCGGTTTTGTGTTTTTTTTATCACGAAAAATGCCAAAATAGAGAAAAAAACGCTTTTTTTGTTGAAAAAAAGACTATTCTTTATGCAGAAACCTTAAACTAATTCCATAAGGGTTGGAAAAATGAAATATTCTAAAATCATGCTCGGAGCAGCACTGATTGGTGCGACTGCTTCCACAATTTTTGCTCAGGAGACTCTCCGTAGTTTGGCCGAAGAACGTGGCCGTTACGTTGGCGCTATCCTGAACAGTGAATGGTTCAATAATGCCATCGAATCCCAGTTCGAGGAAATCCACAAGACGCAGTTCAATGCGGTCGTCGCTGAAAACGAAATGAAGTTCGATGCGACGGAGCCCAACAAAGGCCAGTTCAGCTACGCTAAGGGCGATAAGATGGTTACCTATGCCAAGGCGAACAAGATGCGCGTTCGTGGCCATGCCCTCGCCTGGCACAGCCAGGTTCCGGGCTGGGTGAACAATATTCGCGACAAGAAACAGCTTCTTGACGTTCTTAAGAACCATATCGACAATGTTGTCGGGCACTGGAAGGGCGAAGTCGCCGAATGGGACGTGGTGAACGAAGCTATCAACGACGATAACAACCACGGTTGGCGTTCCAACGGCTCTGTCTGGTTTCAGACGATTGGTGCCGAATTCCTCGACTCCGCTTTCGTGTGGGCTCATGCTGCCGACCCGGATGCCGAACTCTGCTATAACGACTACGCTATCGAATGGGGCCTCGGCCAGGGCAGCAAGGCTGGCTTCGTGGTGGATCAGGTCAAGCGCTGGAAGCAGAATAACATTCCTATCACTTGCGTGGGTACGCAGACCCACATCGAAATTTCCCACGAAACGACGCCCCAGAACGTTCGCGCTCTTGCCAAGGCTCTTGCCGAGCATGATGTCGTCTTGAACATCACCGAACTGGATGTCGGTTTCCCGCAAGGTTCTGCAGGTAGTTTGGGGGCTTCCGATTATGCCAAGCAGGGCCATCTCTATCGCCAGTTCATGGACGTGTTCCTCGAAGAACCGAACATGGGTGAATTCATGATTTGGGGTGTGACCGATGCACACAGCTGGCTCGACGGTCAGCAGGGCAAGACGCAGGGCCTCATTTACGACAAACAGTACAAGGCAAAGCCGGCCTACGACAGCCTTATCGCTAGCCTCAAGGCTCACCCGGCATCCGAAGTGAAGTCTCCGTATAAGTCTGCTGTAACGCCGCCGGATTCGTCTGCCACTACGGATTCTACGACCACGGATTCTACAGCTACGGATTCGACCGTTACGGATTCCAGCACGGTCACGCCGGGCGATACGAGTTCTGTCGCTCCGGGCGATACGAGTTCTGTCGCTCCGGGCGATACGAGCTCTGTCACGCCGCCGCCTGTCACTCCGGGTGATTCCGGTGTCGGCATCCGTCACGAAGCAATCGCTTCTATGGAACTGCGCATGAACCTCGTTGGCCGTACGCTTTCTGTTGCCGGTGCCGCAGATGCGAAGGTCCAGGTGTTCGACATGCGTGGCCGTCCGGTATTCAGTTCTGTCGCCTCGAAGGGTTCTGTCGACCTCTCCGGACTTTCCAACGGCCTGTATGTGGTCCGTGTCCGCGATGGGGCAAGGTCCCTGGAACGCCGTGTTGCGCTTAGGTAAAATTTCGTTTATTTAGATTGAATTTTTACATCTGGGAATCCCTCTGCGGAGGGATTTCCTTTTTTTAGGCTAAAAACGGCAATTTTTTAGTTGTAATGTTTCGCAACATTTATCGTTCCTGCCTGTTGACATTCTCTCAACAGATATTATTTTTATAACAAATGGTTTGGGGCTGTAGGGTTATCAACATGAGGTTAAGGAAAATGAAGATGACTCAACTAACACACAAGGCGGTTTTTGCCGCCGTTGTCTTGGGATTAGGCGCATCTGCCGTTGGGGCCCAGGAAACTTTACGCAGCATGGCTGAAGAACGCGGTAAGTACATCGGCGCCATTCTGAACAGCGAATGGTTCCGCGGACAACTCCCTGCTGAATACGAACAAATTCACAAAACCGAATTTAACGTGGTCGTTGCCGAAAACGAGATGAAGTTCGATGCAACGGAGCCCAGCCAGGGCAACTTCAGTTTCGGAAATGGTGACAAGATGGTCAACTATGCGAAGCAGAACAACATGCGCGCCCGTGGCCATGCTCTCGCTTGGCATAGCCAGGTCCCGGGCTGGGTGAACAGCCACCGCAACAAAAAGGAACTTCTCGGCATCCTCAAGAACCACATTGACAAGACTGTCGGCCATTTCAAGGGCAAGATTGACGAATGGGACGTGGTAAACGAGGCCGTGAACGACAACAGCACTCACGGATGGCGTAGCCAGGGTTCCGTCTGGTTCGAAACCATCGGTGCCGAATTCCTGGATTCCGCTTTCGTCTGGGCGCACGCCGCCGACCCGGATGCCGAACTTTGCTATAACGACTATGCGATTGAACAGGGCATTGCCCCGGGGTCCAAGGCGGGCTTCGTTCTTGACCAGGTCAAGCGCTGGGTCAAGGACGGCATTCCTATCACTTGCGTGGGTTCCCAGACGCACGTCGAGGATGTCACCACGGCTCCGGAATTTAAGGGTGCTCCCGATAGCCTCCGCCATTTTGCCCAGGAACTCGCAAAGCTCGGCATCAAGCTCAACATTACCGAACTGGATGTCGGTATCAAGAGCGGTCGTAACGTCGGTGCCGAAGAGCTTGCCCGTCAGGGCCAGGTCTACCGCCAGTTCATGGACGTGTTCCTCGAAGAACCGAACATGGGTGTGTACCTGATCTGGGGTATAAGCGACAAGTGGAGCTGGCTTGGTCAGCTGAACAGGCAGAAAGGCCTTATCTATGACGAAAACCTGAAGAAGAAACCGGCCTACGACAGTATCGTCGCAAGCTTCAAGGCTCACCCGCCTGAGACGGTCAAGAGCCCGTACAAGGAAAGCTTTGTTCCGGATTCGACCAAGAACGATTCTACTGCAACGCCGACTGACAGTACGCAGAAGGCAGACTCCACGAAGACAACCGACAGTACGAAGACGACGGATTCTACCAAGACCACGACTCCGGGCGATTCCACTCAGGTTGCCGTTACTCCGGGTGATTCCTCTAAGGTCACGGCTCCGGCCGATTCGACGAAGGTGGGGGATGATACTCCCATTATGGCCCGCAGGGCGAATGTCCCGCTGGCAATGAACCTTGCCGGTCGTACGCTCAGTGTTAATGCAAGGGGCGCTTCTATCGAGGTGTTCAACTTGCAGGGCCGTCCGGTGTTTAGCGGCAAGGCGGTCGACGGTTCCGTCAGCCTGGCCAGCATGAACAGCGGACTCTACGTGGTGCGCGTGAAGTCCGGCTCCAGCAGCCTCGTCCGCCGCATTGTTCTCAAGTAAAGTTTGTTGATAAATTTGAACAAAAGAGGATTCCCCTAGATTGGGGGAGTCCTTTTTTTATGTTTTGAGTATATATTAATATGGAGAGAGCATAGAACCGAAGATGGAGAAAACATGTCGGCCCGAATGTACAAGTGTAACATTGCCTTGTGTATCGCGCTTCTCTTTTGTGCAGCGTGCGAAAACGATCCCAGTGGCAGTACCGCAGTCGAAATCAATGCGCAAGACAAAGTTTCCTGCAGTTCCGAAGTCGTGCTTGAATCATCGAGCAGTTCGGTATCGAGCAGTTCAAAGGTTCAAGAGGCGTCCTCTTCCAGTGTAGTGTCGAGCAGTTCTGAATCTTCTAGTTCCTCAGAAGATTATCCCTATACATTATGGCTCCATCCTTCGGTTCATTGCTGGGATACGACGTACATGAATCAAATATCTTGCTCATCATTCCGTCCAGAACCGCAAATGGATAAATCGGACATTCTGGCTGCTCGGCCTCCTAGTGGTGAATCGTTGCCTTCGTATTGTATGCCGGGATACTTATCTGTATATGTGTGTGAAAATAGAATGATATATCCCAAATACGACAAGTTTTCCTTAATTGGCGACACTATTGTACAGTGCTCGGCTGATAATTTGGACGGTGGATGTGTGCCTGCGGAAGACGCGTGTGCAAAAAAGATTGAAGATGCAGAGGCGAGTACGGAATATCCTTATATGTTGAAAAAGGATTTGTCCGTCAACTGCAAGGAAATGTACAAGATGGAATTGGATACGGGGGATGTTGTGTACTACAATTGGCCTTATTCTGGTCGTTATGAATGGCTGCGGTGTACTTCGTATTATCTGTGCGAAGACGGGAATAGCTATGAATATGAAGATATGCTTCAGGAGGAATAAGGCTTCTGCACGCATAGAGCGACCGAGGAATAGCTCAAAGCACGAATTTTCAGGAAAGGGTCCCGCGAGGGTCCCTTTTTTTATATAGATTAGAAGCATGAAACTCCTGGAACAATTCGATTTCCGTGAACTCCCGCCAGTGCTTTCCACCGATGCGATGCGTGCGCTCGATGCGGCGGCAAAAGAAGAGTTGGCTCGCAATGCCGGTGATGGTGTTACCGCTGTTGATGCCGGGTACGGCCTCATGAAGCAGGCGGGTGCCGCATTGTTCCGGCGGGTCATGGAAATTCTGGGAGGTGCGCCCGGGCAGGAGGCGCCGCACAAGGCGGTGGCCGTCTTTGTAGGCGGGGGCAACAACGGGGGAGACGGGCTCGTGCTCGCGAAGCTGTTGATTGAAACGGGAATCCCCTGCACCGTGTATTCTCTTGCTGCCGCCGACAAGTTCAAGAACGAAGCGAAGATGGCGCTAGACGATTTCATGCTGGCTGGCGGAAAACTTACCGCCTATGTTCCGGCCGAAACGGGGACGCATTTTAGCTTGGTCGTCGATTGTATGCTCGGTAACGGTGCCGCGGGCGAATTGCGGGAGGCTTATGCTGCCGCGGTTCGCGATATCGGGAACTGGCAGGTTCCTGTTGTCGCTGCGGATGCGCCCACTGGTTACGACTCCCGTGAACATGTCCGCAGGGAACCCTGTGTCAACGCTGTGGAAACGGTGCTGTTCGGATTCCCGAGGTTGGATGCCTATGTCCGTGAAGGGGGCAAGGTGTTTGGCCGGGCGGTTGTCGCGCCGCTTCCGTACCCGGATTCGCTGACATGTAATTTTGACGAAAAGATTTATTTGGCAACGGAATCGCTTATACCCCAGTTGCTTCCGGAACGCGACGAATGGGGCGACAAGCGCGAGCAGGGGTGTGCGTTGATCGTTGCGGGCTCGGGCGATATGCCGGGAGCTGCCGTGCTTTGCACGCGTGCTGCACTCCGCAGCGGAGCCGGACTCGTGACGCTCGCTAGTCCCGATGCTATCATGCCGGTATTGCAGACGAAGCTTTCAGAACCCGTCTTCTGTAATCTTCAGGATATGGCCGGCCAGGATGCGGGCTCCGTCGATGACCGCGCAACGGCGCTTTCCCCATCCCACATTCCGCAGATTCTCGAAAAGGCGAAACACTGCCAGGCGCTTGCCATTGGACCGGGCTTGTCTTCTGCCGATTGTGTGCGCGATGCCGTCCTTGAACTGCTTCCGAAAATCGGCTGCCCCATGGTCATCGATGCCGATGCCTTGAACGCTATTGCCACGCTCAACAGGACGACTGCCAGCTCAACTTCTGGTGCGGCTTCATTCCTGTACGGGATTCCAAGTCCGGCGATTCTTACGCCGCACCGTCGGGAATTCGAAAGGCTTTTCGGCCCCCTTCCGGAAAGCGATATCGATATCCCTGCCCGTTTGCGCGATATTGCCCAGGTTATGAATAAGGTTTTGATCCTCAAGGGGGCGCCGACGTTCGTCGCCATTCCCGACGGGAGAGTTTGTGTTGTCCCGGCCTGCAATTCTGGACTTGCCAAGGGTGGCTCCGGCGATGTGCTTACCGGGATTATCGTGTCGCTCCTTGCGCAGGGTCTCCCAGTGGCCAATGCCGCCGTTTTGGGTGTTCTACTCCATCAAAAAGCTGGAAAAATAGCCCGTGATGAACTCGGGCCGTTTTCTATGCTCCCTGGGGATATTGTCAAACGAATTGCGAAGGCTTTTCGCGTTTAGTTGTTCTGCGGAATCCAGCCCCAATCTTCCAGGTATTCGTCATACTGGCAGACAATGACTTCGTTAGAGCTGTTGATACGGAAGACCACTCCGTCTTCGGAGATATCGCATTCGTATTTGAAGAGATCGACGTCTTCTGCTATTTGGACTTCACCATTAGACGATGCTTCGGCTGCATAGGTAACCTCGTTACCGCAGGTAACGCATGTCGTTGCGACGAAGAGTAGCGTAAGGGCAACAAAAATTCGGTTTTTCATCCTAACCTCATCTCACCGAACTGAAATTTAAAATAAGTTGTGACGGATATCACGCATTGTAATAGGAAAAAAACAAAAAACACCGTAATTTTTTTTTAACGGCCTATTTTGCCAATGAAATTGTGGTTTTATCGTCTGTCGGTGTAAACTTTTTTTATCCTGCCGGTACGCTTTTGAAGTTTAAAGACAAACAATTTCAATGGGGTTTCTGATGCCTGCGTGTTTTTCTACATTCAGTTTATGCCTGAAAAGACTCTACTTCTGCTCGACTCCTACGCACTCGCGTTCCGCATGTTCTACGCCTATTCGCAAAATCCCTTGACGAACAGCCAGGGCGAAGAGGTCTCGATGATGCACGGCTACTGGGGTGCAGTTCTGCGCATCCTTGCGAAGCACAAGCCGACGCATTTTGCGATTGCGCGCGATGTTGCCCACACGAAGACGTTCAGGCACGAACTTTATCCCGACTACAAGGCGAATCGCGGACCCATGCCCGAGGAGATGGCGGCCCAGATGCCGCTCCTTGGCGAAAGCCTTGAAGCGAGTGGTATTCCTCTGCTTTCGGAACCGGGTTACGAGGCCGACGACGTGATGGCGAGTACCGCTACGGCGGCCGTCGAGGCGGGCTTTGACCATGTGGTGATTCTCAGTAAGGACAAGGACATGTCGCAAATCGTAAGCGACAAGATCCACCTTTTTCACCTGACGAAGGGTGCCGACGGCATTGACTTTGGACCGGAACAGGTGCTCGAAAAATACGGGCTCCCGCCAGAGAAAATTCGCGATTACTTGGCACTCATGGGGGACGCAAGCGACAACGTTCCCGGCGTGCCGAAGGTGGGCCCCAAGACGGCCATCCAGTTGCTGAACGATTATGGCGACATGGACAACTTGTATGCGAACCTGGACAAGATTACCAAGAAGGGCCTGCATGACAACTTGGCGAACAACCGCGAGAAGGCGTTCCTCAGCCGTGAACTTGTGACGCTCCAGACCAAGCGAGCCTTCAACGGAAATTTGGATGCTCTCGAATATAACGGCCTGCACGTGGATACGCTTGCCGCGATGTTCAAGGACCACGAAATCAACAGTCTGCTGCGCCTGCTCGAAAACATCCCGAGCAAGACGGGGTTCGTGCGCGAAGGTGCCGACGGCCCTTCGGCAAGCTCAGGGACCTTCGGCAATCAGTTCACTTCGGCCAGTTACCCCGTCGATGAACTGCCGACCTACGTATGTGTCGACAACGACAAGGCCTTTGAACAGATGAAGGCGGAATTTGCCGCATCTTCCATTGTGGGCATTGATACCGAGACGGACGGTCTTGACCCGATGCAGTGCAACCTGGTCGGGCTGTGCCTTGCAGCCACCGACGATAACGGTACCGTATCGAAGGGCTACTACATCCCGCTTGGACATTCCGACGAAATCGGCTTCCCGCTTCCGGCCGGGAAAAACGGCAACTTTGACTTTAACAAGGCGAAGGAGTGGTTCTGCGGATACTTTGCCGATGTGGCTCCGCTCGAGTCTACCGGCAAGTCCCGCGCTCTCGTTTTCCACAATGCGAAATTCGACTTGCATGTGCTTGCC
The DNA here is from genome assembly GCA_017649565.1 of Fibrobacter sp. Lineage (GTDB taxonomy): Bacteria > Fibrobacterota > Fibrobacteria > Fibrobacterales > Fibrobacteraceae > Fibrobacter. The sequence continues at coordinate 24,600 of JAGCGO010000021.1, read as the reverse complement.
CGCGCATTCAAGATCCCGCAGGCCGACATCGACAGGGCGAACATCGTCGACACGCTCATTGCCGCATGGATGCTCTCGCCGGGACAGTCCGGGCTTGGGCTTGACAACCAGGTGATGCAGCGTCTGCAGCACGAGATGATTCCCATCGAGAACCTGATTGGCCGCGGCAAGAACCAGATTACGTTCAATCGCGTTCCCGTGAAGGATGCGACCGAATATGGCGCCGAAGATGCCGTCTATACGCTTCGCCTGTGGGAACCGCTGAAGAAGGACCTTGAAAAGTTTGATTACGTGAAGTATTTCTTCGACCAGGAAATGCCGCTACTGAAGGTGCTTTACCAGATGGAAACGGTCGGTGTCGCTATAGACGTGCCCGCCCTCAAGACGTTGGAGCAGGAACTGCAGCACCGCATCGAAAAGCTTGAAAAGGAAATCTGCGACATGGCGGGTTTCGAGTTCAACATCGGCTCTCCCAAGCAGCTTGGCGAAGTCCTTTTCGATACGCTCGGTCTCCCCGAAATCAAGAAGCGCAGCACCGATGCCGTCGTCCTCGAGGAACTCAGCTACAAGGCCCCGCACCCGATTGTCTTTTCCGTAATCGAGTACCGCGAACTCAAGAAGATGCAGAGCACCTACATCTCGGTGCTGCCTACGCTTCTGAATCCGGACACGCACCGCATCCACACGAGCTTTATCCAGTGGGGCACGGCGACCGGGCGCCTTTCCAGCCGTGATCCGAACTTGCAGAACATCCCCGTGCGTAGCGATCTCGGCAAGAAAATCCGCGCCGCGTTCATCCCGCAGGGCAAGGACAACGTGATTCTCGCCGTGGACTATTCGCAGATCGAGCTCCGCATGCTGGCGCACCTGAGCGGTGACGAGGCCCTTATCGAAAGCTACAAGGAAGGTATCGACATTCACGCCCGCACTGCTGCCGCGATTTACGGTACGGATATCAAGGATGTCACGAGTGACATGCGCCGCGACGCCAAGGTGGTGAACTTTGGCGTGCTCTACGGCATGACGGCATTCCGACTTTCCCGCGACCTGAAAATCCCGATGGGGCAGGCAAGGGACTTCATTACCGGCTACTTTGACATGTATCAGGGCGTGCAAAAGTATATCGAGGATGTGAAGGCTGCAGCACACCGCGACGGCTACGTGGAAACGCTTTCGGGGCGCCGCCGCTACATTGCGGGCATCGACAGTTCTGACCGTATGGAATCGCAGATGGCCGAGCGCATGGCGGTAAACACTCCCGTGCAGGGTTCCGCCGCCGACCTTATCAAGATTGCGATGATCCGTATCCAGAAGCGCATCAACGAGGAAAACCTCCCGCTCCGCATGATGTTGCAGGTCCACGACGAACTCGTGTTCGAATGTCCACGCGACCAGGTGGAACCCATGTCGCAGATGGTCAAGGCCGAAATGGAAGGGGCCATGCAGCTCCAGGTACCGCTTGTCGCGAGTGTCGGTTTCGGTGAAAATTGGCTTGAAGCTCATTAAGCGGCTTCGGTTTGACGAGTCGGTGTGATATTTTTCACACTTCGACAAAAAGTCAACACTGTATGTAATAAATATGGGAATGGAATTCCATTCTCAGATTAGATTTAGGAATGGTGGTGAGATCCTTTGGGTGAGTCCCTTCGGATGTTTTGGTATATATAAAAAGGATCAAACTATGAAAAAACAATATGGCTATTGTTGCAAGGTCATGCTAACTTCCCTTGCCTTGGCGGTATGTGCGAATGCACAGGGCCTTCCGAACGCTATAGAAGTCCAGAAAAATATGGGCCTCGGTTACAACATCGGTAACACCATGGAAGTGCCGGGTAATCCGACCGCATGGGGAAACCCCTTCCCGGATGCAGCTTACGTAAAGGCAATCAAGGACGCCGGTTTCAATACCGTCCGTATCCCGTGCGCATGGAATAGCCATGCTTCCAACGGCACGATTAACGCGGGTTGGCTCGACTCCGTCAAGACGGTTGTCGACCTTGTTATCGGCAACGGCATGTATGCCATCCTGAATAGCCATTGGGACGAAGGCTGGCTCGAAGACCACGTTTTTGACGGCCAGGGATTTGACAAGAACGGTGAAACGACCGTTGTTGCGTCAGAGATTGCTGCAAAGCAGGAAAACTACTGGAAGCAGATCGCGACCAAGTTTGCCGAATATGACGAACACTTGATTTTTGCGTCCGCTAACGAACCTGGCGTAAACGACCCGTGGAACGGCGGTGCAGACAATGGCCAGTGGGCATTCGACGAAGCCCGTATGCAGGTGCTCAAGAGCTACCATGAGGCATGCCTCAAGGCAGTGCGCTCTACCGGCGGTAACAACGCTACCCGTATCGTGGTGGTGCAAACTCCGCGTACCGAAATCGACAAGGCTCCGCTCCTTTCTTCGATGTACCCGGAAGACCCGGCGGGCGCCGGCTACACCATGGCCGAAATCCACTTTTACCCTTACCAGTTCTCGCTCATGACCGGCGGTGACGAAGATTGGGGCAAAATGTTCTACTACTGGGAAGACAAGACTCCGGGCAACGACGCTGCGCATACTTGCTCCGGCTCGGCGCTCGGTTCCAAACAGTCCATCGACAACCTGTTTAGTGGACTCAAGACCCGTTTCTACGACAAGGGCATTCCGGTCGTGATTGGCGAGATGGGTGCGGTCAAGCGTCTCAATGCCCTTTCCGGCGATAACCTCAAAGCGCATCTCGAAGCGCGTTCTGCCTGGTACGGCTATACGGTCGCTTCGGCAAAGAAGAACGGTCTCGTTCCTTGCGTATGGGATACCGGTGACGAAGGCGATGGCAACTTCACGATTATTCGCCGCCAGGTCAACAAGTTCGGTGGCAACGTGGGCGACATCGTCGATGTGGAAACCTTGAACGCCATGCGCGAGGCCTATGGCCAGGCGAGTGTTCCGGGCAACACCATTGATTCCACCGTCAAGGGAAGTCTTTCGACCGACGGCAAGGCCCTGCATATAAGCTATCAGACGAAGACTTCCGACAGTGCCGAGGCGGGAACGATGCGCGTCAACTTTAGCGGTGCCAATTGGAGCGATTACGTGGCCATTTCTTTCGACATGAAGGTCGAAGGTGCGTCTGCGGGTCCGTGCACCGATGCAACTCGCGATGGGTGTGGCGAGTTTGGATGGGCTAGTGTTTCCCTTTTCAATATGTCCGGGGAATGGGATTGGAAGGAAGTCAGTCTCGGGAATGTCTCTGAGATGGGAACCCTCAAGAACTACAAGGTCGAATTCGGCACTGGCGAAGGCAAACTTACGTTTACTGCCCAGAATGATGTCAAGACCATCGGGCTGAATCTCTACGGCACGCAGTTTACGGGCGACATGTACCTCGACAATATGCTCCTGTGGAAGGCCGACGGCAGCGTCGATACGGCCAGCAACTTCAACAAGGTTCCCGAACTTGCGGGCATCGCGACGGGTAAGCTTGTGCCCGAAAGCGCAACGGGCGATTTCGGGAGTAAAACCGAGGTTACGACAAAGCCTGGCGATCAACCCGGGACACAACCCGGCAATCAGCCTGGCGACGGCAATGCAATTGCTTCCCGTGGTTATGGAAATGTAGACTTCAAGGCCCATGTCCAGAACGGTTCCGTGCAGGTGCTCTTTACAGCTGTGGCCGGCCAGAAGTCTACGGTTGTGCTGCTGAATGGGCTTGGCCAGGTCATTGCCCAGCAGAGCCTTGTCGCAAACGATGGCACAAACCGCGTGGAGCTGCACAGTGCATACCGTGGTGTTGCAATGCTCGTCGTGAAGCAGGGTAAACAGCAACTTGCCCGGAAGGTGATTCTGAAATAACGAAACCGAATTTGGTGTGTGGAAAGTCCTCCGCGGCGATTGCCGTGGAGGACTTTTTCTTAATCAAACGATTGGTTAGTTTGTTTGAAAATTGATTTTAGTGTATCATATAAAGTAGTGTTGCTTTATGTAATGTGCGCTATATCACAAGGAGAAATGGCGACTACTAGATGAAAAAACTTTTCTAATGTAAAAAATTTTCTTGTCTGGATTAAATAAATTAGTCGGAATCTAAAACTATATGAAACGACAAATTTTTAGAGATTGATGTTGAATTTTTATTTACTTTGTTTGTGCTAAAACACTTGAGGCGTGTTTTCTTGAAAAAATGACAATTTGGGAGCAGGGGAGATTGTGAAAATGCGAGCGTAATTGCTTTTTTGTATGAAACGATGTGAACTTTGAAAAAGTGGATAAAGAATTAATTTACAACGTTGTACGGATTATTTTATTTTGTATGTTAGTGCGTTTTTTTGTTTGTTTTGTGCTATATTTTCCTGTACCACTTTTTTTAAGAAGGAAAAAAATATGAAAAAATTATACCTCGCTCTTCTCTGGGTTGTTTCAATGTGCTTCGCTTCGGGGCCGGACCAACCTCTTGTTAAAATGTTCACCAGGTCGAGTAACGACGCGAATTACGGAAGATTTTGGGTGTACGCCAAAAATGAAGGAAACGTGTCTGTTCCGAATTTTGATTTTGATGTTGAATTTACCGCAGAAAACGGAAAAACGCCGCAGCTAGAGGTGTGGTATGGTCCAAATGCCACGTTCACTTTGGAACAAAAAAATTCAAACAAATGGATGATTCACGTCAGCGTTCGGGGAGCAAGTTTCGCTCCGAATGCATATTTCCCGAATGTATCAGGGTTTAGTTTTGGTGTACATTATACTGATTGGTCTAATTTCAATGTTTCTAATGACTACTCATTTGCCGATATCGGCTCCAATTTCGAAGTCAATAAAAAAATACCAGTCTATGTAAATGGGAATATCGTTTTTGGATATCCGAACGATCCGTCTGTTTGGCCTAAGAGAATTGGCGTGCTGAAAAAACATTGGGACTATGCCTGCGATGAAGAAGTCATCATTCGTATTGATGCGGAAGAAAATGGGAATGGATCTGGATTTGTTGAAGGGGAAACGGTTTATATTCCGAGTGTTTATGTTGGTAGAGGACTTGTGGAGTTTATGTATTGCGTGCTTGAATATGACGGCACGAACAATCAGCTTCCGCGCGTCCCGTTCGACTATGCCGTACTCAGGCTGGATGACGCTTGCCCGGCAGGAACTCAAGCGTTCGGACGTTTCCATGATACGGAAGATGACACTCATAACAACTATTCTTCGGGCAATATAAGCCCCAACGTAGTTGATTGGAATGTTAGAAAGGAATTCTGTTTTGTGCCTGCCGATAATAGCTCGAACTTGCTGTATCCCGTCAGTGGCGAATATGCCATTTTTGCCAATGTTTCCAACGCAAATATATTGTATAGCGATCTTAAGGTAGATGATGAAAATGATCGTAATGCAAATCGATGGTATTGGTACGATGCTTCCGTAAGCGTCCAAAACCGAATTAAGAATATTATCTACGGGAATAAAGATACACACTATCGTATAGTTCAATGGAATGGTTCGTCGAATATGTTGGCGAAGCGAACGGAATTGGCAAATACGGAAGAGCTGATTCCTGCAGCAGCCTCGCTTTCTCCTGTTGTCAGGGGCGTTGACCATTCGGCAGTGAATGTAGAAATCAAGACTGCAGGTACGGCCAAGGTTTCCATTGTAAATGCCAATGGTGCCGTTGTTGCAAAGATTGTCAAGGAAAACCTCCAGCCGGGATTCCATCGTGTAGAATGGCATTCTGGAATCGTTCCCAACGGACGTTATATCGTGACGGTTGAACAGAATGGCAAGTCCAATGCAAAGAGTGTCATTTTGAAATAAAAAAAGTCTTGATTTAGTCGTATGCAAAAGCGCAAATATGGCGTGTAGAAAGTCCTCCACGGCGATTGCCGCGGAGGACTTTTTCTCTGACTGATTTTTGTAGACTAAAAGTAGTATGTGGAAATCGTTCTAATATTTAGAATCACATCGCCATCATTATGTGATTGCATTATAAACCTTATTGCAGACAAATGCTTTGCCGCAAATTCGCCGACGCTGCCTTCCGAATATTCCGGGGTAATCTGCCCGGCCGGGAGTTCGAAGTCGCTCCAGCGGAAACACATATGCCTTTCCGTTTCCGGCAAAATAACATACGGTTTGGCTCCGAGTATGGTATTTAGTGAATCGCCGGTATCAAGTTCCAACGTTATAGGAATTCTGCTAAAATATTCAAAACACATACCATCCCAATTCGAAACATCGACAGGTACAGGGTCTCCCAAGTCATCTGAATGAGAAATGGTCCTGGCTAAATGGAATCCCAAAACAACATAAGGATCGTCTGTCATCGCGTCGCTTTGCGATTCTCTGTTTGTTGTCGAGTCGTCTTCCAGTTCATCGTCGTCCGTTATCGCTTCGCGTCTCAAGTCTATTGATCGACATATACCTTCACATTCGCTTATCAGAGTTTCCAAAGTATCGTGAACTTTGGCTTGGAATTGTATTAAATCATAAGGCGAAATGGATGAGTGACCTCCTTTTGCAGAGTCTGTTTCCACAAACCATCTCCCGTCTTCTTCAACATCCGAAGGCCAACTGTCGTCTGCATATCTAGCGGTATTGACTTGAGGAAATCCATAACCTCCCGACATAAGGTCCTTTTCGCATGAGTTTCCTTTCCTCTTGCTCACGCAAATCGGCAAATCTGTATTGCTCTTGAACTCTCTGAAAAGGTTTCCTACTGCCCCAATCCCAAAACTGTAATCGCCCTCATCTGCTTGGATTTTAAACCTTACGCCAACCAAATGCTTTGATGCTTGACTTCCGACATACATCTTCCATTGGTTTTCATCCGCCGTGGAATCATGGTCAATGTGCTTGTTTTCCTTCAAAACTTGAGGGACGTTTTCCACCCCCTCCGGCAAATTGAATTTATCCCAAGAAAGGCAAGTTTTTTCTATTGACGAGGATTTGGAAAGTTTTGCTGCGGGTAAGTTGTAATCCAAAATCCTATTAAGCGAATCAGACAATACGAGTTCGACTGAAAGATCCGTTTCTGAATAATACTCTACACAAATTCCTTTCCATTTCCAAACACTAACAGGTGTGCGGTTCCCTGCAGAATCCTTTGCAAGATTAAAGCTGGCGTACACTGCCGGGTCTTTTTGTGATGTTCCCTTTTTCAAAGAGGCTCTGCCACAGAGTCCCTTGCAAAATTCTACAACGTCAACCAAAGAACTGTCGTGACCAAGCGAAACCGGCCAAGAGATAAATGACTCTCCGCCATTTGCAGCGTCGGTTTCCAAGAACCATCGGCCGTCCGGTTCAATGGGTGTATACGATTTATCCGATTTATCCTCCGCTTTATAGAAGGTATAAAGCAATGTCTGAACATGGTCCTTGTCTTTTAGCGGGGTCCATAGGCTTCCGTCCCCACCTCCTAGCAAAAGCCAGCTGGAAGAACTCGCGATTTGGGAGCTTGAGGAACTTTCAGCTTGAGAACTGGACGAAGATTTCTGGTGCGTTGTTTTCGGTGGATCATTCTCCTTGGTCCCGACTTGCCGGATATTGAATTTGTATTTGCCGGAATCGTCTTGGATTCTAATTTTTACCCCAACAAGTTGACTTGCCGCCTTTTCTCCAACGGCATCTTGCCAATGTTCAGGAAGTTTCTTTGACTCGGACGAAATCGTAAATTCTTCCCAACTAACACATTCCGTTATTTCGGTCTCTTTCTTTGTTTTTTTCATAGATGCGGATGGCAACTTGTCGCCGAGTTCATGCTTGAGCGAGTCTCCCAAATCAAGCACGATTAGCGGATCCGCTTCTGACGTATATGTAACGCAAACGCCGCCCCAGTTCGAAACGTCAACAGGAAGGGGTTCCCCGTTTTTGTCTCTTGCAATCGTAAAGCCAACCCCTGCAAACGGAGCGCTGGTCATTGAGCCTTTTTTTAAGACTGCCGTTCCGCACAATCCTTGACACGAATCAATGACCGCAGACAAGGAATCTGTTCCGTCGGTCAATTTAGTAGGCCACGATATGTACGCCTCGCCACCTTTTTTCGCGTCGCTATAGGCTTCCCAGTACCAATGGCCGTCTGCGACGGCGCCTTTGGGCAATGCGGTCACACTGGCTGTAAAATTGACTCGATGATCGCCGTTTGACGGATCCCACAGGACGCTGCCGTTAGCTTGGACTGTATTCGGCTCTGTCGATGTCCCCGAAATATTTTTTTCGTCCAGACAACCTGTAGCTGCGAGCGCGAAGGCCCCGCATGCTATATAAAATCTTGTTCTCATCTTAATCCTCCTTATTGTTCGCGATTTCTTTCGAAAGCGGGAACAGTTGTAAATTCAGTCTGTAAACTTGTGTGATGTCGCTGCAAGCGTTTACGATTGCAGTAATCCTTTTGCGGCACTCGTCAAGTTCTGCGACAACCTTTTCGTACGTTTCGCGGTTGACGCCCATTGTGATGCCGGTAATGTTTCGTTCGCTTGCCGTGAAGCGGTCCAACGAATCAACGGCCAAATTGCCCATCTCGCGGTGCATCGAGCGGATTGCGAGCGGGAGCCCTTCCTTGGAGCCTATGACATCTTTCTCGGTCTGCTCGTAGGTGTTCTCGCTTGTCTGCTTGAGGAAGCCGGTGCGTTCTAGAAATGCGAGCGACTTGCGGACTTCCAGCGCCGAGACTTCCTGGCAGCAGGCTCCGGCGATTTCGCCTGGCATGGCTCCGGGCATTATCGGGGCTAGTTCGCGGACGACCGGATTCTTCCAGCTCGAAAAGTATTCGAACGCGTCCTTGTCGATAATGCGTACCTTGTGGTTGCGGGCCATGTCCTGCATTTCCTTGAGGTACTCCATCTTGACGGAATCCTTCTTGGCGTTGCCGAACTTCACCATGGTTTCGAAATAAGTCACTTCATAACCGGCAAGTCCCATAGCTTGCGCGACGCGGCCCATCGTCACCTTGCTCAAGTTTGTTTTGCCCTCGCAAACCGTCTTGAGATACGAAGGCGAGGCAAAACCGGCAATCTTTGCGAACTCCCTCCATGAGAAAGCGGAAGTGCGTTTACGCTCCTCGTAGAAGTCGTTCAAAAAAACGTGGTAATCTTGGTATTCGACAATTGGCTTCATGTTCGAAAATATACTCTGCCTAAAATCAAAAGTCAATAGCTTTACAGTACATTTTTTAACTTTTTATTGAAATTTAAGCAATTTTTATTGTTGTTAAAACGTGTTTTAATTGTATATAGTACACCTTGTACTTTATACGAAAAAAGGCCCGCCACCGCGAGCCTTTCCTTGCAAATTTTTTCAGCCTCTTTATACGTTGTCGAAATTCGAGGAATCCACCATCGAAACCTGATCGCGGTAAATGCTGTCTTGCAACAGGTTTGCGCGGTGCTTGAGCTTGACGGCCTTCATGACGGGCTTGCTGTAGTTTTTCTTCTGTTCGTTCTTCATGGTTTTCTCCCTTATTTCTTCAAGACTTTCTTGCCATAGTAGGCGCCACGGGCCTTGGGCGCGCCATTCAGCTTGCGGCCCTTGATGTCGAAGTCGCGCTCCATCGAGAACGTTCCCGTGCGCGTGTCGATGCGGCCGATAGTGGTCGTCTCTTCGTTGCCGCCGATGCTGCTTACGATAACCACATCGAGGCTTTCAGGAAGGACCGGCACCGGCTTTGTGATTCCGCCAGGCTGCTGCATCGCCTTCAAGTTGAAGATGCTCGCACGGAACGGAGGCATCCAGGCTCCGGCACCGAGCTTCACGAATTTCCCTACCGACGAAATCTCGTCCGATGTCCTGGCATTAAAGCCATAGGCTCCAACGGCGTAATCATCGCTCGACCACTCGTAATACCTATCCGGGGCCGTAATGACCCAGTCGCCAATGGTGTCTGTCACATAATACGCCTGAGGCGTTTTTTCGATCTGAACACTTCCGCGGAACTTCAATTCGGTCGATCCCATTTCCAGGATATACGACTTGTAGGCCTTGATGCAGGCCCTCTTGCCGCACTTGGGTTCTTCTTTTACGTTTTTCAGAATCACCTTGAACTTGCCATCGGTTTCCTCGATGCCCGCGAAATTATAGACGTTCTTGACACCGATCAAGCTGTCCACCTCGACATCGAACGGAAGCTGAATCGTAGAATAGGCTCCGTCGCCCGTGACGGTGAACTTCCTTTCGAGAATGGCCGAGTCCACCGATTGTGCGGCGACGCTGTTGACTTTGCCATAATAGTCGCCGTCAACGATGACGATGCTCTTTCCTTCCTTCTTGGCAAACCTGATCGCCGGATACTCCTTCTTGATCATCAGCGTCTTGTCGTAAGCGTACAGTTGGTAGGTTTCTCCCTCGTTAAGGTCGTTGTATTTTATAATTCCGATAGTATCGAGACCTCCCACAATATATTGCGAGCGGCCAGAAATGGCCTTCTTGGGCTGATCATCCGTCAAAGGGTTTGCTGAGAATATGTTAATGACTGCGTCATCATGCAGTGCGCCGACAACATTGATTTTCTTGTCGTCGTTTAAAACCAGGGTGCTGTTATCAATAAATTTTGGATTGCCGGAAATATTGATGTCTTCAAATGCGTTCACAAAATAAATGTTTCCGGAGAACTCACCGCCGGAAATGCTCACATTGGAACCTTTATCTGCGAACAACCCATTTGTTTTATTCCCTTGAATAGCGCCGCCGGACACGGTTACCGTCGAGCCGGAATCGGCCCTCACACCATAAGAGTCTCCCGTGACTGTCCCGCCACGCATTTCAAAGGAGCCGTACACGTTGAGCGCCGCAGGGGACTTGTCTTCATCGTTTCCCTGAAGCGTACCGCCAGCTAGCGTAAGCGATCCGCCCTTCTTGACAAGGACTGCCGATGCTCCGAGGGGGGCGCTTTCTTTCCCGCCCAAAATACAGCCAGTAGCTTTTTCGCTGTTATCCTGGATGGTAAGCTTTCCTTCGACTACGAAAATCGTGCCGTTCTTGATTGACCCATTCAACTGGCGGCCGATCGAAACGCCGTTAAGGTCGATGACCACCTCGGCGCCCTGGGGAACATAGAGGTATCCCGACAGAAGGATTGTTCCGGCAGCTTCGTACAACTGGTACACATTGCTTTCCAGTGTCAGGTAGTTGCTTTCCGTCGCTGACATAGATGGCGTAAAATTGCTGCTAAAATCGGCTTCTTTCGAGACAATGATGGCTTCGTTTGCAAATGCCCCAAAAGATAAAAGTAAAACTGACGCAAGTAGCTTTCTCATCTCTTCTCCTGTTCTTAACAAAATAAAAACAAGGTAAAATCTATAAAATTTTACCCGGCTCTTTCTTTCGTCTTTCGTCTGTAGCCGCTTGCGGCGTTCTTTCGTCTGACCTTACCACATCTTGTCGTATTTCTTGCGAGTCATCTCTTCGTCCTTCTTCTCCTGCACGATCGCGTCGATGACGGCGGCAACGGTCAGGTTGAAGATGTCGTGCACGGAGGCGTCGGAGTCGGTGACATGCACCGGCTTGTTCAGGCCCATCTGCACGGGACCGATGGATTCGCCCACGCCCATCTCGAGGAGCATCTTGCAAGTGGTGTTTGCAGAAGAGAGACACGGGAAGATAAGCGTATTGACCGTCTGGCCCTTGAGCTTGTTGAAAGGATACTTCGTGTCACGCAGTTCCTTGTCGAGCGCCACGTTCACCTGCATTTCGCCATCGAGCACGTAGTCCGGGAACTGTTCGTGAATCATCTTCACGGCGTCGCGGGCCTTGTTGGCCGTGCCGCGGGCGGCTTCCTTGTCGCTACCGAAGTTCGCGTAGCTGAGCATCGCCATCACCGGTTCGTGCGCGAAGAAGCGGACGGCGTCGTGCGTGAGCTTCGCAATGTCCACGAGCGTTTCGGCATCGGGGTCGCGGTTCACGAGCGTGTCGGCCAAGAAGAACGTTCCCTTGCGGGTGCTCAGGATATGCATGGCTCCGAAGTGCTTGTATTCCGGACGGATGCCGATGATTTCCTTCGCGAGTTCGATGGTCTCGGAGTACTTGGAATAGCCACCGGTAATGAACGCGTCGGCGTCGCCCACCTTCACCATCATCATGCCGAAGTGGTTCGGTTCGAACATGTCGTCGCGGGCTTCTTCGAAGGTCACGCCGTTGCGGCCGTTCTCTTCGGCATAGATTTCGGCGTACTTGCGGCGGCGTTCGAATTCCTCGGGGGAGCGCGGGTTCACGACCTTGATGCCCGTGAGGTCGAGCTGTTCCTTGTGCGCCATCATCTGGATACGTTCGGGGTTGCCGAGCAGAATCGGGTGCGCCACGCCTTCGGCCTTCGCCTGCACGGCAGCCTTGAGCATGTTCAGGTTGGAGCCTTCGGCGAACACCACACGCTTCGGGTTGCTGCGGGCGGTATCGCTGAACTGGCGGATGAGCTTGTTGTCGTAGCCCATCATGTCGCGGAGCTTGTCGTAATAGGCGTCCCAGTCGGTAATCGGCTTGCGGGCCACTCCGCTTTCGATAGCGGCCTTAGCGACGGCGATAGAGACTTCCGTGAGCAGGCGCGGGTCCAAGGGCTTCGGAATCAGGTATTCCTTGCCGAAGGTGAAGCGCTGCGCATTGTAGGCGATGTTCACCACGTCGGGCACCGGCTTGTGGGCGAGCGTCGCGATGGCGCGGACGGCGGCATGCTTCATGTGTTCATTGATGCAGGTCGCGCGCACGTCGAGGGCGCCACGGAAAATGTAGGGGAAGCCGATGACGTTGTTCACCTGGTTCGGGTAGTCGCTGCGGCCCGTCGCGAAGATGAGGTCGCCGCGGCTCGCCATGGCCTCTTCGTAGCTGATTTCGGGAGTCGGGTTTGCAAGCGCAAAGACGATCGGCTGGTCGGCCATGCTGCGGACCATGTCGCGGGTGAGGATGTTGCCCTTCGAAAGTCCCACGAACACGTCGGCGTCCTTCATGGCGTCTTCAAGCGTCTCGATGTCGGTGCGGTCGGTCGCAAAGAAGGCCTTCGCGGCGGTCAATCCCTTGCGATCCTTGCGGATAACGCCCTTGCTGTCGCACATCACCAAGTTTTCCTTCTTGAGACCGAGCGACAAGTAGAGTCGCGTGCAGGCGCAAGCGGCTGCACCCGCACCGTTCACCACCATCTTCACGTTGCGGATGCTCTTGCCCGCGACTTCGATGGCGTTCAAAAGGCCGGCAGAAGAAATGATTGCCGTACCGTGCTGGTCGTCGTGCATCACGGGGATGTCGAGTTCGGCCTTCAGGGTGTCTTCGATTTCAAAGCATTCCGGAGCCTTGATGTCTTCGAGGTTGATGCCGCCGAACGTCGGGGCAATACCCTTCACGATCTCGATGAACTTCTTGGGGTCCTTCTCGTTGATTTCGATATCGAAAACATCGATACCAGCGTAAATCTTGAACAGGAGCGCCTTGCCTTCCATCACCGGCTTACCGGCGAGCGCGCCGATGTCGCCAAGGCCGAGCACCGCTGTGCCGTTAGAAATCACCGCGACCAGGTTTCCCTTGCCCGTGTATTCGTAGGCGAGGTTGTTGTCGCGTTCAATTTCGAGGCAGGGGGCGGCCACGCCCGGAGTGTAAGCGAGCCCCAGGTCGGTCTGGGTGCTGTGCGGCTTGGTCGGCACGATTTCGATCTTGCCGGGCTTGCCCATGGCGTGGTATTCGAGCGCCTTTTCTTTCAAATCCTTGCTCATCCTTCTCTCCTTATATTATTACGGCGCCAAATTTAGAAATTTGACGCCCCGCTGTAAAGATGACAGAATTCTTCAAAAAAATGTGTTTTTTTGCGTTTTAGTAGGATATTCGCGTAGTGGCGAGTGTTTTGTGCCGGGTGTAGACCTGCACAAAATAGGCCCCGTGGCGCATTGTCCGGGCGATGGGAATTTGCATTTTTTCCGTGTCGAAGTCGTACTTCGCGACCACGCTGCCAAGCGCGTCGATGATGCGTACGTGCTTGATCCCTTGAGCGGATGTCTGGATGACAAGTTCCTGGCCGATGACGGATATGCTGGCCCGCGGAGAAATGTCTCCGGATTGCACGAAAAGGCTGCTGTCTGTCGCTGCCGTTTGAGATGAGCTTGCGGAGAAACTTGCAGAGGAATTTAGGAAGTGGATGTGTTTCGCACTTGAAGATGAAACTGTGGTTGGGTATGCTGCCGACGAAGAAGGTACGGCCTTGGCGGCGCTCGATACTACGCTGGAACTGGATGGCGGTTCCGGTGCTGGACATGTTACCGCGATGCCCGGCTTTGTCGCGAAGCAAACCTTGTCTTCGCCATCCTTGATGGCGTCGTATATGCCGACATCGCCATATTTGAAATTGCTGAACGTTTTGTTTTTGGACAAATTAAGCGCTGCGGTGATGACATAGCGCTGTACATCGGCGCTGCGGTTCGGGTAATATTCCCAGGCCTGCTTGTCGTAGTCGACGTGCCAGATGAGGATGCCCATGTCGACCGTGTCGGTGACTGCCTGGTCCCACCCGACTCTTGGACGGTACTCGATGACGTAGTAGTCGTCCTTGTTTTTCGGGTTGGTGACGCTGTAGGCCTTGTTCTTGTCGATGATGTCCAGTGAATAGAGCTCGACAGAGGAATTCAGGTCGGGTATCGTCATCCATCCCATCGATTCGCGCTCGAATGCGCTGTACTTGGCGGGGCAGCGTCCCATCTGATAGCTTCTGGTAATGCCGTTGTACATCCCCTGAGACATGATTTCGTATGGGGCCAGGGGTTCGATGTAGGAATCGTCCATGGTGTAAAAATCGGGCAGTCCGAGAATGTGGCTGAATTCATGGATGAATACGCCGATGCCGTTGTGTCCAGACTTAATGTAGGATATGGGATCGGACATCTCGGCGATGAGCAGGAAACGGTCGAATTTGAAGCCGTTGTAGTTGTTTCCCCAGCTGTTGTTGGTGTTGTTGTGATTGCGGCTGTTCCACCAGCCGCCTGTGTATCCGCCGTACATTTCGGGATTCGTGTAGGCCGTGTAGTAGTACATGTGGCCCCAGAGCCCGGATCCCTGTTCGGTCCCGGCGAGAATCACGCCGAAACCGTCGATAGTCTTGTCGCCGTCGCTGTCGTATACGGAAAGGTCGCCCATGCGCTTTACCACCGAGTCGATGACCGCCTTGATAAAGAGTCCTTCTCCGTCCCCTTCGTCGTCGCCGGCCATAGTTGACTTGAGGTCAATCTTTACCGAGAATACGTCGAAGGTGGGTTTGAACAGACTGTCAGAGTTTGCGACGAAGTAGTCGTGGACGCTGCCGTAATGCCCATCCTCGGAGAACCCAACTTCGTTCAGCGATCGTTCGTACCAGATGGTGTCGCCGAAGTTGCGGTCCGATGTCGATACCAAGAAGACGGGGAAACGGAGCTCGCCCTTGGTGAATGTCTGCGGCTTGGGACGGAGCAGAGCGTTGCGTTCTCCGCTTGCGGAATGATTGTAATTGGCGAGGAGTCCCCGCAGTTCCGGATAACGGTCTACGTTTGATTTCTGGTATTTGTCGAGGATGTCCCGCTGGTTCAGTTTTTTCAGGAAGGCCTTGTCCGCATCGGATCTCTTGTCGGCGTTGCGGGCTATGATACCGGATGCGTTTGCGTTTGAGTCGGCGTACACGTAATCGCCCTGGGCGTCCTTTACGACCAGGTAGCCGTCGATGGTAAGGGTATAGTTGTATCGTTCGTCGCCATACTGCTGCACCGTGACGCATGTTCCGTTGGATTGGGTCGCACAGTCGGCAAATGGCATTGCTGGCCGCGCATATCCGAGCGTAGCCATGACAACTCCAAACATCGTACAGTAAAGACCTTTCATAGTTAGAAAAATAACTCCAAAAAGCCGAAAAAGCCAAAAAAATCCCCTGTTTTTACAGGGGATAAACATTAATCGTTGTTTTTGTTGTAGAAAGGGATTTTTAGCGATTAATCGTTAATCATCCTTTCGTAGAATTTACGGTACTTGTCCTTGTCTTCCGTCTTGCGAACGGCGATAGCGTCCTGCGGGTGACGGTTGAGCATGCCCGTGATCATCTGCGGAATGATGTAGCCCCACTCGTACTTGCTGTGCAGCGGGAGGAACAGTTCCTGGATGGCGTCGAGAACGGGGCGCAGATCGTACTTCGGGTTCTTGAGGAAGCTGAGCAAGAGTTCGGTGGTGCAGTTGCCCGCGCCGCGGCCCATGCCCGACACGGAACCGTCGAGGTAGTCCACGTGGTTGATGATGGCCTGGATGGTATTGCTGAAGGCGAGCTGCTGGTTGTTATGGCCGTGGAAGCCGAACTTCTTGTTCTTCACGATACCCTTGTAGCGGGCGAGTTCCTTGTCGATGTCTTCCTGGTAGAAGGCGCCGAAGCTGTCGACGAGGTAGAGCACGTCAGCCTTGCATTCTTCCTGCACCTGGTGTAGCGCTTCGTCGAGTTCCGGACCGCGGTCACGGCTCACGGCCATGATGTTGAGCGTCGTTTCGTAGCCCATGTCGTGGAAGGCGTTCACCATGCTGATACCCTTGTCGATATTCTTCACGTAGCTGGCTACGCGGAACATCTGGTAGGGGCTTTCGGCAGCGGGCTTCACGGCGTCCATGTTCACGCGGCCCACGTCGGCCATCACGGCCATCTTCATCTTGGATTCGATGCCGTCCTTCACTTTCCAGAGCAGGTCGTCGTCGCAGAATTTCCAGGGGCCGTATTCCTTGGGGTCGAAGAGTTCGGGGGAGTTCTTGTAGCCCATTTCCATGTAGTCGATGCCGGCTGCGGAAAGGAGTGTATAGAGGCGACGGACGAATTCCAGGGAGAAGTCGTGCTTGTTGACGAGGCCGCCGTCGCGGATGGTGCAGTCGAGAACTTTAATTGTTTCGTAGTACATAGTTAGACGAGAGACGAAAGACGAGAGACGAGAGAGTTTTTTCTAGCGGCAGACGCGATCGTCGTTGGTTAAGGTTTAGTGACGGTAAAGTTAGATTCGACGGGGGTTGACGTCAACAGGAAAATGAAGAAAACAGGAAATAAAGGTTTAAAATACGCATTTTATGCGTTAATAATGTGATAAATGCTCAAATTTTAAAAATTTTTAGGGTGCTTTGGAGGGGGCTCTGTTGAAAGAGAAGAAAACTTTCTGGTCAAAATGAAGCTCTTCATGTATAAGTGGGAACTCTCGGCAGTTTGGTGAATGTACCCTTGTTCCCGAAGTTTTATTATTTTACGCTATAATTGCGTAGAATAAAATGCTGGAGGTCCGCATCCTTGCTTGCGGGTCCCTGCCCTTGCCGTCGCGGTCGGTTTGTCTTGTTGCCCATCACAAGAAAAAAGGTTTACAATTCGTTTTCACTTCATGAGTATAGATTATGGACATGCACAATAAAATTTCGTATTCCATTGTCCCTCTTTTCGTTGCGTTGGCTGCAGGCAGCGCATGGTCCGAAGTCAAGTTTTTCTACAACCAGGTCGGCTACGATACTGGTCTTCCTATGAATGTCATTGTCAGGAGCGACAATTCGCTGGATGGCGCCGAGTTCAAGTTGATTTCCAACGGGAACACGGTGAAGTCGGGCACGCTTTCTTCCGGCACCAATCCGGACAACTGGCTGAACAACGGCAAGTTCTACGTAGCGGATTTGGGTAGCGATGTTGCAGCCGGCACCTACACCTTGCAGGTGAGTGAAAATGGCCAGCCGCAGAATTCCGGCGAGTTCAAGGTCGAAGACAATGCCCTGGCGCAGAAGACGCTTTCGACGGTGCTTGACTACTTCTACAACGATCGCGCCGAAAACGAAACCATCAAGAATCAGGACAAGAACCTGCCCATCTACAAGGGCGACGGAAAGACCCGTGACGTGCACGGCGGCTGGTACGATGCCAGCGGCGACGTGAGCAAGTACCTTTCCCATCTTTCCTATGCGAACTACCTGAACCCGCAGCAGATTCCGCTGACCGTGTGGACTCTCGCGTTCACCGCCGAACGCATTCCCACGCTGCTCGGCAAGACGACGACCAAGGCCAAGACCAAGGACGAGGCCGTGTATGGTGCCGACTTCCTGTTGCGCATGCTCTCTGAGGAAGGCTTCTTCTACATGACGGTTTTCGACAAGTGGGGCAACCCGTACGACAAACGCGAAATCTGCGCATTCGTCGGGTCCGATGGCGACAAGTCGAGCCAATACCAGACCGCGTTCCGCGAAGGCGGTGGCATGGCGATTGCTGCCCTTGCCCGTGCGTCGATGCTCAAGACGAATGGCGATTCTACTAGCGAGCAGTACCTGGCCGGTGCCAAGCGTGCCTATGCGCACCTGACTTCCAAACAAAGTATCGGCGGGAACTGCGAATACTGCGACGACAACAAGGAAAACATCATTGACGACTATACCGCTTTGCTTGCCGCGACCGAACTTTATGAGGCTTCGCATGATTCCAGCTATTTGAAGGATGCTGGCAAACGCGCTGAACACCTTGCCGGCCGTTTGAGCGATGGCGGTTATTTCTGGAGCGACGACGCCAAGACGCGTCCGTTCTGGCATGCGAGCGATGCGGGCCTCCCGCTGGTGGCACTGGTCCGCTTCATGGAAGTGGAAGCCAATGCCAGGGAATATGAGCCGTGTCCGTACAATGAGACATGCGAAGGTTATAGCCCGGAGTTGAAGAGCGCCAAGGCTGCGGCAAAGAAACATTTTGATTGGCTTTTAAAGATCACGGGGAAGGTGGACAACCCATTCGGCTATGCTCGCCAGACATACAAGACGAATGGTTCTATCAAGGACGGGTTCTTTATCCCGCACGACAACGAGTCCAATTACTGGTGGCAGGGCGAGAGCGCCCGTATCGCAAGCCTTGCTGCGGCGGTCTTATACGCCCACCGCATCTTGGAAGATGACGGCGATGCCGGTGCCGACAAGTATGCTGTCGACCAGTTGGACTGGATTCTGGGAAAGAACCCCTATGCTACCTGCATGATGCAGGGGAAGGGTATCAAGAACCCACAGAAGTACGATGGCCAGTCCGATTTCGATGCCACGCTTGATGGCGGCATTGCGAACGGCATCAGTGGCAGGAACCAGGACGGTTCCGGAATCGCCTGGGACGACGACGGTGTCGGAGTTGTGGGTTTCGATCCCGAGAAGGAAGCCTGGAACAACTGGCGCTGGATTGAACAGTGGCTGCCGCACAGCACTTGGTACCTGATGGCGGTCGCTGTCCGCTACGACGAAATCAAGGTTAAAATCCCGGCCCTGCCGGATCCGCTGCCGCCTCCCGACACGGCGGATGCCGATTCCACGAAGGACAATCCGGGTAAAGACGACGATGCTATTCCTGGCGTAGAAAAACTCCAGCCCCACCTCAACATCTCGGTGAACGGCAATGCGATTCATGTCGAACTGTCCGGCCGTGCGGGCGAGACGGTGCAGGTGTTCGACCTTTCGGGCAAGTGCGTCCGTACCGCAAGACTTGCCGGGCATTCCGCGACTATCCGGATGCCGGAAAACCAAGGCGGAATCTACCTTGTGAAGGTGGGCAAGTACGGAATCCGAAAGATTGTGATAAGATAGCAGATGGGCCGCGGAAAGCGGCCCTTTCTTTTATTTCTTCTTGAGCAGCGTTCCCGTTACGGCCTTGTCGTGGTCGAACGTGGTTGCGGCAATGGACTGCACCTGCGATGCGGTCACCTTGTTCAGGTTCTCGGCCCAGTCAAGGAAAATTTTATAATCGCCGTACATCTCGTACCAGGCGAGCATCGTCGCGACGTTTTCCATATCGGTAAGGCTGCGGACAAGGCTTGCATAGGCATGGTTTTTCACGCGCTGGAACTCGCGTTCGCTTACGGGGTTCACCTTCAGCTTTTCGAGCTCTTCCCACACGATCTTCTCGACCTTTTGCACGTCGGCGTCGGGGCGCAGGTTCACGCGGACCGAGAATTCCGATACGTACTTGTTGGGACTGTTGCTTGCGCTTGCGCTGACGGCCAGCTTTTCTTCTTCGACGAGCCTCTTGTACAGGCGGCCGGAGCGTCCGTTCAGGACGCCCTCGACAATGTCGAGCGCGTAAAGCGACGGGTCACCCACCTCGGGTGTCTTGAATACCAGATTGAAGAGATTCGGCGCGTCGGGGCGAGTCACGGCGAGTCGCTTTTCGCCGGCCTGTTCCGGGTCGCGGATGGTGAGCGGCGGGAACTCTTCGCCGGCGGGAATGCCGGAGAAATACTTCTTGACCATTTCCATCGTGGCGGTCGTGTCCAGGTCGCCTGCCAGTACGAGGATGGCGTTGCGCGGCTTGTAGTACTTGCGGTAGTGCTCCTCGGCCATTTCGCGGGTCAGGTTGTCGATGTCGCTGGGCCAGCCGATAGTCGGCACACGGTACGGGAAGGCCTCGTAAATCAGGGAATTCAGGCTCTCGTAGTAGCGGCCCGTCGGCTTGTCGTCGTAGCGCATGCGGCGTTCCTCGCGGACGACGGAGCGTTCGGAATAGAATTCGCGGAGCACGGCGTTCTGCATACGGTCGGATTCAAGCCACATGAACAGTTCGACCTTGTTCTTGGGCAGCGTCACGATGTAGGCGGTCATCAGGTCGGTGGTGAAGGCGTTGAGCCCGGTGCCTCCGGCGGCCTGGTAGGCTCCCCAGAGTTCGTCCTTCACGAAAATCTTGCGGTGCTCGTTCAGCACGGAGTCGTGCTTTGTGTTGAGATTCTTGAGCTTTGCCGTATCCCCGGCCAGTTTCGCGGAACGGATCTGCGCCTGCAGGCTATCCTGCGTGGCCATAAAACGTGCATCGGCGATACTGTCCGAGACGCCCACCTTCTTGGTGCCCTTGAAAAGTTCGTGCTCCAGGATGTGCGCAAGGCCGGACTTGCCCGGCACCTCATGTACCGAGCCCGTAACGTAGAACAGGCGGCAGCTTACCGTGGGCGCCTGCTTGTTGGGGTGCAGCAAAACTGTAAGCCCGTTGGGAAGGACCTCCTTGTGTACGGGGAGGTTCACGGCGGCCAACGCAAAGGCCGGAACAAGAGCTATACCGAGAATCATGCGAAAGAAAGGACGTGTCATGCCAAACAAGATAGCACTTTTTGACGCAATAAACCAAGCCGGCCCCTGGCAGGAACCGGCTTGCAAAGGAACGCTATGGGAGTTATGGACCTAGAGGCCCTTGATGTCGAGCAGCTTTCCCATGTCTTCGAGGTTGATTTCGAAATCGAGGTTCGCGTTTTGGTGGATTCGCTCGGCGTTGGCGGACTTGGGGATGGGCAAAAGTCCCAGCTGCAACACGAAGCGGCTTGCCAGCTGCGGAACGGACACCCCGTATTTCGCCGCTATCGCGCAGATTTCCGGTACGCTGGCGAGGCGGCCTGTGGCGTTTGGTGAGTAGGCCTCTACGAGAATGCCGTTGGTGTGGCAGTATTCAATGAGTTCTGTCGGAACATGGCCTATGTGTACGCGAATCTGGTTGACGGCGGGCATCACGCGGCAGTTTTCCATTATGTTGTCCAAATCCTCGACCTCGAAGTTCGACACACCGATGGCGCGGAAACGACCGGCTGAGTAAGCTTCTTCCAGGGCTTTCCAGACTTCCAGATTCTCGTCGAAGTAGTTGTGTCCCTTGAACGGGCTGTTCATCTCGCTCCAGGGCCTTGGCGCATGGATGAGCATCAGGTCCACGTGGCGGCAGTCCAGCCGTACGAGCGATTCCAGGATGTTCTTCTCGGCTTCCTTGTAGGACTTGACTTCTGCAGGAATCTTGGAGGTGACGAAGATGCTGTCCCGGTGGATACCGGTGGCGGCAAGTCCTGCACGGATGCCTTCCCCTACGCCTTCCTCGTTTTCGTAGGCGATGGCGGTATCGATGTGCCTGAACCCAGCGTCAATGGCCGCGGCGACAGCCGTCTTGGCCGTTCCGTTTGGGGTCTGCCAAGTCCCGAGTGCGACCTTGGGAATGCGCTGTCCGTTGTTCAGTTTGTAGAATTCGTCGAGAACCATATTCACCTCCCATGGTCGTTAGAATGCGCCGGCAAAAAAGACGCATTTATTTTATTATAAACAAAAAAAATGTAAAAAACACAACCCGTGAACACCCATATTGGAATATTCACTATGATGAAATCTTATTCTGGCGTTTTTTTAGCGTGTGATGGTTTTTGCTTCGCCACGCGCTGCCCGTTCCGGAGTGTAGGGGTCAATGTGAACAAGCGCGTCTACCACGTTTTCCCCGCAGTCGATAAGCTTTTGCTCCACATCTTCGGCAATGTCATGGGCGGTCAGTAGGGGCATTTCGGCGGGGACGACGATGTGCAAGTCTACGTGCAGGTCGTTGCCCACGTAGCGCGTGCGGAATCCGTGGATGCTGATGACCTGGGGAAAGCTCAGGGCCACGGCCTTCAGCTTTTCTGCCACTTCCTTGGAGGCTCCGCGGTCTGCCACCTGGTGGATTCCTGGCCATGCGATTTCCTTGGCGGAATGCAGGATGAAGAAGGCCACGACGATAGCGCCGACCGCATCGGCGAACCAGAGGCTGGGCATCGCGATGACCGATATGACGGCGACGACCACGGGGATGGAACTGAGTGCGTCGCTCCTGTGGTGCCAGGCGTTGGCTTCCAGGGCTTGGCTCCGGATTTTCCTGCCGGCTTTCCGCGTGTAATGGAACAAGCCTTCCTTGATAAGGATGGATACGAATGCCATGATGGCTACGGGAAATTCGGGCCTCTTGCCTTCGCCCTCGAGCAGATGGCAGATGGCGTTGTAGCCGATGCCGATGCCCACGATGGCGACGGCGATACCGATGCATATGGAGATGAGCGTCTCGAAGCGGCGGTGCCCGTAGGGGTGCTCCGCATCGGGTGGGGAGTTCCAGAAATGGCTCCCGACAATGATGGCAATGTCCGTTATAAAATCGGATGCGCTGTGGATGGCATCGGCGACAAGGGCATGCGAGTTGCCGAGCGTACCCACGACGAACTTCGCAATCGAAAGCACCGCGTTCCAGGCGAGCCCAACCCAGGTCACCTTGCGGACTTCGGCACTGTCATCTTTCTTTCGAACGCGAGTCATGACTCCCAAACTAGCAAAAAAACACAAAGAAGGAACTCTTGCGGGTTCCTTCTCAGTAATTTTTCTGCTCTTTCAAACCCTTAGGTATCTTTGCGCTTGTAGAGGTAGCCTTCTTCGTCTCTGAGCATTTCTTCTTTTTCGTAGCTGTTTCCGTCTTCGCATTTGAAAAAAAAGTCCTCTTGCAGCTTCGGGTAGGTGAAATCTTGAGTTCCTGCGGTGTTGGTTCTTGTTCTGTATGTTATTTTACAGTTGATGGTTGAGTCTTTCGCTAGTTTATAAGGAAAATCCGTACTTGCTTCCGCTTCTTCTATGTCCTTCGCAATTTTTTCTTTTGTCGGGATCCATTTGCCATCGTCTGTATAATATTGTTGTATGAGCAAGCCCTTCTGGGGAAGAAAATATGGGCTGCCGGGATACATGCTTCCGTCGTCGCACTTGAATATGGCATAGTCATGGTTTTGGTCGGCACAAACGGGTTGTTGTATATTGCCATAAAGGGGTGTGTTTTCCTGAAGTTCGGCAATGACTTGCGATCGAGGCTTGGACGAAGGACAAAAAGATATGTGGTGGTATGTCGAATCCTTGCAGTGGACGGAGGGGTCGTTGTCTAGCGTATAGGGGTAGTCGGGATTGACATAGGTGGAACTGCTTTCGGGAGTGATTGCATCGCTGGATGAACTTTCCGCAGGTGCCGTTTCGCTTGAGGTCGGTGTTACGCTACTGCCGGGAATATCGGAACTTTCTGGCGGAATGGTCACGTCGGGCGCGGAGCTGGAATCGTTATCGCAGGCGGCCCAAAAGAGGGCGGCGATGCATAGGGCGATTTTACGTTTGCTCTTTCGAATAGACATAATTACTCCTCGAAAAACGGTTTCCTATAAAGGAATATACATTTGAAAAAATAGTACATATAGCTTATGCGAAAATCTCTTTTGACAAATTGTAAAAAAGGAACCCTTACGGGTTCCTTTTTAGTATTGCCTTTCGACAGGCTCAGGGCACTTGTAAGTTTGCTGAGCTTGCCGAAGCAACTTGTGCGGCTCTTACTTGATGATGAGCATCGAGTCGTCCCACGCTTCTCGTGAGACTCCGCACCTATGGTGCGGGAGGAGGGTTTTATGCCCTCCGTTCGTCGAACGAAATCGTTGTTTTTAGAGATGCGCCAGCCTATGGCTGCCGCAGCTCTTAACAAGGATTTGGAGGCATGGCAAAAATGGAACCCTTTCGGGTTCCATTTTTAATCTCGTTTTATGTTAATCGTTTACTTAACGATTAACATAGAATCATCCCATGCCTCGTGCTTTTCGAGGCCGAGGAGGTTGGCGGTCGTGGCGGCGATGTTGGAGAGACCCCAGTCGCCTTCCTTGAGGCCGAGCTTGCCGCCGGTCACGTTATCGTACAGGATGCAGGGCACCTTGTTGAGCGTGTGGCTGGTCTTGGCCTTGAACGTACCGTCCTTGTTGACCTTCGGCATGCCGGTCTTCTTGTCGATTTCGTACATTTCGTCGGCGTTACCGTGGTCAGCCGTGATGATGGCGACACCACCGAGGGCGTCAATCACCGGGAGCAAACGGGCGAGGCCGATGTCCACAGCTTCGATAGCCATCGTG
>JAGCGO010000020.1 GCA_017649565.1 Fibrobacter sp. | reverse complement strand
GGTGAAAGCCATGCCACCGCCGATGATGATCTTGTCGGCCTTGTCGAGGAGGTTGTTGATGAGCTGGATCTTGTCAGCGACCTTGGCACCGCCGAGGATGGCGAGGAACGGACGCGGAGGATTGTTGAGCACCTGGTCGAATGCCTTGAGTTCCTTGTTCATGAGGAAACCAGCAGCGCGCTGCGGCAGTTCAACACCAGTCATGGAAGAGTGGTCGCGGTGAGCGGTACCGAAAGCGTCGTTCACGTAGACGTCAGCGAGCTTGGTGAGGCTAGCGCGGAATGCCTTCACGGCTTCCTTGTCGGCCTTTTCCTTAGTTTCGGTGCCATCGGCGTTCTTGATCTTGCGCTTGCCTTCTTCTTCGATGTGGAAGCGGAGGTTTTCGAGGAGGATGATTTCACCCGGCTTGATAGCGGCGCAGGCGGCTTCGACTTCGGCACCAACGCAGTCCGGGAGGAACTTCACCGGCTTCTTGATGAGTTCTTCGAGCTTCTTGGCAACCGGAGCGAGCGTGTACTTCATGTTCTTTTCGCCATTCGGACGGCCGAGGTGGGAGGCGAGCACGACGGCTGCACCCTTGTCGAGAGCGTACTGGATGGTCGGGAGGGCGGCTTCGATACGCTTGGTGTTGGTGATTTCGCCAGTCACCTTGTCCTGCGGAACGTTGAAGTCGACACGGATGAACACGCGCTTACCGGCGAGTTCGAGATCTTCGATAGAAAGCTTTGCCATTGTAGCACCTTCTTTTGGGTTTAGAGTTAAAATTTTCGGTCAAAATGTAGAATTTTTTACAAAGTCAGTTCGTAAAAAAAGTGCAATAACTCGTGCTGAAAATCATTAATTTTCAAAATTTGCATATAATAGTTGTCATTTTTATGAATTTTGAGAACAATTGGCTTTTTTTTTATATATTTCACTAGAAATTTGAGCTTATTGGAGCAGAAGATGAAACGCTTATCTTTTATAGTTCTTTGCGCAGCACTCACCGCTTTCGCCGGCCCCTATGATATTGACGGGTTCGATGCTACGGATGTCGGTTCGCCTGACCAGTATATTACTGCTGAATTTGGTGGTCAGCTGAAGAAGGCTCCGGCCTCCGAGGTCGGGTCGCTGCAGTCCGGTCGCTTGGTTGTGCGTCAGAAGTTCGAAGACCCGTTCGGCGAGTCCGAAACGACATACCAGCTTTATCAGGGTCGTGCAGGAGACCTTTCCTCTCTCGTCCCGCTAACTGCCGATGGTGCCGATTATAGCGACATCGTCTCGGCAAAGATTTACGCTCGCAAGGGCATGTCTGCCGAAGAAGATGCCGAGAAGGTATATTTCGACGGCAAGTTCATCTACGTGCCTGGCATGAGCAGCGCCGTCGCCTACGTGAACGACGCTCCGGTTGAACTTAAGGGCTCCGAAGACGAATCCGTTGCGGCTGTTCCGGCACCCGCGGTCGAGGACGACGAAGAAGAAGAGGAGGATGAAGCTCCTGCTCCGGTCGCCAAGAAGTCCCGCGTCGAAGAAGACGAAGAAGAATGTGACGAATACGATCCGGATTGCGACGACGATGAAGACGAATACGATGTCAAGGGCAATGTGGACCGTTCCAACAGGGATGCTGATGACCGCGACTATGCTGCTCGCGATGCTTCCGAAAATGCGACGGACCGTTTCGGTATCGCCGACGAAGTCCGCTTCTGGTCTGCCGTGGCTCTTTCCGCTGTCGCCGTGGGTAGCGCCGTTATGGGCGTGTACCAGCACATGAAGGCCAACGAAGCCAAGGACGCCTACGACGACCTTGCCAAGCTCAATGACATGTTCCTCGCTGGCTGCGACGGCAATCAGAACTGCGAAGTGGCCGTAAGTAAGTACGGCAAACATGGTGACTGGACCATGGCCTACTTGCAGGAACGCATGGACACCAACAAGAAGACCCAGGATTCCTATGCGACGGCACGTAACATCTGGTTTGCCGTGACGGGTGTGTCCCTGACGGCGGCTATCGTCCTGTTCGTATGGTAATAACTCCGGGCAAGATTTCGCTCAAGGATCTCGAGTTCAACTGCATTCTCGGGACCCTTCCCTACGAAAGGGAGAACGAGCAGCCCATAGTCCTCAATGTTTCGATTATAGTGGATTTTACCCAAGCCGCTCGAAACGAGGATCTTGCCCATTCCATAGATTATGCGCAATTGGCGGAAGACCTTCAACGGTTCATCCGCCTTTCGTGTTTTCAACTGGAAGAAACCTTGGTCGTCGAAACGGCCAAGTACATCCTTGAACATTATCCCAAGGCTTTGGCTGCCGAGGTCCGCGTATGCAAGCCCAACGCGATTCCTGGTGCTGCCGGTGCCGAATCGAGTGTCGTAGTCAAGCGCTAGCCTAGCTGTAGGTCTTGTACCGTAGCGCTTCCGACAGGTCGGGTATTTCTACAGATTCATTTTTGCGCAAGTCCGCGATAGTTCGCGCCACCTTCAGCAGGCGGTAGTATCCGCGCGCGCTCAGGTTCATCTTGTCGGCTGCGGAGACGGCGAACCGTTCTGTTGCCTGCGACATCATGGCGAATCGGTGTGCGCATTCCGACGACATTTCCGCGTTCGACTTGAACGGCGTTCCGGAAAACCGACGGTGCTGGATGCTCCGTGCGGCGCAGACGCGCTCGCGTATGGAGGCGGACGATTCCCCTCCGGGCCTGCCGACGAACTGTCCGGCCTCTACGGGCGGGACGCTCACCTGGATGTCGATGCGGTCGAGCAGCGGGCCGGAGATGCGCTCCCTGTAGCGTTTGCGCGCGTCGGGCAGGCAGGTGCAGGCGCGCTTCGGGTCCATGGCGAAACCGCAGGGGCAGGGGTTCATCGCGGCGCCCATCATGAACCGGGCCGGCCACACGACGGTCCCGCTGGCGCGGCTCACCGATATGGCCCCGTCTTCCATGGGTTCGCGGAGTGCCTCGAGGACGCCGCGGTTGAATTCCGGCAGCTCGTCCAGGAAGAGTACGCCGTTGTGGGCGAGGCTTGCCTCGCCGGGCAGGAGGCGGGCGCCTCCGCCGACCAGCGCGACCATGGAGGCCGAATGGTGCGGCGTCCGGAAGGGCCGGGAGAGAACGGGCTTGAAGGCCTCCGAGTCGCCGGCCCGCCGAGCGCATGAGTGGATTCTTGTGGTCTCGAGGATTTCCTCGTCGGTCATTTCGGGAAGTATTCCGGGGAGGCATCGGGCACACAAGGTCTTGCCCGCTCCCGGTGAACCCACAAGCAAGAAGTTGTGGGCGCCGGCGGCGGCCACCTCGAGTGCCCGCTTGACGCCGGACATCCCGACGACATTCCTGAAGTCGGGAATAGATGAAGAAGGCGGGACGGATTTTTGAGTCAACCCTTTAGCTACTGATATGGAACATTCCGCCCCGCCTTCCAGGATTTCAATACACTCGGATAAAGTGTCTGCGCTTATGTACCGTAGCCCTTCGACAAGGGATGCTTCTGTGGAATTTGCTTTCGGTATGACGAGTATGCTTTCTTGTCCCCTCGGCAGGCTCATCGCTACCGAAAGCACGCCCCTGACGGGCTTCAACAGTCCGTCCAGGGACAATTCCCCAATGAATACGTATCGGTCCAGTTTCGGTATTTCAATCTCGCCTGTGGAGACGAGCATTCCAATGGCAAGGGGCAGGTCGAGAGCGGAACCTTCCTTGCGCAAATCCGCGGGTGACAGGTTTACCGTTGTGCGGAAACCCGTCACCACCTTTCCCACGGAGCGAATGGCTGAAACGACTCGCTCGCGGGATTCCCTTACCGCGTTGTCCGGAAGCCCAACCAAGGTGAATCCTGGTAATCCCTGTGATGCGTCCACCTCGACGGATACCGGGACGGCCTTGATTCCGAACAGACAGTAAGAACGGATCCTTCGAAACATTTATTCTTGTCTTAGTTGAGGCATTGCTGATAACGTTCAAGGACGCAGTTCTCGATATGTTCGCGAAGCTGGCGTGTAATCGGGGCGCAGACGTAGCGGGATTCCTCGCCCTTGAAGAACGGGTCGCATGGATAGCCGACGAAAAAACCTTGCGTGCCGTCGACGACACGGAGTCCGCGGATCTGGAGTTGGTCATTCAGGACAACCGAAGCCATTGCCTTGATTTTGCCAAGGGACATTCCTTCCTTGAAGGGGAAAATTTGGACGTTCGTTACCGCAAGACAATCGAATGTTGTCGATTCCTTTTGGACAATGTCTTCTGTGCTTTTTTCTGCCGTATTTTCGGACATGGATCCTCCTTTCGATTTGGTTTCGTATGTTTTGTCGAAAATAATGCAAAAGCCGTGCCAATTTTGCGAAACGCTCAATGGACTCAAAAAACGCCATTTTTGCATCGGTTGGGATGGCTGTCCACTGATTAATCACTGATTAATCAGTGATTAATCAGTGTCCCGTTCCATTGCCGATTCTTCGTTGTTCTTTTCCATTTCTTTTTTTATCTTTGGGCTTGCAAAGGGAGGTCCCCATGTCCGCTAATTCCGCAAATCCTATAATCGTAGTCGACTACAATGCAGGTAACCTGACGTCCGTGATGAACGCGCTCGCGCATATCGGCGTGGACGCCAAATCCAGCCGGGATGCCGACGAGATTGCGAAGGCGACGCGGTTGATTTTCCCGGGCGTGGGCGCTGCGGCGTCTGCCATGGAAACGCTGACCCGTACGGGAATCGGTGAGGCTATTAAGACGGTGGTGAAGGCCGGCAATCCCGTGCTCGGTATCTGCATCGGCAGCCAGATCATTCTCGAAGAAAGCGAGGAAGATGGCGGCGTGAAGACCCTCGGACTCATTCCGGGCAAGGCGGTGCGCTTCAAGGACGAACTGGGCCTCAAGATTCCGCACATGGGCTGGAACCAGGTGGACTTCACCCGTGAACACCCCATTATGAAGGGTATCCGCAGCGGTTGCGACTTCTATTATGTGCATTCCTACCATCCGCAGGTTCCGGCGGAATACGCTTTTGCCCAGACGACCTACGGCACGCAGACGTTCCAGGGTATCGTGGGTAAGGACAACCTAGTTGCTACGCAGTTCCATCAGGAAAAGAGCGGCGACGTGGGACTTGCCATGCTCAAGAATTTCTGTGAATGGAAGGTTTAGGGATTAGAGACTAGGATCTAGAGGCTAGGATCCAGAAAGTGTTAGAAAGAACTCATGCCCGCGCAAGCGGGCATTTCTCATTTCCCATTCCGCATTTTACATCTCCTCATAGGGGATATAGAACTGTTGGCAGCTTTGCTGCCTTACATGTTCTTATGCCCTATGAGTATATAGAACTGTTGGCAGCTTTGCTGCCTTACATGTTCTTATGCCCTATGAGTATAACTCTACTAGGGTGCTGAAGCACCGAGTATCGTATATCTCGTCTTTCTTCTCTCGTCTAATTCCTCATCGCTCAACTCCTCACTCATAGCAAACTCCTCGTACCTCGAGCCTGAAACCTCGAGCTTTTTTATAGAGTGTATCATGAAAATACAGAATTTTTATAAAGCGTATTTTCACTACTAAATTTGTGTAAAATCAATAAAAATGTATCATAGAAGTTTGCATTTTTGAATAAATGAGTGGTATATTTGTTGCTGCAAAGGCAATCAACTAATTTGTTAGAAAGGTTGTCTGAGTGTCGAAACAAACTAAACCACGAAAGTGGTAGGAGGAAAAAATGATGAACATGAAATATATGCTGCCGATGAGTGCAATTCTGTTTGGGCTTGTCGGATGTAACGAAATACTTGATTCCGCGAATGCTGTGCCGGACGGGCATATCAATCTTGGTAATGGCGGAGCCAATACGGAATCGGCGCTACAGCAGGGCGGCAATCCGCCGTCATCCTCGTCTGCAATGTATGACGGGAGCGCATGCCTTTGGGCCGGAAACACGAAGCAGAAGCAAGTCAACACGGGCTTTGATGGCTCGAATGCCGGGCTCTGGTGGAGCTTTAACGATAGCGATGTCGGAGGAATGTCCAATATAACCTGGCCTATGGAATTGGATAATCCTCATGGTCACCCGTGGTTCTTGGAACTTTCGCTTAATTATGGGTGTATCGCGGGAACGGCGTCCTTGCATAGCGAATCGGCCAATATGGGCTATGCCGGCGTCGGCTTTAACGTTGCCGGGGAACAGCCCAGCGGCAATGGGGCTGCTCCTATCGCAGCCGATATCAGCGCCTGGAACGGACTTTGCGTTACCTATGCTTCTGACCATGATATGACCCTGGAATTGGACAATGGAAATGAAACCGTCCTTAGTGCCGATTTGGAAGGCAGCGACAAGATGTTCACAAGATGTATTGCCTGGGATGAATTCGCCAACGTCTCGTCGAATGTCGGAGCCACAAACAGTGCGCTTGCTGGAGCAATCTCCGTCGTAAAGTTCGTAATGAAAAGCGCTACGGACATAGACGTGAATTTCAGGATAGCTTCTGTCGCAAAGAATTCTGCCGATGGAGCGTGCATCGTTGACTTGAACGCCATTGAAAATTCCGGTTTGTCTTCTCTTGGTCAGGAAAATTCCGCTGCCGTCGCCGAGAACCTCTGGCTTGGATCGGACTACATGTATCGCGTTGAGACAAACCTGTTCGACGCAACTGAGACGGGCGGGTACTGGTACTCTATCGAAGATACGGACGCTTCGGAACCGTCAAGGATTGTTTGGCCCGTGTCCAAGGGCGATGCTTATGATGCGGAATCCCTCGGCCCGATTATTGATTACTGCGGTGGACTCTGTGGCACGTTGAATTTCGAAAGCAAGGGATTTGCCGGTGTTGGCTTTAGCATTGTCAACAGGGACGATAATGGCGGATCGATGAATCCGGGCGATATCACGAGTTGGGGCGGCCTGTGCGTGAAATACTCGTCTTCGTTGAATCTTGATGTCGTGATGAACAGTGCTGCTTATGAAGATGTCTCTACCCTCCTTCAGTCTCCCACGGCAACTTTGCCGAGTAGCGCTGGCTTGACGACGAAGTGCTTGGAATGGAATGAATTCGGCGATAGCGCCCCGACCCATGTGACATCGCTGCTGTTCATTGCCCAGGGCGGTGTGGGAACCGAAGGCAACTTCAATATCGTGGGACTTGGAACCATGGCGAATAATTAAATGCCCCTCCTGAAAAAGAGCTGGGGGTAGGAGGTGAATCGGCAGGGGATGCCTTGTCCCTTGCCGGTTCTTTTTGAACTTTTAGATGAATTTAAACACCTGTATCATGGAGATGTAAAATTTTTCATCAATAAACTTTTCCGGTGTTATTTTTGAAATTTTAAACAAATTGTATCACAGATTAAATTTTTTCCTTGGAAAATTGTATATTCATGGGTATGAAACCGATTACTGAGTATCAGGACTATCGGCGCTATATGCAAGACTATTATGACGAGCGCAAGCGTGTCTCGTCGTTTTCATGGCGTGAATTTGCGCGTGCTGCGGGGTTTACGTCGCCTACGTACTTGAAGTTGGTCTGTGAGGGCAAAAGCCGCCTATCTCTGGCGGGTGCAGAGAATGTGGGAGCCGCGCTTCACCTGGCGGGGTTCGAACTGGATTATTTCAAAAGCATGGTCGCGTATTGCCATGCTGAAAGCGACCTGGAAAAGAAAAAGGCTTTCGAGTCCATGCTGGAACTCGCGAAGACAAACAAGGTAAAGATTGTCGACGGCGAGGCGTTCAGGTATTTTGAATCCTGGGTCCATCCTGTCGTGAGAGAACTTGCCCCGGCCATGCGCGGTGCGAAACCTCTCGATATTGCAAAACGTTGCTGTCACGAAGTCTCGGCGGCCGATGTTCGAGAATCGCTAGACTTTATGGTAAAAGTCGGCCTGCTTAAGAAAGTGGGCGATTCGTATGTTCAGGCGGACGGTCACGTGAAGGGGTCCTCGGCGGTGATGCCGGTGGCCCTGCGTTCTATGCATCGAAAAATGGCTGCCTTTGCGCAAGACGCTATTGACAAGTTTCCCCCTTCCGAGAGGAATTTTTCCGGCCTGACGATGGGTATTTCGGATGGGGATTATAAGAAAATCTTGCAGGAACTGGAAGCGTGTAGAAAGAAGATTGCCCGCATTGCCTTGAACAGCCGCGGTACTGAACGAGTCTACAGATTGAATTTACAGTTGTTCCCACTGACGTGGGAGGAGAAGTGAAATGATGAGACCCCTTTGCTCCCTTTTGATGGTTGCTTTTTTGTTTTACTTTCTTGCATGCTCCGAAGAGAATACGGCGGGTGTCACAGAAGAGGAAAATTCAGTAACTGCATTTGAGGTCGAAACTCCGGATAGCTACGATTTGTGGTCTTTTACCGACTCTCGTCAGGTTGTTGGGGATGAAAATCTTGGATACTGGTTCACCTATGGCGATTCAGTGGAAAACAAGGGCGCACGTGTGGTATTTTCGGGAACGGAAAATGCGGAACTTTCTGCGGATGACATGGCGGCGGTCATAGATTCTTGTGGCGGCTTGTGCGGGACGGTGAAGTTTGAAAAATCTTCGAAGCCCGTGAGCGCAGGTATCGGATTCACACTCGGAAAAGGAAAATCGACGCTGGATGCATCGGCGTGGAACGGACTCTGCGTGACTTATAAATCTGAACTGGCCATGAATATGAAATTCAGGAGCGGTACGGAAGACGGAACCGAGGATGAACCTTATGTAGAATTCCCGAAGGTGAAGCAGTTCAGCACGCATTGCGCGAAATGGGAAGATTTCAAGCAAGCTCACGTGAAGGGCGCTAGCGAGCCCGCCGTGAAAAAACTCGGTGCTATCCTTTTTGAATTCAGGAGCGAGGAAAAGCAGGATGGTTCCTTTAACATCAAGGGTGTTGGTTCCTATACGGATATTGTCCGGCAACAGGAAAATCCGCCGTCATCGTCGTCCATGAAGAAATCGTCATCTTCGTCCGAAAAGAAATCCTCTTCTTCGTCCGTGGAGGAGACGCCGCCTTCTTCTTCGTCTGTCGGGAAAGGCGAGACAACATACCCTGCTTCCGCCGCAGAGAACCTCTGGCTTGGATCAAGCTACATGTATCGCGTTGAGACGAAACTGTTCGACGAATCTTCCACGGGCGGGTACTGGTACTCTATCGAAGATACGGTCGACTCGGAATCGTCAAGGATTGTTTGGCCCATGCCCAAGGGCGATGCTTATGATACGAAATCCCTCGGCCCGATTATCGATTACTGCGGTGGAGTCTGTGGCTCGCTGAATTTCGAAAGCGAGGGATTTGCCGGCGTTGGCTTTAGCATTGTCAACAGGGACGATAATGGCGGGTCGATGAAAACAGGCGATATCACGAGCTGGGACGGTTTGTGCGTGAGATACTTGTCTTCGTTGAACGTCGATGTCGTGATGAACAGTGCCGCGTTCGAGGATCCTTCCACCCTTCTTCAATCTCCCAAGGTTACTTTGCCGAGTAACGACAGTTTGACGACGAGGTGCGTGGAATGGGACGAATTTGAAACAGGCGATGCGTCCCATGTGGCGTCGCTGCTGTTTGTATTCCAGGGCGTTGCGGGAACCGAAGGCGAGTTCAAAATCGTGGGGCTAGGGTCCCTGAAAAATAATTAGAGTCTGGAATTGGTTTCGGCGGACTAGGGAAGTTCGCCGCCGATCAGTTCCATCTGTTTTTTGAATATGTCTTTACACGCGTTCTCGCCCAAGTCGAGGAGCGTGTTTAGCATATTGCGGTCAAAGCTTGCGTGTTCGCCGGTACCTTGCACTTCGATGAAGTTCTTGGCATCTTGCATAACGACGTTCATGTCCACGTCGGCGGCGGAGTCTTCCACGTAGCAGAGGTCGCAGAGCGGCTTGCCATCGACGACGCCTACCGAGATGGCGGTGATGCCGTGTTTCAATATCTGCTGCGTGATGCCGAGGCGTTCCTTGATTTTCTTGAGGGCAATCGCTAACGCCACGAAACCGCCGATGATGCTCGCGGTACGCGTGCCACCGTCGGCTTCGATCACGTCGCAGTCGACCACGATGGCATTCTCGCCGAGGGCAGCAAGGTCGGCTGCGCCGCGAAGCGAGCGGCCTACCAGGCGCTGGATTTCTTGCGTACGGCCGCTCGCGCCCTTGCGCTCGCGTTCCACGCGCTTGCCCGTGCTCTGCGGGAGCAGGCTGTATTCGGCGGTAATCCATCCGGTACCGCGGCCGGCGAGCCAGTCGGGGACTTTCGGGAGGAGTGTTGCGTTGCAGATGACACGGGTGCGCCCCATCTCGATGAGCACGGAACCGTCGGCACTGGAAATAAAGCCGGTGGTCATCTTGAGGTTGCGGTATTCGTCAAACTTTCTGTCAGTGCGTTCGTAAGCCATAATTGCTCCAATTATCAATCATCCATCATCAATTAATAACTCAACTTCTCCGTCGTGCCTTCGCGGAAACTCCCGAGACGGTACACGAAGTCGCAGTAGGTCTGCAGTTCCTTGAGCGCGTCGATGACGGCTTCGTCCTTCGGGCTCCCTTCGAACGAAAGGTGGAAGATGTATTCCCACGGACGGTCGGGGTGTGGGCGGCTCTCGATGCGGGTGAGGTTCAGGTCGCGCTTGGCAAAGCAGCCGAGTGCTGCGTGCAGGGCGCCGGACTTCCCAGAATCGCTCAGCATAAAGAGGAGCGTCGTCTTGATTGTGCCTTCTTCGGGGAGTGGGTTCGCCGTCTTCTGGATGGCGTAAAACCGGGTGAAGTTCACCCCCGGCAAGTTCTCTATGCCTTCGGCCAGAATATCCAGGCCGTAGAACTTGCCGGCGTAGGCGCTCGCAATCGCGCCTACGGTTTTATCGCCACGCTTTGCGACCTCCTCGGCACTGCCTGCGGTATCGTAGAACGCGGTGCTCCTGATTTTCGGGTTGCGCCCGAAAAATCGGCTGCACTGCGCAAGGCCCTGCGGGTGGCTCAGCACTTCCTTGATGTCCTCGAGTTTTGTCCCGGGGAGTGCACAGAGCGAATGCGAAATCTGCAACTTGACTTCGCCCACGATGGGATGGCGCCACTTGAACAGCAAATCGTAGTTGTCGTAGATGGAACCCGCGGTGGAGTTCTCTATGGGAATGGCTCCGCCGTCTACGGCGCCGGTCTCGATGCCCTGGAAAATCTGCTCGAAGGTATCCATCGGAATGACTTCGATATCGTTTCCGAACAGGTGATAGGCGGCGCTTTCGCTGTAGGCCCCGCGACGGCCCTGAAATGCGATCTTCTTCATAGCGGGAAAGATAGAAAAGAGGGGATAGGATCTAGGGGCTAGGGAAAGACGAGATAAACGATACTAGGCACTTTAGTGCCTTAGTAGAGTTATCCTCTATGAGGAGAACGCCGCTACGCGGCTACAGACGAAAGACGAGAGAAAAAGTAGACAGTGGTTGGTGGTTAGGAGGGAACAGGATCTAGAATCTAGGGATTTGTCATTGCGAAGGGCGAATAGCCCTGAAGCAATCTCTAGGATAAGGGTCTAGAGGCTAGGGTCTAGAGGCTAGGAAGAAATATCATGGCTTCGCCGTCTGTTATTGACGCACGAAGTGCGTGATTCTTTTCACTATTCTCTAGTCTCTATTCTCTATTCTCTCGAAGCCTCATACCTCACTGCTCGCGCCTCGAGCCTAGAGCCTCATCGCTCATTACTCACTGCTCATAACTCGTTGCTCGTGCCTCGAACCTCGAGCCTGGAGCCCCGCGCCCCT
Organism: Fibrobacter sp.; assembly: GCA_017649565.1. GTDB lineage: Bacteria > Fibrobacterota > Fibrobacteria > Fibrobacterales > Fibrobacteraceae > Fibrobacter. The sequence continues at coordinate 58,439 of JAGCGO010000020.1, read as the reverse complement.
GTATCATGTACGAGGGGGTGGGGTGTCGGAGAACATCTAGGGAACATTTTTTTTGTTACGGAAAAGTTATTTTGCGCTTGTCCAAAATTTTGACTGTAAATTTTAGCTTATTGGGGATTAGTAGGAGCGTTGCTTTATGTCTTTTAGAAAAGGACTTATAGCTTTTTTATTTTTCGCAGTGGCGTCGGTGGCGGCTGATCTTGATTTGCCGACTCCGTACGACTTGATTCGGCCTGTTTGGCCGCTGACATGGGATTCCACGGTATTCAATACAAATTTTACGCCGGGTCCCAAGCGCAATTCTTTGCCGGACATCAATACGCCTGCCGCGTATTCTCCTAACAACATAATTCCTGACTCCTTGAATCAGGCGTTCATTGATGCCATGTTGATTCAGATGTCGCCCATACGTGTAAACCAGGCCGGGTATCGTCCGCAAGACCCCCAAAAGTACGTACTGTATGTCGGGTCGGCAACAGATTTTGAAGTCGTCAACGAGAAGGGCGAAGTCGTTGGAAACGGGAGTTTTTCGGAAACGCTTTCGAATTCCGTATCGTCATCGCTGACAATAAAAGCATCTAACAATGCCCAGGTCACAGATGGCGGGGACACCCGTTACACGACAACGAAAAAGGGGCCGTCAGGAGCCTTGAAAAGGGGTTCGCTTCCCCATGGACTGCCCGAGAACGAAAGGTTGCGTATAAAGGTCGGAAATGAATATTCGTCCACTTTTATCATTAGCGACAAGGTTTACTCCATGCTTCGCGATGCCGTGCTCAAGTTCTATGGGATTAACCGCAGCGGTAATTCCGAATCCTGGTTCCATCCGCCAAGCCACCTAAAAGACGGTTCCCTTGCCAGCGTGGATATGACCGGTGGCTGGTACGACTGTGGCGACCATCTTAAAGAAAGTCAGACAATCTCTTACAGCTTTGCCCAACTTGCCGTTACCGCCGCGGCTTACGAGGATCGCGACCAGGACAACTATGCGTTTAAACAAAGCGAAATCAACAATACCGACGATGTCCCTGACATGCTCAGGGAAGCCAAGTTCGGTGCCGAATACGTTATAAAGGCTTACGATGCCGCCAAGGGCGTCGTTTCCGCTATGCCTGTTTCTGTGGGCGAAATAGGAAAAGATCACGGATGGTGGGGCTCGCCGGAATATCAGGACAACACGGTGGAAGATCGAGGAGGCCCCACAAGCAGAATTTTGAGAAGCGACGATCGTCCCGGTCAAGCTGGAGGTGCGGAACTAGGAAGTACCGCTTCTGGGGACTTTGCCGCAGGATTGGCCATTATATCCAAGCTCTGGGCTAAATACGACGCCGCTTTTGCCAATAAAAGCCTAGTTGTGGCCAAGGCTCTTTACGATTATGGCAAGGCCAAGAAAATGCTCACGAATTCGCCGGCCTACAGTGGTGGTTCAAGATACCATGACGAAATGGCTCTTGCTGCAATTTGCCTTTTCTATGCGACGGCAGACAAGACCTATTTAAATGATGCTGTTGAAGAATCGTCTTTGGCCAAGGGGCAGACCAAAAAGGATTTCATCAATAGCGACAAGAAAGGTGCTGGAATGTTTAACGGCGGATGGTTCGCCCACGAGGAAGCCTCTTTCCTGAAGGCCATGGCCGCTTCCGATTGGGCTAGCGTATTCACGACCACCCTTTATGCTTTCTATAAGTTGATTCTTGAAACCCAGGCCAAGGCGGATGCCTACGGAATTTCCAATGAACAGAGAATGATCTATATCGAGGATGTCGCCTTTACCATGTCCGCAAATCTTGCTACGGTCATGACCGGAGGAACAAGGACAATCGATCTCCCTGCAGGACAGGCGAGCTGGGGTGGCGCAACAATTAGCTACGATCCCGTTTGGGGGCTTACCAATCCTGTCAAAACCACGCAATGGTGGACCAAATATGAAGCGTCCAATATTTTTGAACTGCTTGCCTATTACGACGTGACCAAGGACTTGGAAAACGTCACTATGCCACAGACCGGTGTTGCGCAAAATTGGAAATCGGAAGAAATTCTAGATCTTGCCGTTTCGCACATGAACTATTTCCTCGGAATGAACCCCTGGGATGTATCGCTCATTTATGGTGTCGGCGACAAGAATCACTCGCATCCGCATCACCGTGCCTCTAATCCCGAAGGTAAGAATGTTGCCGGGCTCGTAACTTCGTACAGGTACCATCCACCCGTTGGGGGACTCGGCCCTGGGCAGCCGCCATCGACGGAAAACGACCTTTCCGTTCATTTTAACAACTGGCAACTTACGGAAAATACTTGCATCGATGCCGTATCCAATTTCCTGCCGGCAACGGTCATTCTCGCAAAGTCCGAGGACCTGAATCGCGCTCCCTCTATAACCGTGGAAAAGCGCCATGTAAGCATGGATTCGGCTATCTATGTCGTGAAACTTGATATAGGCGGCAATGTGTACATATCGCTCGATACGGCGGAATCGGTCAAGAACCCGTCTGTCGTAGCTTCCGAAACGGGAAAAAAACAACACGAGATTGTGCTGCGGGACCTTCTGCCCGGTACGACGTATTATTTCTACGTCACAGCGGCTAACCCGAGAAGCGGCAACACGACAAAAAAATGGGCCGTAGATAGCACGATGACTCCGTTCACGTTTACGACTCTCGGCATGATCGAAGACGCGAATATCCAAAACGTGACCGTCTGCAACGTGACCGCGGATTCCGCGGAAATCATGTGGTACACCCCGAACGGGGAATACGAATCGAAAGTCTATTGGGACACTATCCCGCACACGGATGCAAAGGATTATGCCTTCAATTCCGGTGCCGGCAATGCCGACATTTCGGGAATCCCGACCATGTTCCACTATGTAAAGATTGGCGGCCTCAAGGAAAGAACCACCTACTATTACGCCGTGGAAAGCAATGGATCCTATACAAATGTCAACGAGAATGGCCAACCGTTAAAGTTTAGGACGCCTGTGATGCAGTACGACTTTGAAGTCAGAATGTCCCAGTACGTTTGGTCACCCATGCCGGGCCTTGAAATCAATGTCTACAATAACGAGGTGCGTCCGTTCGACAGCCTGACGATACGCGTTTACATGCGCGGCACGGACGATATCTATTATGACGTGGGTATCCGCCGCGATATCTGCCAGGCGTACAGTGAAGCGGCTTTCAACGAGCCCTGTTCCGATGAAACCAATGCGGAGTTGGACGGTCTGTTCCGTAAGACATTCCCCAAGAAAATCGATGACACCTATGACCCGACCGATGGAACCTGGCAATGGTATTTCCCCATCCCGTTGGGCTCCACCGAAATCAAGTCCACGAGCAGGCTTAGGATTGACGTGCTGTTCGATAGAAGAAGTGAATGGGAACCGCACCTGGACTTGATGAACGATACTCCCAAAAAGAAATTCTATTGCAAGGACCACGGAGATACCTGGGAATCGCAGGCGGGGGACAAGCTGGCGCTGAATCCGGGAGACTGGAGCTGGCAAGTGCATTCCAAGGCTGACGGGGAATATGCGGACTTCGGAGGTCTGCCTTGCGAGAAAAAGGACTTCGGTGACGACGATCTTGCGCCTATAAATCCTTACGTGTCGGTTTACCGCAAGGATGAATTCGTGTGGGGGTATAGCCCGTCCAAGTCGGAAATGGCGACCAAGCGCGCCAATTACAAGCTGGATGTCGCTTTTGAAGCTCCCTTCAACGTGTCTAACGGTAGCCATGTGGAGGTGAATCAAGTCAGCAAGACCATGTACGTGAAGGGCAACGCCCATATTACCGAGGGTGGCTTCATTACCCAGATTTGGGCGAACGGCGAGCGCATCCCGCTGGATTACAATGTTGCCCACTACAATATTGCAACCGATCTGTGGGATTTGAATATTCCGGTGAAGATGAAAGTCGGGAGCAACAAGGTGGACATTACGGTATTTGCCGGGCCCGATCCCGAATGTGACGAATGTACCGAGAACGGCGGCTGCGCTTTTGAAAACCGCAACTATTATGTCGAATTCAATCGCCCGAACTTGACCGACGGCGTCCTGGCGGTAAAAGACAAGGACGGAAACGTTGTCGGCAAGAATGGCTTGGTGGATCCGGATTCGAAACAGAAATTCTATATCTACCTGACCGACAAGGACAAGGCGAATACAAAGGGTACGATTACGGTCAATGTCATCAACGGCAAGAAGCAGGATACCCTGAATGTCAAGATGGAATCTATTGGGGATGGGCTGTTCCGCAGTGTCGAACTGATTACCGCCGTGCCCACGTCAAAGGACAAACGCGGGGCGAACGAGATTTCGTTCTTCCCGGGCGATACTATTTACGTCGAGTACCAGGACCCGGAAGACGAGGAAGACTACAGCAGGATAACAGCCTTCTACGCCGAATCCAACTATCCGATGCCGAAACAGGTGCTCGCGCAGGACAGCGACTGCGATAATGTGGCGGACAAACTGACGGTACAATTCAGCAACATTTTAGATGAGAATTATTCTTTCGACAGCATCCGCGTGTTTTTGGAAGGCATGAGCGATACCGTGACGCTTTCTGTGCCGCAGCCGGTTCTGGGCCTCGACGAAGTCAGTATTCCGCTTGAGGGAATCGGTGTGCCCGCTACGGCAGCACCTAGCGGGACTGCGTCCGTATTTATCACGACCAAGGGCGAAACGGGTCGAGAGATTGTCAAGATTACTGACGGTATCGTACCGCAGCTCCTGAGCGTGACCATTCTCGAGAATCTCGCTCCGCGTTCCCCCGAAGATACGCTGATGATCGCCTTTACTGAACCCGTGCTGCTCGCATCTCCGGGATCATGGCCCCTCGCCATCGAAGGCGTCTCCGGCGAGCACATCTCGGTATTGGGCCAGGCGACTCCCCGCAACGGCGGCAAGAACTGGCTGTTCGTAGTGACCGGGAACGACAACGGCAGCTACATTCCCGTGGGCGGCATTGCTAGCATCAAGAGCGGCATGAACATCACGGACGAATCTTTCAACGAACTCAACCCGGCATCGCCCTGTGCCCAGGGCGTGAAAATTGCGGAGACCCCGAAGCCAGTTCCCATAACGCTTGCCGAAATGCGCGACAACGAAGGTGACGGTTATGTTGACGAGCTCTATCTGAAGTTCGAGAGAAAGCTTCGCCCCCAGGACATGCTCGACAGCTTTGTCGTGGAATGGGGCATGAAGAACATCGTGAAGAGTTTCTTCCCGGCCGACTGGAAACATACGGTATCTGTCGCCAACGATTCCACCCTGGCGAACGATTCGGTATCCATCATCACCATTCCGTTTTCGACATCGAACGGGTTCCCGTATGGTGCGACCAGTGGTCCGTATGACGGGTATGGTCACGTGACGCCGCGGCTCGGGCCCGAAGGAGGATTTTTCGACAAGTTCTACTTCGTGGTCGACAAGTGCCCGCCTGTTATAATGAGGGCGTCAAAGAAATCCTTGCGAGACATGGAAATCCTTGAAGCCACGATGTCCGAACCGCTTGCTACCATTGACAATCCTACTCTTGAATATGTCGAAAGAAAGCGCGGTTCGCAGGATGACATCTACCTGAAACCCGGGTTTGTACAGATGAATAACGAAGTGAAGGCGACTTACGGCTACTCGGAAGATTCCGAAGGCGCGGTTCGTGTAGGCGACTATATCAGGCTCGTCCCGCTTGCGTCCCTCTCTCGTTACAAGGATAATGCGGGCAATTTCCCCACAGCGCAGAATCCCTGGGTAATCGTAGACGGTTCCACTGAGAAGACGAAATTCCGCGTGACGCTGGCGAACAAGGTGACAAAATTCCCGAACGAAGAACCCTACATAGGCGCTCCGGTCCAAGATGACGAAATGTTCCGAGCGACTATTGTCAACATGGACGGGACGGAATCACTCATGAACCTCAATGGAGGCGAACTCACGACAACGGGAGTTGTCCTAAACACGGATATCTACAAGCATGCCGGGCCGCAGTTCATCGTGGAAATAACGATGCCCTCGGCTCTGCAGACTGACGATCAGGGCAACCCGCTTTTTGATTTCGAAATCAAGTTCACTATGAACGTCTTTGACAACATCGGACAGTTCATTGCCAAACAGGATGTGCACATAAACATGAAGGATGTCGGTTTGGACAAAATTTCGGAAGATGGCGTGCTGCGCGTGAACATGGAATGGGTGGCTCGTGATGGGGCTCCCAGAAGCAATAGCGGACGAATGATCGGCACGGGTGCGTACATTGCGAAGATTGACTTTGAATCGAAGGCCACGTACGTTTCGACAGTCGAGACCGACAGGGATGACGGCTCCGTATATAAACAGGGCGATGTCTCCAAGACTACCGACGATGCGACAAAGACCTTCGGCTTCAAACGTTCAAGACGAAAGTAACTCCGGGCCTGGAGCCTCGTGCCCCGGGCCTCACCTAAACCTTCTGCCGCCTTGGTACTTGTGGCTCCAGTACTTGTCGCTCATGGGGGAGATGATGACACCCTTGCTGGTGCTGGCGTGGATGAACCGGTCTCCCTTCAGGTAAATGCCTACGTGGTCGATTTTCCAGAAGCTACCGAAGAACACGAGGTCCCCTTCGCGAAGGCTTCCCCGGTTGACTTTCAGACCGCGGCTGTCTTTGTACATTGCCGATGAACTGTGGTCCAGGGCGATGTTGTAGTATCCCTTGTATACCTGCATCACGAAACCGGAACAGTCCGTCTTTTTCTTGGTCGCTTGTCCGTAGGCGTACTTGGCACCCATCCATCCACGGGCGTAGTTTTCTAGGCTGCCGCGGGGCTCGGGCCGTTGTGCTGCCCTGGCCGCTTCTTTCCGTGTTGCCGCCTGGCGTACCCTGCTGGCGGAATTTTCGTGCTTGGTTGAATCTGCTTTTGCGACATTCTGGTCTGGAGCCGCCGCGGCCGAGTTGTCCGTAGTTGCGGCTTGTTCCTGGGAAGCTTCTTCGGCTGGTTCGCTGGTGGGCACGGGCTTGTATCCGCCAATCTTTCTGTCGTAACCGGTTCGTACCGGGACGCCACATCCTATGTTCCACAGGCAAAGACCCGCGAGAACAAGGAAGCAGATTGGTTTGGTAAAAGCGGCCATCGAATGAGACTAATTAAGGTAGGGGGGTGAATTACTCTTCGTCAGGGGCTGTCATGAGTTGGCATTCCGCCATGATCTTGTCGTAGAATTCGTCGCGGTTCAAATCGGTGAGGATTTCGTCCCTATCTTCGTCGTGGAAGGAATTTACATGGGTCTCGTGCCTGACTGTGGTTTCGTCGGTCCAGATGTAGACCTCGATGTATCCCCAGCCCTCGTCCATAAGGTATTTCCAGGTGTTGTCTTCCTTGGAAAAGTTGCAACCCGGTTCTATCCCGTTGTCTTTTTTGTTTGTACTGTTTCCGCCGTTCCCATTGTCGCCGGAGTTGATGACGTTAAATGTTGGATCGCTGCCGCTGGAGCTGTCGTCGCTGCAGGCGGTCAAAGAGAAAAATGCTGCAAGGGCCGTCATCCAAATGATTTTTTTCATGGGAACTCCTTTTTTACGAAATTTAATAAAACGTCAAGCTGGTTTGGCTATATTTGGCTCCATGGAAAAGGTGAAAATTCTCTTCGTTTGCCACGGCAACATCTGTCGAAGCCCCATGGCGGAATTCGTCATGAAGCATAAGCTTGCGAGTGCTGGAATCGAAGGCTTTGAAGTCGCCAGTGCCGCGACGAGTACCGAAGAAATCGGGAATCCCGTGTATCCGCCGGCAAGGCGCATGCTGAATTCCCACGGCATCGACTGTAGCGGCAAACATGCCCGCCAGATGACGCCGCGCGACTACGAGTATTATGACTATATCGTGCTGATGGACAGGAATAACCTGCGGAACTTGCGCTGGATTCTGGGTGACGGCCACGACATGTCGAAAATATCGCTGCTGATGGACTGGACCGGAAAATCCCGCGATGTCGCCGATCCCTGGTACACCGGGAATTTCCAGGCGACCTGGGACGATGTCAATGAGGGCTGCGACGCCATGCTGGATAAGCTGGCGGCCCGTTAGCGTTTATTCCTGGTAGATTTTAATCTGGGCGAAAACGTCTCCCGCGGTCATGCCGATGGATGCCTTTCTCGGAAACTCCTTGACGCAGTCTTCGGATAGACATTCTACTGTAGCATTTACCGTAATTACGACCTTGCTCGGCGTGTTCTTCAAGACCTTGGCGGACCACCAGCCCCCATCGATGTAGTTGAAGTCTGTTTCTCCAGTTTCGGTGGTGCCTGTGTAAAGGTATTGTCCGGCGGCGCATTCCCCGTTGCATCCCGAGTTGATCCACCATTTTTCGTAGTTTTTCACGGAAATCGTATCCGAGCCCCCATCTTGGTTAAAGTGGACTTCGGTTTTGCTGATTTCCATCGCGGGCCAGCTCCCGGGAACGGGACCCTCGTCGCTACTTTGCATGGTGGTGGACCTGTCGCCGGAACAGGCTATAAAAAACAAAGAAAAAAATAACAGATAGAGATATACTTTATTCATTGTCAAGTTCTCCTAAAAATTGCGAAATCTGCGATTATTTGCAGATTTTACCCCAAATGAATTTATCTGTTATGAATATATGTTTTTTGAACAACACGGAATATCGCCTATTCTTTTTTGCAAAAAATAGTGCGTTATGTTATATAAAAATGTAATCTTTTCGGGGTACGTTTCGTATAGGCCATTTTGCTGGCCCCAAGAACGTGTTGCTAGTTTAAAAATCCGTGCGGGTGGAAGCCGAGACCCTTCACGAGCTCGAAATCCTTGCAGCTGTTGACGCCTGCCGTGGTGAGCATGTCGTCGGTGATGGCCGCGTTGGCGCCGCTCTTGAAGGCCCGCTTGCCGTCGTCGCCCAGCACGCCGCGCCCGCCTGCGAGGCGGATGAACGCCTTCGGGTTGATAAAGCGGTAGATGGCCACGATGCGGCAGAACTCGTCGTTCGTGAGCTTCGGGAGGTTCTCGTAGGGGGTGCCGGGAATCGCGTTCAATACGTTCACCGGGGTGGATTTCACGCCGAGTTTACGCAGGTCGAGACACATGTCGATGCGGTCTTCCATCGTCTCGCCGAGTCCCATGATGCCTCCGCTGCAGATTTCGAGCCCCGCGGCGAGTGCATTCTGGAGTGCGCCAATCTTGTCGTCGTAGGTGTGCGTGGTACACACGTCGGGGAAGTGCCTGCGGTAGGTTTCCAGGTTGTTGTGGAAGCGGGTGAGGCCTGCCTCTTTCAGCTTGTCGAACTGCTCGCGGTTCAAAAGCCCCGCCGAGAGGCACACGGAAAGTTTCGTCTCTTTTTTGAGGCGGCGGATGGCCTCGCCGATCTGTTCCACGTCGCGGTTCGATAGCGTACGGCCCGAAGTGACGATGGAGTAGCGAGGAATGCCGGCGGCTTCTTTCTTCTTTGCGTCTTCCACGATTTCGTCGGCGCTGAGAAGCTTGTATTCCGGGGCGCCGGTATGGTAGTAGCTGCTCTGGGCGCAGTACTTGCAGTTTTCGGAGCAGCGGCCGCTGCGGGCGTTCACGATGGAGCAGAAGTCAAAATCGTCGCCGTGGAATTTCTCGCGGATTTCGTTCGCCGCGTTGCAAAGTTCTTCGAGGTCTTCATCGAGCAGCTTTACCGCCTCTTCGCGGTTGATCTCGTAACCGCCCAACACTTTTTCTTTAAGTTCCTGGATAAAAGACATCTTTACTCCTTTTTTCCGGGAGCAAATTTAGAAAAACTAGTACTTGATGACATTCCTTTTCTTGTCGTTCACGCAGCGGCCGCCGGCATCGCGGTTGTGAATTTTGGGCTTTTCAACTATTAACACACGTACATTTGATGCTGACAGTGTTTCGTCTGTAGGGGTGACGAAGTATTCGCCAGTGGCGTACATTTCGGCAGGTCCATCACAATGGGTTCTTTCGTTAAATAAAAAGGCATACACCGCAGAATAGTCTTTTATATAAAGGGAATCTCCGACTTGCAGATTGAGGTCGCTAGGGTAGATTATCCAAGATGAATCGGCAACTTTTGACATGGGAGATTCGTTGTCAAAACTCATTTGAAAATTTTTTAATGCGGCAACTTGCCCTTTTTTACCAGAGGTAAGTCCATTATTTGATGATGAGTCGTTTGTGCGTATGGTAATTTTGCAATGAGGCATAGCACTTATTATGCACGCAGGACTAAAATCGTAGTCAACATTTGGTTCAACAACAATGCCTGAAATGTTTATGGTGTTGGTTAAACTTGGAGTTATAGATGAACCTTCTGTTACGCGTTGCATTCCAACTGTCGGATTTGAAACAGTGGATCCGCATCCAGCGGCAAAAGCCCCCGTGTACCACAACAGAATCAATGCAAAGAAAAATAACCGCATATCATAAATATACGCTCGCTTTGAACAAAGTGCAATAGGTACGATGCTCGAGGCTCCAGGCACAAGGGGAGAGGGATCAGCAATGAGCGATGAGGTTTGTGATAAAAAAGGAAATGCCCGCTCGGTGGCGGGCATGACACAAATAATGATGAAAGTTTATTAAATCATTTTGTCAAAAAAGCCAAAATGTTTTTTTTCTGAGAAGCGAGCTAGACAAGGCTCTAAAACTTATTTTGTTCGAGAAACGAGTGAGACGAGGCGTCGCTCGCCCGTAGCGTACAAATCGTACGTGAGGTGCGAGCGCAACGAAGTATCACGAAGTTTATGGAACAAAATTATGCAAAGGGAGGGATGACCTGCCACAGCACTGCCTTATGCGCGTGCAGCCTGTTTTCCGCTTCTTCGAAGCTCATGTTCACATCGAGGTTGTCCATCACGGAGTCCGTGATTTCTTCGCCGCGGTGAGCCGGGAGGCAGTGACTGACCTTGCAGTGTGCCGGGGCGAGCTTCAGGAGTTCGTCGTTGATCTGGAACGGCAAGAAGTGAGACTGCTTCGTGGCCTTCTCGCCTTCCTGACCCATGGAAACCCACACGTCGCTATAGAGGATGTCGGCGTCCTTGACGGCGTCCTTCGGGTCGTTGAACACGCGGTACTGGCAGCCGCGCTTGTCCATGAGTTCCTTGGCTTCTTCCACCACCTTGACGGGCTGTTCGAAACCCTTGGGGCAGGCGAGCGTGAAGTTCATGCCCACCTTCGCGGCGAGGGCGAGGAAGGAGTTGGCGACGTTGTTGCCGTCACCGATGAAGGCGACCGTCTTGGGCTTTCCATCGGCGTTCTTGAAACCGCCGAGGTTTTCGCAAATCATCTGCGCGAAGGCGATGGCCTGGCACGGGTGATAGTCGTCGGTCAGGGCGTTCACGACCGGGATGGAACCGTATTCGGCGAGCTGTTCGACCAGGTCCTGCTTGAAGCAGCGGACCACGATGGCGTTCACCCAGCGGGAAAGGCAGCGGGCGACGTCCTTGACGCTTTCTCGCTTGCCCAGACCGATGGAATCGGGGGAGAGGAGCACGGCGTGGCCGCCGAGCTGGTTCATGCCCACCTGGAAGGTAGTGATGGTTCGCAGCGAGGGCTTCTCGAAGAACATGCCGATGTTCTGGCCGTGCAGACGGTCAGAAACCTTGCCGGCGTGGACCTCTTTCTTGAGGCGCGAGGCAATCTCGACGGTTTCCAGAATCTTTTCTTCGCTCCAGTCCATGAGGCGGAGGAAATGCTTGTTGCGATCGATCATCTTTTTACCCTTTAGGCTATGCCAAAAAAAAATAAAAAACGGCAATCCGTGCTTCGAACGGCCGATAATCTTGGAAAGAAAGTCTAAATATAGGAAATTTTACAAGAAAAGGTGCAATGTACGAAAAAAAACAGGGCGAAAGCCGCCCTGTCGTAAGATTTCGGTGCCGGGAGCTCGTTTATTCCCAGTGGTCCGGGTTGAATTCCGGTTTCTTGGAGAGCTTCTTGCCGCGCAGCCAGAGCAGCGTGACGAGGACGACCGCGGCCACGGCGGCGAGCACGATGGCGACGCCATAGCTGAGGCCGAATCCGACCGGTGCGCCCTTCAGGTTTTCGGGGCTCACCCACAGGATGTAGTCGCTGGTGATGAATGCCATGAACAGGCAGGGGATGAGAGCTATCCAGAAGTTCTTCTTCTTGCAGCGGAGGTAGACCACGGCGACACTCAGGCTGCACACGGCCATGAGCTGGTTGCTCCAGCTGAAGTAGTTCCAGAGGATGTTGAAGCCTTCGGGGTTCAGGTTGCTCCAGAAGATGATGGCGGCGCAGATGGCAAACATCGGGACTGTCAGGATAAGGCGGTTCTTGACGGAGGTCTGGTCCATTCCGGTGAGCTCGGCAATCGTGAGGCGGAGGCTGCGGAGGCTCGTGTCGCCACTGGTGACGGCAAGCACGATGACGCCCACGACGACGAGGATGGAAATCGGGGCGAACGGGATGACCGTCGAGACGAGAGTGCTCAGCACCTTCACGCCGCTTGCACCCGTGATGAGTTCGGGCATCTGGTGGTAGATGAACATGCCGCCGGCGGCCCAGATCATGCCGATGAGGCCTTCGACAATCATCATGCCGTAGAAGGTCTGGCGTCCGGTGTGCTCAGTCTTTTCGGTGCGGGCGACAAGCGGGCTCTGCGTGCTGTGGAAGCCGCTGATGATGCCGCAGGCGATGGTCACGAACAGCATGGGGATGATAGGCTGGTGTGCCGGGTGCTGCGTGAAGTTGGATGCAATGTCGGAGAGGCAGATTTCGTCGAGGGTGCCGAGCTGCGGCGCGATGCCGATCATGATGCCGAGGGAGGCAAGGATCAGGAGCCCGCCGAACACGGGGTAGATGCGCCCGATGATCTTGTCGATGGGGAAGAAGGTGCTCGCGAAGTAGTAGGCGAAGATGACGGCGACCGCGATCCAGAACAAAGTCGGGGAGACGGCGGAACCGGCGAGAATCGGCGTGTTGATGAGGGCGGCCGGCGTGTTGGTGAACACGGCGCCCACGAGGATGAGTGCCACGGAGATGAGGGCGATGACCGCCTTGGACGGGCCGTTGCCCAGGAACTTGCGCGAGAGGGCGGGAACGTTCACGCCGTTGTTGCGCATGCTGATCATGCCCGAGAAGTAGTCGTGCACCGCACCGCCGAACACGTTGCCGATGGGGAGCAGAATGAACACGATGGCACCGAACTTGATTCCGAGAATCACGCCGATGACAGGGCCGATGCCCGCGATGTTCAGGAGCTGGATGAGAACGTTTTTCCAGTGGGGGAGGACCATGCGGTCGACTCCGTCGGGGTTCTGTACTGCGGGGGTGTTCCTGTTGTCGGGTCCGAACACCCGTTCCACGAACTTGCCGTATGTGAAGTAGCCTCCGATGAGGATGGCGATGCCAATTAGGAATGTTATCATAGTATTGCCTTCTTTAGCATTGTGTTGAATTCACTATTCACTTTTGCCGGAGTCGGCGGAGTCCTTCTTGTCGGACTTAGCCGAACTTTCCGAAGTTTGCTTGAAATATAGTATGTTGGTGGTGAAGGCGGACTTGCCGACGTAATCGTAACCCAGCACAGGATGGAGCGAACCGATCTGGAAGGCGACTTCGAGGCCGAAACGGAACCCGTTGTCACCCTTGACGGTGATGCTCGGGCGGATTTCTTCCATCGGGTCTTCGGTACTTGTCAGCTTGCCGCTGGATTCCATGCTGGCGTACTGGTAGCCGAGCGACATCAGCACTTCCACCGCCTTGATGGGCCTGTAGCCGACGACCATGTTTATCGTGAACGCGTCGATATCGAGGTCCATTTGTCCCTTGTAGTCATCCGGACGGTAGCCGATACCGCTGGTGCTGTAGCCGAACATGAGGCTCACGTCGAGGGGCTGCGCCGCCTTGGGGAGCTTGTGCTGGAAAAAGTGACCGAAGCTGTACTGGAGTCCGAAACCGAGCAGGTTGAACTTGCGCAGTTCGCTGATGCTGGGGAGGAACATCCCGCGGAGTACGAGCCTTGCGTGGTAGTAGCTGGCGGCTAACTGGAGATAGGGGTAGGTGAATACGCCCAACCCGTGCAGGTTCTCGTTTCCGTTGACGACGGGACATGCGCCGAATTGGTCAATCGCTTCCGGCGAGCAGATGTCCGTTGCCAACTTGAGGTCGTTGTTCTTGTCGTTGTCGCCGAAGATGGTGGGGTGGCCGTCACCGTATTTCCTGTCGTCGTCCGTGATGGGGACGATGGCGAAGGGCAGGCCTGCTTCGAAGGTGAATTCCTGCGGGACACCCGCACTGGAAACCCAGTTGCTGTTAAGGATTGTGCTCAGGTTCGTGATGATGGGCTTTACGTATCCGGGGCGGTTGCCGTAAAACACGTTTGACTTGTCGAAAGCCGAGAGGGATTCGTATGTGGAGGCCCATCCGTCCTCGTCCATGGCCAAGACGGAGGGGACAATGACAATGGAAAGGAAAAGAGCAAATCTTGATATCGTTTTCATGGCGCCAAAGATAGAATTTTATATCTTGGCGGCATCCTGCTTTTCCTTAGAACTGGTATAGAATAGCCAGCTCAATGACTGCGAATGTCTGCCACTGCTTGTGCTTGAGCTTGTTGGCTCCGCTATTTTCCGTATAGAGGTTGCCGAACCAGGATTCGTAAAACTTGATTGTCGGGACAAGGACGATATGCTCGGTCAGGAAATAGCGGATGTCAAAAATCAGGGCGAGTGAGGAACCCGACAGCTCGGAATAGGTCCTGTCCTTGGATTCGTCGACTGGATAGACGCTGTTGTCGGCCTTGATGTTCGTGTATGCGTAGCCGAGACCGAATCCGGGCTGGAAGAATTCCGGCCAGAAAAAGTTGTAGATGAATTCTACGCCGAATCGCCAGACTCGAATTTGCTCCTGGACGGTAGCGTCGCCAAAGCCGCCCAGGTCGTCGGTAAAGTACCAGTAGTTGTAATTCGCGTAAAGCGAGAACTGTCCGATGTTGACACCCAGCATGAAATCGGGCCATACGAGAAGGTTTACCGAGGGCAGGTGGACCTGTTCCTTGTCTCCGTCCTCTGTCTTGGTGTTCAACGTGTATTTACCTATGTCGCCACGCGTGGCGACACCGGAGAATCCGACTCCTGCGAAGTAGGAACGTGGCCAAAAGCCCTCATCTTCTTCTGCAAAGGCGTTGACGCTGAAAAAAGAAAGAAGTAAAAGTACTGCGAGAAGTTTCTTCATTATGCTTGATCCGTTTTTTTTTCACAAAGATACTAAAATAAAGTAGAATGGCGGTTCCTATATCCTGTACCCGGCCCATTCCGCCGAAATGGACGGGCTTGCCTTGCGGATGTTGGCTTCTTCGGGAGTCTCGTTTGCGGGAACGATTTCTCCGTTCATGATTTTTTCCCGGATGTTGTCGAAGGTGACTATGCTTTTGTTTGCATCGCCTGCGACCTTGCACGGGGAAACTTCGGATTCCTTCGTCTTGTCCTTTACTGGGGTGTATTCGCGCCTTGCCGGGATTTCGTAGAACTTGTCTTCTTCGGGACACCATGCGGTAAGGCATTTCCCGTAGACGCAACCCGAGTCGAGCCCGATGAATCCGGGGCGGTGGACGAAACCTTTCTTGGCCCAGTGACCGAACACGACTGTCTTGGACCAGGTGACTTGCTTGTACCACGGCTCGCCATTCCACTTGCGTATGGAGAGCAGCACTTCGGGGCTCATGTCCTCGAGACGAGTCTTGCCGGGTTCCAGGCCGGCATGTACAAGCAGCGCGTGTGGGGTGTCGCGCCAGAGCGGCCACTCCTTGACGACATCACGGATGTAGATCCAGTCTTCGAAGGGGAGGCGCGCGAAACGTTTTTTCTGCTTCTCGCTCCACTGCGAAGGCGGCGTTTCCATCGAGCGGATGAGATGCTCCTCGTGGTTCCCGCGCACGGTCAGGATTCCATTGTCGACGACGAACTTCAGCGCCCGCATCATGTCGGGGCCCTTGTTTATGATGTCCCCGGTCTGGTAGAGCGTATCGCTCCCGCGGACAAACCCGAATTTCTCCACGATAGCTTCGAGCTCGTCGGCACAGCCGTGTACATCGCCTATGTAAAGTGTTCTCACAGCCTTACCGCTTGTCGCAACTTGTTCATTTCGTCGGCGGTCAGCTCCCTGTATTCGCCCGCGGGGAGGTCGCCCAGCTGTATCTTGCAGTAGCTGATGCGCTTGAGGTCGCGGATTTCGTAGCCGACAGCACGCATCATGCGGCGGATTTCACGGTTCTTGCCCTCGGTGAGCACGAGTTCGGCGAACCCGTTTTCGAGGTAGACATCGGTGGCGAAGGCGATTTCTTCCTTGGCGTCGGGGTCGTTCTCGTCGCGGATGTCGACACCGTCCACCAGTTTCTGGGCAGCGGAATCGCTGAGCGGTCGCGTCGTCCAGACGTAGTAGCTGCGCGGGATTTCGTAGCTCGGGTGGGTGAGCCTGTGCAACAGTTCACCGTCGTCGGTGAACAGTAACAGCCCGCGGCTCTGCAGGTCGAGCCTTCCGACATATTTGAGGTGCTGGAATCCGGGGGGCAGGTAGTCGTACACGGTGCGGCGGCCTTGCGGGTCGACTTTGGTGCAGATGCATCCGGGCGGCTTGTGGAACAGGATGGTCATTGTCTTGCTGGGAAGCTTTGCCGGTTTCCCGTCGACGACGACCTTGTCCTGGGTCTCGTCCACCTGGTGCCCGAGATCGGTAATGACTTCGCCGTTGACCTCGACGCGTCCGTCGGCAATCAAGGCGTCGGCCGCGCGGCGGCTCGCAAGGCCGCAAAGGGATATATACTTGTTGATGCGCATGTGGCTTCCTCAGTTATTGGGCGTCGTCTTCCGTTTTTTCAGTCTCTTCTTTCTTTTTCATCCAGGGCGGGACGCGCTTGGGCTTCGGCTTTTCTTCCGGTTCCGGCTCGGGCGGGTAGAGCAGACCGAAGCGGAGTCCTGCCGTGCTGATCTTGAACGTCTCGACGCGCAGCTTTTCCAGGAGGGAACGCAGCCAGAACAGTCCGCAGATGATGACTTCGTGTCGTCCGTTTTCCAGCCCGGGGAGCATGGCGCGGAGTTCCTTCGAGAGGTTCGTGATTCGCGTGGTGACATTTTCCAG
The DNA here is from genome assembly GCA_017649565.1 of Fibrobacter sp. Classification (GTDB taxonomy): domain Bacteria; phylum Fibrobacterota; class Fibrobacteria; order Fibrobacterales; family Fibrobacteraceae; genus Fibrobacter. Next base: position 41,369 of record JAGCGO010000020.1, on the reverse strand, counting down.
GTCGGTAATGCTCATCTCCAGGCCTTCGATGGCCTTGTAGTCGAACTTCTGCTTGTCGAGGAACACCATCGCAAGTGCCGTACCCGTTCCGCCGATAAGGTAGACGGGTTTCTTGGTCATGCCCTTGAAACTGACTTCCTTGAAAGTTTCCTTGACGAACTTCTTGTATTCGGGACCGGGGATGGGGCCCATCGCCTTGAACATCTTGAGTGCGCCGACGGGAATCGAAAGCGACGTCTCGCCGTTGCAGAGTTCCGTGGAACCGCCGCCGATGTCGATGGTGACGATGTCGGAGCCGTGCCATTCCTTGACAGAACGGAAGGTGAGACGTCCTTCTTCTTCGCCGGATATGATGCGGGGTTTTACCCAGATGGCCTTTTCGACAGCCTCGATGACTTCGTCGGGATTGCTGGCGCGGCGCATGGCCTCGGTCATGGCGACCGCCTTGAGGTCGGCACCGAGGGCGTGCAGGTCCATGCGGAACTTCGTCATGATCTGCGTGAGTTCCTGGATTCGCGCTTCCGTGATCTTGCCGCATTCGTAGATGTCTTCGCCGAGGCGGCAGACTTCCACCTTCTGGAGTTTCGGCACGAGGACCATGTGCGGAGAATCCGGATTGTCCCCCTTGTCCTCGAAGGCGGCGATTAGCAGGATGCAACTGTGGCTTCCGATGTCCACGGTGGCCTGTAGCTTATTCTGCATCTTCGGCCTCTTCCTTTTTCTGGCTTTCGTTGGCCTTGAGCATTGTGGCCTTGATCTTTTCGGCGAGCTTGGCGGGGTTCGTGAGGAATTCCTTCGCGCTCGCGATTGCCTCTTCGACAATCGAGGTGGGGTAAGTCTTGTTCCAGCTGGCGACAAGGCTTGCTGTAGTGCTTCCGAGCGGTTTCTTGTCGCGGATTTCCTGGCCCATCTTGAGGGCGAGTAGCAAGCCGAGCTCGAACGCTCTCGGGTTTTCCTTGCCTTCGAGGAGTTTTTCGATTCGGGAAATGCGTTCCTCGTAGGGAACGTTCTGCTGCTTGGTCAAGTCTTCTTCTGAAATCATGACTATAAAGATAGTATTTGCGGGAACGTGAAATAGGAAAAGGCCCCGCAAGAGCGGAGCCTTTTCATAAATAGCCTTGGAAGAATTACTTCTTGGCGGCCGGCTTCTTAGCAGCAGCGGGCTTCTTAGCGGCAGCCGGCTTCTTAGCAGCAGACGGCTTCTTGGCAGCGGCCGGCTTCTTAGCGGCAGCCGGCTTCTTAGCAGCAGACGGCTTCTTGGCAGCGGCCGGCTTCTTGGCAGCAGACGGCTTCTTGGCAGCAGCGGGCTTCTTAGCAGCGGCCGGCTTCTTAGCAGCAGCGGGCTTCTTAGCAGCAGCCGGCTTCTTAGCGGCGGCCGGCTTCTTAGCAGCAGCGGGCTTCTTAGCAGCAGCGGGTTTCTTAGCGGGTTTCTTTGTTGTAGCCATTTTATCTTCCTTTTTTTGAGGGTTTGTTGTTTGATGACTATAAAATAACTTTATTTTCACAAATAATCAACATTTTTTTAAAATTTTTTCATTTTTTTTTTATAAGGGTATTGACAAGACATTTTTTGCCATTCGAAAAAATTTTCCTTCAGATTGTGAAATTTTCTAGTTTGTCTGTAATTTTGGAAAAGAAAAAACCATCGGCGTAGATGCCGATGGCTGATTGTAACTCAATGATGCTCAATGAAATGAATGCAGAATGCAATCGCCTGGAAACCGCCTACGGCTTGACTTTGACGCTGTCGACATACTTCTTGAAACCTTCTGTTCCGAGTGCAAACATGTCCACGAACTTCGTCGCGAACGGAGGAAGCTTGCGCTGGTGCATACCGAGTGCATCGTGCATGACGAGCACTTGACCGTCCGTAAACTTTCCACCACCGATACCAATAGTTACGTTTTTGACTTCGTTGGTGATCTTCTTTCCGAGTTCTTCGGGGATGTGCTCGAGCACTGTTTCAAAGCAACCGAGACTGTCTACGAACTTGGCGGCTTCTTCGATGGCGCGCGCTTCTTCTTCGGTGTTGCCTTTCTGCTTGAAGTTCGCTGCTGTCTGCGGGAGAAGCCCGAGGTGCGCGCATACGGGAATGTCCTTGCTGCGCAAGAATTCGATGACGCCTTCGGGAGTGCCTTCGAGCTTGATGCTTGCTGCGCCTAAGTCCATGAAGCGCATAGCGTTATCATATGCTGTTTGCGGATCCTTGTCGCTTAAGTAGGGCATGTCGGCGACCACGTGCGTGTTGGGTGCGCCACGGCAGACTGCTGCGACGAAGATGAGCATTTCGTTCATGCCGATTTCGCGTGTGCTCTTGTAGCCGAGCATGGTGTTGGCGAGACTGTCGCCTACGAGAATCTGGTCCACTCCGGCTGCTTCCGCCATCTGGGCGAAGGCAAAGTCGTATGCGGTGACCATCGCGATTTTTTCACCCTGAGACTTTTTTGCCTTGAGATTTTCTGGAGTTAACATGAGGGGTTCCTTTTTTGTTTTACAAAAATAGTAAAAAAATGCGGGAGGGGACCCAGCTCGGAGTTGCGAAGGCCGCACGGTCCTCTCCCTGCACCCTCCCCTTCCTTGGCCGACGCTTTCATTCTCACAACGTTTCAAAAATATCTTTTTGACTAGAGTATATTCTCGCATTTACCTAGGGAATGCTGAGATGTTGTGATGCTTTGGATGATGATGACTATATATAATATAGTGGTATAATTAGTTGCTGAAGAGTTTGCGGGTTTCGTTCAGGAACTGGAGCGATTTGATTTCCTTGAGGAATCCGATATGCTTGCGCAGGTAGGAAAGCAGTGCGTTCTCGACGTACTGCGGGTGCGTTATCTCGTTGTTGGTCAACAAGTTCCAAATTCCGTGCGATGTTTCTTCGCGCATGTGCGGGCTTCCGACGCCCAAGCATTCCTTGCAGATGATGGCGCCTGTTTCGGGAATGAAGTCTGCCGGCGGCGCGTCGAGAATCTTTCCGCAGCGGCTGCATGTGGCAAGGTCGAGGGAGTATCCCCACGCATCGCAGGTGTCGAGCAGCCAGCGGGCAAAAATGTTTGCTTTCGGAATTGGCGCCTGCGTTAAGTCCGTGGATGCATCGTAGCAATCCTGATTGTCGTGGAGAGAACCTGGCCTCGTATGGTCAAGTGTACCTGTCGCCTGTTCCAGCAACTGGAACTCTGCCTGCAGCGGAACCCCCTGGGGGGCGTAACGCAGGACAATTTCTGCCATGACTTGTGCTTTCGCGAGGGCGAGCAGGTCTTCGCGAAGATTTTTTCTCCATTCGATGAGCGTCGCTTCCTTGATGAACTGCAGTTCGGTATTCGGGTTTTGCCGGAATACGACTTCGCTCAGGGCGAGCGGATCGAGCGCGCCTTTGAAGGGGGACTCCTTGCGCTTACCGCCCTTCACGATGAAGGACACGATGCCGCATTCTTCCGTGAGGGCCTTCACGATCCAGCTTGAATCGCTGTAGGCGTAACGGTGCAGGACTATGGCACGTGACTTGATCACCTCGAACCTCGAGCCTCGAGCCTCGAACCTACTCCTTCGGGAACGGGGGCCAGCCCATGACTTGTCCGCCCACGACATGCAGGTGGATGTGGAACACGGTCTGTCCGGCGTCGGCCTTGCAGTTGAACACGAAACGTGCGCCGCTTTCTTCGAGGCCGAGCTCCTTCGCGATAATTTGGGCGCGGTAGAGCATCTTGCCCACGAGTTCGCAATCTTCCGGTTTCATGTCCATGATCGTCGAGATGTGACGCTTGGGCACGACGAGGAAGTGTACGGGCGCCTGCGGGGCGATATCGTAGAATGCGAAGACGTCATCGTCCTCGTAGATTTTCTTGGAGGGGATTTCTCCCTTGATGATTTTGCAGAAAAGACAGTTTTCACTCATAGTATATATAATAGTAGAAAAAATATGATTTTGTTTTTCGCGTGTGTTGCCCCCGTCCGGGGGCTTTTTTTTGTACTCAAAGCGAAAATAGTTGCAGTGCTCAAAAGAGCATGTTGTTTTCCCGGGACTTCAGGTGCAGGTATGCTTTTTATAAGAATTTGCTCCGGTTCCGTTGCCGGTGGTGGTAGAAAGTGGTATATTTATCACGTGTTGTGGTAAAATGTGTCAAACTAGTATGAACTTTACGTCTTTCATAGGTCAAGCCCAAACGGCTATCGATGGAAAGGGGAGGTCTTCCTTCCCTAGGGAATTCCGTCGTCAGCTCACGGCTGCCGAAGGGAGTGAATTCGTGGTCACGCGTGGCCCGGACCGCACCCTCCGGTTGTTTACCTTGCCCGAGTACGAAAAGTTCATGGCGGACCTGGACTGCCGGTCCGACCGCCGTCAAGCCGACCTAGTTCGGAGAGGCCTCTGCCCCGCATTCGTGGAGCTCGATGGCCAGAATCGCATTTTACTCCCAAAGATTTTGCTGGAGTACGCAGGCCTTAAGGGCGAAGTCCTTTATGTGCAGGCTAGCGGTAAGACTCTTGAACTATGGAACCCGGAACGCTTCAATGCTGAATATGGATTACGGACAAACGAATCTGTTGCTGCATTCGACGCTGCGTTCTATGGAGAAGGTTTGACGGAGGGTCCGAGTGCCGCAAAGTAGTTTATCCCAGCAGGTATTGCGTACAAAGGAATTTTCCCAGGCAGCGGTTGCCGGGGTGACGGACGGTGTGTTCTACCATGATCCGGTCATGCTCGCGGAATGCCTGGAAGGCCTGAATCTTAAGGCCGACGGTACCTATGCCGACTGCACGCTGGGCGGTGGCGGACATTCCTACGCGATCGCGACTCGCCTGAACGAACAGGGAACGCTCCACGCATTCGACCGTGACGAAGAAGCAGTCGCCTTTGCGACCAAGCGTCTTGCCGGCGTGAAGCCCAAGTTTGTTGTGCACCCGGTGCGCTTCGGTGAACTGAAGAACGAGATCGCTCCCGATACTTTGGACGGAATCCTCTACGACCTGGGCATCAGCAGCCATCAGGTGGACGCTTCCGAGCGCGGGTTCACCTTCGTGGGTGACAATCCGCTCGACTTGCGTATGGACCGCCGCGAAGGAATCTCGGCGCAGGAATGGCTCAAGACGGCCGACGCGGATACGATTGCCGCTGCCCTCCGCAAGAATGCAGACATGGACCGTGCGTATAAACTTGCGACACGTATTGTCGAGATGGTGGCGGGCGTTTCCGACGAAGGCCGCGAAATTCTCCCGTCCGACATGAAGGTCGTAGTGGAATCGGTTTTCCCCGACAAGCGCCGCGAAGTGAACGGGCTTCTGGCCCGCGTTTTCCAGGCCATCCGCATGGAAGTCAACGGGGAACTCAAGGAAATCGAGGACAGCCTCCGCGCCGCGGTGGACTGCCTCAAGGTGGGCGGGCGCCTGGTGGTGATGAGCTACCATTCCGTGGAAGACCGCTGCGTCAAGGAAACCGCCGCGGAGTTCGAGAGGGCATGTATATGCCCCGAACACATGCCCGTGTGCATGTGCGGAGGCAACCACCAGCGACTGAAAAAGGTGAATCGCAAGCCGATTCTGCCGACGGACAAGGAAATTGCAACGAACAGCAGGGCACGCTCTGCGAAACTCAGGATTTACGAACGGGTATGAGCAAGACGGATAAGATAAAGGCCATCGGGGCCTCCAATCGCTCGGTCACGTTGATCGTGGTTGGGGCCGTTATTGTGCTTGCTCTGCTCTGCATGCTCCCGCTCTATATGCAGAACCGTCTGAATGGCCTGTACGAGACTGCTCACGGGCTCCAGGTGGAAATATCTTTCCTCAAGCACGATGCGCTTGCCTTGGAGCTGCGTATCAATCAGCTCTCGTCTCTCGAGAAACTTTCGAAGTTTGCCGATTCCGTTGGCCTGGGCCTGAACGGCCTGCCGCAAAAGGTGATGCCGATAGGAGGTGTTCAGTGAACAACTTCTATATAGAACCGCTCGGAATCATCAAGTTTATCACGCTTGGCTGTGTCGGCGTTCTCCTTTGGCAGACTTTCAATATCCAGGTGCTGAACCAGGATGTGTACAAGGCAAAGACGAAGAGCATGGTGATGGACACCAAGAACGTGTATGCCGACCGCGGGCGCATCATGGACAGGAACGGTATTGTCTTTGCCGATAACTACCGCGATACGGCGAACAGGAACCTGGACTACAGCCGCATTTTCTTGCAGGGCAAGCTTGCCGCACAGATCGTGGGCAAGGTGGGCTATAATGGTACCGGCAGCATGGGCATGGAACGCCGTTTCGATTCCAGGCTGCGCGGCAACGGTGGGTTCCGCCTGAGCGTAAAGGATGCGCACCAGCGCGAAATCTATGGTCGCTCCGAGAAGGTGGCCGAAGCGGAGCCGGGGAAGAACCTGGTGCTGACTATCGACCGCAACATGCAGGAAATTGTCGAGAAGGCCCTGAAGGACGGTGTGATGGAATTCAGCGCGGCCAGCGCGAGCGCCGTGGTAGTGGACCCGTTCACTGGCGAAATCCTTGCCATGGCGAGCTATCCGACATTCGATCCGAACTCCAAGACGCAGGGTGTCGGGCGCATGTCCAAGAACGATATCGTGAGCATGTCCTACGAACCGGGCTCTACGTTCAAGGTGATTACTGCTGCGGCCGCCCTGGAAAATGGCGTGGTCGACACGGCCAAGGTGTACAAGGACGAGGGACGTTGCTGGCGCTGGAACGTTCGCTCCGAACAGATTTGCGATACGCACGTGTATGGCGACATGAACATGGGCGAGGCGATGGTCCAGTCTTCCAACATCGTGTTTGCAAAGATTGCCTCCGAGGTGGGGGCGGAACGCCTATATAGAATGGCGCGCAACTTCGGTTTCGGTATGCGTACCTCCGAGGACTTCGAGGGCGAGGAATCCGGCAAGCTGCTGCAGCCGTACGAATTGACAAGAGATGACCGTACGCTCAAGACGATGGGCTTTGGCCATGCGGTTTCTGTGACGCCAATCCAGATGGTGATGGCCTATGCCGCGGTGGCCAACGGCGGCAAACTCATGGAACCGATGATCGTGAAGGAATGGCGCGATGCCGACGGCAACCTGGTCGAGAAGAAGGAACCTGTCGAGGTGCGCCGCGTGATTTCGGAGAAGACGGCTGCCAAGATCCGCAGGATGCTGAACAATGTCGTGAATAGCGGTACCGCTAAGCGTGTCGCGAGCAAGAAGTTGCCCGACGTGCTGTTCGGCGGCAAGACAGGTACTGCCGAAAAGTTCAACCAGGAGACGGGCCGTTACGACCGCAATTCACAGGTGGCATCGTTTATTGGACTGGCCCCGGTCGAGGACACGCGCTACGTGTGCCTGGTGCTGGTGGACGATCCGCAAGGCATGCACGTGGGTGGCCTTACGGCAGGCCCGATTTTCCGCCGCATCATGGAAGGCGTCTACTACCATCCCGAACTTTCGCCGGCTTCGCACAACTTGCAGCATGTAAGGCTGGACCATCGTTGCGACGTGGATTTTGTCGGCCTTTCTTCGCGCGACGCGAAGGAACTTGCCCGCAAGAAGGGTTGCCCTGTAGGCTTCAGTGGAAAGGGAAATCGTGTAGTGTCGCAACGCAGCGACATGAGCGATGCTGGCAAGGTGTCGCTTATGCTGGGCGAAGTTTCTGCGACGAAGATGCCGAATCTTGACGGGCTTTCGCTGAAAGAAGCTTTAGAGATCATGGGTAATATCCGCATGAATGTTGAGTATACCGGAAAGGGCCGCGTCGTGTCCCAGAGCCCCAAGGCCGACGAGGAAATTCACAAGGGACTGACTTGCAAGTTGACTTTAAAGGAGAAGGGCTGATGCTTTCGGACGCTTTGTTGCAGAATCTGTCTGTCCGCGGCTTGTGCGATGATTCCCGCCGTGTGAAGGATGGCGACCTGTTCTTCTCGTTCCCGGTGGACGGGTTCGAGACGTTTGCGCGTGATGCCGTTGCGAAGGGGGCCGTTGCCGTGGTTGGCGAGACGGCTGCGCCGGAGGGAATGGCTTCGAAATGGATCCAGGTGAAGGACGTTCGTGCCGCCCGCCTGGAAGCCGCTCAGATTTTCTACAAGGATCCTTTCGCAAAGATTGCCGTGCATGCCGTCACGGGTACGAACGGGAAGACGACGAGCGCCTTCCTGATGGATTCGATGCTGACTGCCGCTGGCCACAAGGTGGCGCTTCTCGGCACTATCAAGAACAAGATTGGCGACGATTCCGTCCCGGCGTCGCTCACGACCCCGGGACAGCTCGACCTGTTCGCCTTTGCTGCGCGTGCGGTGGAGGCGGGTTGCACTGACCTCGTGATGGAGGCTTCTTCGCACTCGCTGCACCAGGGCCGCGTTGCGGGTGTCCGTTTTAGGAGCGGGCTGTTCAGTAACCTGACGCAGGACCACCTCGATTATCACAAGACGATGGATGCCTATTTCGAGGCGAAGAAACTGCTGTTTACCCGTTACCTGGCCGACGACGGTGTCGCCGTAATCAACGTGGACGACGAATATGGCGCGAAGCTCTTTGAGAGCATCGACGTTTTCAAGAAAGTTTCTGTTTCGAGGCTCGGCAAGCCCGGTGCGGACATTTGTCCCGAGGGTGCCGTGAAGAGCACGGAAGATGGCCTCGAGTTTACCGTGCCGAAGATTTCTGCGGAGAAGTTCTCCACGCCGCTCTGCGGCGATTTCAACGCGGACAACGTTTTGCTCGTGCTTTCCTGGGCGTTTGCCCTTGGTTTGCCCGAAGCCGCCATGCGCAAGGCTCTTGCGACGGTGCGCGTCCCGGGACGTTTTGAAAAAGTCTGGAACAAGGACGGGAAACACGTGGTGGTTGACTATGCCCACACCCCGGACGCGCTGGAGCGTGTCCTTGCGACTGCCCGCGCCCTTTGTCGCGGACGCCTCAGCACGGTGTTCGGCTGTGGTGGCGACCGCGACAGGACGAAGCGCCCCATCATGGGCTCGATTGCCGAACGCATGGCCGACAGGGCTTGGCTCACGTCCGACAACCCGCGCACGGAAAATCCCTCCGCCATCATCGCCGACGTGCGCGCCGGCATGGTGACCGACAAGTTTGTCGTGGTGGAAGACCGCGCCGAGGCGATTGCGAAGGCCTGCGCTGCCATGGAACCGGGCGACTGGCTTGTGATTGCCGGCAAGGGTCACGAAGATTACCAGATCGTCGGCAAGACGAAACACCATTTTGACGACCGCGAAGAAGCGGTGAAGGCTATGGAGAAATGCTGAAGTTGGATTTGACAGTTCGCGAAATGCTCGACATCCTCGAGACGGATGCCGTGGGCGTTCCTGCCCGTACGCTGTCGCGAAAGGTGAACCTTTGCATGGATTCGCGTGAACCTGCGAAGGGCGTGGTTTTTTGGCCAATCAAGGGTGTCCGTTTTGACGCCCACCAGTTTGTTAACCAAATGCAAAAGGACGGTGCATTGATGAGCATTGTTAATCAGGATGCCGTGGAGCAGGGTGCATTCGAAATGTATGCCCCTGTAGACGATACTACCAAGGCCTTGCTTAAGCTGGCCAAGGGTTACCAGCGTCGCTTCAAGGTCAAGAAGGTTGGCATTACTGGCAGCAATGGCAAGACGACGACCAAGGAAATGGTGAAGGCCGTCCTTTCGACATGCTACAATACCCATGCCACGCAGGGCAACTTCAACAACCATATCGGCGTCCCGATGACACTTTTCCAGCTCAAGCGCTGTCACGAGGCTGCGGTTGTCGAGATGGGCACGAGCGGTCCGGACGAAATCCGTCCGCTTTCGCTTGCGACGGAACCCGACGTGGCCGTGATTACCAACGTGGGCGCGAGCCACCTGGAACGCCTTGGGGATCTGGACGGCGTGTTCAAGGAAAAGATGACGATTACCGCCGGCCTCAAGAAGGGCGGCACCCTGATCGTGAACGCCGACGATGAACACCTCTGCAAGGCCCGCAGCAACAAGAACTACAAGGTCGTCACGTTCGGCATGCGCCGTGGCGTGATCAAGCCCGAAGGCCTCACGTGGGACGAAAATTCCTGCGCCTGCTTTTACATTGGCCGGACGAAGTTCCAGCTGAACGTCCCCGGCATCCACAATTTGTACAATGCGCTGGCGGCAATCGCTGTCGGGCTTGCTTTCAAGATTTCCAAGACAAAAATTGCGTCTGCGCTTGCCGCTTTCCGCGGAACGAACATGCGCATGGACGTGAAGAGCGCAAACGGGTTCAAGATTGTTTCCGACTGCTACAATGCCAACCCGTCTTCTACGAAGATGGCCCTCTTGACGATTGGCAACATGAGCAAGGTGAATCGCCGTATTGCCGTGCTTGGCGACATGCTCGAACTCGGCAAGGAAAGCCGCAATCTGCACGAACAGATTGGCACCATGGTTCCCGAGGCGAATTTCGATATCCTCGTGACCGTGGGCGAAATGGCAAAGTTTTTCGTGAAGGGCGCCAAGAGTCGTGGCATGCGCTCCGTGTTCCATTTCTCCAGTGTTCAGGAAGTGATTGATTTCCTGATCGATACGGTGTCCGAAGGTGACGTACTGCTGGTGAAGGGTTCTCGCGGCATGAAGATGGAACAGGTCGTAGACGCTCTGCTCCACGCCACCCCGATTTTCAAGGAGTAGTTTAAGGAATGGTCATTACTCAGAACAAAGGCTCTAACAAGCTCCTGTTGCTACCGGCGGTATTGCTGATGGTGACTGGGATTGTTATTGTGTACACTGCGTCGGCACCGCTGGCGGAGCGTCTTGGCCTTTCGACCGAGTATTACCTGCTTGCTCATCTGAAGAAGGTCCTTCTCGCGGTTGCTGCCCTGGTGTTCTGCTATTTGCTGGATTACAGCGTCTGGAAAAAATTTGCGCGCGTGTTCTTTGCCGTGGGCGTGGTGCTCACGATTGCCGCCCTTGTCTCGGGCACATCCGTGAAAGGCGCATCGCGTTGGATCTGGGGTATTCAACCTTCCGAGATTTTGAAGCTCGGCTTTATCACGATGGTCTGTGCGAAACTTTCCGATGCGGGCGACGAGATAAAGACGCTCCGTTGCAGCATTATCCAGCCGGCGATCCCGTTTGTGATTTCTGCAGTGCTGCTGGTTCTGCAGCCGAACATGTCCATGTTGATCCTTTTTGCACTTGTGCTGCTTGCCGTGCTTTTTGCTGCCGGTGCGCGGGGCAAGTACTTGCTGATCTGTATTTGTTCTGCCATCCCTGTTGGAATCGGGGGGCTTATGTACAAGGCGCACAGTTCCAAACGCCTGCTTGCTTTCTTGCATCCCGAGGAACATGCGGAGTCGGCGTTCCAGCTGATGCATTCCCAGCAGGCTCTCGGCAATGGAGGCCTGTTCGGTACGGGCGTGGGCATGGGCATGCAGAAGCTCGGCTATCTGCCCGAGGCCCACAAGGACGTGGTCTTTTCTGTGATAGGTGAAGAATTTGGATTTATGGGTACGTTTATCGTGATGATACTTTTTGCGACCCTGTTCTGGCAGGGATTCAATGTCGCGAGGATGTCTTCTTCGCGATTCGGGAAGTACATGGCGGTAGCGATTACGTTCTCGCTGTTCTGTAACTTTATGATTCATACTTGCGTCTGTACCGGGCTTTTCCCGACGACCGGTCAGCCGCTGCCGTTCCTCAGCTTTGGCGGAACGAACCTGATTTTCTCTTCGGCGATGATCGGTGTCATGCTGAACATCTCGAAACCGACATCGGGGCGCAATATCCGTGAACCGTTCATGAATAACTCGACGCCCTTGAATGTCAACTTTATGACAAAAAATGAAAATACAAGGAGAGGCGCATGAAAAAGTTCCTTTTTGTATGTGGTGGTACCGGTGGCCATATTTTCCCGGCCGTGGCGATTGCTGAAAGCCTAAAGAAGATGGGCGTGCAAGACATCGTGTTTGCCGGTCGCAAGGATTCCATGGAGGAACGCCTTGTTTCGAAGAACTGGCCGTACGAATTCATTACGGCTGTGCCGCTGCACCGTGGCCCGTTCCTCAAGAACCTTACGCTGCCCTTCAATTTGAGTAAGTCTCTGGTCCGCGCGAAGAGCGTCATCAAGAAGGTGAAACCCGACGTTGTCGTGGCGACGGGTGGCTACGTGTCTCTCCCCATCGTGCTGGCTGCCGGTAGCCTCGGCCTGCCTGTGTATTTGCAGGAACAGAACGCCGTCGCGGGAATTGCGAACAAGGTGGGTGCCCGTTATGCGAAGACCATCTTTGTGACCTCGGAAGAGGCGGCGAAGGGTTTCCCCATCGAAAAGACCCGTATCCTCGGCAACCCGGTCCGTGAACTGCCCAACGAAAACGATCTGCCGCGCCCCGTGGAATTCCGCGAAGGGAAGAAGGCCGTGTTCATCGTGGGCGGGTCCCAGGGTGCCGTGGGCATCAATACCAAGATTGAGGAAAGTATCGAGAAGATTACCGCCAATGGCGACGTGTCCGTTGTGTGGCAGGTGGGCGTGAAGAATGTCGACGACATCAACAGGCGCCTGGGAATCTTGCCCAACGTGGCCGTGCGTGGGTTCCTCGACAATATCTATGCCTACATGAAGCATGCCGACTTGGTCATCAGCCGTGCGGGTGCATCCGCCTTGGCCGAGATTCTTGCCTTTGGCAAGCCTTCCATTCTGTTGCCGTATCCGCATGCGACGGCGAACCACCAGGAATTCAATGCCCGCGTGGTCGAGAAGGCGGGAGCCTGCCTCGTGGAACTGGACAACGAACCGAATGACTTGTGGAACAAGGTCGAGGGACTTCTGTTCGACGATGCCAAGCTTGCGAAGATGGCTGCCGCAGCGAAGGGCCTCGGAATGCCCGATGCTGCCGACCAGATTGCGAAAATTATTTTGGACAAGGAGAGCTTATAATGCCGATTATGTACAGCAAGCGTGTCCGTCGCCTGCATTTTGTGGGTATCGGTGGTGCCGGTATGTCGGGCATTGCCGAGGTCGTCAAGGAAAACGGCTTCGAGGTCACCGGCTCCGACATGGGTGAGGGCCAGGTCATCGATTACCTGAAGGGCCTGGGCATAAGCATTGCTCCTAAGCACGAAGCAAAAAATGTGGAAAACGCCGACTTGGTGGTGTATTCTTCTGCGATTCCTTACGATAACGTGGAACTGGTCGAAGCGCGCAACCGCCGCATCCCCATTATCCGCCGTGCCGAAATGCTCGGCGAACTGATGCGCCTCAAGTACACGCTCGCTATTGCCGGTACGCACGGCAAGACGACGACCACCTCTATCGTGGGCCAGATTTGGGAAGAGGCCAAGCGCGACCCGACGATTATCGTGGGCGGCGTGGTGAAGGGCAAGGGCAGCGGCGCCAAGGTGGGCCGCGGTGATTACCTGATTGCCGAAAGCGACGAGTTCGACCGCAGTTTCCTTTCGATGATGCCGAGTTCCGCCATCATCACCAACATCGATTCGGACCATTTGGATACTTACGGTAATATTGAAGAAATCAAGGCCGCGTTCGTGGAATTTGCGAACAAGGTGCCGTTCTACGGCCAGGTGATTGTCTGCCTCGACGATCCGAACGTGCAGCAGATTCTCTCCAAGCTCAAGAAGCCCGTGATTACCTACGGTTTTACTCGCCAGGCCAAGTACCGCATCGACAACCTGCGCTTTGACCACGGTTATCCGCATTTCGAGATTTTCAACGACGGCGTAAGCCTGGGACAGTTCCAGCTGAAGATTCCGGGACGTCACAATGTGCTCAATGCGACGGCGGCTATTGCCCTTGCTGTCGAGGAAGGTATTGACATCGAGATTGCCCGCCACGCTGCCGCCGCCTTTGAAGGCGTCAAGCGTCGCTTCGAGTTTATCGGCGAAAAGAACGGTGTCATGGTGTTCGACGATTACGCCCACCACCCGACAGAAGCCACCGCGACGCTTCTAGGATTCCGCGAGGCATTCCCGGACAAGCGCGTGATTGTCGCTTTCCAGCCGCATCTGTTCTCGCGTACCCGCGACCAGCACGAATCCTTCGGCAGCGCGTTTGCGAACTGCGACGTGCTCCTGGTGACCGACATCTATCCGTCGCGCGAAAAGCCCATTGAGGGCATTACCGGCGCTCTCGTTGCCGACAGCGCGACCGTGCGTGGCCATCGCGATGCCCGCTTTGTGGGTGACCAGATGAACCTGATTCCGATTCTCAAGAAGGAACTCCGCCCCAACGACGTGGTGGTCCTCATGGGTGCCGGCAACGTCTGGAAACTCGGTACGAAGATTCTGGAGGAATGTATTTGAACCAGAACAAGACGACATTTCTAGGCCGTCGAATCGGCTTGAACGAGGAACAGCGCAAGCGCGCCCGGGCTAAGAAGATGAAGTCCGGCGTGGGCCATGCCTGCTCCTGGTTTAAGCGTCGTGGCTGGATTTTCTGTCTGTTGCTTTTGGCTCTGGGTGCAACACTCTGGCATTTCCGCTTTTACGTGCAGCATTTTAACCCGCTCGAGTTCCGCTACTTGCAGTATGTCGAGATCGACGGTAACCGCATGCTGACCTGGGAAGATATTATGCAAGGAGCCCAGGTGGAAACGGGCATGCCGATGTCCGAACTGAACGCGGATTCAGTGAAGGCCTCGCTCCTGCAGATTCCGCTGATCCATTCGGTCGAAGTGGAAAAGCGTTTCCCCTCGTTCTTGAAGATTCACGTGCAGGAAGCGACCCCCGTGGCGTCGGTTATCGAGGAAGGCAAGGCGACGGTCTATACCGAACGCGGGCTCGTGCTCCCGATGGCGCTCACGCTTGCGCTCCATTTGCCTATCGTGGCTCCCGAGTCGATGGACAAGATTACATCGGTCACGGAATTTCTTGCGACGATGCGGAAAAGCGCTCCGCTGCTCTACGGCAAGGTGTCGCAGGTGGCCTGGGACGAGACCGATTCCGCGATAGAGGTGTTCTTTAGTGATGCTGCCTATCGTACACTGTTTCCGGCGTCGGAATGGAACGATAGTCAGTTTAGGTTGTATGATTCGCTCCGGAAGGGATTTTCCGGGGACTTGCGCTGCGCGGGCGAAGTTGATTTGCGTTTTGACGGCTTTGCCTACATAAGGGACTTTGATAAGAGGTGTGTCAATGGATGACAACAAACAAAACATGATCAAGAAGGACGATTACATATTCGGCCTTGATATCGGAACTTCGAAGATAAACCTCTTCGTGGGGGCTATCGAAGGGAGTTCCGTCCGTGTCCTGGAATGCGGGGACTTCCCGCTGGCTAACCCGGATGCGTTCGATTCCGTAGTCGAAACGCTCGGGAAGGCTGTCCACATGCTTGAATCCTCGACAAGCATCGATGTCCACGACGTCTATGTGGGTATTGCGGGCAAGCATGTCTCCTCGATAAACTATAAGGGTCTGGTCACGCTCCCGACTAGCGAAGTCCGCGATGTGGACATTGAGGCGGTGGTCAAGCAGGCGAGTACCGTGCCGTCTTCTGCGGGCCAGATTATCCACGTGTTCCCGGGCGATTTCACGCTCGACGAGGAACGCGGCATCAAGAATCCGAAGGGCAAGACGGGATGCCGCCTCGGTGTGGACGTACAGGTGGTCACCTCCCGCCAGAACGCCCTCATGGACATTACCAAGTGCGTGGAGTCCGCCGGACTTTCCATTGCCGACTTTGTGCTGGAACCCCTCGCAGCGGCAAGCGCCGTGCTGACCGACGACGAAAGGGAACTCGGTGTCGCGCTGATTGACTTTGGCGCGGGTTCTGCCGACATTGCCGTGTTCGTCGGTGACTCCGTACGCTACACGGCCTCGCTCGACCTTGCAGGCAATACGGTCACGAGCGACATCAGCAAGTGCCTCAAGGTGCCTATATCGCTGGCCAAGGCCGAAGAAATCAAGAAGAAGTATGGTACGTGCAGGATAAGCAACCTCATCGAGGACGAGACGTTCCCGGTGCCGGCTGTGGGCGGGCGCGGCGACGTGCAGTGCTCCCGCAAGCTCCTTGCGAACGTCATTACGGCACGTGTCAAGGAAATTTTCAAGATGCTCGCGAAGGACCTCCAGAAACGCCAGCTGGATGTGCTTATCAACGGCGGGATTGTCCTTACGGGTGGCTGCTGTGCCCTCGAGGGAATCGACGCTGTCGCCGAGCAGGCTTTCGGTAAACCCGTTCGCATCGGTCACCCGACCGGCATGAGCGGGATCCAGGATGCTTTCCAGAAACCGTCGTATGCAACGGGCATTGGCCTCTTGTACTACGCGGCCAAACAACATCGCGAAAACAAGAAGCGCGAAACGGGTACGCAGATTTCTGTATCCGTCAAGAAAGGCTTGCAGCGCTTCAAGGATTTCGTGAAAACGTATTTCTAACAACAACCAACCACTCACATCAGGGAGAAATAATCAATGAGTGAAATCAACAACCTCGACTTCGAGACAAGGTCCCGCATAGCGGTGGACGAAACAGATACAAACAATGCCAAGGTGAAGGTGTTTGGCGTCGGCGGTGCCGGCGGCAATACTGTGAACCGCATGGTGAAGATGAATATTGAGGGCGTGGAATACTATGCCGTCAATACGGATGCGAAGGCTCTTGACCTGAGCAGCGCAGACCACAAGATCGCCATCGGGCAGAAGACCACGAAGACTCTCGGTGCAGGCATGAAGCCTGAAATCGGTCGCAAGGCTGCCGAAGAGAACGTGGAAGATCTGAAGGAAGCTATGAAGGGAGCCGACATGATCTTCATCACCGCCGGTATGGGCGGTGGTACGGGTACGGGTGCATCCCCGGTCGTGGGCGCTATCGCCCGTGAACTCGGCATCCTGACGGTCGCCGTCGTGACCAAGCCCTTTGGCTTCGAAGGCAAGCGCCGTGGCCAGCTCGCTGCCGACGGTATCAAGGAACTGCGTGCCAATGTCGACACCATGATCGTCGTCGACAACAAGAAGATTCTCGGCGTCGTGCAGAGCACCGACAAGAACCTGACTCTCGATGGGGCCTTCAAGCTCACCGACGAAATCCTCGGCAACGCTGTCCGCAGCATCTGCGACATCATGTTCCGTCATGGTCTCATCCACGTCGACTTTGCCGATATCAAGACCGTCATGCAGAATGGCGGCAGCGCCCTGATGGGCACCGGCATCGCCGAAGGCGAAGGCCGCGGCGTCAAGGCTACCGACCTCGCGCTTTCTTCTCCGCTCCTTGAAGACATCAACGTCGACGGAGCCACCGGCGTGCTCGTGAACGTTTCCCATGGCGAAAACTTCTCCATGCTCGAATACGAAGAGGCCATGGAACACATCCACGAAGCCGTGAGCGACAGGAACGACCCGAACATCATCATCGGCGACATCCTGCTCCCGGAACTCGGCGACAAGGTTTGCATCACCATCATCGCTACCGGCTGCGGCGGCTCCAACAAGGAAATCGCCCAGCAGCAGGCCGCCACGGTGAATGCCCTGAGGGCTTCCGCCGCTGCCGCCACCATGGCATCTCCGGTCATGCAGACGTATACCGCTCCTGCTGCAGCCCCTGTCCAGCAGCCGATGGCCGCACAGCCTGTCCAGCCCGCACCCCAGCCGGTTCAGGTGGAACAGCCTGCCTTGGGTGCCCACCCGATTCCCGCGACCCCGCGCCCGACGGACATGAACTTTGTTGCGCTTGCCCATGCGACGCAGCCGCTTCCGAGAGTCTTCCCGGATGCGAATACGGTCGAAATGCCGACAGTCACCTCTGCCGCCGAATCGGCTTACGCCCAGTCCTCCTTTGACACCACCCGCGCTGCCGAAGAAGAACTTGTGCTGAGCCCCGTCGAACAGATGACAGCTACCGCTGTTGCCGAAGAGGAAATCCCGAGCGCAAGCGAGACGGATCCCCTCGGACAGTCCGGCATTCTGAATACGGCTGGCCTGCAGGCCCCTGCCTACACGCGCACGATGTCCTCGGAAGGGTCTTCCAGGGCTTCCGAAAGCCAGGAAGCCGACCCGTTCAAGGATAGCGGTGTCGACTATAGCCTGCCCGCTTGGTGCCGTATGAACATGAATTCCGATGCCTTCTAGACATCGGCTAAAAAATCATCACGTCCTGTGAAAATACAAGACGATACTGATCCGTCGGTATCGCCCTAGGGTTTCACACACACAGGGATGCGTGAGTGCGCATCCTCCACAACACAAGGGATCGTCTGGGTACTCCCTGCCTGGGCGGTCCTTTTTCGTGTCCTGAGGCAGGCTTGGCTTCCGCTGGTTTCAAAAACTTCGCGGATATTGCTAGATTAGAGGTATGCTGAGATTGCGTCATGTCCTTCCCGTTCTTGCTGCTTTTGCAGGGCTTGCGTTTTCCGCCCCGGCGGATTCGACCGCAGCACCGTCTGCGGACTCCGTGACGCACAAGGGTTATTTCCAGATCGGCACTGATTTCAACTTCGGTCTCAACGGCGGCCCTACCGACCCGACATTTGCCGTGGACACGGTGGAACGTTATGGCAACAACTGGCGTGGGCTCCGTATCCCGCTGGAGACCGCCCGCAGTTACGAAGACCACGTGGATCCGTTCTTCATGCTCAGCTTCCGCGCGGGCTACAGGGATTTTCACTTTTTGATAGAGGCCCCGCTGCGCAAGGATATCGAGGCGTGGTACGATTCCGACCTCAAGACGAACTTTACGTATAAGCCGAGCGAACTCGACATTGCCGTGCCCATAAACGCCTATGCGAAGTGGGACAACGGTGTAGGCTACGTTCAGTTGGGCCGCTTCAGTCCCGACGACTTGAAGGTTTCCCCGAATGACCTTGCCCTGGGCGGCACTCCGTTCCATGACGGTCTCCTCTGGAAATTCGAGCCGGGCATCTTCCGCTACGACTTCCTGGTGAGCTCGCTGAACGCATGGCTTTTCGGTGACGTGGTGGACCCTGCGACGGGCTGCCCTCCCGAAGGTACCGAAGCTTACGAGCAAAAGTGTACGCCGTCGAACAAGCAGGCGAGTAACCAGCGTAACCGCAAGTACGACGCGAACGAGAAGAACCTCGTGTACCACCGCGTGGGCGTGGAGACGAAGCATTTCTGGACCTACGTTATCGAAGAAAGCATGGTGGGCGGCAAGGAACTGGAGTTCCGCTCGCTGAACCCGTTCATGTTCCTGCACAACAACTTCGGCGGCGGCTACACCAAGGCGGTGACGACTTTCGAACTGGGGCTCACGCCTGTCAAGGGAGCGAAGTTCTATGGACAGGTGAACCTGGAGGACATCAACAGTCCCGTGGGCGAGGATGACGACAAGGGCACGAACCGCAGCATGATCAGCTACATGGCTGGCTACTACCACGAGATTTCGACGGCCCGCTACGGCAAGTTCTCCTGGCGCTTCGACGTGGTGCACACCGATCCCGTACATAACAACGGGCGCCTGCCGCTTCTCGAGTATTCCAGCCGTCGTCTCTACCGCAGCAACTACCGCGAGCAGGATGACTCCGACTACGCCGACATGTATTTTGTGGACTATCCCATCGGCTACCGCCGAGGTTCCGATGCGCTGGACCTCTGGCTTGACCTGGGCTGGCAATGGGGACGCCATTCCGCGCGGCTCGAACTGGCGTGGCTGCGCCAGGGCGACAACGAACTGTACACGAGCTACGACCGTGCCGTGGCGACGGAAGCGTCTCCGTCGAGTCACGAGGAAGCCCAATATATATTGGACGCTTTGTATCAGGTCCGCTACAACAGCAATGTCTCCATCTACCTGGGTGGGGGAGTCCGCCGTTACGACAACCTGGCCCATATCTTGGGTAAGGACGGCGTGGACGGCTGGATCCGTTCCGGCATAAAGATGACCTTCAATCCGGTCGATACGAAGTTCTAAAAACATCCCTGAACATGCCTATGAGTGTGTAACTTATTGTTCCTCATAGGGTTGGAAATGTACCGAAAATTTTGTAAATTTTCCTTTTCTTGCTGCAGTGCACCCCAATATCTTGTATATTTAACTACGTCCCCTACACAAGATATAGTTTTTTTAGTAAAATTGTACTGTATTTTTCGAGAAGGAGTCTAGGTATGTTTGAAATCGGAACCCCGCTCAGCACAACGGCCACCAAGGTGCTTTTTTGTGGTGCCGGCGAACTGGGCAAGGAAGTCATCATCGAGATGATGCGACTGGGGGTGGAGGTCGTGGCTGTCGATCGCTACGCCAACGCTCCGGGCATGCAGGTTGCACATCGTTCTTATGTCATCAACATGCTCGACGGCCTGGCCCTTCGCGAGGTTATCGAGCGCGAGAAGCCCGACTATATTGTTCCCGAGGTCGAGGCGATTGCAACCGATACGCTCGTGGAACTTGAGAAGGAAGGCTTCAACGTCATCCCGACGGCCAAGGCGACCAAGCTCACCATGAACCGCGAAGGCATCCGCCGTCTCGCGGCCGAGGAACTGGGCCTCAAGACGAGTCCGTACCGTTTTGCAGACAACTTTGAAGAATTCAAGTCCGCCGTCGCCGAAATCGGCATCCCGTGTGTCGTGAAGCCGGTGATGAGCTCTTCCGGCCACGGCCAGAGCGTCATCAAGACGGAAGCCGATGTCGAGAACTCCTGGAACATTTCCCAGACGGGTGGCCGCACGGGACAGGCGAGCCGCGTGATTGTCGAGGGCTTTGTGCCGTTCGACTACGAGATTACGTTGCTTACGGTGCGCCATGTGGGCGGTACCAGCTTCCTCGAGCCGGTCGGACACCACCAGGTGGGCGGCGACTACCAGGAATCTTGGCAGCCGCAGCCGATGAAGCCCGAACTTCTGGAAAAGGCGAAGGACATTGCGAAGAAGGTAACGGACGCCCTGGGCGGCCGCGGCATCTTTGGCGTGGAACTGTTCGTCTGCAAGGACGACGTGCTGTTCAGCGAAGTTTCCCCGCGCCCGCACGATACTGGCATGGTGACGCTTATCAGCCAGGACCTTTCCGAGTTCGCGCTCCATGCGCGTGCAGTCCTCGGGCTTCCGATCCCGAACATCGCTTTCCACGGTCCGAGCGCATCCAAGGCGATTGTCGTCGAGGGACAGTCTGACCACGTGCAGTTCGGCAACCTGGCCGAGGTCCTTGCGGAACCGGATACGGGACTGAGGCTGTTCGGCAAACCGCAACTTAACGGGCACCGCCGTATGGGCGTGCTCCTTGCGCGCCGCGATTCCGTAGAGGACGCGAAGGCCGCGGTCATGGCCATGCGCGAAAAGATACAGGTTAAACTTTAAGGATTTTTTTAAGAGAGGTGTTATGAGTGGCACAGAAGGCAACAGTGTTGCATGGCGCGGATTCAAGGGTGAATCCTGGCGCAACAGCGTAAACGTACGCGACTTTATACAAGACAACTACACTCCCTACGAGGGTGACGGTGCGTTCCTTGCCCCGGCGACGGAACGTACGAACAAGATCATGGACAAGGTGCGCGACCTTTTGAAGCAGGAACGCGAGAAGGTCGTCCTTGACATTTCCACGGAAGTGGGCACGTCCATCCTGGCACACGCCCCGGGCTATATCGACAAGTCCCTCGAGAAGATTGTCGGCCTGCAGACGGATGCTCCGCTCAAGAGGGCCATTGCCCCGAACGGCGGCCTTCGCATGGTGCAGAACAGCCTGGATGCCTACAACTACAAGATGGACCCGAAGATTGCGGAAATCTATTCCAGCTACCGCAAGACCCACAACCAGGGCGTCTTTGACGTGTATTCCCCGGAAATCCGCGCCTGCCGCAAGTCCCACGTGATTACGGGCCTGCCGGATGCCTACGGCCGTGGCCGTATTATCGGTGACTATCGCCGTATCGCGCTTTACGGCGTGGACTTCCTTATCCAGCAGAAGAAGCTCGAGAAGGAAGAGCTCAACGACGTCGAATTCACCGAGGAAATCATCCGCCTCCGCGAAGAACTTTCCGAGCAGCTGAACGCCCTCGGCGAACTGGTGCAGATGGCCAAAAACTACGGCTTCGACATTTCCCGCCCGGCAGAGACTGCGCAGGAAGCCGTGCAGTGGACCTATTTCGGTTACCTCGCCACCGTGAAGGAGCAGAACGGTGCCGCCATGTCGTTTGGCCGTACCTCCACGTTCCTCGACATCTATATCGCCCGTGACCTCGCCGAAGGCAAGATCACCGAGAGCGAGGCCCAGGAACTGATCGACGATCTCGTCATCAAGCTGCGCCTGGTGCGCTTCCTCCGCACGCCGGAATACGATGCCCTGTTCAGCGGCGACCCGACGTGGGTGACGGAATCTCTCGGCGGTATCGGTCTCGACGGCCGCCCGATGGTGACCAAGAACAGCTTCCGCTTCTTGCATACGCTTTATAACCTGGGAACCGCTCCGGAGCCGAACCTGACCGTGCTCTGGTCCGAAAAGCTGCCGGTCGCCTGGAAGCGCTTCTGCGCGAAGACTTCCATCGAGACGAGTGCCATCCAGTACGAATCCGACGACCTGATGCGCCCGAAGTGGGGCGACGACTACGCTATCGCCTGCTGCGTGTCGGCCATGCGCGTCGGCAAGCAGATGCAGTTCTTCGGCGCCCGCGCGAACCTCGCGAAGACGCTCCTTTACGCCATCAACGGCGGTGTCGACGAGATCAGCCAGGCCAAGGTGGCCCCGGGTTTCGAACCCATCAAGGACGAAGTCCTGAATTACGATACCGTGATGGAAAAGTTCGACGCCATGATGGAATGGCTCGCCAAGACCTACGTGAAGGCGCTGAACATCATCCATTACATGCACGACAAGTACTACTACGAACGTATCGAGATGGCCCTGCACGACCGCGACATCTACCGCACGATGGCTTGCGGCATTGCCGGCCTCTCCGTGGCGGCGGACTCCCTGAGCGCTATCAAGTATGCCAAGGTGACGCCGATCCGTAACGAAAACGGCGTTGCCGTGGACTTCAAGGTGGAAGGCGACTTCCCGAAGTACGGCAACAACGACGACCGTGCCGACAGCATCGCAAAGGACTTGGTCGACCGTTTCATGGGCAAGCTCAAGAAGCAGAAGACCTACCGCAACAGCGTCCCGACGCAGTCCGTGCTCACGATTACGAGCAACGTGGTCTACGGCAAGAACACGGGCAACACCCCGGACGGCCGCCGTGCTGGCGAACCCTTCGCTCCGGGCGCGAACCCGATGAACGGCCGCGACGTGAGCGGCTTTGTCGCTGCGGGCGCTTCTGTGGCCAAGATTGACTACGATTCCTCCCTCGACGGTATTTCCTGGACGGCAACGGCAACGCCGGAAGCTCTGGGCAATACGCTCGACGACCGCATCACGAACCTCGCGAACTGCCTCGACGGATTCGTCCACGCCACGGGTTACCACGTGAACGTGAACGTGCTGCACCGCGAGATGCTGATTGACGCGATGGAGCATCCCGAGAAGTACCCGACGCTCACCATCCGCGTGTCCGGCTATGCGGTGAACTTCGTGAAGCTCACCCGCGAACAGCAGATGGACGTCATCAACCGTACGTTCCACAGCAAGATGGCATAACCGCCAGGCGGGACATCTCCCGCCGCGCATTCCATGCGCGAGAAAAACCCGGGCTTTGAGGCCCGGGTTTTTCGTTTCTCGTGAAATGCGGGAGTCTTTTGGCCTAGCTTGCGAGCGCCGTGCTGTAGTAGGCTTCCAGTTCTTCGCGGCAGTTGACGAAGTACGGCTTGAGCGCCGGGTCGAAATGCGTGCCCATGGAATTGATGATGATCTCGTAGGCGTCTTCGCAGGAGATCTTTTCCTTGTAGCAGCGCTGGCTCACCAGGGCGTCGTACACGTCGGCGATGGCCATGATGCGTGCTTCCAGCGGGATTTCCGTGCCCTTGAGGTGCTTGGGGTAACCGTCGCCGTTCCAGAGTTCGTGATGGTAGTTCGCGATGTTTTTCGCGATGGTCACGAGTTCCGGGTCCTCGATGCCCTGCAGCAGGTTTTCCACGATGGCCGCGCCCTTTTCGGCGTGGGTCTTCATGATGGTGTATTCTTCGCTGGTGAACTTGCCCGGCTTGCGCAGGATCATGTCGTCGACTGCAATCTTGCCGAGGTCGTGCATCGGGGCCGCCTTGACGACGGCGCGGCAGAACTTGTTCGTAAGGCCCAGGCTCTTGTCCTTGCGCATCTCCGAAATGAGGATGCGGATGACCTGGCTCGTGCGCTTGATGTGTCCGCCCGTGTTGCTGTCTCGGTTTTCGACCATGTTCGCCATGCCCACGATCATCTGTTCCTGCATGTCGTGGATATGTGAATCCTTGCTCTGCACGTCGTTCACGAGTTCGTTGTTGTACTTGTCGAGGAACTTGATATAGCGCTGCATCTTGGTATCGTCCTCGATGCGCATCATGTAGCCGCAGTCGCTGTTGCCGTGGAACAGGTGCTTGATGAGTCCCTTGTAGTGGTTCTTGCCGAGCTGGAAGTACACGACCTTGCTCGAACTTTCGGGATTGAACTGGTCGATAAGCTTGGAGAAGGTCTTTTCGGTCTCGCTCTTGTTATCGAGGGGGTGGTCCACCCGGAAATCCTTCATTTGCGGGAAAAACTTGAGAGCGATGTCGTTGCAGCCGATATAGCGTTTGCTCTTGGAGAAGGTGACGTAGGCGCTGGTGTTTGTCTGGATGAGCGAACTCAGGATAGTTGTCTCGATATCGTATTTTCCCATGCGGTGTATCAGGATGAGCAGGATATATTCATCGAGCAGGAAAACGCCGGGCATTACCAGGTATTCTATACCCATCCTCTTGGAGATGGCGAAGGATACGAGCGTGATGGACGCGATGAAGGCGAGGCTGCACAGGCTGTGGATGGAAACGTTCTTCTTGTGGAACAGCGAGTAAAGGATGATGCTGAGGTAGGCTACCCCGTACCCGATGAGCTGCAGGCCGAACAGGAAGTAGCCAATCCCGTATTCCGCCTTGATGCGGCTGATGCCGTTGACCGAGACGAGTTCGGTGGAGCGGTATAGTATGTTGGTATAGCCGCTGCTGATGACGGTCAGGAAGATGATTCCGCTGATGGAGAACAGGAGTATCCGCAGTGCATTGGGAACCTTGAAGTGGCAGAGGCTCGCCAGGGCCATGAAAACGAATATCGGCAGGTAGGTGCCTCCGACAAAGACAATCTTGTTTGCGAGTAGTGCTTCTTGCAGGTTTGTCGACATCGCCTGGAAAAGGAACCCGAAGTTGGTTATCATTATGGCGTAGAATGTCGACGGGTAAAATGCATTAACGCTCTTAGGCTGGACACGCATCAGGATAATCGTGTTCAGCAAGGAAAGAGCAACAGTAATTACAATGTAAATAATCAGCGGATTTGTCAATTTTCTATCCCTTTCACACCACTTTATTGGGGGTACATTTTGAATCTATATATAATATTCCAAAATGTAACCACTTTTTTACAAAAGTACGAAAAAAATAGGAAAATTGGGATATAAAGCTAATTTTCGCAGAAAAAGGGCAGTTTTTAGATGCAGGCGACCTTGCCGAGAGCGACTATCGCGGCGGTGCGTGCACGCAGTCTCGTCTTGCCGAGGCCGAGTAGTCGTGTCCTGTTTCCCAGGGCCTTGAGCAGCTCGATTTCGCGGGGGGAGAACCCGCCTTCGGGGCCGACAAGCAGCGTGGTCTCGTTCTCGATTTCCTCGGGGAACGGGGATCCGTTCTCGTCGCAGAGGATGATGTCGCCTTTGTAGCCTTTGAGCCATTCGTCGAGCGAAATCGGACCTTCGATTTGCGTGAGCCAGGGCTTCTTGGACTGCTTCAGGCTGACCAGACTCTTCAATTCCGCCCTGTGGACGGTCTTGTGGAGGTCGGAGTTCTTGGGTTCTTGCGAAAAGTCCGTGCGGAGGAAAACAATTCTGTCAATTTCTGTCTGTGCTGCATGGAAAACCACCTCTTCCAGCGCGTCGTCCTTGAGGCAGGCGATGCCCAGCGATACCTTGGGCCGCTCATCCGATGCCGTGACGATTTCGGATACCTCCACCTCGCATGCCTTGGGGTCGGCGCGGACGATCGTCGCATCGGCGAAATGCCCGAGCCCGTCGCAGAGTTGCAGCGTGTCGCCTTCGGTGGCGCGGCACACGCGGACGGCGTGACTGCTTTCGTTCTCGTCGAGCGTGTTGCGGCCGACTGCGATGGGGGAAAGGTAGAAATGGCTATCGGGGGACTTCATGCCCCTAAGGTAGAAAAACTTTGTGGTCTCGAATCGTGAAATTAGTTATTTTTTACGTATGTTGCACAAGCCTGTTAAGACCGTTGTTTTTGACTTGGACGGAACGCTCTACTTGAGCGGGCGTCCCTATCCCGGAGCGGTCGAGACGGTTTGTCGCGTTGCCCGTTCGGTGCCGGTCTATTACTTGAGCAACAATACCAGCAAGTCCCCCGTATTTTACGAGAACCGCTTGAATTGCATGGGACTCCCGCTGCGTGACGGAGCTATCATTTCGGCCCTGTATCTTTCCCTTGACGCCATCCATGCGAAAGGCATAAAGAACGTGTTCTTCTTTGCGAATCCGGAAGTCTTCGAATGGTTCGCTGCCCAGGATCCGTCCCTTAACCTGAACCCGTCTGTCGAAGATACCGAGCTTGTCCTGATTGCCTATCACAATTCTTTTGACTACCGCGAACTTTGCGAACTGTCTTTCAGGGTGCAGCGCGGCGTTCCGTTCTGGGTGACGCATTCGGACTTTGTCTGCCCCGACGAGAGGGGACCGGTCCCGGATATCGGAAGCTTCATGGCTCTGCTCAAGGCGGCCTACGGCAAGGAACCGCAGCGCTGCTTCGGAAAGCCGAACCCGGCAATGCTTGCTGGCGTACTGGGCCGTTATGAACCGGAAGAGGTCCTTTTTGTCGGAGACCGCCTGTACACGGACTTTGAACTGGCCAAGCGTGCCGGTTGCCGTTTTGTACTGCCGTTATGCGGCGAGACCAAGCGTGCCGACGTCGATGCCCTTGCGCAAAAGCCCGAATTTGTCGTGGACAATGTCAGTGAAATTGATTTTGACGCCTTCTTTAAAGGAAACATTTGATGCCGTCTATTTTTAAAAAAGCATTCAGTATAGCTGTTTTTGCCAAGGTCGCTTTAGTCTTTTCTCTTGTGGCCGCCGTCTCTGTTGCTGCCAGCAACAAGATGGTCATCGCGGTTTCGTATGCCCCGTATGCATATATCGTCGATGCGATCGGTGGTGACAAGGTCGAGGTGGTGACCCTGCTTCCTTCCGGGACAGACCTGGACAAGTATGTTCCCAAGGCCGATGAACTCAAGGAATTTTCCAGGGCCGACGTCTACTTTACGGATGGCTCCGGTAGGGATGCCGCCTGGTTCCCGCGTTTCAAGGAACTTAAGAAATCGATTCGTGTTGTCGACATTTCTTCGGGCGTTGTCTGGCGTAATTTCGGGGCTCCCGCTTTCGATCCCAATATATGGACATCGCCAAAGCAGATGGCCAAGCTCGCTTCGAGCGTGCGCGTGGCCCTGTCCGAAATCATGCCTGAGCATACCGACTTCTTTGTGGTGAAACTTTCCCGCATATTGCAACGCCTCAACCGTTCCGATGAGAATCTGAAGAAAACCGTGTTGAAGTTGCCGGAAAATCTCAGGGCGGTTGTCGTGCCCTATCCGCGGTATGGTTATTTTGCGCAAGACTATGGCGTGAAGCAGCTGCCCGTGAACATCTCCTGGAATGCACCGACAGCGAAGGATGTGGAAAGCATTATCGAAACGGGACGCAAGAACGGAGCCCGCGTGGTTATCGTGACGCCCCAGTTCAGTCAAGAGGCTATCGCGAAGATCAAGAAGGAACTGGATGCGAAGGTTGTGGTCCAGGAACTCCTCTGCTATAACTTCAATGAAAACGCGAAGGCCATTACGGCGGCTTTCAATGAAATTGCGGAAGAAAGGTTGAAGAAGGCCCTTTCTGATCCGACGATGAATCCGAGACTCAAGAAGAAGTAATCATTTTTGCCGAGGTGAATCCGATGAAAACGTTCATAAAAATCTTGACCATTTCGGCATGCGCTGCCGGATTGTCTACTCTATCCGCCTGCGGAGACGACTCTACGTCGCACATCGATTTCGATGATGACTTCGAAATGGTGCTGAGCAAGGCGAACTACTACTACCATTCCAAGGATTCCTTGCTCGTGATTACGCCGCCGGAATGCAAGGCGAGTACGCTCGGCTATGTCGCGTGGAACGAGGAAGGCGAGGAGGCCGACTCGATGAAGGCCTACCGCAATGGCGATATCGCCTCGATCCGCCCCCTGCGCGAGTATAACTGGAGCAAGTACGACTACGACGGCGGCAAGTCTTTCCCTGCCGGTTTGTGGTCCGAACCCAAGGCTGTTGACCAGAACATCTTGAATGCCAAGCGCTTCCTCAAGAGCGGAGTCGTCGAAGAGGTGTTCCGCTACGAGGGCAGCTGCTTTGCCACGTCCCTGTTGCACCAGCTGATGAAAAAGAACAAGTCCATTGAACAGGCCGACTCTGCCTTGGCCAAGTTCTACATGATGTTCCAGCCCGAAAACGACAGGCATTTCGACGAGAAGCAGATGCTTGACGACCTGCGCGCTCCCAAGTGCAACAAGCTGACCATGTATAACGGGGATGTCTCTATCGGCATGAACAACTTCACCAAGAGCTCGGGCACGATTACGCTCGGCTACGACGACAGCTCCTGCAACATCAAGTTTACGCTCCGTCTCGCTTACGACGAGGATGACTGCCATGATGCGTTCGCTGATTACCAGGACGACAAGAATGCCGACCGTACGTTCGATTTCAACAAGTATTCCGAAGCGGTCGATTACGACATCTACTGCATCAAGCGGATGATTCTTGACATGCAGGAAGAAAAGAAGATCCTCCCCAGGAGAAGCGGTTCCGAAGAAGAAGACAATGCCATGGCCGACGAACTGGTTCGTTCCGCTGTCAAGGTCATTGTAAACGGCATGAAGTCCCTGTAAAAAAAGAACTGTCGCTGAGCGGCAGTTCATATGATCTAAAAAGATTCAAAAAATATTTTTAGATAGTGGCCAGGAAGAAATTCCTGGCTCCTATTTTTTGGCGAGGACCTTCGCCTTCACGATGACGCCTGCGGCGAGAGCCACGAGGAGGATGGCGAAGACGAGGCTTACCTTGAGGCAGGCGTGGAACGGCGTGCTGCGGTATTCCATGCGCACTTCGGAGGCGCCTTCGGGAATTTCCACGGCGCGGAGCGTGCCGAATGCCTTGTAGACCTTGGTCTCCTTTCCGTTCACGTAGGCCTTCCAGTAGGGGTGATAGTTGCCTGCGACAACCATGAAGCCCTTGCGGCTCGCGTTGACCTTGAACACCTGCGTGTCCATCTTGGGGCTTTCGACCAGCTTGGCGCTGCCCTGGATGGGGCCGGCCGCCGCGACGCTGCCCTTGCCGTCGAACTCGGGCTTCTCGGAGAGGATGACTTTTTCGCGGTAGAAGAACTTCCCGGCTTCGTCGGCGAATTCGGGCGCGTCCGGTTCCGTCTTCACGACGGAACTGTCCGTGGCCGCGCTGTCCGCGGTCACGGCCGCGGCGGCTTCGTCCGTATTTTCGGCCGGCTGTTCCGCTACTTCTTTCTGCGCTGCTTTCGGCTTGCGGATGGCGGCCTGGGTCTGCAACGTCTTGATGGCGTCTTCGTCGCTCATCGTGACGGCTTCACCGTAAAGGTAGGCTTCGCCCATCGCGGTCGTGATAGGCATGTACGTGGTTCCCTGGCGGCTGTCGAAGATGATCGCACCGATGTTCATGAGGTCGATGAACGGGTGGGCCGCTTCAGGATCGTTGATGTTCAGCATGTAGTTCGAGTTGCCCTGTCCACCGCGGAAGGCGCGGTAGGTGGCGAGCTCGTTATCGTGGAAACCGTCGGCGTTGCGCATGTGGTATTGCGGGAAGGCGTTCGCACCCAGTGCCTTGCTGCGCGAAAGCGAGAGGACGCGCGGCGTGTTGAGCGTGTCGGCGGCGAACGGGGCCTTGATGGCCTTGACGATTCCGTTGTCCGGTTGCAGGTACTCGTTTGCCGGGATGTTCTGTATGAACGCACCGTCGATAAAGAACAGTTCGATGCCGGCGGCGACGGCGAGGATGGCTGCCTTGGCAGGGGTCGTGCCCTTCCACTTCGTCAGCGCCCACGTGACGGCGATGATGACGAGGATCAGGATGAAGCCGGGAATCACCTTGCCGGCGGTCATGTTCATCACGGTCTCGTTCAGCGGCTTGAAGTAGGGGGCCGTGACGGGATCGTTCAGCAGGTTCTGTGCGCTCATCATGAACACGCCGATGACGGCGAATCCGACGAGGACGCAGGCCTGGACTGCGCGGTGCGTGCCCGGGAGTCCGGACTTGAACGCGTCGGTAAAATTGTTGACGGTAAATGCCTTGCCCTGGTCGTCGAGGCTCATGACGCCGAGGCATGCGAATGCGTAGACGAGGAGCACGGCGAAGCCCACCGGGCCGATGAACGTTGTCCAGTAGAAGCGGGCGATCACGGCGAGCGTGAGGAGGACGACATACATGGCCGTGCCGTGCAGGAGGGCGCGGCGGTCGTTGGAGGATGTTTCGTCGTTGCCGGCGAGGGCCTTGAGGACCGGACCTGCCATCATCACGAGCAAAAGCGGCAACCAGAACAGGGCCATGCCCGGTGCGCGGAAGTTCTTGACGCCCGGGAGGACGTTATACCAAAGCTTGAAGAACGGGGAGTGGTCGCCCATGCCGTAGCTGAGGGCCACGACCGCGCCGAGTCCCCAGAAGGCAGCCCAGCGGCGTTTGCCCGGGAGGAACAGGCAGAGGAATCCGAGGAACGTGAGGAGCGCGCCCGCATTGTTGTGGTCGAGCTTGAAGCTGTTGTGTCCCCAGTAGAACGGCGAACCCTGGCTGCCGGATTCGGCCATCTGGCGGTATTCCTGCATGGTGATGTTCACGAAGGAACTGCCGTTCAGGTCGTTCGTGTTGGGGTCCTGCTCGTAGACGTCGACGCCTATGAAGCCGGGCAGGAGCATCTGGGCCATTTCTTCCTGGTGCAGAGACCAGCTGACTGCATGGCCGTAGTTGGTATGGTCGCCTTCGCCACGTACAGACTGCGTGGTGGTGTACATGTATGGCGGAACAAGCTGGAAGCAGCTGAGCGCAAGGCCGAATGCAAGGCCGACTGCGGCGAGTCCCAGGCGCTTGCCGCGGGTAGAGAGACCGTCGCAGTGGAACGCCACTTCGTAAAGGGTGTAGAGGCCTGCGCCCCACAGGAACAGGTAGGTGAGCTGCAGGTGGCTGCCGAGAATCATCCAGGTAATGGAAAGCGCGAGCACTACGATGTAGGGGAGGCTCCCGTCGCGGACGACCTTGCGGATGGCGAGTAGCGCAAGCGGCGCGATGGCGAACACCATCATCTTGCCGTCATGTCCGCCGTAAAGGTAGGTGAAGAATTCGGGCGAAAGCGCGTAGAGGAATCCGAGCAGGGCGCCCCACCAGCGGTTGCCGGTCAGGTTCCAGGCGAGGAGCATGGCGCTCATGAAGGCGACCCAGACTGTCAGGATGAACTTGATGCCGACGGCGCGGGCCGGGTCCGTGAGGAACTGCACCCAGACCAGCGGGTGGTAGGCATCGCCGAACAGGGCGTCAATGGTGGGGACACCGCCCAGGCGGCTGTCGTCCCATTCCGTGAGCACGACGTTCTCGGCGCGGAGGATGCGGCTGCCGATGCCGTTCAGCTGGTCGCTGTTGAGCATGAGCTTGTTCGGATCGAACGCGAAGTCCCTGAAGATAATCATGAGGACTACGAGGAAAAGCACGGCTGCTGCCGTGAAGAATACGGGTTTCTTTTGCAAAAAGTTCATGGAATATAAAATAAAAAAAAGAAAAGCCCGCCAAGGAACGGGCTTCGCGACGTAAAGGGTTGTGCCTGAAAAGCGCAGGGTGCGCCGGGCTAGTCTATGGTGTTCTCGTCAATCTTCGCGGTCTTGATGAGGTTGTAGATTCCGAATGCCGTAATGATGCAAACTGCGGCGAATACGATGTACTTGATCAGTTTAGCCATGCGGGACTCCTTAGCTTGTTGCTTTTAATCTATTCGATTTTTTTTGAAAAAGCAAGGGGGTAGCGAAAAAAATGGGATTCTATTGCTTCTCGAGAATCATGCAGATGACGGGGAGCTTCTTGTCGACCTCGTTCTCGCTGGGGATGATCTCGGAGACGAGGGTACGGCAGTTCAGCTCCTTGAGCAGGAATTCGATCTGGTTCTTGTCGAATCCGAGCCAGATGTGCCCGTGCGTCGTGCGGAAGGATTCTTCCTTGTGCTGCGCCAGGTCCAGGAGGGCGAGGGTGCCGTGCGGCTTCAGGATGCGGACGGCTTCCTTGAGCGCGAGGTGCGGGTCGCTTGCGTGGTGCAGCACCTGGCTCATCAGCACGAGGTCGGCAAAGTTCTCGGGGAGTCCGGTCTGGGTCATCTCGGCGACCTTCGGGCTCACGTTGGTGATGCCTTTCTGGGCGAGCGTCTTCTGCAGTCCGCTGATGACCTTGGGGTCGCAGTCGATGGCGGTCACGCTCTTGCAGCGTCCGGACATCATGAGCGTGAGGTCGCCGCCTTCGCCGCAGCCGATGTCCACGACGTTTTCGAAGGGGTACATGAGCTTGGCGAACAGGCTTATCTGCGCCTTGAGGCTTCCGCCCGCCTGGTCGAGCTTGTGGATCTGTCCCTTGGTCTTGTCGTTGCGGTCTTCCAGAATCTGGGCTGCGCGGCACTTGACGATGTCCTTGTCGGGCAGGGCCTCGTAGGCGTCGCGGATGACAGAGAGCATCCTGCGGCTCAGGTAGAGGTCGTCGCTTAGGCCGTAGTAGGCCTTGATGCCGTCGCGGCGGTCCTTCAGCAGGTTGCATGCCGAAAGCTTGGCCAGGTGACGGCTCGCATTGCTCTGGTGAATGTCCAGGATGTCCTTGATCTCGTTGACCGTGAACTCGGCCTGGTCGAGAAGCAGCAGGATTTTGAGGCGCATTTCGTCGGAAATGGCCGAGAACAAGCCCATGTCGGGGCAAATCGGTTCTTTGGCGTTTTCTTGTTTGGACACGGAAGCTCCTGATTATCTACAAGTTGAATATAATTTTTTAGTTTGTAGGCCAATGAAGGCCTTTTTGCCGAAAGCGGTGTTTTTTTTATGGTTTCTTTGCTCGGGATGCCTTTCTCCCGTGTTGGCGGAGTATACGCTGTCGTTCTACGACATCCCGCTGACTGTCGGCGCTACTGCGGTTTCCGTTTTCGGCAGCGTGCGTTATGCCAACATGGAAACCGACAGCGACGTGAAGCCCCGGTCGGAACTGCTGCCTTGGGACAGGCCTGTCGCCGGACGTTATGAGGAGTGGCCGGACAAGTGGAGCGACTGGGCGGCACCTATTGCCGTAGCACCTCTTGCGCTTGCCGGGTATTCCTGGTATAGCGGCGGGACCGCCTCCGTTTTTTGGGGACACACGCTCATGTATGCGCAGGCTCTTGCCATCCAGAGCGGGCTGAACCTTGCTACACGCTCCCTGAAAATTTGGCCGCGCCCCTACATGTATGCCGAGGAAGGGGAGGGCAGGGCGGCGGCGGAAAAGGCCGAGGGCGAGGCCTACGGCAGCTTTTTCAGCGGTCACAGTTCTGCCGCTTTTACGGCAGCCGTGTTCACGGCATCGTATTTCTCGGAAATGTATCCGTCGTCCCCGTACAGGAGTGTGGTGTGGGCTAGCTCACTTTCGCTTGCCGGATTTGTCGGAGCGCTCCGGATTGCCGCCGGCAAGCACTACCCGTCGGATGTGGTCGTTGGTGCCCTGGTGGGCACGGGAGTGAGCCTTCTGGTCCTGGAATCCCATCGGGAATCTGCGAAGAATGTCTCGCTTTGGGTCGGACCCGGGAACTTTGGTGCCGTTTTTTCGTTCTAGGCAAAATTTGCGGGTGTGAGATTGTTTACCCTAAAAATTTTTTTACGTGTTTTCCTCTGCAAATCCGGTATATTCAGGATAGGGTCTCCCCTGAAAGTGCTCTTTTAGAGAGACCATAGTTTGTACCTGTTTTGTAGAGGTGAAAAATGTTAGGTTATTTAGGCCGTTTGGTTGTGGCCTTATCTGTGGTGGCGGGAGTATCGTTTGCCGCGAACGATTATAGCGATTCGCGGGACAATCGTGTTTATAGAGTAGTCCGTACAGGACCGCTTAACTGGTTTACAGGAAATCTTTCATACAAAGAAGGGGCTTCGCTCGTTGTAAGGAACAGGGCGTTCTACGCTCCGAAGGCATGGGACAAGGCTTGTCCCGAAAATACGCGCGTCCCGTCGTGGCAAGACTGGGAAGTGCTGATCAAGGATCAGTTTATTGGCGCTCGCAAGAAGCAGAATATGCGGACGTTCGTCGGTGCACCGTCGGGATTTTACGAAATCGGTGCCGGCGATAGCAAGCAGGTCGGCCCGGAAGTGGGCTACTTTGCCGTGGCCGGCGAATCGAAGAGGGGCATCATGCTCGACCTCAACCGCGGAATGTTCAGCGAGATTGCCGTCACCGACAGCATGGCTTTGCCCGTGCGCTGCGTCGGCGACTACGACCCTCTCGAAGAGATGAACGTGTCCCGCGAGAAGATGGTGTTCACGGATCCGCGTGACGGGAAAAAATACCGCGTGGAACTCCGCGACAGCACCAAGCTCTGGATGAAGCAGAATCTCAGGTACAACCTCACGAGTGCGAAGCAGTGTTTCCTGGAGGATTCCGTCTTCTGCAAGCGTCACGGACGTTTCTACACCTACAACGAGGCGCTGAAAGCCTGCCCGACGGGCTGGCATCTCCCGAACGACGGAGAGTGGCGAGACTATCAGAGAGACCAGTCCAAGCTCGACTGGGACAACCTGGGACGTGGCGGGTGTCGCGACTGGGACGAATACTGCGACGAGACTTACACGGGGCACTACTGGTCAAGTACCTCGGTGGAGAAGGACACCGGCCGCGGCTGGGAATTCCGTCGCCAGGCGCGCAGCATCAACCGTACCGACGAGAGCGTGCATAAAGGCCTCTACGTACGCTGCGTCGCCGACTTGAAATGACGTAGTCTCAGGTTTTTATTGCAAACAGCCCTGTCTTCTGGACAGGGCTGTTGCGTTATGGAAATTCTTGTTTAAATCGGCTGTCTAGATTACTTGAACGTCGTCGTGAGGCGGAATGCCAGGCCGACATCGCTCAGTTCCCTTTCGCTGTAGACGCTGAACTGGAGCTTGGAAGAGGCAATCTTCTTCACGTAGGCGACAGTCCATGCCCATTCGTCGTAGCTGCCATAGCGGTAAAGGTTGCTGCGCTTGTTGATGTATTCCCATTCCACCATGAGGTTGCTCATGAGCGTGTTCAGGATGCCACTCTGCGGGGCGAAATCCATACCTAGATAGAACGGCTGGAAATAGATGCCCGGCTTGTAGTAGGAAGACTCGGTTTCGAGGTAGTTCGATGCATCCTGCTTGATGTCATCGTCTTGCGTATAGATGCAGGCGTATTCGCCGTAGATGCGGAAGGCGGGAATGATGTTATAGCTTGCGTAGGTGGCGACTCTGTGTGTGGTGAAGGCCGTGTACTGTATCGGGTCTATGAGGTTTGCGCGGTAGCCGACCTTGACTTCGAGCGGGAAGGTGAACTTCATGTCTTCTTCGACGCGGACGTATCCCCTGTTGGCCTTGCCGTCCTTTGTGGCAACCATGGCGTTCAGGTTGCTGAGACCGTGGATCCAGCCAAGCTCAATGGCATTGTGGCTGTAGTCGCGCATCCAGAGACCACGTACGGTGAGGTCCTTGTCCAGGTATGTACCGAAGTGGGTGGACTGCGACCAGTCGGTCTTCCAGCGACCGATCTTCAGGTTCAGCTTGTCCTTTTCTCCGAGATTCCACTTGTAGTTGGCCCAGTAGAGGTCGGCGAGAATCTTGTCCTGTGAGGACTTGATCACCTTGGTGCTGCCATCTTTGTCGGTAGTTATGTCCGTTACGTTCTTGTTGCCGAATTCCGGGGCGAAGATGCGGAGCATGATAAGTCCGTCGAGGCTTTCGCTCTTGTACTGGCCGCCCACGTTGGCGCGGATCCAGCCGCTGCTGAAGTTGTTTTCGTCGTCGGCGATGGATTTGGTGACCTGCGTCTGGACGTTTCCTTTGAGGCTGAAATTGTCGTCGGCGGCAGTTGCTGCGCTGACCATGCCCATAACCAGGAGCATGCTTGCGATTCTGGCGTACTTCATGGAATCTCCTTTTTTGAAGGTGCCGTAAATTTAAAAAAAACATCTTATTTTGCAAATACATTTTGTCCATTTTCGCAGTACTAAATGTATTTTTGTGCCCAGAAATCCTCCATTTGGGGAGGTTCCATTACAAACGGAGCAAAAATGTTTTTTCCCAAGTTCGTTATCGCCGTGTCGATTGCGTTCAATTTGTCGTACGCCCTTGCACCGAACAAGACACATGCTGTCCTGAATGTATCCTATGTCGATGACAACGATTCGCCCCATGCCCGCAAGAAGTTGATCTTTGTTGGCCAGGCCCAGCCGAAGAACAAGATTTCCGTGACAACGGATGCCGAGGGCGAAGCGAGTTTCATGATTCCCCGCGAGGACAAGTACACCATTTTTTGTGAAAGCCTGACCGGCCCGTTCGAATGCGGCGAGACTCCGTATGTCTCGCTGACTGCGAGTACAGGTGGCATCACCGTCGTGTTTGACGATACGCGTGCGGAGTTGACCGGGGTGACATTCAAGGCGGGCAGTGCCGAACTGGTCCCGAGTTCGCTCAAGACGCTCGATGCCGCAATCGCCGGGCTCAAGCGCAATCCCAAGGCTCGAATCGAGGTCGAGGGACATACTAGCAGTGAAGGCGGCGAGGACTTCAACCAGGTGCTCTCGGCGGAACGTGCCTATAGCGTGCGTCTCTACATGATTAGCAAGGGAATCCCCGAGGATCTCGTGACGGCAACGGGCTACGGCTACTCGCGTCCCAAGGCGGACAACTCCACCGAAGCTGGCCGCATGGCCAACAGGCGAATTGAAATCCGAGTCCTGAACCCGGACGAAGTCAACGCCCACGAGGAATAAGTTAAGCGAGACTGGCTCGCCTTAGAGTGCCTTAGACGGCGCGGAAGCCGTCGTCGCCCAGGTCGATTTTCCCTTCGCGGAAAAGCGTCCCGATAATTTTCTTGAAAGTCTTTTTCGACATGCCGAACACCTCGCGGATGGTGTCCGGGTCGGTGTGGTCGCCGTAGGGGAGGAATCCACCGGCTTCGGCCAGTTTCTGCATGATGGCGTCCGGGCTCTCGCTGTTCATGAGGCCCTTGTAACCCACGGGGGTGAGGTTGAGCGTAATCTTCCCGTCGCTGGTGAAGCGCTGGATGAATCCGGGCATCGTGTCGCCGATGTAGATGCGCTGCATTCCGCGGCTAAGCATGAGCCTGCCCGTGTAACGGTAGTCCACCAGGAAGTCAACGTAATCCTGGGTCACTTCGTAGGCCGCGAGCTGTACTCTCTGCCCGATATGCAGTTCGCTCGTGTCCAGGTCGAGGAAACTCTTGATCTTTTCGGTTGCCACGAGTCGCCCGCTCTTTTCGTCTTCCAGAATGAAGACGACGCACTTGTCGCCACGCTGCAGGTCGCCCAGCTGTTGCTTGTAAGGCAGGAACAGGTCCTTGTTCAGGCCCCAGTCCAGGAATGCGCCGACGCGGTTGACTTCCTTGACGGTGAGGACGGCGAATTCGCCCGCCTGTGCATAAGGCTTGTCGAGGGTGGCGATGGGGCGGTCCTCGGAGTCCATATAAACGAACACGTCGAGGATCTCGCCTTCCTCGAGCTGGAAGCTGTTCTTGTTTCCGGGGAGCAGAACCCTTCCGCCGGTTTCGAGTTCCAGGTAGTAGCCTTGGGGCGTAATGCTTTCGACGCGTGCGCGATTGTATCTTCCGATTTCCATGATAAGCCGTTCCGTTCAGGTGTATCAAAAATATAGAAATATATATCTTTAAGTCATGAATTCCTCCATCGACTTCATCGGCGATATCCACGGGCATTGCACCGAACTCCGTGCGCTGCTTGCAAAGCTCGGCTACGTGGAAACGTCCGGCGCCTACCGCTATCCCGGCGGTGGTCGTTCCGTCGTTTTCCTTGGCGACTATATCGACCGCGGACCCGAGGTGCGCGAGGCAATCAACCTGGTGCGTGCGATGCGCGATGCCGGGAGTGCCGTTGCCCTGATGGGGAATCACGAATTCAATGCGCTGAGTTTCTGGCAGCTGAACGGTCAAGGCGGTGCGCATGTCATCAAGAGCATCCCCGGCGGGTACTTGCGCGAGCATTCCTTCAACAAGGTGGCCATTCATATGCGGACGGTCGAAAGTTACAAGGGCCGCAAGCAGGAATTTCTGGAGATGCTTGACTTCTTGAAAACGCTGCCGTTCTTTGTTGAAGCAGAAACGTTCCGGGCACAGCACGCCTGCTTTGATTTGCAATGCGCCAAAGAACTGGACTCGCTTGGGATCCGCTCCTTTGCCGACGGCAATTTCGACGAGCTCATCGCGCGTGTAAACGACCAGTACAACGAATACGACGATTCCCTGTTCCACCCGGTGAACATTTTCTTGAAGGGCCCGGAGATGGATTTGCCGAACGGGATTACGTTCCGTGACGGGGAAGGGGTGCTGCGCAAGCGCGCTCGGCTCCGCTGGTGGGTCGACCCGAAGGACGCCTCCCTTCGCGACATCGTTTTCCAGCCTGGCGTGGAACTGCCCGAATGTGACGTAGTCCCGGAAATCCGTAGCAGCGGATTTTACGGCGAGGCGGAACGGCCCGTGTTCTTCGGGCATTACTGGCTGACGGGGCTTCCGCACTTGATTCGCGAGAATGTCTGTTGCCTGGATTATAGCGTTGCCGGTTATCGCGGGGACGGGCGGCTTGTCGCTTACCGTTTCGATGGCGAGCAACAACTGGACGAAAGCAAGTTCGTGTGGGTGGAGGCTGTTTAGACGAGAGACATGAGACGAGAGACGAGAGAGGGAATTGTCCTGAGCGGAACGATGACGCAGTCGAAAACAACAAAGTTGATTGCGTGTATGAAAATGATGGCCTCGCTAAAAATTTCCGCGATTCTGCTGGTGGCGTTCTTGCTGCTGACGTTCTGGGGCGTGCTGGCGCAGGCGAATGCCGAAAGTCTCGGCGCCTCGGTTGCTGTGGCGAGCGACCGCTTTTTCGGAAGCTATTTCGTGTGGGCCATGGGCTATGTGCCCCTGCCCGCGTTCAAGGCGGTTGCCGCGTTCAGCGTGCTGCACTTGATTCTGTGTTTTGTTTTCCGCATGCCGCGTGGTTGGCGCTATTCCGGACTTTGGCTGATGCATGTCGCCCTGATTGTCCTTTTGCTCGGGAGTCTCGTCGGGAGCGGATTCAAGCAGGAATATAACGGCTACGCGGTCGTGCCTGCCGAAGTTGCTGGCGCTGTTTCGCCGTTGCAGGCGGAGGCTGCTCCGCTTTCCGGAGCGCGCGACTTGCGGCTTTTCCGTGATGACGATAGCCTCGGCCTTGCCCCTGTCGAAATTGACGAGCAGGAACTCAAGGGTGGCTGGCCTTACTTTGTCCAATACCGCGGCTATGTGGAAATGGCGCCGGGGAAGAACGTGGCCATGTACAAGGTGCTTTACGACCCGTTCCATTTTGTTCCGTATGTGTTCATGGTGATGTTCCTGCTGGGGGCGGCGCTCCATTATTTTGTGAAGGTGCGCGGAAACAAGGCGCATGATGCCGGTGCTGGCTCGGTTGTGTCTGCCGCAAAGGCCATGCCGTTGCTGGCATTGCTGCTTTCCGCCTTGCCGATGGATGCTCATGCCACGGCAGTTCCGGTTCCGCTCTGGGAGGCCCTGCATTCCGATACGCCTGTCTTGGTGGATGGCGTTATGCGTCCTTTTGATTCCTTTGCGCGGGGTTTCCTGGATGACCTGAGCGGTCGCGTGACGTACAAGTGCCAGGAAGGCGACTCTTGTACGGGAAAAATTCCTGCCGTAGAAATTGTTCGCCAGGCCGTGCTGACTCCCGAAAAGACGCATGCCTACGCCATGTTCAAGGTGCTCCGCGGGGATGTTTCCGAGGCGTTGCACTTGCCGCCGGATTCGCGATACGTGAGCTACGTGGATCTGGCACTGTCGCGTGACTTGCTGGATTTTTACGCTAGCCGTAACGACGACCATCCAGCGACTGCCGAGATGAAACGACTGTACGGGAATGTACGCCTGTACGAGTCGGTGGTGAACCGCTCAGCATTTTCGGTCGTCAATGAGGACTCAAAATTCCTGCTTTCGCTTGAGGTTCTGTACCACCATGCGAATCTTGCTCTGTGGGGCTTTGCCGCTGCATTCCTCGCGTGCTTGCTTTCGGCATTGAATGTGATTTTCCGGTCAAGGAAGCTGGATGTTGCCGCGAATGTACTGTGTGTCGCGACGGCGGTGATGCTCACGGTATTGTTTGCTGTGCGCACCTATGTGGCCGCCCGTCCACCGATGTCTAGTTTGTACGAAATTGTATTGTTGGTGGCGCTGCTCCTGATGGCGTTTGAGTCCGGTGCATTTTTCCGTTGCAAGAATCGGACTTATGCCCTGATTCTTCCAGTGACCTTGATGACCGCGGTACTGCTGTTCTTTGCGAAGTTCGTACTGGAACCCGGCGACACGTTCCGTCCGATTCCCGAAGTGCTGAATTCCTCGGTGTTTCTCACGCTGCATGTGTTCACGATTGCGCTTGGCTTTGCCGGCATGATATTGTCGGGGGTGGTGTCGCACCTGGTACTCTTCCGCGGGAATGCCGCGCTTCCGTCGCCTGAGCAGCCGAAGGGCTCGCCCCTGTATGCGCTGATGTACGGGACGCTTGCATTCGGTGGTGCATTTACGATTCTCGGGACGCTGCTCGGCGGCGTGTGGGCCGACTTTGCGTGGGGGCGTTTCTGGGGCTTTGACCCGAAGGAATGCGGAGCGCTGTTCGTGATTCTCTGGGCGATGCTGCTGTTGCATTTGCGGGCCGGTCGGCTTGTCTCTCCGCGCGGGGTTGCGCTTTTGAATGCGTTCAGCTCCATTGTCACTTTCCTCTGCTGGTTCGGGATAAACTTGCTCGGGGTCGGGCTGCACAGCTACGGATTCCAGGGCGGCACGGCCGCGTGGCTTATCGGTTTCGTCGCCGTCGACACCCTGGCCATATTGGTAATTGCGAGGCGCCGGCAGTGAGCGATGAGGGGTGAACCCTAGCCCCTAGATCCTAATCCCTAACCACTTCCCACATCCAACTTCCAACTTCCTACTTCCAACTTCCAACTTCCTACTTCCTACTTCCTACTCTCTCGTCTCTCGCCTCTCGTCTCTCGCCTCTCGTCTCTCGCCTCTCGTCTCTCGTCTCTCGCCTCTCGTCTCTCGTCTCTCGTCTCTCG
>JAGCGO010000001.1 GCA_017649565.1 Fibrobacter sp. | reverse complement strand
TTCAAGGCCCGTCAGCCGAGAAATTGACGGAGAGTCGTAACCATCCTTGTGGAGTTCGTACGCCTTGGCCCATTCTTCTTGTGTATGTTTTTTATACATGAAAACCCCGAAAGTTGTGTCCAACTTTCGGGGTTCACATCAAAGCCGGCGGTTCTTCATATACGGGCGTAGCCCTACAATACTAGCGGCGTGCAAGGGCACGCACGTCAATCTGCCACCTGCAAGGGTCCTTACTAGGCCGCCCGTAAACGGGCACTACTTGTCAAACATGGTTTGTTGTTCGCCCAGTTTGTCTTCCTCTAATTGTTGTTGAATATATGCCTTGATGCGGTCTGCGTTTTTTCCAGCCGTGTCAACATAGTATCCTCGACACCAAAAGACCCGGTTCCGGTACCTATTTTTCAGTTCCGGAATAATATCGAACAATTCAAGGCTGCTCTTCCCCTTCAAATATCCCATGAAACTTGATACCGAGAGTTTAGGCGGTATCGCCACCAACATATGTACATGGTCAGGACAGACCTCAGCCTCTATTATTTCCACATCCTTCCATTCGCACAGCTTTCTTAGAATTTTCCCAACGACCTCCCTCTTCTGGCTGTACAGAATTTTCCTTCTGAACTTTGGAGCGAACACGATATGGTACTTACAATTCCATGTGGTATGGGCTGTCGATTTATTTCTATCATTCATTTTAAATCCTTTGATTTTATTGTGATGCAGTTGGCAGACCGCATTTCAATATTAATCAAAGGATTTTTTTCTCATGACCGCCAGAAGGCTTTTACGGAACTACCGGCGTAGCCGGTAGTTTTCTTTATACAAAAAAGCCGAAACTCTTTCGAATTTCGGCTTTTAGTGGATGATGCAGGGGTCGAACCTGCGACCCGCTGATTAAGAGTCAGCTGCTCTACCAACTGAGCTAATCATCCATTGTCGCTTGGACGCGCACAATAATAGAATAAATCAAAAGGGTTGTCAAGGGTTTTTTAAGAAAAAATCAAAAAAATTTTTGAATGAACCCATTTTTTTCCGACACCTAGCGAGATTCCCTGGATTTCAGCACACGGTACGGGACCAGTTTATTATAATAGCGTCCCTTGAGGTCGCGGTAGGAATCCTTTTGCTTGTTCCAGCGTATGCCGGAAGGACGCATTTTCCCGATCGGCGTCGTCGACGTATCCGCAGCAGCACCGAACTTGATGTTGCCAACGAGTGTTTCATCGCCCAGGCCTTCCGCGGTCAGGTAGAAGTCCAGCACGCCCTTGAGTTCCGGCATGTTGGAGCAGCGCACGTCAATCCACTTGCTCTCATCACCTGCCGAGGGCAAATCGCACTTGGAAATCACATCGCCCTTCTTGCCTTCCTTGCGGATGTTCAGCGTTCCACCCGCGCCGTTCTTCACCTGCACAAGCACGCCCGGGCCCACGATGGAATCCGTAATCACGTTCTCGAAAATCGCGTAGCCGCCATCCTTGATGGCGAACTCGTCCTTGTCCGTCAAACGCACGCGGATGCCGTTGTCAAAGCCGTTCGCCGGAATCGTATCGCGGATAATGCGCAAGAAGTCCAGCCTGTCAAGTTCCGCATAATGCTTGCCCTTCGTAATCTCGATGAAGTTCGAGCCGCGTTTGAGTTTCGTGGGGATGTACACCACAGACTTCTCGGGGAATTCGCTCCACGCGCCCGTCAGCGGCAGCTCGATTTCCTGCTTCTTGCCGTTGATGCTCACAAAGTGAGAGCTTCCGTTCGCGCCGTCTTCGGTCCAGTCATTGTCGTAGCGATAGCGAATCAAGTAGTCGCCCGCCTGCGGAATGATCATCGGCAGGCGAATCTTGCTGTCGTCATAGTTGATGTAGGCGCAGAACTCGCCGTTAGACGCCTTGGAACTGCTCGAAATATCCACATGCGTCAGGGCGCCGTGTTCCGCCTCTGCGCTCAGGTAACGTCCGAGGAACGGTTGCCCGAGTTCCGGCCAGCCGTCGTCGGTATAAACGATATCGCGGACCTGGATGTAAGAATTTCCGCCGTCATTCTTGTCGTAGTAATGGTTCACGAAGCGCTGGCGGTTCACGTCCTGGAACGCCTCGCCGCCCGCGGGCCCATAATAGCGGCCATAACGGCTCAGCAAAATCGTGCCGCCGCCATCCAGCAACTTCTTGCCGCTGCGGTCCACGTAGCCGCTGGTAATCGACTTGGAGCGCCCGACCGTCGTCTTGTAGGAATTGTTTTCGAGATCCGCGCCCTTCTTACAGCAGTTGTCCCATGCCGTAAACAGGTAGTAATAGCCGTTATGCTCGATAAGGCTTGCGCCCTCGATACCCGAGCCACCGCGGTTCGCGATGTTGATCATCTTCGCGCCGTCCTTCACCTTGCCCGTCGTCTCGTCGAGTTCAAGAATGTGGATGCCCGTGCCCCACGAACCGAATGCCATCCAGATCTTGCCATCGTTGTCCTTCAGCACCGCCGCGTCAATTGCGTTGTACGAATCGCTCTTGACCGTGTGAATCACCTCGCCCATGTCCGTCCAGCCATAATCCGGCTTTGTCGGGTCGATTTCCTTGCTCGCCATGAAGCCCATGCCCGACGAGCGAATGCCCATCTCGGAACCGCAATAGTACATGCGATATTCCCCGCCGATGTAATGGATATCCGGCGCCCAGATGTCAATCATGTTCGGGGCGTACTTGTAAAGCCATTGCGAGAACTTCGGCATGGCCTGCTCGCCATTCTTCCAGTTCAGCGCGTCCTCGGAAAACTGCATCAGCATGTGGTTATCCGTTGTCGCGAGTGCATAGCCGTCCTCGTAACGGATGATGTCCGGGTCATGCCCCGCCCAGCGGGTCTCCTTCGCGTACCAATCGGCCGCAAAGGCCTGCCCCGCCATCAGAGCAGAAAGTGAAAAAATCACGCCAAACCTTTTCATAATACCTCGCTTTTCCACACAGCCTTTTTAAATATATATAAAGAGTCATCCTGAGCGGAGTGAAACGGAGTCGAAGGATCTAAAAAAGGGGGAAGCCTCCCCCTGGTTCGCACTTCGTTGCTCTCCACCCCCACTCCTAAGGGGACACCCCTTAAAAACCCCGGCCTCCTCTGCAAAAAAATAACGCCGGGAAAGAGCCCAGCGTAGATTGTCGATTGGAATGTCGTCTTTTAGGATAGAGTCGGGAGCCTGCGCTACACTAATTCTTTATGCAACGAACAGAGTATGCATCAGCTTTTTCCTGATGAAGATTTATTGATATTGTTTCAGTTGCATATGAGAAAGTAATTTTGCATGCTTGCCGTTCACTATAATCATTAGCGGGCCAAAACTTCGCATTAACGTTTTCACGAACATATTTGAAAGACTCCTTTACCCCCGATGGAAGAACAGTAAAACCATATTCATCTGATCCATTGCCGTTTTCAACGATTCCGTCATAATAGTCGTTAACCCATCCATTATTACTTTTTAAAACTTTACCAGCACGATTAGTGCCTAGGTAATCTATTAGAGAATTCCATTCATCTATAGTTGGGAGATGAGATCCTTTCGGACAGACCCCCTTCCATTTCTTTGGTATATTACAAGGCGATCGTCCATAACCACATTGCATTTTATGGTC
The DNA here is from genome assembly GCA_017649565.1 of Fibrobacter sp. Lineage (GTDB taxonomy): Bacteria > Fibrobacterota > Fibrobacteria > Fibrobacterales > Fibrobacteraceae > Fibrobacter. The sequence continues at coordinate 39,241 of JAGCGO010000001.1, read as the reverse complement.
TACATATAGCGAAGCAGAATCAATAGCCGCTGACCATTGATATAAGCGTCCGTATTTTTTGCAATTTTCTTTTTCCCCATCGTAACAAAAACTCTGTGATGTTTCCCCCAAATATTTATAATTCAAATTTTCCGCCATCCATTCTTGATTACCAATTTTTACGGTTTTATAGGTTGTGCTATCACGTTCATCATACAATGTTCCATAGATGCAATTGTCTTCTGTAGGAGTCTTACATACTCCCATAAGCGTTAAATCACTTGAACTGCTTTCTACACCACTCGATGAACTTTCTTCTGACGAAGATGATTCTTCCAGCTTCACGCTTGATGAACTTTCCGATGACGATGATTCTGCCAATTTTACGCTGGAAGAACTGATTTCTGACGAAGATGATTTCGCCTTGCTGCTGCTAGATTCTACAGGTTTGTCAGAACTAGACGATTCTTCAGGTGTTTTTGAACTCGATGATTCTTTCACGTTTACAGAACTAGAGGAACTCTCTATTTTAGTTGAACTTGAAGACACGTCTATTTTTGTCGAACTGGACGATTCTACTTTCTTGGAACTTGAGGACACTTCGTCCTTGGAGCTGCTACTGGAGATTGCTTCGTCCTTTTCGCTCGACGAAGAAACTTCGGTCTCGATGCCGGTTTCCTCGTTTTTAGAGGGGCCGCTGGAACTGTCGTCACCACAGGCAACAAAACCGACCACCGCCGCACAAAATCCAAAGGCTATCAGGCCTTTAGTGAAGGACTTTTTCATAAAAATATCCTCTCGGTCAAGAGTCCGTATATCAATATAATTAAAGGCTAGCGGTTCTGCAAATTTTGCAGGGAACCTGCTTTTGGGGCTTGGGTTTGGAATTTTTAAAAATGTATTGCATTTGTGCGTACAAATATGTATATTGATTCGTATGAATAAGACCGCAAATTTATACGCCCGCATTGAGCCCGACGTTAAGGAACAGGCCGAAAGCGTCCTGGAAACCCTCGGCATATCCGTTTCCAGTGCCATCAACATGTTCTATAAGCAGATTATCCTGCAACAAGGAATTCCTTTCGACGTAAAGCTGCCCAAGGCTCCCGAAAATTCTGCCAAATGGTCAAAAGAACGCCTTGATGCGGAACTTGAGAAAGGCTACAACGACATGCTGAAAGGCCGCACCCGCCCTGCCGCGATGGTCCTTTCCGATGTCAAGAAGAAATACAAGGTATGAATTTTGAGGTCCACTTTATGAGCCTTGGTTTTTGCGCGAAGTACGCATAATGCCTGAGTAGCTTTTAGAACATCGCCCATGGCTCATTTCCGCTTGGCTGCGATGAGCACGACAGAGCCAAGAATCAGGATAATGCCCGCGATAAGCCTGCCCGTAAGAATTTCGCCAAAGACAAGCACACCGATTGCCACGGCCGTCACGGGTTCAAGCGCACCGAGAATCGCCGTGGGCGTCGACCCGATAATCTTCACCGCCTTCACCATGAATATGAGCGAAAGCACTGTCGGCACGAGGCCCAGCATGAAGCCCCAGCCCCAGGAACTCGCCTGCGTAAAGAGCGGTGGCAGCCCCGAGCCGAACGTCACGGATTAGAGCAACAAAAAGACCAAGCAAAAACAAATGGCGTAAAAAGTCATCTTCACGGAGCCCATCTGCAAGTTGATGCGGTTCGCCATCACCATGTAAATCGCGTACGAAAGTGACGAGGCAAACACGAGCACAAGGCCTGCGGTGCTCAGAGGCACTCCGTCATCGCCACGGTACAACAGAGCGACACCGGACATCGAAACGGCAATGGAAACGACCGTCCAGGCTTTAATCTTCTCCTTGAAGAATATCGCCATCAAAACCGAGACTTCAAGCGGATAGAGGAAGAGGAGCGTCGAGGCTAGCCCTGCATCCATGTACTTGAACGAGGCATAGTACGTGAGCGAACTGACCGCAAACAAGAAGCCAAAGGCGACGAGCGCCCCAAATTCCTTGAGCGTAATCTTAAAATGCGAACCTTTCGCGAGAATCACCGCAAAAAGGAGGAGCGCCGCCGTGAAAAAACGGTAAAAAAGGACGTTTTCGGGAGAATAGCCCTGGGAATAGAGGTTCAGCGCCCCCAGAGGGTTCGTGCCATAACAGATGGCGGAAAGAGCTGCAAAAACGAAGCCTTTTATCATAGTAGGAAGTCGGAAGTAGGAAGTAGGAAGTTACTGTCTACTTCCTACTGTCTACTAAATTAAATTGCAAACTTCGTGGCATCGGCGAGCTGCACACTCGCGATGCGAGAAATACCCTTGATTTCCTGCGTCACACCGTAAAGCATGTCGGCCTCGGCCATGGTACGCTTGTTATGCGTCACCACGATGAACAAGGTCTGCTTGCTGAACTCGCGGAGCAGTGCCATGAAACGGCCCACATTCGCATCGTCCAGCGGGCCGTCGACTTCGTCCAGCACGCAGTACGGGGACGGCTTTTCCATATAGATGGCAAACAGGAGGGCCGTCGCGGTCAATGCGTGTTCACCGCCGGAAAGTGCCTTGATGCCGCGCATCTTCTTGCCGGTCGGTCGGACGTTGATTTCGATATCGGCATCCAGGATGTCCATGGGCTTGCCCATTTCGTCGAGCTTTTCGACCAGGCTCATCTTGGTTTCGCCGTTCAGGAACAGCTTGCTGAATACGAACTGGAAATTCTTCTGGATACGGGCGAACGTATCGAGGTAACGCTGACGGGCAATGTCGTCGAGCTTGGTAATGGTACGGTCGAGCGAGGCGCGGGCGCGATCCAGGTCGTCGAACTGCTTTTCGACCTCTTCCAGGCGCTTCTTTTCGCCCTCGTAATCGTCCATCACGTTGATATTGATGGGGCCGAGTTCCTTGATCTTGCCGCGGAGTTCGCGGATTTCGCGGTCGGCGTCGGGCTGGCTGTATTCCACGCGTTCGACCCCTTCCGGGTTGTCCACGTCGACAGACCAGTCGTTGGAAATGCGTTCCTTGAGGCGGTCCACGTTGTTCTGCAGGGATTCCTGACGGCGGCCGACGTCGTTCAGTTCCTTCATCCGGTCGATCATCTCGTCGCGGAGGCGGTTGCTTTCGTCCTGCCAGGCGCCAAGGTCGCCGCTCACCACGTCGTAGCGTTCGCGGGCGATGTCGCGGGCCTGTTCGAGCTCACGAAGTACGGCATCCTTTTCCTGCGCCTGGTCGGCCAGTTTAGTACCGTCTTCCTCGAGCTTTGCAATATTGACTGTATTCTTTTCGATATCCTCGCGGCGGGCACGGATCGTACTCTCGAGGAATTCCATCTGGTCGGCGATGGCGCGGAGCCTGTTCTCGTTCTGGGCTAGCCTAGAATTCTTGTCTTGCGTAGAGCGTTCCAGCTCGCGGACGTCCTCTTCCTTTTCGCGGAGCATCGTCTCGTTTTCGGCAAGCTGGTCGGAGACGGCCTGGTACTGGGTTTCGACCTTTTCGACACAGGCTTCGGCCTCGGCCAGCTCCGCATCCGCGTTCTTGCTCTCCGCGGCGGCAGAAATGCGCCCCATGGCGGCGTTGCAATCCGTTTGGAGCTGCTGGATACGCCTGTCGTAAGCGGCAAGGTTGTTCCTGCTGATACTGATGGAGGTGTCCTTGCCGCGCAGGGAATCGCGCTTTGCAAAAATGTCGCCGGTCACAGACTCGAGCATGCGGGATTCCTCGTCGACGGTATCCTGCAAGCGTTCAAGACCCTGTTCCTTCTGGGCAATTTCGGCAACGACGCCCTCCAAAAGCGCGCCGGCCTCGGCAATTTCGTTCTTGCGGGAAAGAGCTCCCGATGTGGCGGCGCCAAAGCTCACGAGCCCGTTCGTACGGACAATTGCCTCGGGGGCGACAAAGCTCAGGTTTTCGCCGCGGAACTCGCCGGCAAGAGCAATGGCAGTCTGCAGCGAATTGACGATAAAGTAACGGGAAAGGAAGCCGGACAGCCAGGCGGAGACCTTGTCATCGTCGCTCTTGACAAAGCCGGCCAGGGAACCGACGACCCCGGGGCGGTCGACAGCCTTGTCGTAGGCGGGCGCCGGTCCGGAAACCATCGCAAGCAGGGCCTTGCCCACATTCTCGTTCTTGGCGGATTCCACGATGTCGCCGATGGAGGCATCGGCAGATACGACAGCCGCATCCAGTATTTCACCGAGGGCGGCCTCGACGTGGGCGGCATATTCCGGCGCAGCTTCGATGCGCTCGGAGAGGATGCCGCTGATGAGATCGGCCTTGTTCTCGCACAGCCAGCGGCTGGCGTCGGTGCCTTCGTCGGCGACGCTCTTCAAGACATCTATCCTGGACTGCAGGCGGGCTTCCTCGTTCTTCAAGCCCTGGAGCTTCTGCGTCGCCTCGGCCAGATCGCCTCTCACGGACTCAAGCCGTTCCTCGCGGACGGACTTCTGCTCCTCGAGGTTTTCAATCTCGCGGTTCGCCTCTTCCACTTCGGCAAGCATGCCGTTCACTGCGGTCTCGGCCTCGGCCTTCTGGGCCTTGAGGCTTTCAATTTCGTTTGTCCACTTTTCGACGTTGCCCTGCAGCATCTGGGATTCGGCATCGAGGCGTTCGAAACGGCCACGGAGGCTGTTGGCACGGTTGTTGGCCTGCACGCGCTCGTTCGCGAGTTCGCGGGACCGGTTGCGCAGGTCGTCCACCTTGTCGCGCATGACCTGCAACGTTTCCTGTTCGCGTTCCAGGAGGGCGTTCATCTCTTCGACGTCGTTGTCGGATTGCAGTACCTGGTTTTCCTCTTCGAGACGGGCCTTTTCTTCGGAAATTTCGTTCAGCTTGGTCTCGGAACGGTTGATTTCGTCCTGGGCCTTCTCGCTTGCTGCTTCCAGGGAAGAAATGGAATCCCTGGTCCTGCCAATGTTGTTATTAATGTCATTCAGGGCGATCGTGGCAGCCTGGACCTGGCGTTCCAGGTCGCGGAAGGCGTTCTCGTCCTCGCTGATAGCAAGGCGCTTTTCCTCGATTTTCGCCTGAAGTTCGGTCGCCTTGGTCTTGGCCGACTCCACTTCGTGGTTCATGCGCTTGGACGTGGAATCCAAGGTCGCAAGACCGTCCTTGTAATCCTCGTACTTGTCCAGGCTGACAGAGAGATCGAGCTCGCGGAGGCGGTTGTTCAGGCGCTTGTACTCGTTGACCTTCTCGGCCTGGGTCTCGTAGAGCCTCACGGAGCGGCGGACGCTCCTCAGATTGTCCTCGACGCGTTCCATATCCAGCTGGACCCTTTCCAGCTGGCGGCGGGTTTCCTTGCGCTGCTGCTTGTACTTGCTGACCCCGGCGGCTTCCTCGAACAGGACACGGCGGTCGTCGGCCTTGTCGCTCAACACCGACTTGATCATGTCGGCGTTCATCTGCGAGTAGGTGCTGGACCCGAGGCCGGAGTCGAACAGCAATGCGTGGACATCGCGAAGGCGGCATTCCTGGTTGTTGATCAGGTATTCGCCGGAACCGTCGCGGTGCACGCGGCGGGTCACGATGACTTCGGAATATTCAGAATTGAGCGATCCGTCGCTATTGTCGATAACAATGGAAACTTCGGCAAGGCTCATGGCGGCACGTTCTTCGGTACCGCTGAAAATCACGTCCTGCATCTTGCTCATACGGAGCGATGCAGCCTTCTGTTCGCCCAAGACCCAGCGGATGGCGTCCGTGATGTTGGACTTGCCACAGCCGTTCGGTCCCACCACGGCGGTCAGGCCTTTCGTGGGGAAGTTGATTTCGGTCCTCTGGGCGAAGGACTTGAATCCAAAAATCTTTAGCTTCGTAATTTGCACAACGAGAAAAAAATAACATTTTTTTATCAATCCAAAGTCCCACAGAGGGACAAAAGCCGCCCTCCCCCCAACCCGTTCCACGGGAGCCATTTCCAGCCCACTCCTGCTCCGAACAAACTTGCAGAAAAACTTTTTTTCTATATTCGCACCATATGACACATAAGAATAGTTTCGCACGTCTCGTGCTGTTTATCGTGATCGGCCTCCTTATCGGCGGTATACTGGGCGAATGTCTTGGTCTCTTGTTCGGCCAACTCGGTCAACTCATGAACGCCGGCGGTTACGACAATATCGTCCGTAACTTCTTTGTTTCGTCGTTCGACCTGAATATCGGGACAGGAAAGGGCGAAACCCCGATTATGCTCGACCTCTACATGGTCAAGCTCGCACTCGGGTTCGGCATCAAGTTTAACATCGTTAGCATCATCGGTATGATCATCTCGATCTACATCATGAAATGGTCCGGAGATAGGTAATGCAAACCATCCAAGAATTGCAGGCCCAGCTTGCGTCCGGCAGCACTACTGCCGAAAAACTCGCACAGGCTTCGCTCGAAAAGATTGAATCCACGAAGAATCTCAATGCGTATATTTCTGTCCTGAACGAACGCGCCCTCGAAAAGGCCAAGGAAAGCGACAAGCGCCGCGCCGAAGGCAAGAGCCTCGGTGCCCTCGACGGCATCCCCGTCGCCGTGAAGGATAACATGTGTCTCGAAGGCACCCGCACCACGGCCGCCTCCAAGATTCTCGAGAACTTTGTCGCCCCCTACACCGCCACCGCCGTCGAGAAGCTCGAAGCGGCAGGCGCCATCATCGTGGGCAAGACCAACATGGACGAGTTCGCCATGGGCTCGAGCAACGAGACCTCTTATTTTGGCCCCGTCAAGAACCCGCTCGACGAATCCCGCGTCCCCGGCGGCTCCTCGGGCGGATCCGCCGTCGCCGTTGCATCCGGCACGGTGCCCTGCGCCCTCGGTTCCGACACAGGTGGATCTATCCGCCAGCCGGCCGCATGCACCGGCGTCGTGGGCATGAAGCCCACGTATGGCCGCGTCTCCCGCTACGGCCTGCTCGCCTACGCAAGCTCCCTGGACCAGATCGGCCCCTTCGGCACAACGGTCAAGGACACGGCGACCCTCCTCGGTGCCATCTGCGGCATCGACCCGCACGACAATACCACCAGTACCCGCCCCAATGAAGACTTCACGGCGAAGCTCGACGCAGGCGTACAGGGCAAGGTCATCGGCGTCCCCACGGAATACTTTGGCGAAGGCCTCGACCCGGAATGCAAGGCCGCCATCGAAGGGATGCTCAAGAAGCTTGAGGCCGAAGGCGCCAAGCTCCAGGAAGTGAGCCTCCCCCATATCGGCTACGCCGTCTCCAGCTATTACATCATCGCGACCGCCGAGGCCAGTTCGAACCTCAGCCGCTACGACGGCGTGCGCTACGGCTACCGGAGCAAGGAAGCCCGCAAGCTGTTCGACCTGTACGCGAAGTCCAGGAGCGAAGGTTTCGGCAAGGAAGTCCAGCGCCGTATCCTCCTCGGAAGCTACGTGCTCAGCGCCGGTTTCTACGACGCCTACTACGTGCAGGCCCAGAAGGTGCGCCGCCTCATCACCGACGACTTCAACAAGGCTTTCGAGAGCTGCGACTTCATCGCGAGCCCGACAATGCCGGGCCTGCCCCTCAAGTGCGGCATGAACGAGTCCGACCCGATGGCCGTGTACCTCTCCGACATCTACACCGTGAGCCTGAACCTTTCCGGCCTCCCCGGCATAAGCGTACCCTGCGGCATGGCAGGCGGACTGCCCGTCGGGCTGCAGTGGATCGGCAAGCCGTTCCAGGAAGCCGACCTGCTTAGCGTAGCCTCCGCTACGGAACGCTTGAACAAGTAAGAGCAGGCTATGATGAAGATCAAGGCTAGTTTATTCGCACTCCTCGTTGCTGCGGTTTGCGTCTTTGCGCAAGAGGCTCCTGCCGATTCCGCAAAGCAGGCCAGCAGCATGGCAGCACAGGACTCCGCGGCCCGTGACGCTGCATTCCAGGACATCCTGGGGCAGAACTACACGCCCGACGGCTACATAACCGCCCTGGACAGCGCGGCAAAGGATTCCTTGGCAAAGGATTCCGCCCAGGCGGAATCGTCCTCCTCGGAGGGCGGCCTAGTCCTTTACGACGCCCAGTCTTCTTCTTCATCGCCCATCCGGCATATCGGCGTGGACGCACCCATGTACAAGTACCAGGTGACGGTCGGCCTGAACTCGCCTAGCCGCGGTATCGTCTCCCTGGAATATATCTTCGCCCAGGAAATCTTCAACGCCAACGTCCACTTTACCGACTACAACAGCCACCTCCTCCAAATCGGCGTATCGGCGATTTACTTCCCGATGTCCATGCGCTATTTCTATATGTTCCTCACCTCCGACTGGTTCAAGGGGAAATACGACAGGGAAAAGCGCATATCCAAGAACGAATACGAGGATTACGAGGAAGACGTCAACTACTGGCGCGTCGTGGCCGGCATCGGAGGAGAATTCCTGTTCATGGAGCATTTCGGGGCCTACCTGGAAGCCGGTTTCGAGTTTTTCGCCGGAAACGGCAGCTACTACACGCACCTGAACAAGGACTACGGTACCCTGGACAGCGACAAGATCGTCCTTCCCTGGGGCGCAGGCCTGCTCTTCCCGTTCTAGCCTGAACATTTGACGAATTTTATAAAAAATTTTTCCGAAAAAAATTTTTTTACCTAAAACTCGCCCTTTATAAAAAAATGATTACCAAAAACGTATTGCAAAATGTGCCCCCGTTTTGCGATATTTATAATACTTGAGACATTTTTTAGCATAAACATTCAACTGGGGAAACAAATGGAGTTGAATAAAGATTATGGGAATGGTCAGGAAGTAAAAGACTTGGACACAAACCATGTGGCCAAGGAAAAAAGCAAGCAACCGGTCTATGCCTTGTGCCTAGACCGCAACAACAGGAAGCGGGAACACCATCCGTTCCAGTTTCCGTGGAACTGCATAAAGGATTTTCTCTATCCCGAGACTAAATACCTGTGCAATATCAAGAAAATGGAGCTTCACGACCAGGTGAACACCATTCGCACCTATATTTCCAGCGTTTTTACCGGCAAGAACAAGTCCAAGAAATAAATCTCACCCCTCTTTCTGCTTTTTTTTCAGTAGATTTATAGCATCACGTAAAGATGCAACGCATTTTCAATGGGTGTTCTGGAATGAAAAAGACTCTGAAGATAGTCTCCCTCGTCCTTCTTGTGTGCGCAACAGTCGTCGCGACAGTTCTCGTCATGAAAAAACTGGAATCCGCAAATTCCAAGGGGCCTCAAGTCACGAGCGCCTTCATCGAACAGCAAATCAGCGAAATTTCCGAACTGGCCACGCTCCACCATCACTACCGCAAGAACGCGAACTACCAGGACGCAAAGAAGCTCCTGGAATACATGCCCAACTGGAGAATCAACCAGTCCATAAAGGAATTTACGCTCATCTACCAGGGAGACGTCAAGCTAGGCTACGACCTCAAGGACATCAAGATCTTTGTCGACCCCATCACGAGGACGATCCTCATCTATCTCCCCGAGCCCAAGATCCTGAGCCACAGCATCAACTTCGAAAGCATCCAGGTCCTGTGGGAAAAGAGTGGCTGGCTCAACGACATCAAGTTCGATGACTTCAAGCAGTTCTTTATCGCCGAGCAAAAGAAATACGAAGAGGAAAACAACGCCGAGCTGAAGCGCAGGGCCAGGGAGCATGCCAAAAAGATCATCCGGCTCTATCTCGGGTCGGTCGTCAAGCTGGCCGAGTCGCCCGAGGACCGTCAAAAGTCGTTCATCGAAAGGTGGATACGCCCCGACGACGGCTACAACATCAAAATTGGCGACAAATCCAATACCGATTTATAAAGACATATACTTTTCCCCTGTCAAATAATATTATTTTGTCTAAAAAAAACAGGATCTGCAGGCTAAAGCAAAAAAGGTAAAACAGGAAAAACCGTATGAAACACTTTCTCCTTGCATTTTTCCTTCTCGCTGCCACGGCCCTCACGGCCTGCAACGAGCAGAAACAGCAGGAACAGCCCAAGAAATCTGTCACCGTGATGATATACAGCGAGTATATCGACCCGGCCATGATTGACGACTTCGAGAAAAAGACGGGATACAAGCTGCACCTGGAACTCTACGAAGCCCAGGAAGAGATGATAGGCAAGCTCCAGACCGTAGGAAACAACCAGTACGACGTGATTATCGCCTCCGACGTGGTCATCCAGCAGATGGTACGCCTCAACCTGATTGCCCCCATCGACATGGAGAAAGTGCCGAACCACACGAACATCGCCCAGAAGTTCCTCAACCGGCCCTACGACTCGACAAACACCTACACCATACCCTACCTCCTGGGAACGACCGGCATCCTCTACCGCGACAAGACAATCAACCCGGACAGCGTCAGCTATTCCATGCTTTTCGATTCAAGACAGACCAAGGGCAACTTCAGTTTCCTGAACGAAAGCCGCTCCATGCTGTCCCTTACGCTACTTGCCCTGGGCTACGATGCCAACAGCACCAACCAGGAAGAACTCAACAAGGCCGTGGAATACATCCTGAAAGCAAAGAAGGACCCGCACTTTATCGGCTTCGACGGTTCCGTGGGCGGCAAGGAAAAGGTGCTGTCCAACATGAACTGGGCCGCCATCGTATTCAACGGCGACGCCCAGGCCGCTATCGACGAGGATTCGACGCTCCGATTCGCCATACCGAAAGAAGGGTCGTTCATGTGGGCCGACGCCATGACGCTCAGTTCCAACGCGCCCAACCCCGACGGGGCCTACGCCTTCATGGACTATGTCCTCGATGCCAAAATCGGCGCACAGCTAGCCAAGTACATCAACTACGCAACGCCGAACAGGGCCAGCCTCAATGTCATCGACTCGGCCTACAAGATGAACCAGGTCATCAACCCGACGCAGGAGACCTTTGCCAGGATGACGTTCCTCAAGGACCCGGGCGATGCGGCCATGATGTTCGACGAGGCCTGGACCATCGTGAAAACGAGATAACGGACCACAGCCGAAGGGAGTTTTCCGGCAAGGCATTTAAAAAGCGGGGCTCGCGCTCCGCCTTTTGCTTTTTTAAAGAGAGGGTTCTTCGTGGCTGATGGGCTGCGGAGTGAACGGCGGCTCCAGCTCGATGCTTATCGGGCAGTGGTCGGAACCCATCACCGAAGCGTGGATTTCTGAACTCACGATGTTGGGCACGAGCCCGGCATCGACGAATGCGTAGTCCAGACGCCAGCCCACGTTCCTGCTGCGGGCACCGAAACGGTTCGACCACCAGGAGTAGGCATCCCGCGTGTCCGGGTGCAGGGCACGGAACGAGTCGACAAAACCGCTTTCGACATACTTGTCCATCCACGCCCTTTCGATGGGCAGGAAGCCGCTGACGTTCTCGTTTTCCTTGGGACGCGCGATGTCGATTTCCTTGTGGCAGGTATTGTAGTCCCCAACCGTCACCACGTGCTTCCCGTCTTCTAGCCAATGACGGCTATTGTCGAGGAAGGCGTCGTAGAACCGCAGCTTGTAGTCAAGCCTGTCGTCGCCTTGCCCGCCGTTGGGGAAATAGATGGAGTTCAGCACCCAGTCCGGGAAAACCAGCTGGATGACTCGTCCCTCGATGTCGAATTCCTCGATGTCGAAACCGTAGTTCACGGAATCCGGCTCGATCTGCGAAAAAACAGCGACGCCGCTATAGCCTTTCTTACGACGGCAGGGGTTCCAATAGCTATAATACCCTTCTGGATTCTGCAGGGACTCGGGAACCTGGTCCACGTCGGCACGGGTTTCCTGGAGGCACAATATGTCCGGGCGGGTCGCCGAGAACCAGTCCTCGAAGCCCTTCTTCACCGCCGAGCGGATCCCGTTGACATTCCAGCTGTAGATATTCATTTTAACCACAATCCATCGCTATATAAAAAAAAGATAGCTTTTTTGTAGCCACTTCGTCAAACTGGGCGGTCGAAATCGGGTTTCACGAACAAAAAAACGGAAACAGGGCGCAAAAATCCAATTTTATCTAAAAACAAAAGAAAAAAATATCAATTTTAGTGTTAAAGAGACTATATTTATAAGCATGAAATGTAAACTATTTTTTCTGACGGCAAGCATCCTTCTGCTTCCCCTGACCCTGTTTACTGGATGTGCAGGTTCCTCCAACGGCGAAGACCTCGAAGTCCCGACCAACCTGCCCCCAATCTGCCGCGACATCGACTTTGTCTCCCAGCCGGACATGCGTGAAATGTGCGGCGTGCGCAAGGTCCATAACCGCGCCTATAAGAACATCCCGCAGCAGAGGTACCTCATCAAGCCGGCAGAAACGTCTATCGTCAAGACGAACGACAAGCTGGAGCTCCGCTTCCAGAACGCCCTCCCGCTCACGCTTGAAGGCCCGATCGTCGACGAGATCCTCTTCAACCAGGACAAGCGCCTCGAGAAGATCAAGAATACTTACGACTACCACGAAATCTACAGCAAGGGCAACAAGCGCCTGCGCATATTCAAGATGGGCATCCCCACCGACAAGGGCAACGTCTACAGCTTCTGCTTCCGCGTCCCCGAGCGCAAGGGTGGCAACGAAAGGACCAGGAGCAAGGCGATGGGTAACCATATCGAAGCCATGACCTGCGAAGACTACGAGATGCTGCTGCAGACCCACGCATCCAACAAGAAGTAAGCAGTCACCGTCAAAAAAACAAGCGGAAAGGCCCACTCTAGGAGCGGGCCTCCTTTTTTTTCTATTTTTGGAGCCGGTAATAACGTGACATCAGAAAACAGACATATCCATAACGCCCTCAGGCAAGTCAAGGTAGACACTCCGTGCGCAAAGGTCTCCGGTTTTTCCATATCCGGCCTCGCCACGTACCTGCAGATGCACGAGCTGGACTTCGCCATCGACATGGGCGAATGCCCGCTCAGCGCGACCCCCATCAACCACGTGTTCCTGACACACGCCCACGGGGACCACGCCCGCTGCCTCATGCGGCACCACAGCCTGCGCAAGATGATGGGCGTCGAGCGCGACAGCGTCTACTACATTCCCGAAAGCATCTGCGAAGGGGCGAAAGCCTGGATCAAGGCGGAAGCCATGTTCGAAGGCGTCAGCGAGGCGAAGTTCCGCTACCCGCAAATCGTCCCCGTCAAGGCAGGGCAAAGGATTTTCCTCGAATACCGCAAGGACCTTGCCATCGAACCTTTCGAGGTCAAGCATTCCATCCCCTCGATGGGCGGCACCCTGTACTACTACAAGAAAAAGCTCAAGGACGAATTCCTCGGGAAGACCCCGGCAGAACTCATCGAGCTACGGAAGCAGAAAGTGGATATCACGCGCGAGGTGTACGAGCCCCTGGTCAGCTTCACGGGCGATTGTCTCGGCGAATCCCTGCTCGAGAACAGGGACATCTTCAAGTCGAGGGTGCTCATCACCGAATGCACGTTCCTTGACGAGGGCGAAGAGCAGATGGCGCACCAGAAGGGACACACGCACATCAGCGACATCGTCAAAGCCCTCAACAAGCTGGACGACGAAGTAAAGTGCGACAAGATTATTTTAAACCATTTCTCCATGAAGTACGCCGAGAAGCACATCCGCGAAAGGATTGCCCAGGAAATACCCGCGAAGTTCGCGGACAAGGTGGAAGCGCTGATCTAGGCGTAACCGAGGAAGACCAGGATGAACAACGAAGAGACTCTGAACGAAACCAGTGAGAAGCCCAACGAGAAGCAGGTGGTGATTCCCGAATTTTTCCGCGACCTGAAGCAGGACGAGAAGGACAGGGGAATCTGGCACTACGTGTTCCGCACGAACGGCGACCGCAAGCCCATCAAGACGCCCGACAACCAGCCGCACAAGCTGGACTTCAACTGGACCGACATGTTCCCCAACTGCAACGGCCACGTGGAAGTGGAAATCGGCAGCGGCAAGGGAAACTTCATGACGGACTACGCCGAGAGGCACCCGGACATTTTCATCATGGGCAGCGAATGGGACTACACCTGGGCCGCATTCGCGCACGAGCGCATGAAAAAGCGCGGCGTGCTGGGCAATGCCGCCATGCTCCGCGGTGACGTGTTCTACTTCTTGCGCGATGCCGTCAAGAGCGATACCGTCGACGCCTTCCACATGTATTTCCCGGACCCCTGGCCCAAGGAAAGACACCACAAGAACAGGCTGTTACGTCCCGACTTCCTGGACGAAGTCGCCCGCGTGCTCAAGCCCGGCAAGCGGATTTTCTACTGGGGCACCGACCACAAGGAATACAACGAGATCGCCCTCGAGACATTCGACGCCTACCCCACCTGCAAGGTTGTCGTCCGCAACACGGCCGAACCCACCGAAGGGATCGAGACCGGGTTCGAACGCAAGTACAAGAAGGAAGGCCGCCCGATTTACCGGAGCATTATCGAATTTTTTAAATAATTTGGGTCCCTGCGGCCCTATTGACATATTCTGTCACACGTTTATTTATAGTTTAGTATAACTATGCTAAAACAGCTTTCGATAGACTCTTTCACCCTCATTTCCCAAGCGGAGGTTCCGTTCCGCAACGGATTCACCGCAATCACCGGCGAAACCGGAGCCGGCAAGTCCGTTCTGCTCAAGGCGCTACGCCTCGTTTGCGGCGACAAGGCACAGGCTTCGCTTGTCCGTAGCGGCAAGGAAAAGGCCGTCGTCGAGGCCCTGTTCGACATCTCCGACGAACCGCAGGTCAAGAATCTCCTGGACGAACTCGAAATCGATTCCGACGACGAGCTCATCATCCGGCGCGAAATCCTCGAAAACGGAAAAGGTCGTGCCCGCGTGAACGGGAACGTCGTGAGCCAGTCCGACCTGCAGCGTCTCGGCGAGGAACTCGTGCAGATGCACGGTCAGAGCGAACAGCTGCTGCTCCGCGACACACGCACGCACGCCAAGATGCTCGACGACTACGCCGGCAACGGGGACCTCCTGTCGGAATATGCGACACACTGGAACGAATGGAACCAGATCCAGGCCAAGATAGAGGCCACCGAAAAACGCGCCAAGGACCTCGCCGCACAGAAGGACTTTCTCAAGTTCCAGTTCGACGAACTGACGAAGGCCGCCCTCAAGGACGGCGAAGAGGAAGAACTCGAGGACCGCGTAAACGCCGCAAGCAAGAGCGAAATCGAGCGCCGCTACCTGAACGATGTCCAGGGCATGCTCAACAGCGAAAGCGGCATCCTCGACCAGGCCCGTGTCCTGCAGTCGAAAATGCGAGCCCTCGCCTCCAAGCTCCCGCAATACGACGAGCACCTGAAAACGCTCGAAGAAGCGTTCGACCCGTTCGAGTGCGCCTGCAAGGAAATTCTCCGCCTCAGCCCGTCCAGGGCCATGAGCGAAGCCGACATCGACAAGGCCAACGCGCGCATCGCCCTGATACAGAAACTCAAGCGGAAATACCGCACGGACGTCCCGGGGCTCATCGCCCTTACCGGGCAGCGCAAGGAAGAACTCGAATGCCTCGAGAACCTGGACGCCGACCTCGAGGAACTTACGCGGCAAGCATCCAAGTCTCACGACGAGCTGGAAAGCATTTCGACAAAATTGACCGCCAGCCGTACCGAGGCCGCGGCACGCTTCGACAGTGCCGTGGAAGGGTTCCTGCGCGACCTCGGCATGCCCAAGGCATCGTTCAAGACATCCATCACCGCCCAGCCGCTGGGCGCCACCGGAGCCGACAGGATTGAGTTCCTGCTCGCCCCGAACCCCGGCGAAGGGGAAAAGACCCTGCAAAAGGCAGTCTCGGGCGGCGAACTCAGCCGCGTGCTCCTCGCCATCAAGAGCGTCATGGCCGAACTGGACCGCGTCCCGCTGCTGATATTCGACGAAGTCGACTCCGGTATCAGCGGAGAAGTCGGCAACAAGATCGGCGAAGCGCTGAGCAATCTGGGCAGGCACCACCAGGTCCTGACCATAACGCACCTGCACCAAGTAGCCAGCCGTGCGCAAAATCAGCTCGCTGTGAGCAAAAAAGAAGAGGACGGCCGCACATTTACCTCCGTGAAAGAGCTAGATTATGAGGGTCGTGTTCAGGAACTGGTCCGCATGCTCGGAGGCGAGTCCGAGACCGTCTGGGAACACGCAAGGCAACTTCTGGAGGCGAATAAGTGACGAATAAGGCATCTGGCGTAAGGCTCCGCAGCAGGATATGGAGCATTCTCAGAGCAATCGTTTTCGTGTGCGTGATTGTGTTCATATGGATGGGCATGGCCAAGACGGCCACGGCCTTCGTCGGTATAGCACTCGTCATGGGCTGGGTAACCCTGTTCCAGCTCCGTTCCCAGGAAATCGAGAAACCCTACTATAGACTTTGGCTGAACTTTATCGACGGGCTCCTGCAGTTCAGCGTCATGACAAGCATCTTCATCCGCGAACTCATCCTGCAGGAGAACACGGAAAAGTTACTCGGCGTCGGATGCGCGTTCCTGCTCGCACGCCTCATTGCGAACAACCTTTTCAACCTCGGTGTCCTGCGCGAAGGCAAGTCACTGCCGCGGAAGCGCCGCTGGAGCAAGTTCGCAAACATCGCCGTCACCATCACGATGGGCGTGTACCTGCTCAATCTCGAGGATTACAAGCAAATTTGCATGGTGGCATCCATCCTGCTGATGATAGCCTCCACCGTCGCGTATGCCTACTGGTACTACCGCGATCCGGCACACCGCAAGCCGCTCTCCATCGCAAGCCAGCTCACCATGAGCCGCATCGTTCTCACGCCGTTTTTCCTGTGGGTATTCTTCTACGACAACGACCTGGACTACAGCAACAACAGCCTCGTTTTCAAGAGCCTTGCCCTGATCATGGTGCTCGGGTTCATGCTGACCGACTTCCTGGACGGAAAACTCGCCCGCGCCATGGGCGAAGTGAGCACGCTGGGCAAGTACCTCGACCCGTTCAGCGACAAGATTTCCAACATGACCATCTTCATGTGCTTCATCGCAACAGGTTATGCACCCGTATGGATGGTCGCCCTCATCTACTTCCGCGAATCCAGCGTGGAGACTCTGAGGACGCTCGCCGCAAGCGAAGGCCTTGTGATGCCCGCCCGACGGAGCGGCAAGTGGAAAACCGCCCTGCAGGGAGTCGGCATCATCGCCATCCTCGTCGGGGCACTGGACCCGATGGCCCATGTCATCCCCAACTACCAGGAATTCTGGAGCATCTTCCCCACCGCCGTCATGGCATCCATCATGGCCATCACGATCATCAGCGGCATCGATTACTTTGTCGCCAGCAAGCACATCCTGAAGAAATTCGTTTAACGGCGACATACGCCGGCGAACCTTACAATATGCTTAAATTACGCAAATTTAGGCATATTTTTTTTACAATTGAACAAAAAGCCTTGCCAAAACGGGGCTTTTTTTCTATATATGGGTCTACCTCGACGCGGGGTGGAGCAGTTGGTAGCTCGTCGGGCTCATAACCCGAAGGTCGCAGCGTTCAAGTCCTGCCCCCGCTACTACAAAAAGGTCCGGATGATTCCGGGCCTTTTTGCTTTACGTGCTTTAAATTAATAAATTTTGCCCATGAACCGCCTTACCGAATCCCAAGCCCTCGACCTTTTCCTGAATACCCCCCTCGACGAGCTCTGCAAGCTCGCCAACGCCGAAAAGGAAGCGCGCCACGGGAAATCCGTGTACTGGGTGAACAACCGCCAGATCAACTATACGAACGTTTGCGTACTGCACTGCCGGTTCTGCGCCTTCTCGAAAATCAAGAAGGACAGCCCGACCGCCTACGACTGGGACTACGATACCATCCGCGGCAAGGCGGCAGAGGCCATCGCGGGCGGCGCAAGGGAGCTGCACATTGTCGGCGGGCTGCACCCCGACCATCCCTTCGATTACTACATCGAGATGCTCCGCAAGCTGCGCAAGGAATTCCCCGCAGTGAACCTGAAGGCCTTCACGGCGGTCGAAATCTGCCATTTTGCAAAAATTTCAGGGCAAAGCCCCGAACAAATCATGGCAACCCTCAAGGATGCGGGTCTCGACACCCTCCCCGGAGGCGGTGCCGAAATTCTCGTACAGAGCGTGAGGGACCAAATCTGCCCGAGCAAGGAAACCGGGGAGGAATGGCTCGCCGTCCACCGGGCGGCCCACAAGCTGGGCATCCCCACGAACGCCACAATGCTGTTCGGGCATATCGAAAAGCCCGAAGACAGAATCGCCCACATGCGCATGCTGCGCGACCTGCAGGACGAGGCCCCCGGCTTCTTCGCGTTTATCCCGCTGGTCTACCATCCGGAGCACAACGCCCTGCACAAGATTGTCCCGCACATCACGAGCGAAGAGGACATCCTGCGCACGGTAGCGGTCGCAAGGCTCTTCCTCGACAATATCCCCCATATCAAGGCGTACTGGATCCAGATGGGCATAGAAACGGCCATGAAGGCGCTCCATGCGGGAGCCTCCGACCTGGACGGGACCATCATAGAAGAGAAGATTACGCACGCAGCGGGCGCGACAGCACCTGTCGGCATGAGCCCGAGCAGGATGCGCGAACTCATCGAGAACGAAGGACTCATTCCCGTCGAAAGAGACGCCAAGTACGAGACCTACTAGGTCAGGAACTTGGCAAGAATTACCTTGAGCTTGTCGAAGTCGACCGGCTTTGTCACGTGCTCGTTCATGCCCGCGTCCAGAGCCGCCTGGCAATCCTCGGCAAATGCGTTCGCCGTCATGGCGATAATCGGCGTTTCGGCAATCTTCTTGTCCGGCAACGCACGGATTCTGCGGGTCGCCTCGTAACCATCCATGATAGGCATCTGGATATCCATCAGGATCAGGTCGTAGTCGCCGCGTTTCGCCTTTTTCATCATGTTCAGGGCCACCGAGCCGTCTTCGGCCATGTACACGTTGATGCCGAGATCCTCGAGCACTTCCCTCGAGATTTCGCAGTTCAGCTCGTTGTCTTCGACCAGGAGGACAGACTTGCCCACAAAGCTGACTTCGGGTTCCTGCTTCACAGGGACTTCGTCGTGCGGGCAGCAATAGGTCGATACAATCTTGCGCAGGTCGGAGAAGAACAGCGGCTTGCTCACGAAGCCCGATACGCCGGCATTCTTGGCTTCTTCCTCGATATCGGACCAGTCGTAGGCCGTGAGGATAAGGATAGGCACATCCTCGCCCACCATCCTGCGGATACGACGGGCCACCTCGATACCGTTCACATCCGGCATCAGCCAGTCGATAAGGAACATCCCGAACAGGTCGTTGTCCTGGAACGAGTCTTCCGTCCTGATGACGGCCTCCTTGCCGCTGGAGCACCATTCCGAGTGCATGCCGATATCCTTGAGCATCTTGACAATGCTGCGGCAGGCGTTGGTATCGTCGTCCACGACCAGGCACCGCATGCCATCCACTTCGGGAATACGCTGCGGTCCCGTGTGGCGCTTGCCCAGCTTGAAGTCGAAGGTGATAACAACTTCCGTACCGACATTCTCCTTGCTCTGGATCTGGATGTCGCCCCCCATCATGGTCACGATGTTCTTGGTGATGGCCATGCCGAGGCCCGTTCCCTGGATTCCGGAAACGGTCGTCGATGTCACGCGGGTAAACGGATCGTAGATAGTCTTCAGGAACTCGGCGTTCATGCCAATGCCAGTATCCTTAACGCGGAACTCGTACTTGCCATAGCCGGAATCCGTTACGCCGAGCTGCATGATACGCATCGAGACGGTACCGCCCGCCGGCGTGTACTTGATGGCATTGGAAAGCACGTTGAGCAGGACCTGGTTCAGGCGCAGCTTGTCGCAAACAACTTCTTCGTCGTTCACGTCGGCAGAATCCACGAAGAACTCGATCCTTCTCGAACGGATGTCCGCCTGGACGATATCCTTGAGCATGTGGATGATGCTGGAGAGGTTCTCCGCCTTCTCGTTCAGGTTCATCTTGCCCGACTCGATACGGCTCATGTCCAGCACATCGTTTATGAGGGACAGCAGATGGTCGGAGGACTGAGCGATCTTGCCCAGGTAATCCTTGATCTGGTCCCTGTTGTCCATATGCGCCTTGGCAAGCCTCGTGTAGCCGATGATGGCGTTCATCGGGGTACGGATGTCGTGGCTCATGTTGTTGAGGAAGGTCGTCTTTGCGCGGGATGCCGACTTGGCCATCTGTAGCGCCTGTTCCAAAGCTTCCTGCTGCGCCTTTTCCTTGCGGTGGTTCTCGTCGTTGTTGAACACGCCCACGAGCATGCGGCGTTCGTTCATCCAGTTGCCCGAGCGCGTCACCTTCATGCGGTACCAGAGGATCTTTTCGTCGATGACACTGCGGTAATCGATGAAATACGACATTTCCTTTTCGAGACGGTCGAGCATGTACTGTTTCGTCATGCTCGTGCTCATCATCTCGCGGTCGTCCTCATAAATAACCTTCGGGATGCTGTTGGCGTTCAACTGGAAGAAGTCCGCATTCATGGCCTGGTAGCCCTTGATCTCTTCGGAATGCGGCCCGCTCTTCGTCGATACCCTGTAGGTTCCGTTGTCGATGTTCACGTCGTAAATGGATTCGAACTCGTCGGAAAGGGTCATGATGCGGCGGATGTTCTCCTGGCGTTCCGCTTCGGCCCTGTACTGTTCGTCGATTTCGATAAAGCCGACAGCCACCAATTCCGGCTCTTCGTCCACAGCCTCGGCCTTCGCAATCGTCATTCGCGTGTACATGTAAACGCCGGAATAGTTGCGCCTAAAGTCGACATTGATACGCTTCTGGTGAGCAAGGCTTTCACGAACGTAATCCATGTCCTTGTAAGGTTCAAGCAGGCTGCGATCGTCAGGATGCACCAGTTCGGCGACAAACTGCTTGAAGGTATCCATCAGGTCTCCGTTCTGCGAAATAAAGTCGCGGATCTCGGAGTGGTTGTCGTCGTCCAGAGAAAGCACGCCCGTCTTGAGCGTCTTGAAATTCATGTAGTACAGGGCAGTGTAGTCTTCGGAGAGGATGTCGATGATTTCCAGGTTGCGTTTCAGCTTTTCCTGGATTTCAAGCTGCTGCCTGATTTCCTCATCCACACTGTGCAAGCCAATGACGAAGCCCTTCACCTTCTCGGTCCCCACCCTGTCGGCGATGAACTTGAGCTGGTAGAAGAGTTCCTTGCCATTCATGACGGCCTTGAAGTTCACGTAGTACGTAGACTGCTTTTTGAGATTTGCCAGGATGACCTCACGGCGAGTCTGCGCCAGGAAAGTCTCACGGTCGTTATCACAGACAAAATAAGTGAGCAGGAGGTCCATCTTGACCATGAAGCTCTTTTCGGCAGCCCAGCCGGGGATGATGCGGGAAAGGCTTTCGCTTTCGCGGTACGTTTCAGCAACGTCGTCGAATTTCGTATCCTGCACCTCGACATACTGCACGCAGTCAAAGTCAGCGGCAAGCGAAGCAATCATGCGGTTACGGCGTTCCAGGTCCTGACGTTGCATGTCGGACCTGCGGATTTCCTCGTCCACATTCTCGATAGTAAAGATCACATGGTCGAAAGCGCTGACCGCCTTGTGCGCCCTCATCCTGTAATAGCGGCTCTTGCCGTGCTGGTCATCCAGCCTAAATTCCACAGAAAGCGAATCACCCGGATTCAAGCCATCCGCAAAACGCGACTTGGTCAGGAAGTCCAGGACAAGTTCCTGGTCCTCGAAATAGCAATACTCCTGGATCTTCGCCTTGGACCATTCGAAGAAGTTTTCCCTGCTGGCCTTCATCTCCAGCTTCTGGAACTTCTTGTGCGAGACAAACTCGATGAAGGTATCGTCCTTCAAGTTGACATAGAAAAGGTCGTCGAAACTGCCGCTCAAGGTCGAGAGGATGTCGGAATACTCGCGGTTCTCGGATTCCAGGCGCTTCTTGATGTCACGGACCATCCAGAACAAGTACAGAATCAGCGCCAGAAGTTCTATCAGCGAAATGATAATGAAGGTCTTGCGAACAAGCATCGCCTTCGCCAGGGCGACATCCTCGGTAATGGCGACAAGCATGGTCCAGTTCTCGACTAAAGAAGGCATTGCCGTCAGGAAAATCACCTCGCCGTTTTCGCGCACGAACGCGAAGTCGGAAACACGCTTGCCCATGACGTCCGACAGCCACTTGTCGTACGAATATCCACTCTTGGTCTTTCTGGAAGAATAATCCGAAATCTTGGACATCTTCTTGTGGAAGGTGTCGACAAAGAGAAGGCTGTCACGACGGTCGAGAATCAGCAGGTCGAGGCCCTTGCTGTTCACGTTTGATTGGGCAAAGAACCCAGGCAGCACATGCAGGTCAATCACTGCAGCCAACACGCCCACGATTTCGCCCTTATGGCGTATCGGGAAAAACTGTTCGGCAACCATGACACCCGGCCGGAACACGTCCTCGTGGACAGGAGTAATGTAGGGCGATGGAGAGAAATACTTGTTGAGCAGGCCGACAACCTTTGGATTGGTACCGCTCCCCTTTTCGTAGATATAATAGCCGTTACGACGGTACACGCGGACAGGGGCCTGAAGCGGGCCAACCCTGACTTCCTGGATGTACTTCACGACCTCGGGATTATCAAACGTCTCCACCGAAGTAAAGAGATCCGTGATGTTGATGAGAGCTCCCATCTGGGAACGCGAGACAAAGACAAGACGAGAATCCGCGTTCCTGCCAATCTGGTGCAGGTTCTCCCAGCAGTCTGCCGTCACCCTATTGGATATGTAGAAAAAGCCGATTTCAGTCACGCCAAAAAGGAACGCGATTAACACGATCGTTATAATAGCATTAAAACTGAAAATTTTACTCTTCATACAGTTCTCACTCGATGCAGACTCCTATATGGTAAATATAGTCTTATTCTGTAAATAAGATGTTACAAATTCTTTAAAATTTTGGCATTTTGGGGTTTTTCGGCCCTAAAAAGTAAACAAAAATAATCATCCGGTTTTCTCGACAAAAAGATTTTGGCATTATTCCTTTGAAGAAAAAACTTTATACATTGATAGCATGAAGATATTCGCAAGGCTTTTTACCCTCCTGGCCATCGGTGCAGCCCTCGCATTTGCCGACTCTACACAAGTTGCGCCCTCTGACACCACCATTACGGACTCCCTAGCAAAGAAGCACGCCGTCTGGATCAAGCTCGAAGGCGACGTGGAACCCTCGATGTTCGATTTCTGCGCCCGCGCCATCGATGACGCGCTCAAGGAAAACCCCGACTACATCGTCTTCGAGATCAACACCTTCGGCGGACGCCTCGACGCCGCGTTCGACATCGTGGACACCATCATGGCGGTCAAGGGCCCCGAGACCATCGCCCTCGTGAAGAAAAAGGCCATCAGCGCAGGAAGCCTTATCGCGCTCGCCTGCAAGCGACTCTACATGCTCGAGGCCACGACTATCGGAGACTGCGCACCTATCGTACAGGGCGGTGACGGCACCCCGCAAATCGTCGGAGAAAAAATCCAGTCCCCGCTCCGCGCAAAGTTCAGGAACCTCGCCCAGCGGAACGGCTACCCCGAACTGCTGAGTTCGTCGTTCGTGACGCCGGAACTTGAAATTCTCGAACTCAAGCGTACGCTCGACAAGGGCACCAAGAACCAGCGCGACACCGTGCTCATCATCGAAGGCGAAAAGTACGAAGTGCTCGACAAGGCCGAAAAGGAACTCTGGGGCGCCCCGAAGATCCTCGTGAAGGAAGGCGAACTCCTGACCATGACCGACAAGGAAGCGGAAGAACTCGGCTTTTCGAGGGGCACGTTCAAGAGCCGCGAAGATTTTGAAACCAAGCTCGCTATAGAAAGCAGGAGCGAAGTCGAGACCACGCTCGGCGAAGACATCGCCGCCGCCATCGCCGCCATCTCGGGAATACTCCTGATTCTCGGATTCGGAGCGCTCTACATCGAATTCAAGACGCCGGGATTCGGACTGTTCGGCATCATCGGCATCATCCTCATCGGAATCGTATTCCTCGGGCAGTTCGCACCGCAACTCGATGGATACATCCCCGCCATCCTGCTTGTGGCGGGCGTGGCGCTGTTCCTCGTGGAAATTTTCGTGATGCCGGGAACGTTCCTGTTCGGCATCGGGGGCATCGCCTGCATGATCCTCGCACTTGCACTGTCGTTCTCGCCCTCGGAGCTTCCCGAATACATCCCCGAGACCGTCGAGACCACATTCGACGCGACCCCGTGGCTATTTGGATTACTTTATATGCTATGCTGTGCAGCCATCGCGCTCGTATTCCCGATCGCCGCGAGCAAGTACCTGATTCCGCTGCTGCCCGAAGGATGGACGCCCATGCTCAAGACAGACCTGGAAAACGCCGCCTCGCCCACCGAAGCGGTTCAGGAGGTTTCTGTAGGCGACGAAGGTATCGCCAAGACGTTCTTGCGCCCCGTGGGCCAAGCCCTTATCAACGGGAAACTCTTTGACGTGCAGACCCATGGCGAAATCATCGAGGCAGGCACCCGCGTGAAGGTGGAATCCGTGCAGGAAGGCCATATCTGGGTCGGCCTAGACGAGAAATAGAGTTTAAAAACAAAAAATAACGGAGAAAAATAATGGATACTCTTCTCATCATTGGTATTGTCATTGCGGCGATTGCCGTCATCATCCTGCTCGCCTTCGTAGGCAAGTTCTTCAGCCTCTGGCTCCAGGCCTTGTTCTCCAGGGCGAACGTGAGCATTTTCCAGCTCATCGGTATGCGCCTGCGTAAGGTGCCGCCGCAGGTGATCGTGGAAGCCCGAATCCTCAGCTGCAAGGCAGGCCTCCCCGTCGACACGAACCTGCTCGAAGCCCACTACCTTTCCCGCGGTAACGTGCTCCGCGTGATCCAGGCCCTCATCGCCGCGAACAAGGCGAACATCAAGCTCGACTTCAAGGAAGCCGCCGCCATCGACCTCGCCGGCCGTAACGTGCTCGAAGCTGTGCAGATGTCCGTGAACCCGAAGGTCATCACGACCCCGAAAGTTTCCGCCGTGGCTCTCGACGGTATCCAGCTGCATGCCGTGACCCGTATTACCGTGCGCGCGAGCATCCAGAAGCTCGTCGGTGGCGCCGGCGAAGATACCGTGATTGCCCGTGTGGGTGAAGGCATCGTGTCTTCCATCGGTTCTGCAAAGAGCCACAAGGACGTGCTCGAGAACCCGAACATGATTTCCAAGAAAGTGTTGGCCTCCGGCCTTGACGCCGGTACCGCCTTCGAAATTCTCTCCATCGATATCGCCGACGTGGACGTGGGCCAGAACATTGGCGCTATCCTCGAAACCGACCGTGCCGAAGCCGACAAGAAGATTGCCCAGGCCAAGGCAGAAGAACGCCGCGCCATGGCTTACGCCGCCGAACAGGAAATGAAGGCGAAGGTCATGGAAATGAAGGCCAAGCTCGTGGAAGCCGAAGCCCAAATCCCGATGGCCATGGCATCTGCACTGCGCGACGGCAAGCTCGGCGTGATGGACTACTACAACCTGAAGAACATCGAAGCCGACACACAGATGAGGCGTGAAATCGGAGCAGCTCCGGAGGCGAAGTAGGGAATAGCGACGAGGCTCGAGGTTCGAGGCACGAGGTTTGCATGCGTAAATTTCAAGATCTAAGTATATGGCAAAAAAGTCATAAGCTGACATTGGACGTTTATGATGCTACTCGCAAACTCTTCCCAAAGGAAGAACTTTTCGCCTTGACCTCGCAAATTCGTCGAGCGGCCTCATCAATCCCAACAAACATTGCTGAAGGGTGCGGAAGAAAATCCAATACCGAGTTAGCTCGATTTCTTCATATTGCATCTGGATCGGCTACCGAAGTTGAATATCAGCTACTTTTGGCTAGGGATTTGCAATACATTGACTCAACAAGATTTGAAAAGCTAAATAGGGAAATTGTTGAAATAAGAAAAATGATTATTTCGTTTATAAAAAAGATTCCTGATGTAGAGCCTGGTACCGCGAATATAAGACCTCGATCCTCGAGCCTGAAGCCTGGAGCCTAATATGGAAGGACTACTCATTCTCATCGGCATCTGGGTCCTCGATATCGTCATCAAGAGGGTCGCGGCGAACCGTCGGAAGCAACAGCAGCAGCCTCCACAGTACCAGCCTAGCGACAGCGACTCGGACGATTACGAGTCCCAGGAACAGGCGCAGGAGCACAGGTCCCCGCGTTCCCTACAGGACCTTATCCGTCAATTCGAGGAAGCGCAGCGCCAGGCATCGCAGGGCAACATCGAGCCCCCGACGCCGCCTGTCGAACCCAAGCGCCGCCACGCCGGGCAGCAGATTACGCTCCGCGACGTGGCCGAGGCCGTCATCGAAGTGGACACCGTCGACATCTATTTCCTGATGGATACATTCGAGGTCGACGAGAACGTGGCCGCGCAGATGATTGCCGCACTGCAGAAGCACCGCATTATCGGCCGTGAGATGGACGGGGAATGCGACGTGCTGATCCACGACATGGACGAACTCGAGAACCTCCTGAACCGCGAGAAGCGAGACGCCGAGGAACGTACCCGCGAGGAGAACGAAGCGAAACTACAGGCGGAACGGGAACGCATGGAAGCCCGCCATGCCGAACAGCAACGCGAACTAGAGCGCCAGCGCGAGCTGAACGCCCTCGAAGACCGCGCCAAGTCCGCACGGGAAGCCGCCGGCACGAACCTTGCCGCACTTGCAGCAACCGAAACTACAAGCGAAATGCAGCCGCGCCGCGCCCCCGCCGTCTCCACCAAGAACATTGCCGACGTCCGCAAGGGATTCATCTGGGCCAAGGTCCTGGACGAGCCCCGTTTCAAGCGTCGTTGGAGCAGCCAGTACCGTTAACCGACCATCATGCGTAACAAGATCCTGCAAGCCCTGATCCAGTCCCCGCACAAGAAAGACGAGGCATTGCCTAGCGTCCGGATGCTCATGGCGTCATTCGGTGCAAGTTCCGGGACCGTACAGGCTGTACTCCGCCAGCTGCAAGACAGCGGACAGATCTACTGCATCCGCGGCAAGGGCTGTTTCTGGGGAAGTTCCCCCATGCAGGTACAGCTTCCCAAGCCCAGGGAAACCGCGCTCGCCAAGCTCAACCGCCTTTTCGAAGAAGACTGGAAGCACGGCGAATACAAGCCGAGCGAACCGCTCCCCTTGCTAAAGGAACTTGCGGAGCGCTACCACGCAAGCCAACCCCTCCTGCGAAAATTCCTCGCTCAAAAGATCGAGGCGGGAGTCCTACAGCAGATCGGCAGGCGCTACATCTTCGCGCAAAACCACAGGGATGCCCCTGGCGCGGCAGGAAACGGACTCAGCGAACTCATCTTCGTTACGCGCTGCAACAACTGGGGCGGTTTCACCGCCGAAAGCGAACGCGAACTGGACTTCTTGCGGCTCATCTACAAGACCGCCGGTGCGCGCAAGTACAAACTTATCTTGCTGGGCATGGAAGAAAACAGCGGCGAGCTGATTGACCGCAGCGGCCAAGTCGTCCGCCTGCAGGACTATCCGAACGCTGTCGGCGCACTACTGAGCACGCTGCTTGTACAGAAGCCCCTCCCCCTCCTCCAGATTTTTGCCGGTGTAAAATTCCCCGTAGCAATCTGGTGGGAACAGCCGCTGGACACCATTCCAAAATTCTACCTGAACAAGCCTCACTGGGCATTCTTCAACTCCACTTTCGGTGAAATGCCAGGAATTGAGCTTGGCAAATACCTTGTCAACAACGACGTCAGCCATGTCACCTTTTTCTCGCCCTACCACAACAGTTCATGGTCGAAAGACCGCCTGACGGGCTTGCAGAAGGCAGGCCTGCAAGTGGAAAGCCAGGTGGACGTGGAATTTGCGAGCCCCTGGGACTACCGCCAAATCGCTCGTGCCGCCGTGGCAAAACAGTCCGTAGAAGCCTACTCACGCAGGCTGCTGAAGAAAAAACTCATGACGCTGATTCCGGCCAAGGGAGAAACCATCCATCAAGATGACTGGTGGGTTTGCGTCAACGACGAAGTAGCGGGATTGTTCATCGAAATGGCCGAAGACGGCGAATGTACGCTGCCCGGCGACAGGAACCAGCCCCATATCATCGCTTTCGACAACTCCGCCGAAAGCTACTTGCTACGCATCCGGAGCTACGATTTCAACACTGATGCGCTAGTCGAGCAGATGTTCTACTACCTGGAAAATCCCGAAATCGGCAAAAATAAAATCCACCACATTCTCGGGAACGTGGTGGAGAAATAGGATAGTTTTTTTAATCCTTCACACAGCGGATGCTGAGATAAAGAGCGGTGTCATTAATGCCTTGATGGATAAAGACCCTTTCATCGTTCCCGTTGACGACGAAGTAACGTTGCTTAGCTCCTGGGGTATTGACCCACATAAAGGCACTCGAACCGATGTTACTAAAGTTATCACCCCTTTTATTTCCAGTCGGCAAGAAGGAAAGTCCATACGAATCCTCTCCGATAACGCGCCAGCCCTTCTTTGAAACCCAGGAATTCACATTCGAATCCAATTCGTCCCACAGGGCATTTATCTCCGCTAACGACGGAATATGCCATCCATCCGGGCAAGCCCCTTGAACGGTGTCTCCCAGACTGCAAGCATGATTATACCCGCACGTGTCGGAATTCATCGCGCCTTCGCGGGAATACAGTCGACCAAACAGTTCGCAAGTTATACTTGTATCATTGTAGCAAATCGAATTCTGTTTCACAATCGGGAGCGAATCGTTACCGGCAAAGTTCAGGTTTTCTGCCATCCAGACTCTCCCCTTGACTTCGACCGTCTTGTAAGTCTGGCCATCGCGGGAGTCTGTCATGGTTCCGTAATCAGCATCAGGGTTAAACTGATCGCCTTTTTTCTCTATAATCGAATAGTAGTCATAGCTCGACGTAGGCAAGGATTTACTCGAAGAACTGCTCAAAGAACTGCTTGAATAGCTGCTAGACGACGGCGGAATTCCCCCACCTTTCACGCAGCGAACACTGACACTGGCATAAGAAGAGTAATCACTAATAAACACCTTATCCGTTTCACTGTTCAAAACAAGATAGTTCTGTGAACCGTTTGGCGAGTAAAGCCACATAGATGCAATAGAATCTAAATGTTGAAAACCATGGGCACCATCCATACCTGCCGGAATAAACGACAATCCGTAAGAATCGCCACCCGCTCTGTCAATAGCCCAGCCATTACTTGAAACCCAGGAATTCACCGTCGAATCCAATTCGTCCCACAGGGCATTTATCTCCGCTACCGACGGAATATGCCATTCGTCCGGGCAAATACCCTGAATGGGGCCTTCCCCTAGGTTGCATTTATCACTTGTTCCGCAGCTAGCCGAGTTCATCGCCGCCTCGCGGGTATACAGGCGTCCGTATATTTCGCAAATGTCTTCGTCATTGCCGTAGCAGAAGGACTTGCCGACCTTGTTGCCGGCATAGTTCAGGTTTTCGGCCATCCAGGTTTGTCCGTTGAGCTCGGTCGTCTTGTAAGTCTTGCCGTCACGCGGGTCTTTCATTGTGCCGTATGTGAAACCCGCGTTGAACTGTTCGCCCTTTGTTTGCAGGAGCGCATTGATTGTCTTTTCTTCCGATGAACTGCTAGAAGACTTCACCTTCTTTGAACTGCTGGAAGATTCCAAGCTGCTGGATGATTTTTCCTTCTCTGTACTGCTGGAAGACTTTGCCTTCTTCGAACTGCTGGAGGATTTCACCTTCTTTGAGCTACTGGAGGATTCCAAGCTGCTGGATGACTTTTCCTTCTTTGTACTGCTGGAAGACTTTGCCTTCTTTGAACTGCTGGATGGCTCCGCACGGAGGAACTCGTTACCTTCCGCAGTAAGCGTGTCGTTATCGCTCACCCAGAGGTACACGGAATCGCGGGAATCGTAAACGCACTCGTAGCGCTCCTTCTCACTCCCGACAACAGCACCTCTTGACTCGCGCGTTTCATCACACGGATACTTCGAAAATTCAGAAATCTTTTCAAGGGTATAATCGTCTCCCTGGCCATTCACTGCCGTGGAAACACTTTCGTCATCGCCACAACCGGTAAGAGATATCGTGGCCACGCAAGTCCACAAAATCGCCTGCATACCCCCAAAAAAGTGCCTGTAGCTCATTCTCAGCTCCTCATTGCATTCCTAAAAATTTTTGCCGGAAAAATATAAAAAAAAGTTTACGGCTCGGGAAGACTGAAAAAAAACACCACATCCTCAAGAACGTGGTGGAGAAATAAATAATTAAAACTCACAGCTCTTTGCTCAGAGCTATCAGCAATCAACTACTTGTTGCTCACTTCGTGAGCCACAATGCTTCGGTTCGGTCATAAAAAAGTGCAAGCACTTTTTTGCGACACTCACCTCGCTACTTGTTCTTATTGACAATCAGCGTCTTGGCCTTGAATGTCTTCTTGTCGATCCACTTGACCATCAGGGAGACCTTGTTGTCCTTGTTCAGGGCAGCCCAGTACTTCTTGAGCGTGTCTTCGGCGTTGTCGAAGATCGGCATCAGTTTCGGGAAGCCGTTGAAGGAGGGAATCGGGTTGCCGTCGGTTTCGTAAGTGCTGATGAAGTGGCCGAGACCCGGGAGGGCTTTTTCGTATTCAAACGTCATGCGTTCGCAGCCGGCTTCTTCGCTGTTGTTACGGCTCTTGAGGATGGAGAGCTTGTACACGGCAGGTTCAGCATTCTTGTAGTGGATGCCGGAAATGCGCGGCGTGAAGTTCGGGGCGTCGTCTTCGTACTGGCGCGTGCGGAGGGCGCTTTCGAAGGTGCCGCCGAGCTTGATGGCGTCGTAAATGGTGTCGGTCTGGTCACCGTTCGTGATAATCTGGACGTCGGCCGTGTGGCGGGCCGGGTAATAGATAATCAGGTGCGGATCGGTGAGCTTGGATTCGTCAAAAGCCTTCGTCTTCATGAAGCCGGTCTTGGCTTCCATTTCGAAAACACGGTTACGGCTGTTCACGCTGCGGCCCATGATCCAGTAGACCTGCACGTAGGACTTGCCGTCGGCGCTTTCGCCGAGCACGATGCCGCGTCCCGGATAAGGGTTATTGGAGAGGGCCTTGAAATTCTGTTTTGCTTCGTCTGTGTACTTCATGGCCACAAATATAAAAAAAGGAGGCCGGGCCTCCTTTGCGTTTTGCAAAATCTATTCTACTATCAGGCGCATCTTGTTACCGAGATTGAGGCTGCTACCGTCGTCATACACCAGCAGGGTCGCTTCGGTAAACGGGCTTTGGGCCTTCACATTGAACGAGACTTTCGTCTTGCAGAGACAATCGGCCAGCACGCTCGAAGGGGCATAATGCGGCGTCACATAAAGCGTGGAATCCTTCACCTGGGCCTCGATGCTCTCGAATTCCGTTCCGCAGGTAAGCATAACGGTTTCAATAACAACCTGCGCCGAATCGCCGTTCACGTGCATATGCGCCACGGGCGGGATTGCGGCATCAGTCAACGGATCTTCCACCGGGTCATTGTTGACGCATTGCGCATCGGCATTTTCAATCTTCTGGTAGCCCGGATCCGGCTGGTTGATCAGCCTATGTCCCAGCTCAAGCGGCGGCCTATTGTTCTCAAACGCCGTGTACCCAAAGCCTGCATATTGTTCGTCAAACCTAAATTCCACTTTGGCAGTGCAACCGCACTTGTACTCCACGCCCTTCTCATCGAAGCGCTTGAAGTTCACGAAAAGCGTATCCCCGATAACCGATGCCACGGTATTGTCCGCTTTCAGGCTATCCCAGAAAGCCATCTGCGAAGCGGAATCGCAAGCATATGTCAGATTGACATTGAACAAGTCGATTTGCGCAAAGCTGTTGGAGATGCTGAGATAAGCCGCAGGTGACGAGGGTTCAACAGGAACATCCGTCACGTTACCATCTTGACAAGACGCCGTGATGCTTTTCAGCGGTACGGGACCGTTGTAGATCTGGCGCGAAGATGAACTCGGCGGAGTCACGCCGGACGAAGATGCCGGCGGCGTCACGCTAGAAGAAGATTCTCCTGGCAGCGTCACGCTAGAAGAGGATTCTCCCGGCAGAACAGCAGACGAATACGGTTCGTCAGGCGCGGGACCGGGAACCACTTCGTACACCTGCAGCCCTTTGTTATAAAGCTTGAGTGCAAAGAACTGGATATCGGCATCACTCGCATCGATATCGAACCAATGGTCACTCGTGCACTTGCATGCCGTCGGGAGCATCGCCGTGACATCGAGTTTCAGCGTATCGCCATAACGCCCCACGTCCATCATCACCTTATCGAAACCGCAATAGTCATATATTTTCGGAATCATCAGCTTGTACTTGCCACTTTCTTCGTACAAGTAGGCCTTGGGCAATTCGTCCGTCGCAGCCTCTTTCAGCAGGGCGACCTTGTTGTACGGACTTTCGTAGCAACCCTTGAATTTCATGCTCACATTCCGCAAGGAATCGAGGATCGAACTGGAAGATTCAACCGGTCCGCTCGAAGACGATTCCGTCACAGAAGAAATATCGTCACCGCCATTGGCAGGACCTGAAGATGAATCGTCCCCACAGGCGGCAAACATAAGCGACAATGCCGCAGCACATGCAAAAAACTTTTTCATATTTCCTCCTATCAATAAATGATGTGTCCACATTCCGTTTCAATTGTGTTGAGATGCGTTTTCAGCGCATTCTCAAAACTCTTTACATACCGCTCGGCGTTCTCTTTTTCCTGGGTCAGGTAAACGGAATTGACCTTGAAATGGCTGGGATCGCCGTCTCCGCAGGTTCCTGCATCCACAATTGTCTGTAATCTATCGGGAAACATGGTAGAAATGTAGACCGAATCCCCGGGAACGAAGCCGTCCATATCGCGGCATGTAGGTGCCAGATTCACTACTGGTGTAACGAGCTTAAAATGCTCCCTAAGGTTCTGGAGACACTCCCTGTAAGCTACTGAATATTTTCCTGCATCCTTACCGTCAAGAATCTCCTGTAGCCTATCGTTGACTATGCCATCGGCACGTCCAGCCCCGTCGTATCTTTCGTCGAAGAGAGTCTCGCAGAACTGCTTGCCAGTAACGCAAGTATCCGTTGTTGCCTTAGGCGGCGTTTCTGAGGTAATCAGGGAATCCGCATTGAGAAAATCGCTCTTGACGCTTGCGCCTGTGCTACTGGTATCGTCGCCGCAGGCCGTCCATGTAATGGCGACCAGCCCGAGCAGGGCGATGCCGATATATTTGTGAAGCTTTTTCATATTTCCTCCCCTTTTTTAAGCATTCGCCTTAATTGTTAATTGGCGTGCCGGTCACTAGCGGCATCGGTTCAAAATGGTCAAATACGAGAACGCTGGTATTCGAGAAGTTAAAATTCTGCGGTATCTTGAAGTCGATACGTGACGGGCAAACGCAATTCGTGGCATACATTTCGTTGGAGGACTTCACGTACAGCGTATCTTCCGATGCGGAAACCACAAGTTCTACGTTATTCACGCTGCAGCCTACGTCAAGTTCGTTGATGACAATCTTGTCAAATCCGTCATCGCCAACGATTCTCCCTGCGAGAGGTTGCTTCGAGGTGGTGTCGAAATCCGGGAGCAAGGTTACCGCCTGCAGCGTCGGCTTGTTAAGCGTCTGCCTGTCGTTCTTGCATTCCACCGTAATGTCTTTTGCATACTGGCGTGTCGCTTCTTCAACCGTAATCACATCCATATCGTAGATTTCCAATATGACTGGTTCGGCGTCATCACGACTGTCAAAGAATGCGACAAACTTTGCATGCGAAAAGGCCGGATTGTTCTCTACGGAAAAATGTATTTGGGATTGGCAATACATTCTCTCCGCATTCGTGAAATCGAACACCGCCTTCACGAAAACCGTGTCTCCCGACACGTCGACATCCAGCGTATCGGCGACAATGCCGTAGGTAAGCTTAAGGTTCTCCAAGGTAAAACCCGTGCGCTCGGTGCTGACATACCTGTACGCATAACGTGCGGCGGTTGTATCTGTATTTGCTGTGCATTGGTTTTGGGCATCCGTGATTATCTGGTGCGTGCTCCCGACTTTTGCAGCAGACGAAGAACTTTTTGCCGCAGACGATGAGGATCCTACAGTCGAATTGGACGAAACGGGTTCATGAATGTCGGACGGGATCGTGACACAGCTGGAATCGTAAATTCCTTCGGCAGACGGACTGAATGTGCAGACTCTACAGAATGAATCATATTCATCGGGAATGATTTCTCCATCTGGGCCCTGTTTCGGAACATGATGAACACATGTCGTGTCCGGCTCCTTTTCGGGAGCGGGGCCAGGAACAACTTTGAAAACACTCTCAAAGTATTTAAAATATTTGATATCCGCATCTTCTGCCGGAATATTAAACGTAAAATAAACATAGCACTCTAGATCAAGATCCCATAAAGTGTCATTTCCTTCACGCTCGACACTCAGGGTGTCCCGTACACGTTTAGCCGGCAATTCACCATATGGTCCATTGAAATTGTCCAAGTCCAGGTCCGGAATAACGATCTGGTACCCGACATTTTCGTTATTGACCAAATAGGCAGATTTACCGGAGTTCGAATACTTATGGCCGCAATCGCCATGCTTGACAAATACCGTTTTATCGGATGTCGAATCCGATTTCTGGACGGTAGTGTCTGGGGTCGAATCGTCCTTGGAGACGACGTCCGTTTCTTGATTCGTCACGCTCTTGGCGGTATCGCCCTCGGAGATGGCAGGCGAATCCGGAACGTTGATAACCGTAGTCGAATTTTCGTCGCCGCAGGCCACAAGGGCCAGGGTTATCGGAATGAGTGCCGAGGCGGCAATATGTGCAAGCATCCGTTTCATGCCATTCTCCTTTTTCAAAGTCGTAAATTGTCCTCGAGAAGCTATTCTTCCCTAGCGGCTGCATCCACCAGCGGGAACGTTAAATTACGGTCAAACACGAGGGCACTGGTATTCGAGAAGCGCGAGTCGTGTTCAATCTTGAATTCTATACGCGTCGAGCAGAGGCAATTGACAACCGGGCTGTCGGGGTTTATTTTCGAGTCGACATAAAGGGTATCGCCGTCAGCGTAGACGTCAAAGCCGTCGAAGATAGCCCCGCAGGTCATGTACACGTCGGTGATGACGATGGTATCGAAGCCGTCGGCGCCGACTGTCCTTTCGGCTTTGACCAGCTTCGTTGGAATCGTATCGCTCAATTCAGGAAGCAACGCGTCGCTGAACACCGCCGGCCTTTCGAGTGTTTGCCTGTCTTTCTTGCATGCACCGTTGAATTCCAATGCGGCCTGGTGGGGCAAGTCCGGTCGCTGGGTTTGTTCCCCGTATGTTGCGATCGGCATTACAATACGTTCAGCTTCAGACTCGTTTGTCATGTAGACAAGGACCGTCGCATTGGCGTAGCCGGGTTCAGACTTTAGCTTGAATTCCACCTTCGACGGGCAGACGCACCTCATCGGATTCGACGTGTCGTATGTCGCATTCACGAACAGGGTATCGCCAAAGACGCTGACATCTAGACCATCGTACGTGTAGCCGCAATTTTTCAAGATATGCTCTATGATAAAAGTGGTCGAATCCGTACCGGGAAGCTTGTAGGCGGCCGTAGGAGTTTCCATACTTCTCTCGGGTTCCTCAACCACGGTCGTATCGTCCCCACACTGGGCAACGAAATCCTTTACTTTAGTGTGGGAAATCCTGATTTGGTAACAGAGCGAATCATCCTCTCCGCTCGAAGACGGACAAAAGTAATACACAGAATCAATGTCGGGAGCCTTTTCAGGAGCGGACCCCGGAACAACCTCGAAAACCTGCTCAAAATACTTGAAGTACTTGACGTCCGCATCTTCAGCGGGAATGTCGAACGTATGATATGCATAACATATCCAAGCCAACACAGGCCTGAATCCACCTTCCCATTCTTTCCAGACATGCAGAGTGTCCCCTACACGTTCTGCCAGCAGTTCAGCGTTATACCATTCATTGTCGACACTCATGTCCGCAATAACTATCTGAGGACCACCGCTTTCGGCATTGGTCAAGTAGGCCTTGTTGTCGAAGTTCGTATTAAGCTGGCTGCATTCGCCGTTGTTGGCAATCACCGTCTTCTGGATTGCCGAATCCGGATTCTGGACGGCGGTGTCCGGGAGCGAAATTTCGGTAAAGACATCGGGCTTTTTTTCGGGTGCTGGCCCAGGAAGGACTTCAAAGACTTGATCGAAATATTTAAAGTACTTGACATTCGAATCTTCGGCGGAAATGTCAAACGTATGGTGCGCATAACATATCCAATTCAACGTTATGAAGGTTTCCCTTTCTTCCCAGACATGCAGGGTATCCCCCACTCGTTCTGCGAGCAGTTCGTCGTTTTGCCATTCGTCGTTAACGTGCATGTCCGGAACAACAACTTGGAAACCGCCGTTGTCGGTATTGGTCATGTAGGCCTTGCCGAAGGATGCAGAATTATGGCCACACTCGCCAATATTGGCGATTACACTTCCACGAGGAATCGATGACGACTCCTGGTTCGTAGTTATTTCGTCCCCGCTCAGCTTTGCAGATGTGTCACCATCGCAGGCGAGAAGCATGAGCGACAAGGCCGCAGTCGTTATAAGTATCTTTTTCATGTCAACCCCCTTTACCTTTCCTCGAACAGGATAGGCATCCATAAGTCAAAAATGATGTAGTTGAAATCAGTGTCCGGCTTGTCCAGCGTAAAGGAGACCGTCGCGGCGCAGGCGCAAGTTTTATCCCAGCGAAGGGTCATCGACAATGTATCGTTCACCAGGCCGACGGGGATCTTGTTTCCGGAATTGATTTCTTCGAAGAATTGAACCTCTTCTGCCGAATCGCAGGGAGTATTAAGATATGCACCATCCAGGTAGATGTTTACGGAATCACCGTCGACGGACTTGTACGCTGATGCGCCCAGAACGTCCGCGGCGGCAACCGGTTCGTCCGTAACGGGAACAAGTTCGGCCGAATCCACTTTGACATAGTCGATGATGCACTGGGCAGAGAAATTCCTTGCAAAGAAAGTGACAGCGTCTTGGCTAGACGAAGAAGATTGAGTATCAGGAATGGATATAGGACCATTATTTTCTCCATTATCAGACGAAGAAGACAACGGATCTATGTTCGGGTTCAAATTATTCTCCCCGCCTCTATCTCTTGAAGAACTGCTATTTTCTTTTGAAGTACTGCTTCCCGCGACAGCCTTTCCGCTCGACGATCGAGAATCATCCACGTCAATGCCTTTATTGTTAGTTTCTTCGGAAGAACCGACCGACGAACTGCTCGACTCGGGCTTGAGAACGTTTACATCTCCTCTATCGGCATTGGGGTCAATGGTACCTCCCCCAGCAACATTGTCTGCACACGCAATGAAGAGCATCAAGGAAAGTAGCCATGCGGCAAATGCAAGATTCTTAAGCATGGGTAGCCTCCTTAATCTTGTCCGTGAACGGGAAAAACTGGAAATTGATTCGGCAGACCTGATCGGAATCGTCGTATTCGTTAGCAATGGAAAGAACCTTCTTGCAGCAGGAGTCTATCTCGTTGACAATCCTCTTGCTAGCCTCCTCGTTCACGCCGATTGTAAGCCCGGTAAAGTAGCGTTCGCTTGGAGAATAACGGTCAACGGCACGGGCCGCCATGTTCGCCATCTCCTTGTGCATGGCGCGGATGGCTATGGGCAGCGCCTCGTTAGAGCCAATGACATTCTGCTCCGTCTGCGAATAGACCTTGTCGTCGACCTTTTTCAGGAACCCGGCCTTGACCAAGAAGCTCAAGATGTCGCGCACCTCTTCGGCGGACACATGTTCCTTGCACTCCTCGGCGATATCGCGGGGATTGGCCCCCGGCATCATCGGGACCAGTTCCCTGAGAACCGGATACTTCCAGGATTCATAATACCGGAATGCCTCACCGTCAACGACGCGCATCCTGTGTTCCAATGCAATTTTCTGCATTTCGAGAAGGGCGGCCTTCTTGAGAGAATCCTTCTTGGCATTGCAGAACATGACCATTTCGCGGAAGTAATCCTTCTCGTAACCGACAAGTCCCATGGCATTCGCGACATTTTCAATCTTGGGCTTGCCGAGCCTGCTTTGACCCTGACAAACGAGTTTCAAGAAATTCGGCGAAGAAAAACCGGCACTCTTGCAGAACTCACGCCACGAGAACGCACCCAGACGTTTGCGTTCGTCATAGTAGTCCTGTATATACAGGCGGTAGTCCTTATATTCAAGTATCGGTTTCATACTATATAATATACGTAATAATTTTCAAAAATGCAAATAAAAATACTATACAAATTTAAAGTTTTTTAGCAAAAAGTGACATTTTTCACAGACAACAACACAAATTTTTTAAATACTATACAAAACGTATAATACAAAAAAAGGAGGCCGTTCCGGCCTCCGACATTCACCCGCAAACTATCGTTTGGGGTTGTAGTTGTTCATCAGGACCATCGCGAGCGCCACGCAGAACATCACGACGCTACCGACAATCACCTGTTGCCGGTGGTCGTAGTCGCGCTTGACGTACTTGGGGTCCTCCTCGTTGAGTTCCTGGAGGGTCGGTCCCTTGTTGAGCTTGGTACTGTCGACACCGTAGATTTGCGCGATTTCCTCGTCGGTCATGTTCAGCGTGTTCACGTAGGCGCTGTCATACTGGTCGAGCTTGTCGGCCGCGAAGGCAGGGAAAGCAAGGAACAAGGCGAGAATAAGGCACGAGACACGAGGCACGCCTGGCACTCGAGACCTGAAACATGAAGCCTTACCCTTAATCATTCCTCTCGTCTCTCGTCTGTAGCCGCGAAGCGGCGTTCTCTCGTCTAAAGCTATTCCTTCGCGAGCTTGTCGAGGATCTGGTTCACGAGGCCCGGGTTGGCCTTGCCGCCGGACTTGCGCATGGTCATGCCCACGAGGAAGCCCTTCAGCGCGACCTTGCCCGCCTTGAATTCGGCGAACTGGGCGGCGTTCTCGGCACAGACGGCACGGACCACTTCTTCGATAGCGCCAGTGTCGGTCACCTGCACCAAACCCTTCTCCTTAACGATAGCTTCGGGATCCTTACCCGACTCAAACATCTCGGCGAAGACAGTCTTGGCAATCTTGCCGTTGATGGTGTTGTCGGCGATGAGGTTCACGAGGGCGCAGAGCTGTTCCGGCTTGATCTTGATGGCGGAGAGACCGCCTTCGAGTTCCTTCACCTTGGCCAGCAGTTCGGTAATCACCCAGTTGGCCAAGACCTTGCCGTTCTTGCAGTTCTTGGCGGCGGTGTCGTACCATTCGCTCACGTCGCGGTCTTCAGTCAGCACCATGGCGTCGTATTCGGAAACACCGAAGTCATCCATAAAGCGCTTGCGGCGGGCATCCGGCAGTTCCGGAAGCGTGCGGCGGATTTCTTCCACAAAGGCCGGGTCGGTCACGAGGCGGACC
>JAGCGO010000019.1 GCA_017649565.1 Fibrobacter sp. | reverse complement strand
GCGAGTTCTACCCGGCGGCACCCCCGATGGGTCACAGCCAATCCAAGGTGGGCATCGCCGATATCTTCGGGCGTACCATGGTGGCTAACCTCCCGGACAGCATCAAGGTGGCGGTGGCGAACGTCGCGATTGGCGGGCAGAGCATAGACCTGTTCGACAAGGACCGCAACAAGGCCTACGTGCAGAACGCGAAGAACAAGGGCGACACCTGGTGGATCCAGTACCTGGACGAATACGGCGGCGACGTGTACAAGCGCATCGTCGAGATGGGGAAGATTGCCAAGCAGAAGGGCGTCATCAAGGGGTTCCTTTTCCACCAGGGAGAGGCGGACTACCAGATGAACGACTGGCCCAAGCGCGTGAAGAAGGTGTACGACGACCTGATTGCCGAACTGGAACTCGACCCGGAAAAGACCCCGATACTCATTGGCGAACTTGCGCCCACGGGCGATCTCGGCTGGCGCAATTCCGCCGTGAAGGAAGCAGCCGACCTGATTCCGACCGGATACCTGATTTCGGCGCAGGGCTGCCCCGCCCTGAAGGAGACGAGCTACACGCTGCATTTTACGCGTGAAGGCTACGAAACTTTCGGCAAGCGCTACGCCGAGAAGATGCTCGAACTCCTGAAGGAGATGGAGCCCGAGCCGCCTGTCGATACTTCGGTTGCCGATACTTCTGCACAGGATACGATGACGAACGATTCCATTCCGGACTTTGTGCGCGGCATGGGAATGCCCCACGGCATCGCGATGCATGTCTCGGGCGGGCATCTTGCAGTTTCCGGAGCCCCGGCTGACGCACGTGTTAAGTTGTTTGACATGCAGGGAAACCTGCTCGGCGTGCTTGGCGCGCAGGGTGGCGCTATGCCGCAGGTTCGTGCGGGTCGCGTGCTTGCCGTTGTCGAAAGTGCTTCGGGCATGCGCCTGATGACGAGGGCGATGAACGTCACCGGCTTCTAGACGCTGTGCCGGATTACGGCTAGACTTGTTCCTTGATAGGTGTCGCGCAGGAATGCGCGGCACTTTTTGTAATGGCGGAATCCTAATTTTTTTAATTTTGTGTCGATGCCCATCCTCTCTGCACAGAACATCTCCCTGCGGTTTAGCGGTCCTCCGCTCCTGGACAATGCCTCGTTCGATATCGAAGCGGGTGAACGTATTTGCCTTGTAGGCCGTAACGGCGAAGGCAAGAGCACGCTGCTCAAGATAATCCAGGGCGAGATGGGCATGGACAGCGGCGAAATCGTGAAGCGCACCGGCCTGAAGGTTTCCCGCATGGTGCAGGAAATTCCCGCCCACATGGACGGTACCGTGCGCGACGTGGTGATGGGCGGAGTGGCCGCGGGCGGAACGGACGAGTCTTTGCACAATGCCCATGCCGAGGCTATCCTCGGAAAGACGGGCATCGCGGCCGACGCCTTGTTCGACGGCTTGAGTGGCGGGCAGAAGCGCCGTGTGCTGTTTGCGCGTGCCGTCGCGAGCGACCCGGATTTGCTTTTGCTCGACGAGCCGACGAACCACCTGGACATTCCCGCCATCCAGTGGCTGGAAGGCATAGTCTCGCGCCTGGAATGTGCGGTGCTCTTCGTGAGTCACGACCGCGCCTTCGTGCGCCGTGTGGCGACCCGCATTTTCGAACTCGACCGCGGACGCGTACGCACATGGAACTACCCGTACGACAAGTTCGTGCAGTTCAGGGACCAGGCCCTCGCCGAAGAGGAGAAGGCCAACAAGCTTTTTGACAAGCGCCTCGCCGAAGAGGAAGTCTGGATACGCAAGGGAATCCAGGCGCGCCGTACCCGCAACGAGGGGCGCGTGCGTGCGCTCATCAAGATGCGGCAGGAACGTGCGGAAAGGCGCACGCGGACCGGATCGGTGAACATGCAGATTACCGAAGCCGAGCGCTCCGGCCGTCTCGTGGCCCGCCTCACCGACGTGAGCTTTGCCTACGAGGGCGCCCCTCTGATATCGCATTTCAGTACCGAAGTCTCCCGCGGAGACCGCATCGGCATCGTGGGTCCAAACGGTTCCGGCAAGACGACGCTGCTCAAGCTTATCCTCGGCGAAATCCAGCCCGACGAGGGCGATGTCCGCCTGGGTACGAACCTGCAGATTGCCTACTTCGACCAGATGCGTACCCGTTTGCGCGAAGACAAGAGCCTTGTCGAGAACGTGGGCGACGGCCAGGCCTATATCACGCTCAACGGCGTCCGGCGTCATGTGTTAAGTTATCTGCAGGACTTCCTGTTTTCGGCGGAACGCGCCCGCGGGCCCATCAGTGCGCTCAGCGGTGGCGAAAGGAACCGCCTGCTGCTCGCCTGCCTGTTCAGCCACCCGAGCAACGTGCTCGTGCTCGACGAACCCACCAACGACCTCGACATGGAGACGCTCGACCTTCTGGCCGAACTCCTGGCCGATTTCAACGGCACGGTTATCGTCGTGAGCCACGACAGGGCCTTCCTGGATGCCGTCGCTACGGGAATCTTCGCCATAGAAGAGGGCGGAAACGTTTTCGAGGCTGTCGGCGGGTACACGGATTACGAAAATAATCGCAAGATTCGTGAAAAGGAAGCGGCAAACGCGGCGAGGATTGCCGAAGAAAAGGCGTATTCCCGTGCTTCCGGCACGGCTCAGTCTCAAAATTCTGATCAAAACGCACAAATTTCGCAAAATCCGGTAAAAAAGAAGAAGCGTAGCTACAACGAAGAACGCGAATACACTGCACTTCCCGATAAAATCGAGAAACTCGAAGCCGAAATTGCGGATTTCCAGGCGGAACTTTCAAAGCCGGAAGTCTATACCGACGCAAAACGCATCGTAGAACTGCAAAAAGAGATTGCGACCCGGGAATCGGAACTCGAAAAGGCCTACGAACGCTACGAAGAGCTCGATTTGCTCGGCGGCTAGCCTATTTTGGATGAAATGTCTATGGAATCCGGCAAAAAATCGGGGTTTCGCTGTTGCAAAAAAAGAGCAGATTGTTTATTTTATTATTACATTACTCTTCATAACCTTTTGGTAGGAGGCTTTATGAACGTGAAGATTTCTGCATTGGCGCTGGTGCTTTTGGGTAGCGCAGCCCTCGCCGCCACGGCGACAGTCTGGACGGAGGATGGCCCGGGTACAATGGCCCCGGCTTCCTGGTATACCTATACGAGCGGTACGGGTGCCTCGGTCGACACGATGACCACGGCCGCGAATGTCAAGGTCGCCGAGTTTGCCGTCACTCCGGGCAAGACAGAGAACAGCGCAGGCCTTGGCCTCATCTGGCGACAGGACCCGGACAAGGATTACGCGGACGTTCCCGTCTCGCTTGCGAACTACAAGGGCGTCTGCCTCTCCTATAGGGCGACGGCCCCCTTCCGCATGGACTTCAAGCAGTCCACCATCACGGACTACAACTACTACGGAGCGGATCTCGCCGCCGGTAGCAAGAGGACCTTTATCGCGTTCAGCGGCTTGAAGCAGGGATGGACTTCCAAGACGACCGTCGCCTGGAATGTCGGCAAGCAGACCGGTGTCCAGTTTGCCTACAAGAACACCCACGCGACGACTTCCGTCTATACCAATACGGTCGAAATCGTGAGCTTCATCCTCGCCGACGAATGCGAGAACCACGCCCCGAACCTAGTCGACGGCGTTTCCGCCACCGTTGCCAAGGACCTCTACGAAGGTGATACGCTCCAGGTCGCTTTCAAGGAAATCTTCGAGGATGCCGACGGCGACGACCTGAACATCACGATGGCCCTCTCCGGCTATGCGCAAGATCTCGTGGGCTCGAAGAGCTACTCCATGAGCGATATCGCAAAGATCAAGAGCAAGGCGAACCCGATCGACAGCACGGAAGCCACGGCGATCTTCACCGCCAAGGATCCGGCAGGCAAATCCGTCACCTACACCGTCAAGCTTAACCTCATCGACCGCAAGAACGCGCCGGTGGCCGTAGACGACAACTACGAAATGAACGAGGACGCCGTGCTGACGGTGGCATCTTCCAAGGGTATCAAGCTCAATGACTACGACGACGATGGCGACAAGGCTTTCGATGTTACGATAAAGACGGAACCGGCACACGGCGAGTTCACGTTCAACGGGAACGGCTTTGTCTACACGCCGAATCCGAACTTCTACGGCACGGACCAGTTCACCTATACGATAACCGATGCTAGCGACCTGACAAGCAATCCCGCGACTGTCACCATTACGGTGAAGAACGTGGAAGACCCGGCAACGATTACTATTACGGATTCTACCTTCCGTATTGGTTCTGCCAGTGCAGACCCTGTCAAGTTTGCCGATGGAATCGAGGTGAACGAAGACTTCGAAGACTTCGACATCTTTATCGCGATGGACGCTTTCGACATCAGCGACCCGGATGTGCTGACTTCCAACTTCCCGATTAACGTGGCCAGCAAGAACGGCCTTGTCGACGTGATGCTGGACATGACTACTACGAACTATGTCATTTCCTTGATCGCGGTACCCAATGCGAACGGCGAGGACGCTATCCAGCTGTTCATCATCGATGACAAGGATACCGTGGGATTCTCCATCCCGCTCACGATTGAAGCCGTGGCCGACAAGCCCAAGGCGGTGGACGA
This sequence comes from Fibrobacter sp., assembly GCA_017649565.1. Taxonomy (GTDB): domain Bacteria; phylum Fibrobacterota; class Fibrobacteria; order Fibrobacterales; family Fibrobacteraceae; genus Fibrobacter. The sequence continues at coordinate 137,887 of JAGCGO010000019.1, read as the reverse complement.
TACCTACTCCGTCCTCCAGGATACCGTGACGGTTGTTTCTGCCGCGAAGGGCGTGCTCAAGAACGACCTGAACCCCGATGGCGCTTCTGCACTGAAGGCCTTCCTCTTGACGGAAGCTTCGCATGGCACGGTCACTCTCGACACGACGGGTGCCTTCCGCTATGAAGTGGGCGCCTACGAGGGCGAGGATTCCTTCACCTACTTCATTGTCAATGCCGATGGCGATACGTCGGATGTGGCCACGGTGACGTTGGATGTCTCCTACAGGAACCGCGCCCCGCAGGTTGTCGCTGGGATTGCGGAATCGCTCAAGGCGCGCTTTGCCGACCTCAATGAAGATTTCACCAGCCAGTTCTCGTACACCCTCATGGAAATGAAGGGCTGGTTTACCGATCCTGACGGCGATGCCTTCGATGTGACAGTCGCGAATCCCGACAGCATCCTGCATGTGGAGGTGAATACCTCGAAGATGGTTGTCAAGTCCGTGAAGGACGCCTGTGGCGATGCGACCCTCGTCGTGACCGCTACGGACAAGAACAAGAATTCGACTGCCCTCCAGATTCCGGTCCCGGTCACCTGTGTCAACGACAGGCCGACGCGCTACGGCCTGAAGGATACGGTCTATGTCCCGATTTCCGGCTGGCAGAAGGTGTTCTATGTGTTCGACCTTTTCGAAGATGTGGACGATTCGGTGCTGGTCATGAAAACGACGAAAGTCCATCCGTTCCTGTTTGCGGAAATTGTCGGCGACTCCCTGTATGTCAGGCTGATCGAAGAACGCCTTGCGCTTCAGTATAACGTTGCGTATGAAGTCAGGGTGACGGTAACGGATGAAGCGGGCGAAACTTCCCCCGCGAAGGAACTGGTGTTTGTCTCCAATCCGACTCCGATACCTGTTGTCGCGAATGCGCCCAAGGCCGGCTGGCAGGGCGCCATCACGGCCGACCATGGCATGGCAGTCATGTTCGACATGCAGGGCCGCGTGATGTGGCAGCACAGGCTCCCGGTAAGCGAGGATGCCGTGCGTAACGCAGCCGCGAAGGTGCAGGGCCGCAAGATTCTGCAGGTGAACAGGCAGACCTGGACCATCAAGTAATACGCTGCCGTGTCATTCCCGCGAAGGCGGGAATCTCTTGTAAAATTGAAGGCCCCGCGGATTGCGGGGCCTTTGCTGTATTCAAGAACCAGATGGGGCTTCGCGCCTACTTCACCAACGCTTCGGTGTCGAGGGCGATGAGGAGTTCTTCGTTGGTGGCGACCACCATAGCGGTCGGCGTGCCGTCCTTGCTGATGATGTGGCCGGAGTTCTTGCCGTTGTCCTCGTTGCGGGCATCGTCGATCTGGTAGCCGAGCAGGGCGAGGTTTTCCATCACGGTTTTGCGAACCACGCGGCTGTTCTCGCCGATACCGCCGGTGAACACGAGCGCGTCGATGCGCGGGAGTGCCATGGCGATGCCGCCGATTTCACGGGTCAGCTTGTAGCAGAAGGTCTCGAGGGCGATCTGGGCGCCGAGATGGCCTTCGCTTGCGGCCTGCGTCAAGGTGCGCATGTCGTTAGAAAGACCGGAGAGACCGAGAAGGCCGGATTCCTTGTTCACGAGCTTGTCGAGGCGGTCGATGTCGTAGCCGTACTTCTTGCTGATGAAGAAGAGGATAGCCGGGTCGAGGCTGCCGGAACGCGTGCCCATGATAAGGCCGTCGAGCGGGGTGAAACCCATGGTAGTGTCGGCGCACTTGCCGTTCAAAATGGCGGAACAGCTGGAACCGTTGCCGAGGTGAGCCGTGATGAAGCAGCAGTCTTCCGGCTTCTTGCCGAGAATGCTTGCGGCTTCGGCGGTCACGAAGCGGTGGCTGGTGCCGTGGAAACCGTAACGACGGATAGCATCGTCTTCGTAGAACTTGTAGGGGATGCCGTAGAGGAATGCCTTGCGCGGCATCGTCTGGTGGAAGGCGGTGTCGAACACTGCCACCTGCGGGAGTGTCGGGAAGAACTTGGTCGCGCATTCCATGCCGGTCGCGTGTGCCGGTTCATGCAGCGGGGCAAACAGCGTAATGCTGCGGATGTAGTCGATGACTTCCTGGCTGACTTTTTCGCTCTTGATATACTTGCCGCCATGCACCACGCGGTGACCGATGGCCTCGATGGTGTCGATGAGCTTCTGTTCGGCGAGGAACTTCTGTACTTCGGCGACGGCTTCGGCGTGCGTCGGGCAGTCGAAATTGAAATCGATGTTGCCTTCGGGGCCCTTGGCCTTCACGTGACCGTTCACGCCGATGTTCTCGACGAGGCCGCTGGAGATGGACTGCTTGGTCTGGGTGTCGATGACGGCGAACTTGACCGAGGAACTGCCGCAATTTAAAACGAGTACGCGCATAGTTAAATTAGGGGTTAGGATTTAGAATCTAGGGTCTAGGGATGATATCCCGTCCTTTTGTTTAAATAATAGTATTTTGTCTTGGCGCTGGCTTTGGACGTGTGAAAAAATCTAAATTCACCTTGATGCTCAATGTATTTGCAGATTTTGTCCAGGCTCGGGATTTCTTCAAGGGAATCCTTCCGGACGAGCGCGTCTTTTTCCTGGTGAGACATGCCGAGCGGGACCATATCAAGCCTACCGATGCCGACTACGGTGCGCATGTCGGCCTTACGGAACGGGGACGTGCCCAGGCGCTCTCGTTGGGGCAGTGCATTCCTGCCGACGGCGACATGGTCTTCTATTCAAGTCCGGTGGGACGCTGCGTAGAAACTGCCCAGTTCATTGCAAAGGGACGTGGCCTGGAAAATGCCCATGTGGAACCTCTCGAGGACCTCGGCAATTTCTTTGTCCAGGACTACGACGAGTTCACGAAGGTGTTGCGTGCCGGTTTTTACGAGGGTATCTGCGAATGGTTGCTGAACGAAAGGGAAGGTAAACCGCGCAAGGAAATCGAGGCGTTCTGCCCGCTGGCGAGCCGTTCCGAAGAGATGCTTGCGATGATGCTCGAAAAGGGTAGCGAGCGCTTCAACATTTTCGCGACGCACGACGCCTGGTCAGTTCCTTGCCTGGCTCATTTTTGCGGCATGACTTTTACGCCGCAGCGCTGGATGAACTTTTTGAGCGGGATGGCCGTGGTGACGGATGAATCCGGCAAGAGAGTCCGTCGCATCGTTCCCGTGACCGGCCTCGAAACCGGCTGGCTGGAGTTTTGAGGCCCGAGGCTTTATTATATTACTACCATGACCCCTTCATCAAGTACATACCGCCGCGTCTTTGTTCTGGGTTCGGGTTTCAGCAAGTCGTTCTTGCCGAGCATGCCCACGTTGAAGGACTTGAACGCCCTGATACCCGATGGCATTCCGGACGAGTTCCCGCATTTCAAGGAATATTGTGAACGTTTCCTTGGCCTTTGCAATGGACAGCGCGAGTACCTGGGTATTGAACAGCTGGCGACATCGATTCTTTCCGCACGCATTTTTCCGGGCGAACGTGACCGCCTCTACCGTGCGACACTACGCTTCGAACTGTTGCGCTTTATTGCAAGCGTTATCCGCCGCGACGAAATCGTGAAGGGCGAAGCTTCGTTTATCCTGAAAAATTTCTTGAAGTCCTGCGCGAACCATTCCGCTTCGGGTGAACGCGAGACGCTCTTGCTCAGTTTCAACTACGATACGCTTATCGAGACTGCCATTGCCAACTATCCCGAACTGTCGGAGCAAATCTCCGTGGATTACGGTGTTCGCATCGAGCCTGCCGACCGTTCCGCGCTCCGGATTGCTGCACCCCAGACGGTCGACCTCATCAAGCTGCACGGTTCGCTCAACTGGTTCCCGGTGAAGGGCGCTACCGACGAACTCGACTTGAAGAACGTATGCCAGGTGGAACCCCAGGACCGCAGCTTCCCGATCTACAGCGAGGACACGCCCATCTACATCCCGATGGCACATGCGAAGGAATCTTTTTTGCGGGGAAGCCTGTTCAATCTCCTCTGGTCTAGGGCGGACTACTATCTTACCCATGCCCGCGAGATTATCTTTGTCGGGTATGGTTTCCCGAAGTCCGACGTGAACAATCTCGAGTTCCTGCTCAAGCACCGCGAACGTTTCAGTACGGCGGTCGTGTTCGAGCACGAGGGGAATGCCGACCTGGAACGTCTCCGCAACCTGTTGGGCAAGGATGTCGTCGTGGACTGCGACGCCAAGGAATACCTGAAGAACGCCTGCGGCTAGATTTGCTATTTTACATGACGAGAAAACGTCGTATGGTCAAGAGAACTCTGATAATTGCTTCCTTGTTCTGTGTTGGTGCAGTCTATGCTCAACTTGTACAGAAAAACGATGCTCCGGAGAAAAATGTGAACTTGTCCATGCAACATCCGCTGGTCATGACCGGTGGTTCCGGCAACAATGTGAAGGCCCTGGACGATTCCGTCAGTACGGTAAACAAGGACCCGACGCTGGTCGATGCCGTGCGTACGGGCGCCATCTCGAAGGGAGCCGAGATTGTCGGGCAGACGCTCAAGGACATGCTGTCGCCGACTTCCATGGAAACTAAGTCCGTGGAACTTGAAAAGGATTACCGCTGACAGGGTACAAAAAAAGACGGTCCCTTCGGTTGAAACACTCGAAACTACTAATCTTGTAATGATAGCAGCGCCTCGGGGCTTTGTTTTTCGCATCGAAGTGCGCCTAAACTGAACCGCAAGAGCAACGAGCTGTATAAATTCTGTTAGATCGGGCGTTAATACCGTGGGACCGCCTGATGCTTATAATATATATCAAAAAAAAGATAAAGCAAGTAATAGTTTTGTATTTTTTGTCAGCAATAATTTGGCCTAAATCGATATTTTTTAACACAAATGTGACAAAAAACACTTGACAGGCTAAATTTGGGGCTCAGGACGGTCGATGCCTTCTTCGAGTAAACTTCCGAGGTCCCTGGCGTGCTTGTCCATCTGTTCGCAGTAGAGTTTTGCACGTCGCATGTTCTTGCGAACCTCGAAAAGTTCCGAAGTCAACTCGACGGCAAGGAGCGAAAGGCGCTTCTTGTAATCCATCTGGTACTTCTCGTATCGCTTGAAGCGCTCATCGATAAAGGCGATGATTTCGCCAAGTTCCGCATCGGGCAAGTCCGTGCGGATCTGGATTCGTTCCTGTGCGACCGTGACGGTGACGGATCTGAGTTCTAAGTCTGCCATTATCTCATTCCTACGCCGAATGGATCATCGTCCATCAGCCACTTTAGCCGAAAAAACCGCCTTGCGAGCCTCCATTGCTCGCGAACAGGTCGTTGTCCTTTTCATTGGCCGGGTGAACTTCGATGACGGGTTCGTCATCAATGGAGGGGGCTTCCTGTGGAATGTCGAAATCGCTCTGCGCGGACTGGATGACGGGCTCCTCGATGGATTCTTCCGCGGGCTGTTCCACGGCTTCCTGTGCGGGGGCTTCGGGTTCCTGTACGGGCTCCAGGGCCGGCATGGTGTGCTGCTCTATGGGAATCTCGGTGCCGAGTTCCTTCTCGATAGTGGCGAGCAGTTGCTGGAAGCGTTCCTGTGCCTCGGCGATTTCTTCGCTCTGCGAGTTGATGACCTGCATCTTCTCTTCGAGGAGGCGGTCTTTTTCGATAACCTGCGCGTTGAGCGTATCAATCAGGCCGTTCTTTTCTGAAACCTGCGCATTGAGGGTGTTGATGATTTGCTGCTGGTCGTCAAGCTGGCTGTTGATGCTCTCGACCAGGCCGTCGCGTTCCTCGACCTGCTTGCTGAGTGTCGCGATGGAACTGGCCTGTTCGGCAATCTTGCCGTTGAGCATGTTGATGGCGTTGGCGCTTTCGGAGAGCTTGTTGTTCAGCGCTTCTACTTCGGAGCGCATCTCGTTCAGGGAATCGTTCTGTGCGGCAGCCTGGTTGGCTCGGGCATCGAGTGCCGCCTTGCAGTCCATGAGGTCCTTATTGGCCGCTTCGAGCAGCATGGACTTGTCGTGAGCCTCGGCCTGCGAATTCTGCAGAGCTTGCTGCAGGGTGCCTACTTGCGCACGCAGGTTCCTTACCGTGGTCAGTACTCCCTCGACCTTCTGCGAAAGGATATTCATGTTGTCAAAATTCATTTTTTCTCCGTTATGGCGTTTGAGCCGTTCCTTATATCCATAAGATAATTAATATTTAAGCCGTAAGAAAGAAAAAGTTTTAGTTTTTCTATGGACAGATGATCGAAGTGAACGAACATATAGGTCGCCGCCTTGCTGAATTGCCGGAAAGACCCGGCGTTTACCTGATGCGCAACGCTTCGGGCAAGATTATCTATATCGGCAAGGCCAAGGTGCTCAAGAACCGCGTCCGCAGCTATTTTGACGGGAGTGACCATGCGGGTCACCGCGCGGCGAGCCTGATGCTCCCGTTTATCCGCGATATCGAGTGGATTATTACCGAGAGCGAGGAAGAGGCCCTGATTCTCGAGGCAACGCTTATTCGTAAGCATACGCCCAAGTACAACGTTCTCCTGAAGGATGACAAGCATTTCCCGTACCTGGCGTTTTCGGTGAAGGAGCCTTTTCCCCGGCTATTCTTGACCCGGTCCGTGCGCAAGGACGATTGCTTGTACTATGGCCCTTATATGAACTCGCGCGTGATTGCGCAGCTGACGGACTTGGCTGCACGGCTTTTCCATATTCGCGAGTGCAAGCTGAACCTGCCGCTTGCCCGTACGGTGCGGCCCTGCCTCAACTACCATATCGGCCGCTGCGATGCCCCGTGTGCCGGCCTTATAAGCGAGGCGGATTATGCGAAGAAGGTCGCCCAGGCAAAGCTCCTGCTCGAAGGCAAGCGCGATGACCTTGTTGCGCAGTGGGAGGCCGAGATGCAGCAGGCCAGCGAGAACCTGGACTTTGAACTTGCCGGCAAGAAACGCGATGCCATCCAGGCACTGCAGGCCACGGGCGTGCACCAGAAGACGGACACGAGCGACCCGAACCTGTCCTTGGACGTGCTCAGCTTGCGACGCAACGGTTCCATGGCTGCGGCCGTGATCCTGGAATACCGTGCGGGCGTACTTATGGGCCGTCGGCACTATCGGCTGGAATGCAGGCTCGAGGACGACGTGTCGGAGATTTTGCGGCAGATGCTGGTGCAGTGGTACATGGACGTGCCCATGGTGCCCTCCGAAATTGCGGTAGACGTGGAGGACTTGCCCGACCGCGACATGCTTGCCCAGGCTCTTTCGGAGAAGTCCGGTCACAGGGTGCTGCTGACACAGCCGCAGCGCGGCGAGAAGGTAGGGTTCCTCAAGCTGGCCGGGGCCAACGCCGACATGATCCTCGTGGAAATGCGCGCCGAGGTGCAGAAGTACAGCGAGGTGGACCAGAGCGTGTTCGAACTGCAGAAGGTGCTCGGGCTCAAGAAGACCCCGTTCCGCATCGAGTGCGTCGACATTTCTCATTTGAGCGGCACGAATACGGTCGCAAGCCTCGTGGCTTTCCGCAATGGCCGCCCCGACAAGAAGAATTACCGCAAGTTTATCATCAAGACGGTCGAGGGAGTGGATGACTTCGCAAGCATGCGCGAGGTGATGACCCGCCGTATCCGCAGGCTCGAAAACGAGGGCGTCCCCATGCCCGACCTGTGGGTATGCGACGGCGGCAAGGGCCAGGTCGATGCGACGATGCAGATCTTGAAGGAACTGGGGCACGACAAGGACCTGCCGCTGATAGGCCTCGCGAAGCGCCTTGAAGAAATCGTGTTTCCGGACGACCGCAAGTCCATAGTGCTGCACCGCACGAGCCCGGCGCTCAAGCTGTTGCAGAACGCCCGCGATGAGGCTCACCGCTTCGCCATTACCTACCAGCGCAGCAAGCGCAAGAAGGATTTGGAAGTGGAATGGCTGAAGATGCCGGGGGTAGGCCACGAGACCCGTGTCAAGATCCTTTCGAAGTACAGGAGTGCGGAAGCCTTCATGGCGGCGCCGCTAGAAGATATCGAGATGCTGTTCGGGAAGGTGCGCGGCAACAGGCTGCGCGAACAGGTCGCCCAGTATTGCGCCGCTGCGCCCGATGGGCCCGATGCCCCGGGGGCGTAATTCAGGAACAAAAAAAACGGCCCGTCGGGGCCGTTTTTTGAAAAGTCGATGATGGACTACTTGGCTTGGACGCAGCGGACGCTGAAGCCCTTGGCCTGGCTGTCATGCTGGAACTTGGATTCTTCGTCGCCGTACCCCGGAGCGTCAATGACGAAAATCATGGCGCAGCTGGTGTTGCTACAGACGTCGCTAATCTTGTCGCCTTCCTGGACTTCTTCGCTCGCATCAAGCCAGTAGAAGCCCATTTCGCCCATAAAGTCTTCGTTGCCGTCCTTGCCGCGGCCTCCGTATTTCCAGAAATCGGTCAAGCTCCTTGCCGCTTCGAAATCAGCACGGGAAGGAAGTTTCCAGCCTACAGGACAGGCGTTCTTGGCTGCAGAGAGCGTGTAAAGTCTGCCCATTTCCTTGCAGTTGTTGGCGTTGCCGCCGTAGCAGTTACTTCCGTTCAGGGAGATGTTCAGGTTCTTTGCTGTCCACAGGGTTCCGTTGACATCCCTGAGGTCGTACTTCTGGGTGTCGCGCATGTCGGTCATGACCAGCCCCTCGATGACGGGAGGCGTGTCCATGTTAAGCTGGGCGGGCACGTCGCTGCTGAGGGTAATCGAGTCCTCAGGAGGAATGTCCGGACCGGATGCGGAGGATGCCCATTCTTCGCATCCCTCGGTCCAGCAGAAAATGCCGCTGCTGAAGTAGGGGTCGTCGAACGATGTGGCGCCCGTATCGATCGTGACACGTGTCGTCATGACGACTGCAGGGTCCTTGTCCTTCTTTGCCTTGCTGCTAGAAGAAGCGGGGGTAGAAGCATCGGGAGAAGACGTTGTAATGTCAGTAGCGGAAGACGTCTCCTGCGGGGCAGCAGCTACACTGGAGGAAGAAATCGTTGTGGCGGAATTGTCGGGATTCACTGGTTCGGGCGCATCGTCGCCAGAACAAGCGGAAAAAACGGTAATTACCCCTACGATTCCCAAGAGAGATATAAAGTGTTTCATGTTATGAAATATAGTTTACAAACGGGCTATAGATTAGCAAAAAGAATTTTACTATAATTGCGAACACTATGGGTAATGTTGAAATATTCGATACGACATTCGCGTTGACCATCCTGGTCATCATGGCTCTTTGCATCCCGACGGTTCTCCTCCTGGCGAACTGGATTTTGCACCCCGGCAAGATCAAGCAGGTCCTCATCAAGGGCTCTTCCTATGAATGCGGCCTTGCGCATGTTTCGGGTACGGCTAACGAGCGTTACCCGGTGAAATATTACATGGTGGCGATGCTTTTCCTGGTTTTTGACCTCGAAGTAGCGTTCCTCTACCCGTGGACGGTCCAGTTCCTCGTCGGCGGCTGGGAACTCCTCTTTATCCTCCTGGGATTCCTCGTCATCCTCGAAGCGGGCTACATCTACCTCCTCAAGAAGGGTGTGCTGGACTGGTCCCGCATTACCGACTAAAGGCTATTCTATCTCAAAATAAAGCGAACGCGGGCCTTCGGGCCCGCGTTTGCCGCTTTAGGGAATGTCCTGGATGCTTCGACTAGAACGCTTGCCTAATGTAGACCGTCAGGCCCAGTTGCTTGTAGTCCACCCAGGATATGTCGCCCCTCGCATACAGGCTTTCCTTCATGTTCAGGCCCAGTTCCCCGCCGAACCCGACTGCCTGGTGCCATTTCTCGCGCATGAGGTCGCTAAAGTAGTCCCCGGTCTTGCCGCCTTCGAAGAAGATGGTTCCGCCTAACCTCCAGAACAGGACCTTGCGGAGTTCGGTCTGCAGTATCAGGGCCTGGTTGCCGCGGAAGTAGTGGTCTTCCACTCCCCGGAACCTTTTTATGCCATCGGGTCCGGCCAGCATGTCAAAGGGGACGTCGCCGCTGGCCCGCTGCCAGAGAGCGCCCACGGCCATCGAAGTCTTCCAGAACAGGAATGTGTAGCCGCGCAGGTCGAGTTCCTGCTTGGAAAATCCGCAGTCGCCCAGCAGGTCGGAAAAGACGAGGTGGTTCCAGTGGGCGTAGAACCCGTGCCTGGCCCAGTTCTTGTTGTCGCGCGTATCGTAGGCAAGCTGGTAGCCGAAGCCCGTCCGGAGTTTGTCGTCGGTCGCGGGTTCTGCGAGCGTCCCGTCGTAGCTGCGGAAGGTAATGTCCGAGTATTCCAGGTGGATCGCGGGGCCGTACATGAATTTGCTCCAAATTCCGGACAGTCCGAGGTTCGTGAGCGTCGTGTTCGTGACCTTGAATGTGATACGGTCGAACATGCGCCCGTCATCGGGGTCGGGATCGTTGCCTGTGCCGTAGTAGTAGCTTGTCCAGTTGTCGTAGGTAAATCCGGCTTCCCCGGTTATGCGGTCGTGAAGGAAGTAGTAGCGCGGCACGAGGAGCAATTCGAGTTGCTTCTTGGTCGTACCTATGGCGGCGAAGTCCAGCGTGGTCGATTTCCCGCCTGCATGATCCGGCTTGAAAAACAGGAGCAGCATGGCGCCGTATTCCAGCCCGGTTTCTTCGGAGTAGCCGAGTATGGGAAGTGACGAAAAACGTTGGAAATGGTCCGTACCGGCCTCGGTGGCGGACGTGTCCGCAGGTTCAGCCCAAAGGGCGCCGGCGCAAATCCACAGGACGAGGAACGCGACGAGCCGGTTTGTTTTTTCCAATGAGACTCCTTTCACGTGACTCAATATAGATATTGCTATAATTCCAACCAAACTGCAGAGAAAGGAAATGCAGGAAGAAGAGGTTTCATGTCCAAGTTGATGCGTTCTATTTCGGGTATCCGCGGAATTGTGGGCGATACCCTTACCCCCCAAGTTCTCAAAAGCCACGTGAGCGCCTTTTTGCAGATTACCAATGCGAAACGCGTGGTCATCGGTCGCGACAGCCGCCCCACGGGCGATGCCATCAGCCAGTTCGTGGCGGGCATCTGCCGCCTTTCCGGGGTCGACGTGGTGGAAGTGGGTCTTTCCACGACGCCCTCGGTCGAAATCCTCACGACAGAACTCAAGGCCGACGCGGGCATTATCATTACTGCAAGCCACAATCCGCTCGAATGGAATGCTCTCAAGTTCCTGAACAACAAGGGTCTTTTCCTCGGCCCCGACGATGTCAAGAAGCTGTTCGAGCTTGCCGACGCAGACAAGTTCGATTACCCTGACTACCGCAACATGGGCAAGTACGAGTTCATGAAGGATGCCGACGGCGTTCACGTGGACGGTACGCTCAAGATCCCGTTCGTGGATGTCGAGGCGATCAAGGCGAAACATTTCAAGGTGGCAGTCGATGCCGTGAACGGCGCCGGCTCCTATATTGTGCCGCGCCTGCTGGAACAGCTCGGTTGCGATGTGGTGCGTGTGCATTGCGAGCCCGACGGCACGTTCCCGCGTGGTGCCGAACCCATTCCCGAGAACCTGGGAGACCTGCGCAAGGCCGTGAAGGACAACGGATGCGCGGTCGGGTTCGCAGTAGACCCCGATGCGGACCGCTGCGCCTTGGTGGACGGTTTGGGACAAAGTATCGGCGAGGAATATACGCTCGCCATAGCGACAGAGGAAGTGCTTTCGCAGAAGAAGGGCAGCGTGTGCGTGAATCTCTCCACAAGCCGCATGAACCAGGATGTCGCCGAGAAGTACGGCTGCGAGTTCAGCCGCGCGAAGGTGGGCGAAATCAACGTAAGCCTGCAGATGATCGAGAATGGCTGCGTCATCGGCGGCGAAGGCAACGGAGGCGTCATTCTCCCCGCATTGCACTACGGCCGTGATTCGCTCGTGGCGGCGGCGCTCGTGCTCAGCTGGATGGCCCATCACGACGGCGGTCCCGAAAAGTTCGTGGCCGAGAATCCGTCCTATGCGATGCCCAAGAAGAAGTTTGAACTTGGCGACAAAAAAGTCGCGGACATCCTTCCGAAGGTCAAGGCCGAATTTGCCGGCTGGGAAACCGACGAGCGCGACGGCCTCTGGCTCGGCAGCGAAAAGTCTTGGGTGCACGTGCGTGCGAGCAATACTGAGCCCGTCATCCGCGTGATTGCTGAGGCACCGACTGCAGAAGAGGCCGAGGCTTTGTGCAGTAAAGTCGAAAAACTTATATAATGACCGCTCGGCTCTTTAGTAGCTGACGCTACATAGAGCCTCGCTCTCGCAACCGCGCCTCGTTAATACGGGGCGCTTGTTGCTCACAGAGCCATCGCTATGCTGCGTTAGAGCGGGTTAGAAAAGCCAGAGGGTGGCGCCGGCTTGTGCGAGCCACTCGCGAGGGCGGATTTGGTCGTAAAGGTAGTTGGCGACTCTGTCGTTCAGCAGGGGAGTCAGCCCGCAGGTGAAGTTCCAGAACAGTTCCAGCGCCCTGTTTCCCGGAAGCGGGAAGGTCTTTCCTATGGTGGTGTAAACGCCCAGTTCAAGGCCTGCCGCGTACGAATGGAAGTCTAGCGAAATCAGGTCTACCTTGAGGTTTGCGGAAACGATGTAGGCGAACAGTCCGCCCGCTTCGATGAAGTAGCCTCTCGGGGCCTTGTACCGTATGCCGACAGGCAGGTCAACACTCCAGTAGTTCAGCACGATGTCGTATCGTCCCTTGCTTCCCTTCTTGTTTTCGGTATGGTCCAGGGAATCGCCCACGTAGTATTCGGTTTCTCTCCAGTGGTGTTCCTTGGCATTCACAAAGCGGTGACGCAGGGAGATGTACAGGTTCGCATGCAGAGCAAACCATTCCCCCATGTCCCTCATTCCTGAAATGCCAAAGCTGAATCCGATGCCCTTGAAGTCGTCGCCCCCGGAAAGGTACTGCTCGTAATGTTCCTTTTCGAGTCCGTCGTCGGTCTCTGTCTCGTTGTCTTCCTTCTTGACGTAAACGTCGTTGTTCAGGTGCCAAATTCCGATGTACGTCCCGGAGGCGGTGATGCCCAGGTGGTAGGGCTGTACAACATCAAAACCCTTCGGAGCTTCTGCTCGAAGGGTCGTGGCCATTGCGGCAAAAAGGAGAATCGGGATTACAGGAACCAGTAGCCTACGCCCAGACTGAAGATGAGGTCTTTGGGATCGAGCAGCTTAGTTCCGTCAATTTTCATGCTGACTTCGTCATAAGGAATTTCAATTTCGTCGCTGATGATGCTGGTGAGGCCCATCTGGAAACGGAAGCCGAAGTCCAGCTGATGACCGTTGGGAAGTTTCAGGGCATAGCCGAGGTCTGCTGCAACGCCGACGATGAGAGTGGAGGTGTAGTCGTCAATATCCTGCGATATGAACATGACCTTGCCTTCGGTATCCAGGTTCAGCGAGAATACAGGGCCAGCTCCCAGGTAGACGCCGGGGGCGGTAGTGACGCGGAGCATGAGAGGAATTTCTATGTACCACTGAATCAACTCGACGTCTGTCAGCGTGAAAGACTCGGACATGCTGCCATAGTAGTCGTCATCATCGTAGTCATAGCCGTAAGACGAGTTGCTTGTGTTGGACGAACCTCCGGCTTCCGCAGAGAGTGTCAGGTCCGCGCTGCGGGAGCGGTAAGAGAAAAGGAGTTCGGATTCAAGAGCGAGGCTGCTGGTAAAGGGGAGCATGAAGGTCAGACCGAAATCGACACCCAAGCCGCCGGCTTTGTCTAAACCCTTGATTTTGGCCTTTTCGTCGCTGCTCATGTCAATCATTTCTGCGCTGACTCCGAGGGAGTTTGCATCAATGGTGACGTCCGTGTTCCAGAACATGTTGTAGGTGCCGGCAACCTTGGCACCCATGTGGAAACCTTCGGCTGCGAGAACGCCCGTGGAGGCGATGAGAAGAGCAGATGCTGCTGTTTTGAGTACGTCCATAAAGAACCCCTAAAAGTAAAAAAATTTGTACGGGAAATCTAATTTATTTCATACAATAGTACAAGAGAAAAAGTGAAAAAAAATAAAAGGCTTTCCGGGAAGGAAAGCCTTTTTGGGGAAAATCTTGTTTTATCTAAGCGAGGATTTGTTTTATATCCTAGAATTGTGTGAAGAATTCCCAGGTGGTCTGCGGAACCCAGGACTGGCCCTGACCCGGATCCCTGTGATCCCACTGGTGGCCGGCGTTGTCCGTGCACCACTTCACCGGGAAGCGCTCGTCGACATCCTTGTAGTCGTAGCAGATATGCTGGCCGCTGTTGGATTCCTGCGCGTTTTCCTTAGTGGCGTCCTTGCCTTCAGCGCTTGCGTTCTTCAGTGCCGTATTGCGGGCAGAACGTCCCATGTCCGGTGTGCAGAGCCCGTCGCTCATTCCGTGCACGCCCATCCAGGCAATCGGCTTGTTCACGACATCGGGGAGCCAGATGTTCACGTCGGCAGTCTCATAGACGGCGACGGCGCGAAGGACGTGCTGATGGTTCCTGGAAAGACCATTGGTAAACATCGAACCGTAGCTGAAGCCGGAGGAGAACACGCGGGAAGAGTCGATGCAAAGTTCGCTTTCCAGTTTCGCCAGGAGTTCGTCGAAGAAGGCGTAGTCCTTTTCTTCCCACGGGGCGCACATGTTCTCGTGGCACTTTCCGTCGGGAGCCACGAAGATGGTCGTGCCTTCCTTGTCAAACGGTTTCATGCCGTAGTAGTTCTCGTTGCGGGCCACGTTCTGTGCCGAACCGCCCATGCACTGCATGCCAAAGATAAGGCGGTAGGGCTTGTTCTTGTCGTAGTTGTTCGGGAGGTCGTAATAGACGTCGCGTGTGGTATTTTCGCCCTTGTAGGTCCATGAGAACTTGAACTGGCCCGACTTGGACATTTGCGTTTCCTTGCCGCAGCCGCTGGACGGAACGGGGGCGTTCCCCTTTTCCCAGCCGAATGCGTAGGTCTGTTCGTTGGAGGGCTTCGCGAGTTTCAGGGTTACGGTTGTGTCGAGGTTGGACAGCGCGACTGTCAGCGTGTCAAAACCATCGGCGATGACACGGAGTGTGTCTCCCTCACCGGGTTTCAGCAGGGCTTTCTGGCCATGATTCTGGCGAACGGCGTTGCTGAAGCGGTTCCCGTCCGAGGTAAAGCGGACCGTTTCGATGGCATTGCCGACACGGACTTTGGCGAAGAACGTTCCTTGGCTGGTCACTCCCTGCCTCAAGTCCACCTGGCCCGAGCCGAGTAGTTCCTGGCGTAGGACCTGGTTGCCCACGACGTCGAATATGCTCACCTGTACGGGCGAATTGGTGCTCTGCGCAAAGCGGAGCACGCCATCGACGATATCGATGTGACCGGGCTTGAATGTTCCGGAAGAAAGTCCCAGAGCATCGTCTTCGCTGATTGTGAATTTGCCGTCCTGGTCGGTAGTGGCAGTGTCTCCCTTAGCGAGGAGTTTCACCGCTGCGCCTGCGACAGGTGCGTCTGCTTCGTCAGTTACGGTTCCGTTTAGAGTGAATGCGGATGCCGCAGTGAATGCTGTTGCCAGCGTGATCGAAAATACGGAAAAGATTGCTCTTTTCATTTGTTTGTCTCCTTCCCCATACCACCATTGTTTATCAAATATAAAAAATTAGAACTGTGTTATAAATTCCCAGGCGGTTGGTGTTGTCCATACCTTGCCGTCGTCGCTGGCGTTGTATGCGTGTTTGCCGTCGAATGTGCACCACTTCACGGGGAAGCGCGGGTCGACCGTCTTGTAGTCGTAGCACACGTGCTTGCCGCCGGTGTATTCTTCCGCCTCTTCGCCCCTGGCGTCGGTGAACTTTCCGTCTGCATCGGGCTTTCCGTTGTTCTTCAGGATCCTGTCGCGGGCGCTGCGGCCGAGCTCGGGCGTGCAGAGGGGGTCTTCCATGCCGACGGTTCCCATCCATGCGATGGGGAGGCCTTTGTTCTTGGGCATGTAGATGACCATGTCCATGGTCGCGAAAACCACCACGCCGCGCAGGCGGTCTTGGAAATCCTGTGCGAGAGCGTTAGAGAACATGGCGCCGAAACTGAACCCGACGGAGAACACGCGCGAAGTGTCAATACAGAGGTTTTCGTTCAGGTAGGTGAGGAACTCGTCAAAGAAGATGTGGTCCTTGTCGTCATAGCAGCGCCATGGATTGCTTTTTGTCTCCGAGGATCGAGGATCTTTTTCGTCCGTGTATCCGTGTGGGGCGACGAAGATGGTGTTCTCCTTGGCGCCTGATTGGTTTCGGAGTCCGTAGTAGGCTTCTCTCTTCGCAACGGCCTCGGCGGAGCCGCCCATGTAGTGCATGCCGAACACGAGGCGGTAGGGCTTGTTCTTGTCGTAGTTTTCGGGCAGGGTGAGGTAGATTTCGTGCTCGATGCCTTCGCTGGTGTATACGAAGTTGTCCTTCAGCGTGTTATCTTTGCCGCAGCCCTTGCTCGGGGTGGGTGCGTTCTTGAGCGCGTAGCCGAAGGCGTAGGTCTGTTCGTCGGCCGCCTTCGTGAGTTTCAGGGTTACCGCCGTGTCGAGGTTCGGCAGGGCGACCTTCAGGGGGTCGAATCCGGAGGCAGTGACGCTGAGGGTGTCGCCGTCGCCGGGCTTCAGGAGCGCCTTGCGCCCGCGATCCTGGTGGATGGCGCTGCTGAAGCGGGAGCCGTCCGTGGCGAATCTGACCGTCTCGACGGCGCTGCCGACGCGGACTTTCGCGAAGTAGGTGCCCGGGGCCGTCGTGCCTTGGCGCAGGTCCACCTGGCCCGAGCCGTGCAGTTCCTGGCGGAGGACAAGGTTGCCCACCATGTCGAAGATGCTTACCTGCACCGGTGCATTGCTGCTTTGCGCAAAACGGAGCACGCCGTCGACGATGTCAATGTGGCCGGGCTTGAAATTGTCAGAAAATAGGGAAAGCTGGTCGCCAGACTGGATTGAGAATTTACCGTCTTGATCGGTGGAGGTCGAGTCTCCCTTAGCGAGGAGTTTCACCGTTGCGCCCGCGACAGGGGCGTCTGCTTCGTCGGTGACAGTCCCAGTCAGCGTGAATGCGGATGCCGCCGTAAATGCTGTTGCCAGCACAATAGGAAAAACGGAAAAGATTGCTCTTTTCATTTGTTTGTCTCCTTCCCCAAACCAACCTGGGGGCAGCCGATTTGGGCCGATAACTTTTAATTATTAAAATAAATTCCAAAAGAATGGAATTGGCTTGGTAAACAAAATTTTCCCAAGTGCCATTTTTAGACAAAAAATGCATATAAAGGAAAAGTCCCCCCCCGCACGAATGCGAAGGGGACTTTAGGTTGTTGGGGTTGGAGAGTTATACTTTTTTAGAACTGGCCGAAGAACTTGTTGACTTCTTCGGGGACCCAGGTGCTCTGCCAGTTGCCGTTGTCGTAAGCGGTCCACTGGTGCTCACCGTTCCAGCTGCACCACTTGACCGGGAAGCGCGGGTCTACGTTCTTGAAGTCGTAGCAGAGGTGACCGCTGCCGCCGACTTCCTGCGGCTTTTCGGAGCTTACGTCGGTCCCGTTCGGGCCGTTGTTCTTGAGAATTCTCGGAAGGGCGCTGGTCAGTGCCTTGTCATAGGGGCAGGTGCCGTCTCTCTTGCCGTGCACGGCCATCCAGGCAATGGGCTTACCCTTGTTCTTGGGCAGGTAGATGTTGAAGTCGGCGGTTGCGTACACGGCCACGGCGCGGAGGCGGTGCTGCATGTCCTGGGCCATGGAGTTCGTGACCATGGCGCCGAAGCTGAAGCCCGTCATGAAGATACGGGTGGTGTCGACGCAGTAGTTCTCGTTGATGGTCGTAATCAACTGGTCGATGAACTTGTGGTCCTTGTCGCTGTTCATGCTCCACGGCATGCCGTCGGTATCGCCACGCGGGGCGACGAAGATGAATTCGCCCTTGGTGTCAAGCTTCTGCTGGCCATAGTACGGACTCGGATGGTCCTGGTCCGGATTGTGGTGTACGAAGTCTTCGGCGTTGGAACCCATGCAGTGCATGGCGAACAGCACCTTGTGCGGCTTGTTGTTGTCGTAGTTCTTCGGCAACGTGATGAAGTATTCGCGGTTTTCGCCGTTGACCTTCATTTCGAAACGGTCACCGTTCTCGACGCTTCTGGTCTTCTGCAGTGTGGAATTCTTGCCGCAGCCCGCACTCGGGCGCGGATCGTTCTTCAGCGCATAGCCGAAAGCGAAGGTCTGTTCGCCCGAGCTAACTTCGGAAGAGGATGCGGGAGAAGAAGCAGGAGAAGAAGCGGGGTTGGTTCCGGAGGAACTGGAGGTCGCCACGGGAGTGGTGCCCGCCTTCTTGAGCGTGAGTGCCAGCACGGTGTCGAGGTTGGGCAGGTACACGCGGAGAGAATCAAATCCGGTGGCGGTAACGCGGAGGTTGCCGGAGTTGCCCTGCTTGATGAGGAACAGCGCATTGCCCTGCCTGTTCTTGAAAGCGCTGCTGTAGTTGCCGTTGGCCGTGAAGCGGACGGACTGTTCTGCGCTGCCCATGCGGACGCGGGCGAGGTAGGAACCCTGGGCGCTGACGCCTTGACGCAGGTCTACTCTGCCGGAGCCGGTGATGGAATGGTTCAGCACCTGGTTGCCCATCATGTCAAAAATTCGAATCTGAACGGGGGTGTTCCCGTCCTGTGCGAAATCCAGTACTCCGTCCTTGATGCTGATAAAGCCCAATGAGTGGTTTTGCGACTGGATCGCAGTCTTGTTGTCTTCTCCCTGGAAGGAGAAATTTCCCTGGACGTCGGTCAGAACCGACTTGTTCTGCTCAATAAGTGTTACGGAAGCCCCTTGGACGGGGGTTCCGGCTTCGTCTTTTACGTTTCCGCTTAAGGTGTAGGCGAAAGCCGAAGAACAGAGGAATGCCGCTACTGCGAACGGGATTGCTGAAGAGATTGACTTTTTCATAACTACTCCATGTTGCCCCATGCAACCTGTTAAACCACTTCAATAACATATACTGGAATTGGTGGGTTTTCCGATTCAAGGAATAGGCGGACGTGGATAAATCGTCCATAACGAAATGTTTACACTTGTAACTACTTTGCGAAATTCGCTCAAAAAGGGCAAAAACGCACAAAAACGGGACAAAAAAAAGGGGGAAGGAGGTCCTAACTCCTTTCCCCCGGTTGGGGTGCAGTATGATCTTTTAGGAGGAGCAATCTTGCTTATTCGACGGTCAGCTTTCTGGCTGCGGCCTGCTGCTTTTTGGCAAGCGCGAACGAGAGGACGCCGTTTTCGAGGGAGACCTTGATTTTCTCGGTGTCGATGTCGTCCGCCAGGCGGAAGCTGCGCTCGTAGGTGAACTTGCTGTCCTTGCGTGCGCGGGTGGCCTTGACCGTGATGATGTTCTTTTCGATCTGGATGTCCAGGTCTTCTTTCTTGACGCCGGGCAGTTCCACTTCCAGCATGAAGCCGTTTTCTACCTCGTAGTAGTCGGCCTTGGGCGTGTAGGAGCATTCACCCTGCGCGTTGGAGGCGTTGTTGAGGCTGTCGAGGAAGTTCTGGATACCGTAGAAAGCTGTCGGGAAGAGTTGAGTGTTGATCATTGGAATACCTCCGTGGTTTTCGGGTCCCCGGCGTTCGCCGCGTGGCCCATTTGTTTTCGCTAGGGTATATGCAAACGCCGTGCCAAAAGTGCCGACTCTGGGCTTTTTTTCGAAAAAAAAGGCTGAATTTTTCAAAAATATGCCGAAATTGGGCCGAAATCGGCCATTGGACGTCTCTGCCTGAAAAAATTCAGGGGGACGGGCTTTCAAACAGAAACGCCCGCCGTTTCAAAGACGAAACACGGGCCGTTTTATGATGAAATCTCGCACCTCGAGCTTGGAATCTTCCTCCTCGCACCTCGAGCCTCGAGCCTGGAACCTCTCTTAATCCAGCTTTCCCTGGTACAGTTCCAGCATCTTCCTGGCGAGCAGGCTCGTGTACTTGGCGTTGGTCTGCGTAATCTGCGCCTTCTCGAGGTTGTTCTTTTGCGTGAGGTAGTCGGTGTAGGTGAGGGCGCCTGCGTTGCGCTGCTCTTCGGCGACCTGCAGGGCCTCGGTTTCGGCCAGCACCTGGAGTGCCGCGGCCTTCCACTGCATGTCGGCGCTGACGGCGTTGATGTGTAGCTTTTCTATGTTGTTCTCAATGCTCTTGGCGGTTTCCTGCATGCTGATCTGCGTCTCGGCCTCGGTGACCTGCGCCTGCAGCACCTTGTTGTCGGTCGCCCCGCCGTCGATGATGGGGATGTTGATGCCAAGCGTGATGGAGTTTTGCCATCCGTTCTTGAGCTGGCGTCCGTAGCGGTCGGATTCCCAGGCCTGGAGTCCCGTGCTGGAGTTTGCCCCCAGCGTTACGGTGATGGAGCTTGCCTTGCCGGCGACCTGCGTGTTTTTCTTTGCGGCCTTGACGCTCACGCTGTCGGACTTGAGGCCCGGATGCGATTCCTTGGCCGTCTTCCGGAGCTCGTCGAGTGTCGGCAACGGGGGGAGCGAGTCGGGACTTTCGATATTGCTCTCGGGGGCCGTGATTTCGAATTCCTCGTTGTCGCCCAGTTCAAGCAGCTGCCGTAGCGCCGTCTTCGCACTGTTGACGGAAAGCTGGGCGGAAAGTTGCGCCACCTGCTTCTGCAACACGTTGGACTGGCTCTGGGTGAGTTCCTTCTTGGTGATAGACCCGGCCTCGTAGAGCTTGCCGTAATGCTCGAATTCCGCCTGGGAAAGTTCGACGGAGGCGTTCGCCGTGCGCAGGTTTTCCATGGCGGCGAGCAGCGACATGTAGGCGTTCAGGACGCTTTCCTGCACGGAACGTTCGGTCTGCTTGGTAGAAAGGGTTGCCGCTTCCTTCGAAAGCTGGCTTGCCTCGACGTTCAGGCTGTTGGCCCCGCCGTCCCAGAGGGTGTACGATCCGGAAATGCCCAGGTTCAGGCGGTAGTGGTCCCCGTCGTCAACGAAGGGATGGTCGTAAAGGGTGTTCTGGATGTTCGCATTCACGGTCGGGGAGTTGCTGGACTTCGCCTGCTTGACGCTGATGTCCGCCTTCTGTTCGCGGAGCTTGGCCGATTCCAGGGAGAGGCTCTTTTCTTTGGCTTGCTTGAGGCAGTCCGCGAGCGTCCATGTGCCGCCTGCGAAGGCGGCGGTGGCCGGGACCAGTAACCCAAGAAGAATCGCTAATTTCGTGTTCATGCCTTTTAGATGCCTCTCTGCGGGGTTTCGTTGCGTCGTGCGGGGAAAATAGCAATATTTTGTATGGGGAAAAACAAAGGCCGCCATTGCGGGCGGCCTTTCTAGTGGACGGTACTGGATTTGAACCAGTGACCTCTGCCGTGTGAAAGCAGCGCTCTAAACCAACTGAGCTAACCGTCCGAGGTGGGAGCAAATATAGTAAAGGGCGGAAAGGTTGTCAAGTGATGTTAGAGATTAGGGGTTAGAGACTAGAGGCTAGAGCAAATAATCGCGGCAAGGCCGCCCCCCAGGTCCTAGCCCCTAGATCCTCATCCCTACAAGAACTTATCTTCGGCGGCGCGGAGGATGGTCAGGAACTCGGACGGGGTCTTTGCCTCGATGAGGTCCTTGCGCACGGTTCCGTCGGCCAGCAGGCGGCTTACGGAGGACAGCGCCTTGAGGTGCGGTCCCACGGTGTTACCCGGGCTTACGATGAGGATAATCAGGTAGACCGGCTCCCCGTCGAAGGACTCGAAATCCAGGCCCTTTTCGACGGTGGCTGCCACCATGCACATGCGGTCGACGTAGTCGATCTTTGCGTGCGGCACGGCGAGCCCACATCCGATACCGGTGGAACGGCTCTTTTCGCGGTTCCAGACGGCTTCGAATATTTCGTCCCTGTGTTCCAGTTTGTAGGCACTGCAGAGCGTGTCCACCAGCTCGTTCAGGATAGCTTCCTTGGTCTGGCTGGCAGAGTTGATCAAGATGCAGTTGTCAACAAATCTTTCGGAAAGTCTCATATGGTGAAACCTCTTATATTGTTCAACTTGATATTTTAGCAAAAAAATTGAATTTTGACGAGGTTTTTACGAGAAAATACTGAAATGTGCCAAAATTGTAGTATGAAAGTAGGCAAATTTACTCAAATTTGTTCAAAAACGCCGCTATATCGTTTTCGGAAGAAAAATTGCCGAGGGCGTCTATGGCTTTTTTCATGGTCATGACGTCGATTTGTCCGGGGGCGGCATTGATCTCTATGGACCCGTAGGTAAGGTTTGCTCCTTCGTGGAGCGACCATATCCTGGACGGCTTGCCCGTTTTGCCCATACCGAATGCGGCAAACATTTCAAAATTTTTGGCGTTCTTGCTTATGAACTGGTAGAGTCTCTGGCAGTCGAGCGGACCGTTGCTCATGGCTGCGATCTTGAGTCCCGCCGCCTTGACCCGCTGGACGTCCTGGGCGAACTTTTTCAGTTCGAGAAGCGTGGGGATGCGAACAAAGTTGTGTTCCGAGACGATGATGCGCGTGCCGTGCGGCGTGGCAAGTTCGGCCAGGGCGTCGTAGTCGTGGAGGCAGTCGCGCTCGAGGTCCATCCATTCGGGGACTTCCTGTGCGGCAAAGATGGATTGCCATAGCGCGGGTCGTTCCACGGCACTGTCGTCGGGGAATGTTCCGCCGTCGCGGGCGAGGCGGATCGTGCCGATCTGTTCTGCGTCCGGGGCAATCTTGCGGACACGGGCGGAAAGGCCTGGCCACAGGCTTTTTTCGAACCAGTCGTAGCGGATTTCGAGCATGTCGCAGGCCTGGAGGTCCATGACCACCGGGCTGATTGGATCGGCCTCGGCCGCGGAAAGGACATGCGGGCTGATGAGCCCAACCAGGTTCTTCTTCGTAGCCTTGCTTGCGTCCTTTCTCTGCATGCCGCAAAGATACTAAAAATGGTGTTCTGCCGATGCTGTGGCTCGGCAGAGCGCCTGCGAAATTGCTAACTTGTCGCTGTAAAGAAAAGGAATACTTATGGCAGATTGCAAAGACAAGAACGAGAAGTCCACCCCGGAATTTTTGAAGAAGGCCGAAGAGTATCTGTCTTCGAAGCGCCGCATCTTTTTGTGGGGCGCCATCGATGATGACAGCGCGGCAAAGGTCGTGCAGCAACTTCTGTACCTGGATTCCCTGAACCACGACGACATCGTGCTTTTCATCAACAGCCCGGGTGGCGTTATCAGTAGCGGTCTTGCCATTTATGACTGCATGAACGCTATCGAGAGTGACGTGGTCACGGTGTGCTGCGGCCAGGCGGCCTCCATGGGTGCCGTCCTCTTGACTGCCGGTGCCAAGGGCAAGCGTGCCGCATGGCCGAACGCCCGCATCATGATCCACCAGCCGCTCATCCACGGCGAAATCGTCGCCCCGGCGAGCGATATCCAGATCCAGGCCGAAGAGATGTTGCGCATCCGCGGAATCACGGGCAAGATCCTTGCCGAGACGACCGGACATACCATCGAGGAAATCGACCGGGATACGGAACGCGATAACTTCATGTCGGCGGAAGAGGCTAAGGCCTACGGTCTTGTGGACAAAGTCGAGAGTCTTATCTAATGGGTTTATTTTCTGCGATAAAGAACGGGCTTTCGAAGACCCGTGACGCCCTGATAGGCGAACTCAAGGGTATTGTCGGCGCCGGCAAGATTACCGACGACACCCTGGAAGAACTGGAAGAACACCTGATCAAGGCGGACGTGGGTGTCGAGGCCGCGTTTTTGCTGACGGACGCCCTCCGCGAAAATGCGCTCGGCAAGTCGCTCACGACGGAGCAGGTGCTCGATATCATGCGCAGCGAGGCCGAACGCCTCCTGAAGGATCCTCCCGCTTTTGAACTCAAGGGCAAGCCTCATGTGGTTCTTGTCATCGGCGTGAACGGCGCCGGCAAGACGACGACTATCGGCAAGCTCGCCGCCCGCTGGAAGAACGAAGGCAAGAAGGTGATGATCGCCGCCTGCGATACGTTCCGTGCCGCGGCTATTGACCAGCTCGAGACCTGGGCGCAGCGCAGCGGTGCCGAGTTCGTGAAGCACCAGGAAGGCAGCGATCCGGCTGCGGTTGCCTACGATGCTTGCCAGGCGGCAGTTGCGCGCGGTTGCGATGTCCTTATCGTCGATACGGCGGGGCGCCTCCACAACAAGGATTACTTGATGGAGGAACTCAAGAAAATCGTCCGCGTGATGAAGAAGGTAAATCCGGACTTCCCGCAGGACATGTGGCTCGTCATCGACGGAAACACCGGCCAGAACACTATCAACCAGACGAAGATTTTCAACCAGAGCTTCCCGCTCACCGGTCTTGTCGTGACCAAACTGGACGGCACGGCGCGTGGCGGTTCGGTGCTCTCCATCACGAGCTCACTCCAGATTCCCATCCGCTGGGTGGGCATGGGCGAACAGATTGACCAGCTCGTGGAATTCAACAAGCGCGAATATATCGACGGACTTTTCGAGAACGCCCTCGAAGAGGCGAGGTAGCCGAAGGTGCAGGGCTGGATGCGGTTTGGACGGCAATGGACATGGCGAATATGCGCTGTGTTGCTTTGCGTCTTGGGCTGTATGCTCTGCGCCTGTGACCAGGGAGCCCCCTCGATAGATTCCAGGCTTGTTACCACTTACGTGGACATCCGGGTCATGGAACAGTCCCTCGGGACCGAGACCCCGGAAGCGCGGCTCGCCCGCAAGAGCATTGTCGAAAAGCACGGCTACACGCTTGAATCCTACAAGAAAGCCGTCGACGAAATCCTTGAAGACGATAGCCGCTGGGTCCCGTTCGAGCAGGCCGTTGTCCGCCATATCGATTCGTTGCTCGGGAATCCGCTCGAAACGCCGGGAAAGAAGGGAAAGAAAAAATGAGGATAGCCCTGCTGATGCTCCTGAGCGCCTGTTTCGCTTTCGCGGTGCCTCTGAAGAAGGACACTAAGGTCCACTGGCTTTCCTACACGGAGGGGCTCAAGAAGGCCGCGAAGGAATCGAAGCTCATGTTTGTGTCGGTGTATGCCGACTGGTGCATCCCCTGCCAGGTCATGGAGAAAAACGTGTACTCGGACCCCAGTGTGGCGACGCTTTTGAATTCCAGGTTCATCCCGGTAAAGCTGAATGCCGAGTCTCAGGACTCGATTATGTGCGATGGCCAGGCCAAAACGGTGGAACGATGCTATTTTGATGTGTGGGAATTGTCTGCGGTGCCGTCATACGTGCTGGTTGCCCCGAAGGGGATGAGCATCTTGACTCTCACGCAGTCGCTGGATGTCTCGGATATGCGGTTCTTGTTGAATCAATTTTTGACGAAAGAAAAAGAATGGATAGCGCGGTAATGGAACAGGTTTATTTTGTGGCGCAGATCGGCTTCTGGATATCGTTGTCCTTGCTGGTGCTTTGCTATGCGCTGTTCCCGATAACGCTCCCGTTCGTAAGCGAGATTTTCAAGCGTAGGCGCAAGCCGCAGCCTTCGTCGAGTTATTTGCCGACAGTCTCCATATTGGTTTCGGCCTATAACGAGGAAGCGGTCATCGAACGCAAGATCCACAATGTCCTCTCGATAGACTATCCCAAGGAAAAGTTGCAGGTCCTCATCGGTGATGACGGCTCTGCGGACAGGACTGCAGAAATTGTCGCCAGTTATGCCGACCAGGGAATTACGCTGGTAAAGGCTCCCAAGAATGCAGGCAAGGCCGCCATGCTGAATAGGCTTGTCACGTATGCGACAGGCGACATCCTCGTGTTTAGCGATGCGAATACGATGTTCTTCCCCAATGCGGTACGTAAACTGGTGGGCCCGTTTGTCGACAATAAGATGGGTTGCGTCTGTGGTCACCTCATTTTGTCGGACCGTAGCGGCAGCGTTTTGGGCAAGGGCGAAAGTTCCTACTGGGACCTGGAATCCGAGATGAAAAAGTTCGAGGGTGCGCTGGACTTGTTGATTGGCGGCAACGGTGCGCTCTATGCAATCCGCAGGGAACTTTATACGGAACTTCCGGTGAAGAAGAGCGTCATGGACGACTTCTACATTACAACAAAGATTCTGCAGAAGGGTTATTACAGTACGTTCGTGGGCAGTGCCATCGGTACGGAACAGACGTCGAAGGAATCCTCGGGCGAGTATCGCCGCAAGGTCCGTATCGGCCGTGCCAACTTCAACTACCTGATTTCGTATCTCCCGCTGTTGAATCCGCTCCGCCCGCTGCGGGCGTACCTGTTCTTCTGCCATAAAGTCGTGCGTT
This sequence comes from Fibrobacter sp., assembly GCA_017649565.1. Lineage (GTDB taxonomy): Bacteria > Fibrobacterota > Fibrobacteria > Fibrobacterales > Fibrobacteraceae > Fibrobacter. Next base: position 111,821 of record JAGCGO010000019.1, on the reverse strand, counting down.
GGTTCTCTCCCCATATTTTCATCTTGCTTGCGCTATGTAACGCGATTCTTTTGCCGAAGGGCCTGTTTTACCAGGTTTTCTTTGGCGTGATAGTTTTATGCATCATCGTGGGCGTGTCGCGCATGGTTCCTCACGCGTATTATTTCATCACGATGAACGTGGCGATGTTGAAAGGTTTCTTTCTTTCGTTCAAAAAAGAAAAGAGTGGCGGCTGGGCCCGTGAGGCCCGCGGTGACGATGACGCATAGGAGATGAAATGAGACGCTTGCTTGCAATCCTGTTTGTCTGTGCCTTGTCGTTTTCGGCGACGAAGGCGAACGCTTTCACCATGGATGTCCAGGGCGGTATCGTAAACGCGGTGAGCGACATGACATCGTTCAACTTGAATGTGTTCGGGCATGTCTGGTATCCTATCGACCAGATGGTGTTCTTTGGCATTGGCGGCGGTTACAACGAGCTGGACAACGTCGGGTACATTCCCGTGATGGCATCGGCCTGGATCCGCTTGCCGATTGGCGGGCAGACGTTGCCTGTAGTGACTGGCGATATCGGCTATGCCTTTGGCGACGACAGCCAGATGATATGGCGCGCCGGCGGCGGTTTCGATATCAAGAACGGGGACTATTCCTCTATCCTGTTGATGGGCGGCTTCCAGTTCCTCGAGGACCGAGGCAAGGGATACGTTTATCTGCAAGCCGGCATATTGGTAGAGCTGTAATAGGCTCGAGGTTCGAGGCTCCAGGTTCGAGGCACGAGGCACGAGGTGTCTGCTGTCGGCTATGAGCCGTGAGCTATGAGAAATGTGGGATGTGTAATGTGGGATGTGGAATGAGATGATTTAATTAGATGTCTTCCCCGACGCCTGTGCTGCCTGTACTGAGCTTTGCCGAAGTGAGCAACGCTGAAGCATGGTCGGGGACCTCCTTCTTCACAGAACAAGAGGAGATGCCCGGCCAAGCCGAGCATGACAATCCCTAGATCCTAACTACTAACCTCTCTCGTCTTTCGTCTGTAGCTCGCTTGCGAGCGTTCTCTCGTCTAGCCTCTCGCCAGCATCTCCAGCATTTCGCTGTCGAGTCTATCCGGATTGTCGTATTGCGGCAGGCTGTTGTGCAGCGACTCTCCCTTGGAGACGATGCCGAAGTCGAGGTTCTTGTAGTTCCAGTAGCTGTAGCCCACGTCGGCTTCGCGCAGGATGTCGAGGAAGTCCTTCATCCAGGCGATTTGGTACTTGCGCGGGACCTGTACGTATACGCCGAATTCGTTGCAGGCGACAGGCAGGTCGTATTTGGCGCGGAAGTCTAGCGCGTTCTGGATGCTTGCCTGCAATCTCGCTTTGTCCCACTTGCCGTATTCTACGTCCAGTCGCGTGGTGCCGCCCTGTTCGGGTGCGGCATAGTCGCCGGGCCAGGGACGTTCGATCTTGAAGAACGGGTCGCTAATCCAGGCGGCGCCCTGGTGCGTGAATGTCACCGGGGTGTAGGTGTGGAAACTGTAGATGGCGTTGTCGTCGTCGAGCGGGGTCAGGTACTGGAATTCACGGGCGCTGTTCCACTTGTTGCTGCCCACCACGATGGTGTTCCTGGGCGCATGCTTGCGGATGGTCCAGAAAAGTTCGTCTTTTACCTTGTCCCAAACCTTGGAGTCGGTACCGGCGGGCTCGTTCAGGAGCTCCATCATCACGCGCGGCTGGTTGCTGTAGCGTTCGGCCATGTACGCCCATACCTTGCAGGCGCCTTCGCGGGCCTTTGGGTCCACAAAGAAGGGCTGCTCCTGGTACGATCCCAGGTGGAAGTCGTGGCCGGGGCACTTGTGCAGGTCGAGGATGACATCGAGGTCCGCTGCCTGGATGTCCTTGAGCGCCTTGTCCAGCAGTACAAAAAATTCGTCCTTGGGCTTGAGACTGTCTGTTTCGAACAGGTTAAAGTAGTCCACGGGCAAGCGCACGTGGTTGAACCCCGCCTCGCGGATTCGCTTGAAGTCGTCGGGAGAGAGGAACGTGCGTATGTGTTCAAGAATTCCGGGGAACCCAGCCGGGTCCTTTTCTTCGATACAGTCTACCTGGCTGAACCAGCCGCCCAAATTCACTCCGCGCAGTCGTTCTCTTTTCATAACATCCCTTTCCCGATTTTTTTATTCGCCGATGACCGTCAGGTCTTCGTCGGCGATGTTCAGTCCCATGATGACTTCCATGTCGTCGGGGAGGTCGCGGAAATCAACGACGAGCCCGACTTTCTTGTCTTCGTCCTTCTGCTTTTCGAACTGGACGACATTGAAAATTTCCATTTTGATGACGGCTTCCTGGGTCACGGGAATTTCGAGCGTCATGCCCTTGCTAATAGGCCCTTCGACGATTTTTCCCTTGAACACCAGACTCGTTTGGTCATCCCCAACGGAGGTTTTCTTAACGTGAAATACAGCCATTATACCTTAATCACTATCTTTAATCGTTTGTTCAGTGGATTGCCTTATTAGGCTAGCGAAGAAAAATTAATTTTTTTGCATGAACATTTGTGTTGGTCGAATTCCTTTTTTGGTCTGTGCGCCGTTCTTTCATGACTTTTTGAGAGAAGGTGCCGGTGTGCCCGGCGTCGATTTTGTGGACGGGCCGCCCAGCGCCCATTGTGCGGGACTCAAGGAAGGCCGCATCCACCTGTCCCCGTCGTCGTCCATCACGTTCGCGCAGAAGCCCGGGGCGTTCGTCCTTTCGCCGGACCTTTGCACGTCCTGCGGTTTCGAAGTCCGTTCGGTAAAGCTTTTCTCGAGGTTTCCCATCGAGGATCTTTCCGGAAGGTCCATCCGCATGACGGCTCAGAGCGAAACCTCCGTTACCCTGTTACGGATCCTCCTGGAAGACCGGTTCTCGTTGAAGCCGGTCTATGCCTATGGCGGCCCCGTTATTCCGGAAGATGATGCCTGTCTCCTGATTGGCGACCAGGCACTCGAGGAAAACGAACGGCATCGATTTGTTTTCAGTTACGACCTCGGTACGCTGTGGCAGGCCTGGCAGGGTGTGCCGTTCGTGTTCGGGGCGTGGGTCATTTCCAAGTCGGCGCTCGGCCTAGAAACCCGGCCGGTCGTGGAACGTTATATGGAATTGACTCAGAAGAGCATCGCGAAGTTCCGCGACGACAAGACCGCCGCACTTGACCGCTGGTTGGCCCGGTACCCGGTGAACCTCCCGCGGCCTGTAGTGGACGAATACTACAATGCGTTGGACTACCGGTTCACGGATCAGCGCAAGGAGTCGCTAAAGTTGTTTTTCGAGTATGCTTTCCGCCGCGGCGTGGTGCCCGAAGTTCCTCGGCTGGAATTCCTCTAGAGGTCCCAGTAAGAGCAACGTTTGTTATAAAGATGTTACATTATATGGGAAAAACGGCTTTTTTTGGCGAAAAAAAAGAGTATCTAGATTTCCTTTTGCGCAGGGGTGTCTTTTTTTTCAAAAGAATATTAGATTAGATGTGCTGTGGTGCGTTTCGTAGTGTTCCGCAGCGAGGGAAACATGGTTGAGGAAAGAATTCTAATTGTCGACGACAATGTCGAAATGCTGGACAAAACCAGCGAGCTTTTGTCGCATGTCGGCTACAGTGTCGTGACCTGCACGTCCGGCGAAGAGGCTCTTGAACGACTTGAACATGAAAGGGTGGACCTTATCCTGCTTGACATCAATATGCCGAGCTTAAACGGGTTCGAGGTGTGTCTGCGTATCCGGCAGATGTACGCCCTGGACGATCTTCCGATTATCTTCCTCACGAGCCGCGAGGATTCCGACAGCGTGACGAAGGGCTTCCATTCCGGGGCTTCGGATTTCATCAGCAAGTCCGCTATCGCCGATATATTGCTCGCACGCGTCAACGTGCATATCCGCCTGTCGAGAACGCTCAGATTCCTGCGCGACATCTCGCTGACCGACGACTTGACGAAGTGCTACAACCGCCGTCATGCCATGTACACGCTCAGGGAATGGTTCTCCCGCAGCAAGCGTTACGGGACGACGTTCTCGCTGGTGTACTTCGACCTGAACGGACTCAAGCTGGTCAACGACAAGTACGGTCACCAGGCCGGCGACCTGCTGCTGCGTAGCGTGGTAGGCGTTGTCAAGAAGCTTTTGCGCGACTCCGACGTGCTGTTCCGTATGGGTGGCGACGAGTTCATGGTGCTTTGCCCCGATACCGACAGGCAGGGGGCCCTGACCTGCGCGGAACGCATGCAGAAGGCTGTTGCGGGCATTACCATCGTGGACCAGTCCGTAACCTTCGCGTACGGTGTGGCTCATTCCTCCGATGACTACAAGGACATGGACGACATGCTGCACAGTGCGGATGCTTCCATGTACGAGTGCAAGAAGCAGATGCACGCAGGTCGGAAATAGGATCCTCGGGAATACAGGAACAATTATGGCGGGCTTGAGCCCGCCATTTATATTTGTCTGGATTACTTTATTGCATCAAGCAGTTTGTTTAGCTTTTCTGCAATGGTTTTCCAATCGCCTGCCGTCATCAGTTTCGGGTCGAATATGCTTGCCCCGAACGAGACCAGGTTCGCTCCGGCCTTGAAATAGGATTGGGCGTTTTCCGAATTCACGCCGCCGCAGGCCATCAGCGGGATGTCGCGGAACGGGCCGCGCAGCGCTTTGATGTATTCGGGACCGCCCACGCAGTTCACCGGGAAAATCTTCACGGCTGTGGCGCCGAGGTCGAACGCCTTCTGCACTTCGGTCGGGGTGAGGGCTCCCGGGATGATGGGGACGCCCGCAGTGCAGGAAAGTCGGATAATCTCGTTACGCGTGTTCGGCGTGACAATGAATTCCGCTCCGGCGGCGAGCGCCTTTTCCAGGTCGTGCCCGTGGCGGACGGTACCGGCACCTACGGTAATTTCGTAGGGCCTGGCGGCGGCCTTGAGCGAGGCGATGATTGCTGCGGCATTCGCCGTATTCATGGTGACCTCGATGGCCTTGAGGCCGCATTGGACTGCTGTCTTTACGCAGTCCTCTTCGGCGCCTTGGGGAATGTCGCGGAGAATGCCCACGACCGGCATCGGTTTTAAAAATTCAAGCAGATCCATATTTTTACTTCACTTTGAATGTCTGGGTTGCAAGTGACTTGCCGTTAGAGGAGAGCTTTGCAACCATGGTTCCACGGTGGGACAGTTTTGCAAGACTTATTTCGGCGTACGACCCGTCAAAGGTCTTTTCCATCAGCTGGTTGCCGAGCATGTCGAAAAGCTTTACGGTCTTTGTCCCCTGCGCAGTTGCCTGGACAAAGAGCCTGTTGCCGCTGACCTGCATGTGTGCCTTGCCTGCGCCAACCACGTTCACGAAGCCTACGCGGTCGTCGGTGGTGTTGCCCGGCCCGTAACCCCACAGGAGTTGGCCCTTGCTGCGGATGACAATGTAGGGATCCTTGGGAGGTTCCTGGTAGTCTCCCTGGTCCTTCTCCCATTCGGGAGCGCCAGCGTAGGCGGGGGCGTCGTTAGTTTCGACGTGGCTGGTGAAACTCCAGCCGTCACGGACCTTGATTTTGGTGGGTTCTCTGAGCGTCTCGCACTTTCCGTTGCCTTTTATGCCGGATGAAGTGGAAATGTCCAGCCGGATTTTGTTTCCAACGTCGATTTTTCCGATAGGAATCTCTTTCACCCAGGTATATGTCTTCTTTTTCTTGTCGTAGGTTTCGTCCAGCCTTGTGCCGACGCTATTTCTGAAAGCAACTCGTAATGTTGTATCATCGGGACATATCTTGCTGAATCCCGCAATATCTCGGACTTGGCAAATGTCCACATCGAATAAAATTTTGCAGGAATCAACGTCTTCATCGGTGGCTTCGAAGTAGATGTAGGCTGTAACGCTGTCCAGTTCTTCGAGGGTGCCGTTATAGATGAGAACGTTGAATGATTCCAAGTCGATAAATTCGTAACGGTAGGCCGCCGCATATACGCTGTCTTCGCCAAAAGGCGTGGGTGTGTCCGTTTTGCAGTTGTCGCACTTCTTTTCGTAGTAGTCGCTGCCGCCGTTGCTTGCAATGGTGAGGACCGATGTGAGGAGCGCCGAAGCGTAAAGGCATGGTTCTGAAGTATTATAATGTTGCCAGTCCATGCTTTCGCCATTGTCGATGATGCTGGTATCTTTGGGCTCATGCCCGGCCCAGAGGCTTCCGGTGGGACAAACGTAATTGTATGCTTGTCCGGGAGTCATTCTTCCTTCGGGGTTTGCTGCCCTATGATGGGGATGCGCGTCGTTCTTGTCGCCAACGCCATATACAAGAGAGACATCCCACGGGTTCACGCCGAACAGGTAATTCAGTTCGTTGATGCCGAACTGGAACATTTCGCTTGTCTTTAGGCTTGCCTTCGCTATGTTGGGGAGTGCGTCCCCTTGCTTCTCGATATCCTTCGCAATGTCTGCATAGGCGAAGACGTCGAATATGTTGCCTATTAGATAATTGTTGTACGTCCAAGGCGATGGATTGTGTGTTGTGTACCAAGTGTCGTCAAACGAGAATGTTGAGGCTCCTGCGGGAAGTTCGATTGTTGAAGTCCCGTTGTCGCCTATATATGCCAAGTTGATTGCCATGGCACTGACGGTATTCTCGATATAGTTAATGCGGGCTTTATCGGAAATTCCATATTTGGCGGCGGTTGTAGAATCCTTCAGGAGCATTTTGTAAAAGGCGTACAGGGCATATGTATGGCTATTGGCCCAGCCTGTGGTTCTGGAGGACTTGTACATGCCTTCGCGCTTCAATGCCATCCAGCCGCCTTTGAAGAATCCGAGGCCCGGCTGCTGCTCGACACCTATCGTGGTGTCTTCTGCGGCATCGTTCAGATAGTCCATTTTTTTGGTTGTCTCGTAAGTGGCGTAATGGAGCGCAATCGCCGCGACGGCCAGGTCGTCGTGTGAAGCGTCGTTGCCAGCAGGATAGGCGTCGGAACCCCATCCGTCCGCACTGGTGTTGTTGACGTAGCTCTTGTCGCCGTCGTATTTGCCTTTGCCAAGCTTAAGGTTCTTGGCGAATTCGTACATCTTTTTGGCGACCATGAGGCAGCTGTCCGCATAAGCCGAGTCGTACTGGGCGTAGTTCTTGCCCAGGATGGCAAGGCCTGCCGCGATTTCCGCGGAGACGTTGGAACCTAGTTCGCCCAGTCGGATGTCGCGCTCAGCGGGCCCTCCACGACGTTCCTGAGTAACGTAATCCTGGGTTTCCGGACGTCCCCACCAGCCGTGGTCTGCTCCAAATCTTCCGATAGAAACAGGCATGTTGTCAACGACGCCCTTGGCCACGCGGAACGCCCTCAAGAAGAAGTCGGCACCGTGCTTGGCTTCGCGCAGCATGTCCGGCACGCCGTCCGTTTTCACGAATTCGGCCTGGTTGTATGCGTAGTGGTCAACGTCCTTGGTGGGGTTCGAGGCGGACATCACGGCAAGAGCCATGAAGGCAAATGCCTGCGTCTGGGATTCCTTTAGGTGGTCGCCGCAGTCGTACCAGCCGCCCTGCAGGTCTCCCGCCTTTGGTGAAATTACGTTGGATACGTCTTTGTCCGTTATATTGTTGACTACGGAACCGCTTCCGTCTTTTACGTGGCTGGGACCGTGGAACCAGGACTGCGAGTTGCCGCTGCGCTGGATGCCGAAGAACTTGAGCGAAGCGTCCTTTGCCATGGTGTAGACGTCATCACTTACAATAAAGGTGCTGGAGATTTCTTCGCCGACCTTGATGCGCAGGCGCTTGTCGGTAGGTACGGACTGGGGAATGTTTCCCACAAAAATTTTGCCGGAAGGTCCTGAGAAATTCACCGAGTATCTTTTTTGGTCGGCTGTCGCTTCGTCTGTACCGGCGACAATGGTCCATTCGGTTACCACATTGGTTTCGCTAGCGGTAAATGTCCCGGTCACTTTGGTGGAAAGCGACTTGCCGTCGGCATCGACCACTTCGAATTCAGTTGCCTTGGAACCGACAAAATAGAACTGGCGTTCCTTGTCGCTCTTGAGATAGCCCGCCTGGTTCACGCGGATAGGCGAAATCTTGCTGTTGATGGCGTCCAGGTAGGCCTGGTCCAAGGTGTCGGGCATCAGCGCTCCCGCCTTGAAACTTGCCGGAGTCTTGTCGATGTTCAGAACGCCGATTTTCTTGGTTACCGTGGTGTCGAAGTCGTTAAAGACTGTCGAGTCCCAACTTAACGGCCAGGTGGGGCGGATCAGGTCGTAAGGGGTTGTGGCAGCGAATGCTGCAGTGGCTGCAAGGGCCGCTAATGTGGAAATGGCAGCTAGGGCGCCTTTTTTGTATAGGTGCATATCATCCTCCGGCTATAGAAGATAATATAACACTATTTACTTTATTCTGCAAAAATGTGGGCCCCAATTGTGTGAGCCTAGTCACGCCACCTTGTGGCTATTCAAAGCGGAGCGCTTCTATCGGGTCCAGGCGGCTAGCCTTGCGGGCGGGGTACCAGCCGAAGAATACTCCGGTGGCAAAGCATACGCCAAAACTCACGATGACGCTCGTGATGGAGACGCTCATGGGCCAGTTCATGAACCTTTTCACGATTTCGGAAGCTGCGATGCCCAGCGCAATGCCGATGGCACCGCCGAGCAGGCTGATGATGACGGATTCGAACAGGAACTGGAGCAAAATGTCGCGCCCGCGGGCGCCGATAGCCATGCGTAGCCCGATTTCCTTGGTGCGTTCGGTAACGGAAACGTACATAATGTTCATGATGCCGATACCGCCCACGAACAGGCTGATTCCGGCAATTGCGGTCAGCACGAGCGAGAGCAGGTCGGAGGTGCTCGTGACCATCTGGATCATTTCTTCCTGCGTAAAGACGCGGAAGGGGTCGGTGGGTTTGGTCCAGCTGCGGCGTTCCTTCAAAATTCCCATAATTTCTTCGGTCGCCTTCTCGGCATAGCCTTCACCGATGGAATTCGCATAGATTTGGCGGATGTTTGTCGTTGCCGAGAAGCGTTTCATTACGGTCTGGTACGGCGTGAAGATGACGTCGTCCTGATCCTGGCCGAAATCGCCGGAACCTTTCGTTTTCAGGGTGCCGATGACCTTGAGGGGGATGCTCTTGTAGCGGATGGTCTTTCCGATGGGGTCTACGTCGGGGAAGAGGTTTTTCACGACGGTCTGCCCGATGACGCAGACTTTTGCCATGCGGTCGGCCTCGTCGTCGAACATCACGCCGTCCTCGATTTCGTAGTTGCGTATCTTGAGGTAGTCCGACGAGACGCCGCTCAGGGACGTGGGGGAGTTGTTGTTGCCGACGATGGCCTGCCCGCTCACGGTCATCATCGGTGAAACGCCGTTAATATAGGTCGCCTGTTCCTGGATGGCGATGACGTCTGCTTCTTCGAGCATCTCGGAGGATTCCATCTGCACGCCGCCGCGGCGGTCGCGGTTCGGCATGATGATGATGGCGTTCGTGCCCATCGCGGTCATCTGTTCCTTGATGGATTTCTTGGATCCTTCGCCCATGGCGACCATGGTGATGACGGCTGCGACACCGATGACGATGCCGAGCACCGAGAGGAAGGTGCGCATGCGGTTGCGGAGCAGGGCCTTGAGGGAAATCTTGATAAGGGTAATAGGGGACATGGGGGGGTAGGAAGTTAGAAGTAGGAAGTAGGAAGTGGTTAGTGGTTAGGAGCCTCTCGTCTCATTCCTCGAATTCCTCCGGTGGGGGCAGGGCTTCGAATGCGGCCTTGGCGTCCTGGATGTTCTCGTTCACGACGTCTTTTTTCAGGAGCCCGTCGCGTAGCGTAATGGTGCGCCCGCTGAAAGTCGCGATGTCGGGTTCGTGAGTCACGAAGGCGATGGTTTTCCCCTGCCTGTTGAGTTCCTGGAAAATCATCATGATTTCGTAGCTTGTGCGCGTGTCGAGGTTTCCGGTCGCTTCGTCGGCGAGGATGATGACGGGGTCGTTTACCAGGGCCCGGGCAATGGCGACTCTCTGCTGCTGACCGCCCGAAAGCTGGTTCGGCAGGTGGTTCATGCGGCTTTCGAGGCCTACCATCTCGAGGGCTTTGACGGCCCGGCGGTGCCTTTCGGCAGAGGAAACCTTGGAATTGTACAGGAGCGGCAGTTCCACGTTCTCGATGGCCGTGGTACGGTTCAGGAGGTTGTAACTTTGGAAAACAAAGCCGATTTTCTGGCTCCGGATACGGGCCAGGGCGTCCCTTTTCAGCTTTTCGGTGTGTTCTCCATCCAATATATAGTGTCCATCGGTCGGACGGTCCATACAGCCGAGAATGTTCAGCATGGTGGACTTCCCGGAGCCGCTTGCCCCCATAATGGTTACAAATTCACCTTTATATATGTCAAAAGAGACGCCTCGGAGCGCATGGACGGTCTCTTCGCCCATTTTGAAGTCGCGACGCAGGTTCTGTATAGAAAGAATAGGGGGCATATCTAAAATAAATTCCTTTTTGCCTAATTAGATGCCTTGTTTTAGGGCCCGGATGCAAACTTTTTGTCAAAAAAATATATTTTTCATCACAAACCTTTAACAACAAGGGATGATAGATGAAAAAGTTAATAGCTCTTTCGCTGCTCTCCGCCGGGATGGTTTTTGCACAGACCGGTCTGCAGGGCGGATCAGATGGTCTTCATCAGGTGAATGCCAAAACGCTGGGACAATGGAACTTCTCCTTCGGTCTGGGTGGTGATTTTGCATTGGATTCCTGGTCTCTCAGTCGCGGCGGTACCTATACCGATGAAAACGGCAAGACTTCTTCATTCAATGCGGACGATGCCTCGTTGTCTGGAAACGTGAACCTGGGCATTGGCCTTCTGAGTTTCTGGGATATCGGTGCTAGCCTGCCGGTTTATTATGACCATGCCAACTCGGACAATGGGACTGCGGTTAGCGACAAGATGTGGTCCTCGGGTATGGGTGACGTGGATGTCTGGACAAAGCTCCGCGTTCCGTTCGATGACAAGTTTTTCTTTGGCGTAGCCACCTTCCTCGAGATGTATATCCCGTCTGGAACCGACGGTGCCGGTGTGCGCCCCCGCCATGCCTGGTATCTTGACGATGCCGGTGCAACTTCCGCCTATTCTGGCGAAGGAATGGCCCTTTCCGCATCCCTTGCTTTTTCTCTTGATTTCACCAAGTTCGGTTTCCCCCTTCGCTGGAACCTGAGCGGCGGCTTCCTCAAGGCCCTCGGACATGACGAGGCCAACGTAGTCTCCTATGCCACTGCCTTTAACCTGGTTCCTGGCAACGCGGTCGACTTCTTTGTCGAATTCTCCGGCGAAATGCGCGTGGAAAAGACCGATTACCCGCGCGATCCCTTTGTTGACCCGATGCTCGTTACTCCGGGCTTCCGCGCCCACTTGGGCGAACATGTCGACCTGACCATGGGTGTCGACTTCTCTTCTCGCTTCTTCAGCAACCCCGGCTACGACTCGGGTGATGAACGCGAAAACTGCAAGAATTACCAGGTCAAGTTCCGCAAGGATGGCAAGTCGGCCACCTACTGCTACGCTTCGACCCCGATCATCGCCGGTGTGGCAGCCCTTGTCTGGCATTTCGATGTCCGCAAGAAGGCCTACGACGATCCGACCATCATTACGAAGGGTGACAAGCTCGCTTCGAAGCAGTTTGTCGACTCCGATGGCGACGGCGTTCCCGACATTAAGGACAAGTGCCCGTACAGCAAGCCCGGTGCAACTGTTGACAGCCTCGGCTGCGGTATCGATACCGACGGCGATGGCGTGATTGATATTGATGACAAGTGCCCCGGCACTCCGAAGGGCGTGAAGGTCAACGATGTGGGCTGCGTCGGCGATAGCGACGACGACGGTGTCATGGACGACCTCGATAAGTGCCCGGCTACTCCGAAGGGCTTTGCTGTGGATTCCCTCGGCTGCCCGTTCGATGCTGACAAGGATGGCGTTGCCGACATGCTCGACAAGTGCCCGAACACTCCGGACAGCATCAAGGTGACTACTGACGGTTGCCCTGTTGATACGGACAAGGACGGCATTGCAGATTATCTCGACAAGTGCCAGAACACCCCGTTCGGCGCCAAGGTTGACTCTACGGGCTGCCCGACGGATACTGACAAGGATGGCGTTTTCGACGGCATCGACCAGTGCCCGAACACCAAGAAGGGTGCCAAGGTCGACACTCTCGGTTGCGAACCGGACTTCGACAAGGACGGCGTACCGGATGGCGTGGACCGTTGCCCGAACACTCCGGCCGGCTTCGATGTGGATAGCCTCGGCTGCGTGAAGGATGAAGACAAGGACGGCGTTTCTGATAAGCAGGACCAGTGCCCGAAGACCCCGAAGGGTATCACGGTGGACAGCGTCGGTTGCGCTCTCGACTATGACAAGGACGGCGTCCCCGACCAGATCGACCAGTGCCCGAACACCCTGCCGGGTGCAAAGGTGGACAGCGTCGGCTGCGACCTGGATAGCGACAAGGACGGCGTGGCCGATGGCCTGGACAAGTGCCCGAACACTCCGAAGGGCGCTCCTGTGGATTCCACCGGTTGCTCTCTGGATAGCGATGGTGACCTTGTTCCGGATTATAAGGACAAGTGCCCGGGTACCCCGAAGGGAATCTCTGTCGATGCCAGGGGCTGCTCGGCCAGCAAGAAGGAAGACCTCGAAGTTCTCGGCCGCGGCCTGACCTTTGAGAAGGGCTCTGCGGTGCTTTCCAAGGGTAGTGCCAACTCCATTGCGAACATCGTCGCCCTCATGAAGAAGGTCCCGACCCTGAAGCTCGAAATCCAGGGCTATGTCGGCGGCAAGGGCAATGACGAAAGGAACAAGAAGCTCGCCCAGGATCGCGCCATTACGGTGCAGAGCACCCTGATGTCGAAGGGTGTCGACGCCAGCCGCCTCCGCACGGCAAGCTTCAGCGGCGAAGAAGCCGCCAAGAAGAGCGGCAAGGCCGAACGCATCGAGCTGGTCGTGTTCCAGTAAGAAAGGACTTGAATGCTAAAAAGGCTCCGCGATGGCGGAGCCTTTTTTTTTGTGGAGTTACTTTTTAAAGACCCATTTCTTGTAGAGCATGAAGCTCACGATCACGTACACCACGTTGGCGATGATGTTTGCGAGGTAGCCGGGCTTCATGAAGCGCGACATGAAGTTGCTGATGCTCATGCACCAGGAAACATGTGCAAACAGGTAGACGCAGCCTTCGAGAACGAGCAGGTTTATCGAGTACGAGCACAGGAAAACGATGGCGAAGCGGATGACTTCGGTGCGCTTCTTGTTTGTGCTCTTGAAATTCCAGATGCGGTTGCAGAGATAGCTGTTCAGGCCACCCGCGACAAATCCGAGGAAGTTTGAAAGTTCCAGGTTCCAGTCGAGAATCTGGTGGAGAATCCAGACCACGATAAGCGTGATCAGGGTATTTAGAATGCCGATGATATTGTATTTGATAAAGTGAAGCACGAGCGCAAAATAACTAAATTACGGGCATGGACTGGATTACTTCAAGGAAATGCAGTGCCGAAATTGCTGCAGGAATGATAAAAAACGGGGATGTTCTCGGCCTTTCCGGGTTTACGCTGGCCGGTTACCCCAAGGCGGTGCCCTCGGCGCTTGCCGAAAGAGCGGCCCGTCTCCACGAAATGGGTCAGGAATTCAAGGTGACGATTTTTTCGGGAGCTTCGACCGGCGACAGCTGCGACGGCGCTCTTGCCCGTGCCAATGCTGTAAGTCTCCGCATGCCTTACCAGTCCAACCCGAACTTGCGTAAGGCGATAAACAACGGCAGCATCCGTTACATCGACGCTCACCTCGGAAAGATGGGTTACCTTGTGCGTACTGGGGTCGTGCCGGCACCGACGGTTGCCATCATCGAAGTGTCCGCCATCTTGCCGGACGGTCGCGTGTGCCTTTCCACTTCGGGCGGAAACTCGGTTTGTTTCCTGGACATGGCCGAAAAGATCATCCTGGAACTGAACACCCGCCTTGGCGACAGCTGCCTGGGCATGCACGATATTGCCCTGCCTGAACTTCCGCCCCACGCAAAGCCGCTTCCGATCTATTCTGCCGGCGACCGCGTAGGCGAAGGCCTTGTCCAGGTGGATGTAAACAAGGTTGTCGCTATTGTCGAGCAGGATCGCTTTGACGAAGTGACCCCGTTTGTCGAACCCGACGAGGTATCGAAAAATATAGGCGAGCGCATCTTGAACTTTATCCGTTTCGAGGAATCGCATGGTCGCATTCCGAAGGGACTTGCCTACCAGAGCGGTGTCGGCAAGGTCGCGAACGCCGTGCTCTGCGCCATGGCCGAAGACGATCGCCTGGGACAGATAGACTTGTTTACCGAAGTCATCCAGGAAGCTTGTCTGCCGCTCCTCAAGCGCGGCAAGCTGGGGGTCGCTTCGGGGACGGCACTTACTCTTTCGCAGGCTGCCCAGCAGGAATTTGTCGAGAACAGTGCCGAATGGAAAAAGCATTTCGTCTTGCGCCAGCAGGAAGTGAGCAACAGTCCGGACGTTATCCGGCGCCTGGGCGTCATCTCGATGAACACGGCGCTCGAGATGGATATTTTCGGGAACGTGAACAGTTCGCTGGTCTGCGGTTCCGCCATGATGAACGGCATCGGCGGCTCGGCGGATTTCGCGAGGAACTGCGCTCTCGGCTTTTTCCTCACTCCGTCGGTTGCGAAGGATGGCGCCATCAGTTCGGTGGTCCCCTACGTGAGCCATGTGGACCATACCGAGCACGACACGATGATTTTCGTGACCGAACAGGGCCTGGCCGACTTGCGTGGCTTGCCTGCCGAGGAGCGTGCTCGCCTGATTATCAAGAACTGCGCCCATCCCGATTTCCGCGACGAGCTGACCGACGTGCTTGAATTCGGGCTGAAGCATGCCAAGGGGGTGCACCTCCCGCTGGCTTTGTCCCGCGCGTTCGAGATGCACAATCGGTTCCTGGAAACGGGGAAAATGCTTTAAAATGGTCCGGCGGGTCTATTATAGACACCGGGCAACCTTGAATTCTTATTACAAAAAATTTATTTTTTAAAGAGCGTTTGGGCCGGAATCGGCCCGAGGGCTTTTGGGATGCTTTGTTGGCTTTGTCGGCAAGGATGCAATATGTCAAAACAATGCTTGGGTAGACTGGTTGGTTTGAAGGTCTTGGGGCTTGCAGTGTACTTCGTCTGTACATTGTGCTTTTTGGCGTCGTGTGGTGACGAAAGTTCGAACAGTGCGGATCCAAAGTATGAAATGCACATCTGCGATGAAACGACCGAAGGGACTGTCGATTCGCTGGACGGTATCCACTATATTTGCAATGCGGGTGAATGGCTCAAGTTGCCGGATAGCACCTCTGCAGACAGCCTTAGTACAGATTCCTTAAAGCAGAAAGAAATCGTGGTTGGCCAGGATTCGGCAAAGATTGCGGATCCCCAGGGTCAGGATTCCGTATCGGTCGATACGTTGACACATCAGGATACTTCTAAAGTCACTTCGCCCGACACATCTGAAAAGTCTGGCAAGGAACCCGTGTTGCTTGAAAAGGTCAAGGTCTCGGGTGCGTTCAGCTATGGTATATTCGATTCCAGGGCCACGGTTGCCGTGGAGGCCTTGGATGAATCTTTCAAGAGCACCGGGACAAGTTTCCCCGCAACGATTTCTGCGGCGGAGGGAACCTATACGGCCTCGAACGTAAGCTTTACCCCGCCCTATGCAAGGGCGTATGTCCAGGGGAAGGCCGTCGACCTGGTGCGCGGTGGTACGACACAGCTGAAGGATACTTTGTATGCACTTGTGGCTACCAGTGGGAAGAACGGCCATGCCAATATCAATGTGCTGACATACCTGAAGTCGGTGTACATGCAGAGCCTGTTGAAGAAGTCCGGATCCACGACCGAGACGAAGGCTTCCGAAAAGGCGTCGGGCGCGGTGTGGAAGATGTTTAACTTTGATGCGGATAGCCTTGGCCATGTTGACTCGGTGACTTCGATTGTCGGGAACGAGCCGAATGCAGCGGCCTTGCTTGCCGCGACCATCATGATGCAGTCCCTCGCGAACGATACCGTTGCCAACCTGTGGAAAGTGGCGTCCGACTTTGCTGACGGTTCCTGGGATGATTCCCTGGCCCGCGCAAAGATTGCAGACTGGGCGTTCAACGAAGACGTGAATGACGATTTCGAAACGGTTCTCAAGAATGTCGAAAGGCTGGGTCTTGGGATTGTGCCTCCCTTTGAAAAGTACATCAGGATGTTCTACCGCGCGGAATTGGGCCTTGATGCCTGTTCTGACGAAAACGTCGGCACCATCTTCTTCTCGAAGAACCCGTTCAGCGCCTATTACGCTTCGGAACTGTCCGATGTGTCCGTTACGTCGGCACGTTTTATTTGCGACAAGAAAACGAAGACATGGCGCGAGGCGGATGACGAAGAGAAGGATACTTATGGATTTGGCAAAGGCACGGATGGGGAAATCCGTCAGGGCCAAGTCAATGCGGGCAACCTTTATTCCTACAATGCGACGAGCGACAGCTGGCGTGCGGACAACTCCGCTTTGGCTATCAATACTTACTTTGTTAACAAGTCCAACATTACTGATTTTGTTGACCTACAGACAGTTTACGAGAGCATCAAGCCCGACGAGAGGGTTATCTTCTTGCTCCGCCATGCACAACGTGACCAGAACGCCACGAGTAAGGAAGACGGTCTTTCGAAGGCCGGTCTCGATTCTTCGAAGGCTGTGGGTTCAAGGTTGACGAAATTCAACGAACCGATGAGGCTCGGAGCCTCGGAATTCTACCGTGCCCAGCAGACGGTTATTGGCATTGCCATGGGCCGCGGACAGGACACGACTATTTCGGATACGATTCCCGAGCTGAACGACAACTGGTACATGATCGACAGGCAGCTTGTGAACCAGGCGGAATCCGAGGCCGGTGGCGGCTGGGAAGCGACTTCGTACTATACCTATACCGGGAGGTATTCCGGCGACACGGCGAGAATTCAGGCCTACTATAACCTGGAAAATCGCTCTGCCCAACTGATTGAGCTTTTGTATAATAAGTACAAGGACGAACCCGACCGTTTCATTATGCTCAGTTCCCATGACAAGCTCATGGTCCCCTTCGTGGCATACTGCTCGAAGCTGAGAATCAACATGAACGTAACGCCTAACGGCGGCGGAACCTGGATAAATTACTTCGCCGGAATTGCCATAATCTGGGATAAATCCGGAAATCGGCGCTATGTGGCCTTCAAGGGCCTAAAAGATGCCTATTTCCAGGGCTGGTAGCATAAAGTTCCCTTTTTGGGGGCTTGCTTCTCAGCGAAATATTACTATATCTATAAGATTATGAAGAAGCTTTGGCTTACATTCCTCGTCGCATTGTTTGCGATGTCATGTGGAGACGACAAGTCGTACTCTCCGGAGGAAGAAGCCATGTCCGACAGTACGGATATCGACTCGACCCATACGGGACATAGCCACAGGCACGGCTATTCCAGCAGTTCCAGGAGGGGCTCGTCCGATTCCAAGCAGAATTCGTTCGATACATCCGGCCTGGGTGGAATTATCAATCCGCCTGTGATTGATTCCCTGGTGCTGGATACGAGTGTCGTTCAGTCCAAGAACGAACTCCCGGCCTGTACGGCCGCAAACGAGGGCGAGACCTTTATGGTCGACGAGGAAAGTGCCCTCTACTTCTGTATCAATGGCGAATGGAGAACTTCCATTATCGGTCTTGTCAAGGCGTCTTGCAGTAATGGTGTCCTGACAGTGGATCCGTTTGCTCCGAGCGACATCGCCGAAGAAGAAGACCCGGCTTTGGCGGGGACATATCGCAGGGTAGGCGTGCCGGTGGCAGGTCTTGCACAGAAGGGCCCGTTCCGTTATGGCGCCTCCGTAAAGATTGTTGAGCTGGACAGCGCGATGCGCATGGCCGATTCCAAGAGGGTTCACGAGTCCTGCATCGCGTCGGGTAACGGCAGCTATGCGTTCCCGGGCGTGAACCTTGTCTCTCCATATGTACGTGTCGAAGTGAACGGGTACTACCGCAACGAAATTTCTGGCGGACTTTCGACTTCCATGGTTACGCTCCATTCCGTGACGGATTTGACGGAACGTGATTCGGTGAACGTCAACATGCTGACTCACTTGGAATCCCCGCGTCTGATGAAACTCGTCGAGAATTCCGGCTTCAACCAGCCCATCCGCAACATGAAGGCGCAGTCGTTGAAGGATGTCCTTTCGGCCTTCGAGATTAACCTGGGTGGTGGCTCGTCGGGCGGTAACAATAATAGCGGCTGGTTCTTTGGGGGCAATGGCGGCAATAGTGGCTGGGGCGGCCGTAACAGCCAGACACAGACGACCACGACTTCGACGACGTCCAAGACGGCGGACGAGATTGGCCTTTTCGACGGAGACGGTTATAGCGGTGCCTTGCTTGCCGTGTCCATCATGATGCAGCGCCGTGGTTCGGGCTCCGAGATGGTGAGCTATGCCGACGGCATTGCCGAACGGATCAAGGGCAACGGCAACTGGGACGACAACAATGCGAAGGCCGATCTGGCGGACTGGCTCATGGAACTGGATGCCAGTGGCGGTTACGACTATATCCGCAGCGTGGTGGAATCCTGGGGCATGGGGAAGGCTCCCGAATTCGAGAAGCACCTGCGCAATTTCTGGGCGAAAGCCTATGGCTTTGAAACCTGCAACGACTACACCGCGGGCCAGGTCAAGAACGTGAACACGAGCCTCAGTGCCTACTTCGCCCCGTACTACGACCATCCCGACAGCCCCAAAGTCAGGTTCATCTGCGACAAGTCGCTCAAGTCCTGGCGTGTGGCCACGGATATCGAGAAGGACACCGTCGGCTTTGGCATGGGCACCTACGACGGACAGGTCCGCGGCGGAAAGATCAATGTCGACAAGTATTACGTGTACGAGCAGTCGAAGCGTTCCTGGCGTGAGGCCACTTCCAAGGAAGTCTTGCCGTTTGCGGACATCAAGGATGTCTACGAAAACCTCGCTGCCGACGAAACGGTCGTGTTCATCCTGCGCCATGCGGAACGTACCGACGATACCGGCAAGAACGGTCACCTGACCGACAACGGCAAGAAGCAGTCCGAATCGGTCGGTGCGAAACTCAAGGGCGTCGACATCTACTTGGCCAACTCCGGCTATACGAGGACTATCGAGACCTGCGAAGGAGTCGGCAAGGGTAACGGAATGACGACCATAAAGCAGGATTCCCTGCCGTTCCTTCTCGGCGACTGGTATGTCAAGAACTCTTCTCGCCTCGAGGAATACAGGAACTCCGATGGTGGTGGCTGGGTCGTGTTCTCCAAGTATGCCTACCAAGGTGGCTATACCGATGCGCTGTACGACCTCGATACCAAGAGCGAAGAATTCATCAAGGAAAAGATTCTACCGTCTATTCCGAACATGAAGCGCGTAAATGTGCTGATTTCTCACGATCAGCTGGTTCTGCCCCTTCTTGTGTACTGTACAGACAAGCGAGTGAACCTAAGGTACTTTGACAATCAACGTTGGATAAACTATCTTGCGGGTGTCGCGATAATCGTGAACTCAAAGGGAGATGTTCGTTATGAACCGGTGAGGGGTCTAGAATCCGGTTCGATGACGATGTAACAGAACAACATAAAACAAAAAATGAGAAAGAGAAAATTAACCCAAGCCCTGCTCAGTTTATCTTTTTTGATATTGTTTGATTCTTGCAGCGGAGACTCGGAAGCGTCAGTTAGTACGGACGTTTCCGACGAAGTAGTGCGTGACTCGGTTGTCGTTCATGACAGCGTGAATGTGATTGATAGTGTTCACATCATTGACAGCCTGGATGTGAAGGACAGCGTCAGTATCAAAGATAGCTTGATCGTGAAGGACAGTGTCCGCATTAAAGACAGCGTGGTCGTGAAGGATAGCGTCCGCATTAAAGACAGTGTGGTTGTAAAGGATAGTGTCCGCATTATTGATAGCGTGAACGTGAAGGATAGCGTGCGCATTATTGATAGCGTGAATGTGAAGGATAGTGTTCGTATCATTGACAGCGTGAAAGTGCGAGATAGCGTCCATGTTGTGGATAGTGTGAATGTGAAAGACAGCGTTGCCGTCCGGGATCCAGAATATTTTCTAGGGAAATGCAGCCAAGAAAATAAGGGAACGCTCAAGTCGACTGTCATTCAGGAAGAACTCCGCTATTTTTTTTGTGACGAAGGGACGGTAATGTGGCGTGCCGCAAGCAACGTCGATGTGAACAATTACTATGTCCAAAAATCGGCGGTTACCAAGTTTGTCCGTTTGGATTCGGTTGCCGGCATTTTGGCAGAGGGCGAAAGACTTGTCGTGGTGATTCGTCATGCGGAACGGAATTCCGATTCTTCGTCTTCGACGCCCTTAAACGCGAACGGGGTGCAGCAGGCTTTAGAACTTGGCGGAAAACTCGCCTCTAGCCTGGAATACCATTATGGAGCTTCGGGCTCCATTCGCACCCAGCAGACTTGCCGCTATATTGCCGCGGGTCGTGCAGGCGTCGATACTATTGCCGATCTCACAGTCGATACGCTTTCCCATATGGGGGAATCCTGGTATGTGAAGGATGCCGCAGCCTACAATACGGCAAAGAATAGCAACAGCAGTTGGGATATTCTTTCCAAGTGGGCCTATAAAAACAGTTATTCGGATGTGTTTTATGATTTTGAACCGCGATGCTCTGAATGGATTGATTCGGTGGCTATCCCTTTTGCAGAGCGGGCCGGAACGGATGTGGCGTTCATTGCGACGCATGACTTGCTGATAATGCCCTTGGTTGTCTATGTTTCGGCTAAAAACATAGATATCAAGCATTACGAGTCCAATAAATGGCTGAATTACCTCGCCGGATTTGCCATTGTTCTGAAACTGGATGGATCCCGCGTTTTCTATGCCGTCAAGGGCCTGGATGCCGGAAGAATATCGTCTTGATTAATACAAAGTAAATTAAACTAAACAGAAAAACGGCCTTGAAATAATTATAAGAAAAAAGTAAATTTGCGCACAACTTAAACAAAATTACCTAGTCGCGGTGGCGACGAAGATGTGCCAAATGAAATCAAAAATCTTTAAAGCCCTGTTGAGCGCTTCCCTTGTTTTTGTATTTGCTGCGTGCGAGGACACGGCGATTAATCTGGAAAATGAAGGCGAATCTGCTGCCGATTCGGTTGTTGTCCGTGATAGCATAAACTGGATAGACTGTGTGCATTACGTAGATAGCGTTCGTATTGTCGACAGCGTGAATATCATCGATAGCATCCGCTACGAGAAGGTGACGCGTTTCCTTGACAGTTTGCGCATTACGGATAGCTTGCGTATTCGGGACAGCCTGAACATCATCGACAGCGTTCGTTACAAGGATGTTGTCCGCTATGTTGATAGCTTGCGTGTTAAGGACAGCTTGAATGTCGTCGACAGCGTCCGTTACAATGATGTTGTCCGCTTTGTTGACAGCTTGCGCATCACGGACAGCGTGAATATTGTTGACAGCATCCGCTATAAGGACGTCACGCGCTTCCTCGACAGCTTGCGCATTACCGACAGCTTGCACATCATCGATAGTATCCATGTCGTCGATAGTGTCCACGTTATTGATAGCATCAACGTCATTGATAGTATTCATGTTATTGACCGCATCAACGTTATTGACAGTATCCACGTTATTGACAGCCTGCACATTGTCGATAGTATCGCCATCAGGGACAGCCTGCACATTGTCGATAGTATCGCCATCAGGGACAGCCTGCACATTATTGACAGTATCGCCATCAAGGACAGCCTGCATATTATCGATAGCATCCATGTTATCGACAGCATCTCCATCAAGGATAGCCTGAACATCATCGACAGTATCAGCATTAAGGATAGCTTGAATTTGATTGATAGTATCCTCTATAAGGACAGTACCCGTCTCGTGGACAGCATCGTGCTTCATGGCCCGGAGGAATATTTGGGCATGTGCGGCAGAGCCAATGCCGGCGAGATAAAGACCGTCACCATCAATGGGGAAAATCGCTATTACGTTTGCGACAAGGGTACTCTCTTCTGGCGTATTGCTGCCGGGCATGACCTGAACAGCTATTTTGTGACGCAGTCTGCGGTTACGGATTTCACGCCGTTCGAAGATGTCGTTGCGGGGCTCGCTGAAGGCGAGAAAGTGGTGTTGATGGTTCGCCATGCCGAACGTGGTTCCGATTATTCCAGGACGGGCCCGCTTACGGAAAATGGAAAACTCCAGTCTCAGGAACTTGGTGCGAAAATGATCGGCAGCCCGGCTATCTACTATGCAGGATCGCAATTCATTCGTACCCACCAGACGTGCAATAACATTGCCAAGGGTCATGGCGATGCCGATACGTTGGCCGATACCCTGTCTGTGTTGAATGACAATTGGTTCGTAAAGAACCAGAGTGCCTACATTTCTGCATCGTGGCAGGTGGGGGGGGATGCCTTCAACCTCCTCTCCAAGTGGGCGTACGAGGGCGGATACACCAATGCATTCTACGACTTGGCCGAAAGGAGTTCGGAATTGATAGAGGAACATCTCATTCCGGCATTGGAAAAATCCGGAAAGTCCATCGGGGTGTTCGTCTCGCACGATGTGATGCTCTTGCCGTTGATTGCGTATGTTTCCGATGGGAATATCGACTTGAAGTATTACGTTTCTTCCGAAAATCGCTGGGTAAACTATCTTGCGGGTTTTGCCGTTGTCATCAAGCCGGACGGAACCAAGGTGTTTTATGCGGTGAAGGGTCTTGAATCGGGTACGATGTAATTTTTCTTGGCTGAAATTCGAATAAATGAAGAAAATGGGGCCTAAACGGGCCCTGTTTTTTATTTTCCTATTGAAAATTGTAAGCAGATTTTATATTTTCAAGGGTAACAAGAAGGGTGAAAAAATGAAAATCAACAATCTAACCACGGCTAAAGCCGTTTTTATTGCTTCACTCGCGTTTTCTGCTACCGCCGTATTGGCGGAGCGCCCGAGTGGAACTCCTACCTGCTCGTTTAAGGGCGGTGCCTACTACAGTTCCAACAACACGCTCTATCTGGAGTCTTTCGCTGATGAGTCTGCGGAGGTTGATTTCGGACAGCCTTTTGCCGACTGTGCCAATAGTGGCTCAAATGGGATGGAGATTGTTGTGTTGCGAGATACTCCACTCAAGGCAAATTCAACGATTGTACTTCCTTTTGGGGCAAAGTTGGATAATGATTGTGTCGAAGTGTATCAAATATACAATTTTGGAAAATCCAATGGAACATGGGAAGCTATAGGCTACAATGCCAAGGACGATATTGATGCAAATACGCCATATATAATGGTTACTGATACAGAAAAGGAAGGGTGCGGTGCACTTACAGAAATACAGTTTACTCCGAAAGACGATCATTTCAACGTGTTGCCTGAAGGTATGCCTCTTTTTTCGTCACTGTATAACAATGAAACGGGAAAAAATGATTTCTTCCTAAGGGGAACTTACAAATACAAAAAATGGAATACTGGAGATGACGGTATCGAAAAGGTTTACGGCTATGCAGCAAAGGATGCGAATGGAGCTTCTGGAGGCCAGTTCGTCAAAATTGGTAGTGGTGCCTATCTGCCGCCTCTGCGCGCCTATCTGGAATATCAAGGTGATGGCAGTGCTCTTTCCAAGAAATCTTCAGATAACGTAAAAGATTTTGAGTTGCCCGAAACAATCGAGGTCCGCCTCATCGACAGCGACAGCACTTTGTCTATTGGCAAGCTAAACCCGGTCACGGGCGAAATCCAGATGGACAGCCGCCGCTTCGACCTCAACGGCCGTGCGATTAACGGGAAGCCTGCAAACCACGGCGTGTACGTCGGAAAACAGAAAATGGTTCGTTAATTTTTGGAGGGAAACATGAAAAAAGAATACAAAGCTCCGGAAATGGAAGTGTTGGATCTCAAGCATCAGGCTCCGTTGCTGAGTGGCAGTAATGAATGCACTGATGGAGATTATTGCGACGAACTCGGCTACGCCCCCGGCGCCGAAGTTAATCCTAAGTCCTAAATCTTTGAATCCGCTTGTCGGATCGCCCTTTTGTATTGCGCTTGGCCTCCGGGTCGGCGCATTTTTTTTTATTTGTAAATTAAATAATCTGTACAAATTACAGATGGTGTATTACAAATAAATTGTTTATAAAAATTTTACCTTATTTGTAGAACTGCTTTGCAGATAAAGATTGACTTTGTGCTTTGACTAGAATATATTTTGCGTACAACTTAAACTTACTGACAAATGGTGTTGGTAAAAAAGGAGTCTGCACAAAATGAAATCAAACGCCCTAAAATTGCTGACAAGCGCTCTGCTTGTCTTTTTCTTTGCTGCCTGCGATGACAGTGCTACTGTTTCCGTAAACCTGGAAGACGCGGATGCGGTTGCTTCTGGTTCTGCTGGTTCCGATTCGGTCGTGATTCGGGATAGTGTGAATCTGATGGACAGCATTCGTTATATCGATAGTTTGCGTATTAAAGATAGCGTGCGTGTTAAGGATAGCTTGAATATTATTGATAGCATCCGTTATAGGGATGTCACTCGTTATCTGGATAGTTTGCGCATTACGGATAGCGTGCGTATTATCGATAGCTTACATATTGTTGATAGCATCCAGTATAGGGAAGTGACGCGCTACCTTGACAGTTTGCGTATTAAAGATAGCGTGCGTTTTGTCGATAGCTTGAACATTATCGATAGCGTCCGCTATAAGGATGTCGTGCGCTATATTGATAGCCTTCGCGTGACGACTCGCTTGAACGTCATTGATAGTATCTATATCGTGGACAGCTTGAATATCATCGATAGCCTGCGTATTACGGATAGCGTTAACGTGATTGACAGTATCCATGTCGTGGATAGCGTGGTTGTCCATGGACCGGAGGATTACTTGGGCGCGTGTAACGACTCGACTAAGGGCGAACTCAAGGTGGCGTCCATTAATGGCGAAGATCGTTATTTCTATTGCGACAACGGAACGCTCCTTTGGCGCTTAGCTACTGAAGCGGAGAAGATGGGGGTCATTAACAGCCAGTATGTCACTCAATCTGCGGTCAGTGACTTTACCCCGGTCGAACAGGTCTTTGCGGGGCTCGCCGAAGGTGAAAAGTTGGTGGTGATGTTGCGCCATGCCGAACGCGTGAACACGATTACCAAGGAAACTCCGCTGACGGATAACGGAAGGCTGCAGTCCCAACAGCTCGGGGCTAAGTTGGTGGGTGGCCCGGAAATCTATTATGCAGGTTCGGAATATATCCGTACTCACCAGACGTACAATAATATTGCCATAGGCCGTGGTGACGCCGATACGCTTGGCGATACTATAAAAGTATTGAACGAGGGCTGGTTCGTAAGGAACCAGATGTCCTACTACATGGCCCTCTATAACGAAAATGACGATGGCAGGGGTGTCACGACGAGATGGGCTTTCGAAGGCGGCTACGACGATGCGTTCTACGATTTGAAGAGCAGAAGCTCCGAATTGCTGGAAGATCATATTATCCCGGCGCTGGAAAATTCCGGAAAGACGATAGGCGTGTTCATTACGCACGACATTATGCTCATACCTCTTGTGTCGTATGTTTCCGAAGGACGAATCGACTTGAGGTACTATGAGTCTCCGGAAGACCACTGGCTGAACTATCTTGCCGGTATCGCGGTGGTCCTGAAGCCGGACGGAACCAAGGTGTTCTATGCGGTCAAGGGCCTCGATGAAGGTAAAATGACCATCATTGAATAAGGTTTTGTTTAGGAATGTTAACATTTGGGGCGTGCAAGAAATGCGCGCCTTTTCTGTGCGTATCTAACTCCCGATAACCGCCCTCCAATTCCTACTTCCAGCCTCCTGCTTTCTGCTAAAATTCTATATTTCCCCGCGCTGATTTTTACAAAACAGAAACCCATAAGAATGGATTGAATCCAATATGAACGAAACACAGAACAATGCACCCGAATCCCAGGAAGTGGCTCCCGCCGCAGTCCAGGAAGCGGACGTGCAGCAGCCGGCTCTCGTTGCTCCGCAACCTGAAGCAAAGGTGAAGGGCAAGTTCGACGAACAGCTCGGACTCATGCTCCCCTCCGATGCCGCCCAGGTCCAGGCGCAGCTTTCCATGCCGGGCATGGATGATTCGATGGTTTACAAGATTGTGGAAACCCACAGCGGTAACCATTCGGTCCTTTACAAGACATACGAACAGGCTGTCCTTGCCCGCGATGTTCGCGATTCCATCGAGAACGCCGCTGGCCACAAGGTGCTCCCCATCGCGAAGGCGAAACTTGGGTCCACCTACTGCAAGGGCCAGTATTCCACCGAACAGGGCTGCAAGGGCGACTCTGACACGTTCGGCATCGGCTCCCTGGTTGAATTCCAGGCGACCGGCCTTATCGTGGTGATGTGCGTCATCGTGGGCCTCACGGTGCTCTGTTACCTCATGAACTTCATCATGGCGAAGCTCGGCCTCAACAAGGACAAGGCTCCTGCCCCCGCGGTCAAGGCTGCTCCTGCGGCTGCCCCCGCTGCTCCCGCAGTGATTGCCCCTGCCCATTGTGACTGGGACCCGAATGCGAAGAGCATGCACCCGGGCTTCACCAACAAGCAGCTCCAGGCCTTCCTCGGCATTGCCGCCGTCGCCGCCCTGGAAGAACACCCCGGCATGAGCAACGATCAGTTCCTCGCCCTGGTGACCGCCGCTGCGACCCAGGCCATTGGTCAGCCCTGCCGCGTGACCGCCTACAGAAACATTAACTCCCCTGCTTGGACGATTGTCAAGTAAGGTAAACTTTTAAAACTTAACAGGCTTAAAGCCAGGAAAAATCAAAATGAAGAAAACAGTCCGTATCAGTTTCGAAGGCAAGACTTACGACGTCGAAGTGGAAGTTCTTGATTCTGCCGTTGCTGCAGCTCCTGCTGCTCCGGTTGCCGCCGCCCCCGCTGCCGCTCCTGCCGCAGCTCCTGCCGTTGCCGGTGGTACCGAAGTCAAGAGCCCGCTCGCTGGCTCCGTGTTCAAACTGAAGGTCAAGGTTGGCGACAAGGTTGAAGCCAACCAGGAAGTGGCTATCATCGAAGCCCTCAAGATGGAAAACCCGGTGGTCGCTCCGTGCGCCGGCACCGTTACCTCCATCTCCGTCAAGGAAACCGACACCGTCGTTGACGGTCAGACCATGATGACCATCGCCTAAGAGGTACAGATAAATGAGTTCACTCTTGCAATCGGTCGTCGAGTTCGCAAGCGATACCGGATTCGCATACGTCACCGGACCCATGGTGATCATGTGGATCGTGAGTTTCGTCTTGATGTACTTGGCGATTGTCAAAAAGTACGAGCCGCTGCTGCTCTTGCCGATTTCCCTCGGCGCACTGGCGGTGAACATCCCGAGCGCGGGATTCTACGATGGCGGCTGGAGCATCGAAGGTATGTTTACCCCGACGGCCGGCCTCTATTACTACATCAGCCAGGGTATCCACCTGGAACTCTTCCCGCCCATCATCTTCTTGGGCGTGGGTGCCATGACGGACTTCGGACCGCTTATCGCTAACCCGCGTACGCTGCTTCTCGGCGGTGGCGCTCAGTTCGGCGTGTTCGCTACGATGTTCTGCGCTGTGGCTTTCGGTGGCTTTACTCTCGGTGAAGCGGCCTCCATCGGTATCATCGGTGGTGCCGACGGTCCGACCTCCATCTTCACTGCGAACAAACTTGCTAAGCACCTCATCGGCCCCATCGCCGTGGCTGCTTACACTTACATGGCCCTTGTGCCGCTCATCCAGCCGCCTATCATGCGCCTGATGACCAACGACAAGGAACGCAAGATCCGCATGAAGGCTCTCCGCAAGGTAAGCAAGGCCGAACGTATCGTGTTCGCCGTGATGGTGATGATCGTGTGCATCCTCGTGGTGCCAGACGCATCTGCCCTTATCATCATGCTCATGCTCGGTAACATCTTCAAGGAAGCCGGTGTCGTGGAACGTCTCGTGAAGACCTCTTCCAACGAGCTCATGAACATCGTGACCATTTTCCTCGGCACGTCCGTGGGCCTCACGATGTCTGCCGACATCTTCCTCAAGCCGCAGACCCTCATGATCATCGCCATGGGCGTGGTCGCCTTCGGTTTCTCGACGGCTGCCGGCCTCTTCCTCGCGAAGATCATGAACTGGTGCTCTCCGAAGAACCCCGTGAACCCGCTGATCGGTTCTGCCGGCGTGTCCGCCGTGCCGATGGCCGCTCGCGTGTCTCAGGTGGAAGGTGCCAAGTATGACCCGCAGAACTTCTTGCTGATGCACGCTATGGGCCCGAACGTGGCCGGCGTTATCGGTACTGCAGTCTGCGCTGGTTACATGATTTCCAGACTTGCGTAAGATTGTCTTTGCGATTAAAGGATGTCATCCCCGGCTTGACCGGGGATCTCCTTTTATAGAATGCCTCCGACGCTGTCGGGGGCTTTTTGAATTATATTTTCTATAGACGTATCCGAAGGAGAGAGTTATGTTCACGAAAAAAGCTATCCTGCTTGCTACTATTGCTATGCTTGCCACAGTTGCGCATGCGGTAAAAGAAATCACCCCGAAAATGCCTAAACAAGTGGGTGATTGCTATCAGATCTCGAGTGTCGAGGAATTGTATGGCTTTGCGGATTTCATGGATGACTGGTCATTTGAACATGATGACCCTTTTTACGGTTGTGCCGAACTCACTGCCGATATCGTTGTAAACCGGAATGTCATCAAGAACGGTGCGCTTAATGAATCGGATACGGCGAACTTTGCGGTATGGACACCTATTCGGAACTTCGTTGGAACATTCGACGGCAAGGGCCATACTATATCGGGTTTGTATTATAACAAGGACGCTCACAGTGATGATGCGAGGTATGTAGGCTTTTTTAGAAGCTTTTATGGAAAATCCTATAATTCCTTTATGGAGGACCGCTACGATACGGCGTCGGTAAAGGACCTCCATATCAGGGATGCTTTCTTTAAGTCGGCCCGTACGATAGGGGGTATCGTTGGCTATCAGACTTCTTCGATTACGCTGATTTCTGGTTGTAGCGTAGAGGGCGTTTTTATTGGGGATTATAATGTGGGAGGCTTTGTTGGACTTCATGAGACGAATGGTCTAGAAGTCTCGAATAGTTACAACGGGGCTTCTGTGAGTGGAGAAAATAATGTAGGCGGAATAGTTGGAATAGCTAAATCTTCTTATGTAGCTTTATTCAATGTCTATAATGTGGGTAACGTGACAGCAAGGGAAAATGTGGGTGGAATTGCTGGTGACGTAGAAGGTACCGTGTTCTTTTACAATGTATTCAATGCGGGATCAGTCACTGCGTTAGAGGACGGTGCTAATGTAAGGTCGGTGATTGGATATTTAAGAGATGATGATCAAGAGTATGTCGAAAATGTTTTCTACCTCGCTCCGGGAACGGAAGAACTTATTGGACAGTCTGTGTCTTCGGAAAATTTTGCAAATGGATCTGTCGCGACGGCGATGCATGATTTTGTTTCTGGTATAGAAGTCGAAGCCGATGGTAAAATTTACGAAGATGTTTTTAGCGTAGATGGCTCCGTCTGGGGGCAGAATGTGGGTGCAGATGCTTTGCCGAACTTTAGCGGCTCTATTACGGGTGAACCCTCTTTTGCTTCGATAACGCTTAGTCTCGATACGGGAAGTACTGTGCCTTGGACGAAACGGATCCCGAAAGGCTTGCGCTACAAGTTGCCGAATGTGAAACGCGACGGATACAAACTGATGGCGTGGTATGACAACGAAGAACTTTCTGGAACGCCGGTGACCTATGTTCCCGAAACGCAGCTTGAAGATGTGAAATATTGGGGACTTTTCCAACGAAAATACAAGGTGACGCTTGAAATGGAAGATGCGACAGTACATCCGTACTATCAGATGGATTCCTATGTTTACACGGTCGGTGCGAAACTTCCGCCTAAAGTTTCTCGTAAGGGGTATGTTTTTGCCGGTTGGTACACAAACGAAGACCTGAGCGGAACCGCTGTCGACAGTATTTCTGCAACGGCGACGGGCGATATGACTTTTTATGCCAAGTGGCTCAAGATTAAGACTCCTGCAAAAGATGCTGACGGATGTTATGCCATTTCGGATGCCGCGGAACTTTATGGTTTTGCATCTATCGTGAACGGAACCGATGGAAACACCAAGGAAAAAACGGCTTGTGGAAAATTGACGAAGGATATCGTCGTAAACGAGGATGTCCTGAAGGCTGATGGCTCGCTCAATGATGCCCTCACTGCGGGTTTTATGCAATGGAATCCGCTGGACAGCTTCGCGGGAACTTTCGATGGAAATATGCATACGATTTCGGGATTGTATTTTGAAGAAGATAGGGTATCAGTTGGTTACGAAAAAGGAATAGGTTTTGTAGGAACAACCTATGGAACGGGGGATGACCCCGTTGTCATCAAGAATGTCGGAATTGTAGGCTCGTATTTCTATTCAATTTTGGCGTATGCAGGGGGTATACTCGGATATGTCTTGGATAATAAGCCTAATTATTTGATGACGCATATCCAAAATTCCTACAGCTCTTCCACCTTGGTTTCTTACGCAGGGGCTATAGGCGGAATTGTCGGCGGCGACGGTGGCTCGTTGGATGTTACTAATTGTTACAACCTCGGACTTTTGCAAGATACTTCCAAGTACGGTGTCGATGTGGGTGGAATCGTCGGCTGGGTTGGATATGGTGATGCTGCTTATATCAGCAATAGTTACAGTGCGGGAAAAATCGTTGCGGATGAATGGGTGCCCATCGTAAAAGGGAAGACTCAAATAGGGAACTCGATATATATAGATGTTACGAACTCCTATTATCTGGAATCGTTGGCTTCTCAAACGGCTGCTGATACTCTTGGAAATCCTGTGTCTGCCGAATTGCTGAAAAATGGGGCGGTCGCGGTGATGCTCCATGATGGCTGGGAAGGTGCTATATGGGGCCAGAATGTCGGCGTCGATGAATATCCTGTGCTTTCGGGCGAAATCAAGAATGCGGATGCTGCCAAGAAGTCGGTGACCTTCCATACCTTTGAAGGCGATACGGCCAAGTATTTCGATTACTATATCCCGGGATATTCTAAGTGGTTGCCGTTCAAGAGTGAAGTGGTGTCGCAACCGCATTATGTCTTTAGAGGGTGGTACGACAATGCCGATTATAAGGGCGATTCCGTTAAGATAATTTCAGCGGATGCTTCTGGTGACCTGGATTTTTATGCCAAGTGGGAATTGGAAACCTATAGGATTTCTGCGTCCGATCCTTGGTTAGAGCCTGGTGGTTATTTTGGTAAGGAGAGAGGAAAGTTTATCGGCTTGAGGGATGATCATACTTATACGTATGGAGAAAAGGACACGGTCGAGTTTATTCCTGATTCAGGTTATTGTTTCTGCTATTGGAGAGACGATACGACGAATACGAATCCTGTTTTGACTTTCGTTGCCGAGAAGGATACGATATTTGTTCCTCGCTTGCAATTGGAAGGGAATCCACTTTGTGCAAAGTTGAATTCGAGTTCCAGCAGTGTGTTGTCCAGCTCTTCGTCCGAACCGGTGTCTTCAAGCAGCGTAATGTCGAGCAGCAGTGTCGCGCCGAAGTCTTCCAGCAGCAGCGCAATGTCGTCAAGCAGCGCGAAGTCGAGTTCTTCTGGCAAGTCCAGCAGTTCCTCGGGCAAGTCTAGCAGCTCCAGCAGCAAGAGGGGCAAGGATGCATTGCCGGCGATGGCGCAAGCGCCGTTGTTCTCGGTGACCGCTTCCGGGCGTGACATCTTGGTGGTGGGCGTTGCCGGATCGGCTCGTTCCTACACTGTGTTTGACATGCAGGGCCACGTCCTTCGCAAGGGGAATATCTATAGCAGGAATTTCACTATCCCGATGGATAATGCGGGCAATTACCTGGTTCGCATCGGTTCTCAGGTCCAGCGCGTGTCTGTGAAGTAACCAAACATCCGTCAAATAACGGCCGGGGCGTATAAATAGGAGCTTTTCCTTGTTTTTATACGCCCCTATTTTCATTTTTGGGAGATTATATTGCTTTTTTACGCTCTATTTTGTGTAAGGGGCGTATAAATGAGCGAATTTACAGAGATTTATACGCCCCACAATAGGGAAATGGTACTGGAGGGATGCTGTGATTGTGCTGAGGGGCGTATAAACGGGGCGTTGTTTGCTGTTTTATACGTGTCGGGGCCTTTTCCGTGTCGCCAGGAATGTGTTAGTTTGTGTGTAATTTGGCCGCTGGGGCGTATAAATAGGAGCGTTTCTCTGTTTTTATACGCCCCGTGAGCATTTATTTATAAAAACGCCGCTTTTTCCTACAAACCTTCGCCTTCTTGTTCTATGGAATTATGGCGCTTGTTTTATAGATTTAAAATTTTTTTATTTCATTTTATAAAATGCCTAAATTTGGCTAAAAACGCAATATTTGTTTTTTGAATTTCGTTGCACCTTGGATGAGAATAACCTAATTTACTGTCATGATGAAATCGGTTATTGAATATAAAGATTATCGCGAGTACGTACTTGACTACTACCGCGAGCGCAAACGCACTTCGGCGTTTACATGGCGCGAGTTTGCAAAGATTGCCGGATTCGCGTCGGGGTCGTACTTGAAGCTTGTTTGTGATGGCAAGACGCGCCTTCGTGAAGAAGGTGCGAAGAAAACCGCTGTTGCCATGGGGTTGTTGGGCTTTGAGTACGACTACTTTGTTTTGATGGTCCGCTACGAAAGTGCGAAGACGGATCGTGAAAAGAAAAAGTGCTTCGAGGAAATGGAGGCGCTGAGCTCGGCGCACAATGTGAAGATCCTCGGGAGCGAACTGTACACTTTTTACGAGACGTGGAAGCACTCCGTTGTCCGCGAATTGGCTGTGGCAATGCCGGGGGCGAAACCGCACGAGATTGCGAAGGTTTGCCGTCTCCCGATTTCGGCCGCCGATGTCAGCAGCAGCCTCAAGTTCCTTGTGAATTCAGGTTTCCTGACGATGGATGTAAAGGGCGCCTACCATCAGACGAACCGTTCGCTGACTACGGGGCGCTTAAAGGCCGTTTCGGTGGCGGTGCATTCGCTGTTACGCCAGATGGGCGAGTTTGCGCTCGAGGCTTTTGACAAGTTGCCGATTTCGGAACGCCATTTTAGCGGCATCTTTATGGGAATGACCGCCGCAAGCTACGAAAAGGTCGTCGAAGAACTCACGGAGTGCCGCAAACGAATTGTGTCGATTGTTTCTGCTGACAAAGACGTGGAGAAAGTTTGCCGTTTGAATATGCAGCTTTTCCCACTTACCGAGAACTTGAAATTTAATAATGGGAAAGGAGAGAAAAGATGATTGAGAATTATGATGAGACAAGAAATGCCATCCATCCGGAAAAAAAGATGATGGCGAAAACTGGAATTGCATTGGCTCTTGCGATGGGAGCGATGTTCAGTGGTTGTTCCGAGATCGGCGGGTCTGCCGGAACCAGCGAAGAGGCCGAAGGCATCGTCGCGATTGCGAACAAAAAGATTTCGGGCGCGGCGCAGAAAGGCCCGCTCGTAAAGGGTTCCGAAGTGGTTCTTCGTGAAACGTCGGCAGAGGGCAACCTTGAACCCACCGGCAGAGAATACACTACGGTGACCATTAATGATAAGGGTGATTTCAATTTTGATAGTCTTGATCTAGTAAGCCAGTACGTACTACTTTCTGCAGAGGGCTATTATATACACGATGGGGAAGTGTATTTCGATGATGATAATAGATCTGAAGAAGAAAAACGTTTCTCTGAATGCCCCATGCGTCTGGACGCCGTCTCTGACCTGCGAAAGCGCGAAACAGTAAACATCAATCTCTTGACTCATTTTGAATACAAACGTGTGTTGAACTTGATCAAATCCGGCAAAAACTTTGTTGAAGCGAAAAGACAGGCTTCCACAGAAGTTATGAATGCGTTCGGGGTGGATGTCGATGTGAGTTCTTCTGAAGATTTGAACATATTTAATACTTCTGATGCCGATAGAACACTTTTCAACATCAGTCTTCTGCTGGATGAAAGTAGCTCGTGGGAATTTTGGGATGGCACAAGCGATGAATGGGGGCCTGAGATACTCTTGGAAAATATAGATTGTTCCAAGTTACAGGCTTATATTGATGCATTTGCCAATGACTTTGCGGATGACGGTGTTCTCAGCGATTCCATTATGCAAGACCTTGCGACTCAGGCTTATCGCATTACTGGTGAGTACAGTCATATGGAAGATATAGATGAATCCGACATGAGAAAAAAAGATCGCAAAGATCCGGGCTCGTACGAGGAACTTATGGTTATGAAAAAGAAATACGAATTTAGTAAGCGTTTATTTTTGAACTATATGGGAGTTGAACTTTGTACTGAAGATCTTTGGGGCGAGTCCAGGGAATTCCATAAACCTATTATTGCTTACGATAATTCCTCCAATCAAATGATAGTTCTGCAGTCCGGTTATCTTCTTTGCAATGGTTCTAGTTGGGAAGTAAAGAGGACAGGATACGTAGATTCTCTCAAAATGAAGATTGACCATGAATCGGGCACTATGATAGATCCGCGAGATGGTAATGTGTATAAAACGGTAAGTTTTGAGATTGGCGGGAAAAGATATGAATGGATGGCGGAAGACCTCAACTACGAAGTAAGTGAAACCCGTATGATGTTAAAGGTTAAACAAAAAGGAATTTATAGTTGGACGGCTGCCATGCAGATAGACCCAAAATACATGACAGAGCCTGTTGAAGATGGTGTGATTGACGTGGTGCATCAAGGAATCTGTCCGGATGGTTGGCATATCTCTAGTGTTAAGGACTGGAATGCCTTGGTCGCTTATGCCGGTGGTGTTCTTAATTTGCTTAATGAAAACTGGAGGGATGGTGCTGGTGTGCACTACGACAGGCTTGATTTCAATCTTTTGCCGATGGAAGACGGTATGGCCTATTATCACACGTACACACATCAATCATTCCACGTAAATATCGAGGCGCAAGTAGATACATTGAAGATGTATTATGATAATGCTCCGTTTGCTTATAATGAAGGTTTTTGGGGTGGATTTAATCGTAGTGGTTATTTGGGCAACTTGGAATTTGATAACAAAACTTTTAGAATCT
Organism: Fibrobacter sp.; assembly: GCA_017649565.1. Lineage (GTDB taxonomy): Bacteria > Fibrobacterota > Fibrobacteria > Fibrobacterales > Fibrobacteraceae > Fibrobacter. The sequence goes on along the minus strand of JAGCGO010000019.1, from coordinate 76,693 downwards.
TTTTGGGATTTGACTCTGCGCTTGAAGAACCGAGAGAAAGTGCTCGAGTCCGCTGCGTGAAAAACTAAGATAATTTGTATCTCTCTCATTCAGGCCCCGCTTGCGGGGCCTTTTCTGTATTCTTGGAATACCGGTTTTGTATTCTGAATTGCTGAAATTTTTTGTATAATACGCGAATGTGTAAAATCTGTGCGAAAAAGCGAAATTTGTATTCTATTTTTGTCTTGAGGATATATATTTGTGCGTATGAAGGACATCATCGAATATACGGACTACCGCAAGTTCATTCAGGACTACTACGATGAACGCAAGCGCTGCTCGGCTTTTACCTGGCGGCAGTTTGCGCATGATGCCGGGTTCTCGTCGCCAGTTTATCTGAAATATGTCTGCGAGGGGAAAAAGAACTTGAGTGTCAACGTTGCGGGCTCTGTAGCGAATGCCATGGGGCTTGCGGGTTTCGAGAATACTTACTTTGTGTTGATGGTCTCGTATGCGCACGCCAAGAGCGATAAGGCGAGACGAGCCGCATTCGAAGAACGCTGTGCCTTGGCGCATGCACACAAGGTGCACGTGCTCGGGAGCGAGGAATTTGACTATTTCAAGTCGTGGAAGAACCCGCTGCTGCGCGAATTGGCTCCGCACATGCCCGGCGCGAAGCCGCTTGAGATGGCTCGCGCCTGCAAACAGCACATTACTGCGGCGGAAGTTTCCGAAACGCTCGATTTTTTGGTGAAGATGAACCTCTTGAAGAGGGATAAGAACGGTAACTATCATCAGACGGACAAGTCCGTGTCGATGGGTTCCGTGGATGCGGTTCCTGTAGCGGCTCGCGAAATGCAACGGCAGATGGGCGAGCTTGCGGTAAAGGCTGTTGACTTGCCTCTTTCGGAACGTGATATGTCAGGCCTTATTTTGGGGCTTACGCGCGATGCTTATGAACGCATTAGAAAGGAATTGGCAGAATGTCGCCGCCGCGTTGTGGCGATTGCGACAGAAATTGATGATGCGGAGCGGGTATACCGATTGAACTTGCAATTGTTCCCAATGAGCGAGAATTTAAAAAATGAATTTGGATCCGTTAAGGAGGAATAAAATGAAAGACAGTGTACATAAAATGGCAATGGTGCATTGGATTACAACTTTGGTTTTGGGTATTTTGACGGTGCTCATGGTTGCATGCTCCAGTTCGGATTCGAGTGACCATATTGAGATTACCGACGGGGGTTCCTCGGAAGATGCCGGTATCTATGCAGTCAAGGACTGGGAAGTGGCGGGCGTTTCGCAGAAGGGTCCGTTTGTCACGGGTTCCGTGGTGATGGTGCATGAACTGGATAGCCTCACGCTGAATCAGACGGGCAAGAACTTTAGAGGAGAAATCAAGAGCGACAAGGGTGATTTCGATATCAAAGGCATCAATCTTGCTTCGCAATATGCCTTGCTCGATGCGACCGGTTATTATCGTAACGAAATCAGCGGAGAAAATTCCTCGGGTACAGTGACTCTCACCGCGTTGACGGATCTCAGCGACAGGAACAAGGTGAATATCAACTTGCTTACACACCTGGAATACGAACGCGTGATGCACCTGGTTCTCGAAAAGGGAGAATCCGTCGCGGATGCCAAGGCCAAGGCCGAACGCGAAATCTTGTCGGTGTTCGGCATAGATGGCGATATCGAAAATTCGGAAGACCTGAACATTTTTGAGTTGGGAGACGGTAATGCTGCCCTACTTGCTATAAGCGTCCTGATGCAGGGGAATCTATCTGTTGCCGGACTTACCGAGCGTATGGGCAATTTCAGGATTGCGCTGGCCTCGAAGGGCTCGTGGGATGACGCGAAAACGAAGACGGAAATGGCCGACTGGGCGAATAAAGCCGATTTTGACGGGACTCTGCTGAGAATTTCGGAAAATATCAATGGATGGGGGTTCGGCTCGGTTCCCGATTTCGCGAAGTATGTCCGTAATTTCTGGTATGAAAACTACGGGATCGGGACTTGTTCGGAATCGCGCGAAGGCGAAATTGCGGCGGATAGTAACGAGCTCAGCATAAATTATTATAGGGATATGAGTGTGCGGTATATCTGCCTGTCTGGAAGGTGGGAACTGTTGTCGGACACTTCTGGGTTTGGCGCGGATGCTACAACACCCAATTTTATCCCGTGTTTTCGATATTGCCTAACGGATGGAACAGAGGGTGAAGTTCGTCATGCAGGTCAAGGACAATTTGTTGTTTATGATGGTGGTTCATGGCGCAACATAAAAGAAATAGAATGGAAATATGGTGCATGTACATCGGCAATGCCCGAAAAATTTATAGATGGCTATCTTTGCAAGGAAGGAGAGTGGACGTTGAGCGATGTTACCGTTGCCGATGTCGATGTCCAGGGCCTAGAATGTGTCGAGGGGGGAACTGTAGTTGGTGTAAATACCGGAATGGAGTATACGTGCACGGAAGGGAAATTTGTTGCAGATCTTTCCCGATGGACTTGGTTTGGAACGAGGGATTCGGATGAGGTGTATTTCCCGTTTTCAACCGAACCTTTTGAGTGGTATATAGATGTTGATGAAGATTTCGCTTTGTCCTTACCGTCTGAAATGGACGTAGATGACGAAAACAGAGCCAAGAAGGTTGTTGAATTGTGTAAGGGCGTTTGCGCTCGGGTGACTTGCGTTAGTGAGTCTGGCGTCTGCGATTCTGGTTTAACTTATGGTGTTTATTTGAACAGTCCTCGATCGCGACCCTATGATTTCTCTGAACTGGGCGGGCTCTGTATCGCGTATTCTTCCACGCAAACGATTTCTGTCTATGTTGATTCCGGCAATTCAGTGAAAACCGTTTTGCCTGCCTCTGATACGGTTCGAGTGGAGAGAATTCCGTGGTCGTCATTTGTCCTGTCGGAATATGTTTTGCGCGAGGACTTGTCCGAATTCGACAGTGAAACGGGGGTAAAGAGCGTGAGAGGACTTTCATTCGAGATGCCGCTCATAGACAGCCTGCGGTTCAATATTGTGTCTATGGGCGGCTATAATGGTGACTGTGACAAGTACGCTAAAGCCGAGTAGGTCTTTATAACTCGTTTTTTGCTGAGAGGAGTCTTACCTTAAAACAGGAGTTCCTGCGAGGCTCTTCTTGACAAAGGCGGTAACGCATCTTTCCCAGTCGGAACGTGTCATGGCGTACTGGAACTTGCTCTTGATGGCATGGTGCCCGAATGCGACGCGCTGTCCGGCGGCATTGTATATGGCGTAATCGGCAGAGAGCCAGAGCCCCTTTTCGACAATGGACTCGCCGGCAAAAGCCATGCTGTTCTGGCCGGGGTTGACTCCCTGGCCGTAGGCAGCTCCGGAATTGTAGTAGGCCTGGTTGGTGTGGGACTCCTCTTTCCGGCTAAAGTTCACGTTCGCAATGGCCAAGGTATAACCGTCGCTCAGGTTTGCCGGCTTGGGGACCTTGACTTCCATTTTTCCTATGGAGTCGGCCTGGACGGTAAAGGATGCTGCATCAGCCCTTTGAACGTCGAGGGGAATGGAACTCTTGGTGACGGTGCTGTAATTCTTTGCAAGTTCCGAGCCGAACCAATCGTGAAAGTTGTTGACGAATTCTGCAAGGTCGTCCTTGAGGTCGTCCTGGTTCTCAACGACCGGATCTGTGAAGAGAACGGTCAGCTTGGCGGGCTTCTCGGTCCAGGAGGGGTCAATTGAGAAAGCCGAAGTTTTTGGGGCGCAGCCCACAAAGAACATTGCCAGGGCGGCTAACAAAAGAATCTTGAATTTCATATAGGGTTCCTTTTTTTTGGTGTATTTGGATTGCTGAAAAGAAGATAAGTTATTTTGAAAACGTTTTTTAGGCCGTTTTTTCCTCTTTTGAAAACTTTTTTTGGAAAAGAGGCGCTTTTTGGGGCCATTTGTTTTATATAATTGCGATTTTGTTTTATATAACCCCCTTTTTTGTTTTATGAAAAATGCCAATTTTTGGATTAACGCCTAAAATTATTCAAAAATCGCGAGATATATGCAATTTTTGTTTTTTATAAAACATTGAGAAATGCGGAAAAATTAGGTATTTTTTATGTGAAAATGAAATCGGTCGTCGAATACAAGGACTATCGCGAGTACGTATTGGATTACTACCGCGAACGCAAGCGCACCTCGGCTTTTACGTGGCGCGAGTTTGCAAAAGTTGCCGGGTTCGCGTCGGGTTCGTATTTGAAACTGGTTTGCGACGGCAAGACTCGACTTGTGGAAGAGGGGGCGAAAAAGACGGCCGCCGCCATGGGACTCGTCGATTTTGAGTACGATTATTTCGTCTTGATGGTCCGGTACGAGAATGCCAAGACGGATCAGTTGAAAAAGGAATGCTTCAAAGAAATGCAGGCTTTGAGCTCCGCACGCAATGTAAAGATCCTCGGAAGCGACATGTACACCTTTTTCGAGACTTGGAAACATTCGGTGGTGCGAGAACTTGCGGTGACGATGCCCGGGGCGAAACCGCACGAAATGGCGAAGGCGTGCCGGCTCCCTATATCGGCATCCGACGTGAGCGCGAGTCTGCATTTTTTGTTAAGTGCCGGTTTCTTGGAAAAGGATGCGAATGATAATTATCGCCAGACGAACCGCTCCATTTCGACAGGACAGTTGAAGGTGGTGACATTGGCCGTACATTCGCTATTGCGGCAGATGGGCGAGTTTGCGCTTGCCGCATTTGATACACTCCCGGTATCGGAACGGCATTTCAGTGGGTTGACCATGGGCGTGACTACCGAAAGTTACCCGAAGGTCCTGGATGAATTGGCGGAGTGCCGCAAGCGTATAGTGTCGCTTGTCTCGGCCGATAAAAACCCGGATAAAATTTGTAGGCTAAATATACAGCTTTTTCCGTTGACGGAAAATTTGAAAAAGGATAATTTAAAAAAAGACACAGGGCCACTGTGCAAGGAAGGCAATGAGGATGATTAGAAAATTTCTGTTTGCATGGACGCTTGTAGGGTTCGCTCTGCTTTGTGCCTGTTCCGAAAAAGAGGATACCGCAGGGACTTGCGAAGAAAGCGAGGGCCTCTATGCCGTACAGGACAAGAAAGTGGCTGGTGTCTTGCAGAAGGGCCCGTTCGCCAAGGGCTCCCACGTGACCGTGCGCGGAATGGACTGTAAAACACTCGAATTGTCTGACGAGGTTTTCGAGGGCGAGGTCCAGAGCGACAAGGGCGACTATGTCGTTGGCGATGTTACGCTCTCTTCGCCGTGTGCCGAAATCGAGGCGAAGGGTTACTACTTCAACGAAGTTTCCGGTAAAAAGACTTCGGAAAAGATGACGCTGCGAGTGCTGACGAATTTGAAAGAGCGTGAAACGGTAAATGTCAATGCGTTCACGCATCTGGAATCCGACCGCATAAGAAATCTTGTCGCTAAAAAGAACATGGACTTTGCAGATGCAAAGAAGCAGGCGGAAGAAGAAGTGCTTGCCGCGCTTGATGTGGTGTCCGAAGTTGGCGAATTTGAAAACTTGAACATCTTTGAACAGGGCGACGGGAATGCGGCTCTCCTGGCTGTGAGCGTACTGATGCAGGTGCCGGATGATTCGGCCGAGACTATAGAGGCTGCAGATGTTGCCGAACGTCTGGACAAGATCAGCTCGACATTCGCGGAAAAGGGTTCCCTGGGAGACGGCGAAAAGGCCGAGCTTGCGGATTGGGCAGCTTCCGCCAAGGAAAAAGGTCTGATCGATACGATTCGCAAGAACATCGAAAGCTGGGGATATGTGGACGAGTTGCCGGAATTTGAAAATTACATGGAGAAATTCGAAGAAAAGCAGGAAAGCGAAGAGGATGAGAGAACCGAATTTGACATAGACTGGAGCCGGCCTAAGGAAGCCTACTTGAATCCCGATATTGTGTACGATTCCATTGTCGATGAACGCGACGGCCAGGTTTATAAGGTCGTAACGATTGGTGAACAGGTATGGATGGCGCAGAACTTGAACTATGCGGACAGCGTGAGCACTCCAAGCCTTTTGGGACGCAGCTGGTGCTACGAAGACAACCCCGAATACTGTGCAATCGCGGGACGCTTCTACACGTGGGCCGCGGCTATCGATTCGGTCAAGTTGGCAAACGATGCGGAAAAACCGCGGACCTGCGGTTTCGAGAAGTATTGCGAGTTTACCCGGGAACAGGGGCTTTGCCCGAATGGCTGGCACTTGCCCGATACGACGGAATGGAACGTCCTGATTGCTACGGCCGGCGGGAGTGCCAATCTCATGTCGAAGGTGGGGTGGCTCTGGGATTACGGTACGGACGCTTACGGTTTTTCTGCCTTCCCCGCCGGGGAAGTGTACCGCGGAGATCCCTTTACGTACGCGGATACGCGCAGTGCCGATTTCTTTGCTCTTACCGATCAATTGGCTGATGTGAATGACGGGCGAATCTGTTATTTCATAAACTTGTTTGGACAAATGGACAATAGGTCTATGTCGTTCAAGGATAGCGGATTCTCTATCCGTTGTGTCAAGGATTAAGTTTGGAGGAAAAAATGAAGGCTCTGCATTTTTTGACACTGATAATGCTGTTTGCGGCACAAGCGTTTGCCGCAAACGGAACCATGAAGGGCGACGGCTCTGCCAATAAGCCTTTCCAGATTGAAGACTACGAAGACTTGAAGGCCATCGGTAAAGGGGCTTACCTTTATTCTTCAAATTACGTCTTGACGAAGGACATTGATGCTTCGGACTCTAAGAACGAGATGTGCAACGAGGATGGTTGCAACGGCTTCATTCCTATCGGAAAAAATAAGGACGCTGCGGACAGTATTATATTCTGGGGCAATATCAATGGACAAAATCATACCATTAGCAATTTGACCATTTGGCTCCCCTGCGAAAGGGATGTGGCCTTTATCGCTTACTTGGGCGGTTCCGTTACCAACTTGAATTTTGATCATATCCATGTAACAGGCCGAGTGACAGAAGCGAACTTCGTGGCGAGCGTTGCTGCCAAGCAGATAGGCTCCATCAAGAACGTGCATGTGACGAACGGCTTTGTCCAAGGACAGAATTATGTCGGCGGTATTGTTGGAGAAGGTACAAAACGCTACAACGAACAAGCCGTTCTCGAAGATGTTTCTTTTCAGGGCGATATCAAGGGCTCGCAAAGAGTTGGCGGCATTGTCGGTCAAACGGACATGAATGTTTTACGTGCGGAAGCCGATGTGAATATCATTATTATGAAAAAGGATGCGGGCGGTATTGTCGGATATTTGACGGGTGATGTTTTACAATCCCGTTCAAGTGGTACGATACTTCCTGGACAGGATGGTGTTGACGAGGTCGGTGGTATTGCAGGATATGCCGAGGGTGGAATTGTACACTGCTTGTCTACAATGGACCTGATGCATTTTGGTTTTTGGTACTTTGATTATGATGTCGGTGGAATTGTCGGTGAAGGCGGCTCGGTAAGCGAGTCTTATGCGCTTGGTACTGTTGAGGGCAGGCGTTATGTTGGCGGCATTGCCGGAGAAGGCGGGGTGTTCTTCTCTTTTGCGATGGGAACAGTGCGTGGCGAAGAGTATGTTGGTGGTGTTGTGGGTAGAGGAACGATGTATTATTCCTATGCGGCAAATGTTGTCCAGGGGGATAGTTCCGTTGGCGGACTTGTCGGAGATGCCAAGGATTCAATCGTGAATTCTTATTGGAACACTGAAATCTCGGGACTCGATACGAGCGCGGGTGGCACGGGCCTTACGACTGCAAAGATGATGACTTTCGCCTCATTTGCAGGTTGGGATACCTTAGGTTATAATGAATATGCCATTGACGGTACGGACACGTGCGAGTATTATCCGTATGTAGGTTATTGCTCTAGTCCAACGGGAAAATTTATTCGCTATTGGGACATTGACGAAGGGAAATCGTTCCCCTACTTGTTAAATAATCCCTTCTCGAAGAAATCCCGGATTCCGATTGCGCTTCCGACAGCGGCCTCGAAATGGCAAGAGACTCCGAAGGTTGCCTCGCTTTTTGATGTGGATGGCGAACTTGTCGGTAAATGGCTTGGCTGGGCGAAATTGAGCGATAATGTAGATTCTATTGATGGCAGCACCACGTTAAAGAGAGATTCGCTCTATTTCGGTTACCGAATCGGAGTTGTAAACGATGGCGATACAGTTTGGGGTACTTCGAGCTATATGGCGGTTCCCAACAAGATTGAAATTTCGACTTTTGCCGAATTTCAGAAAATTGGAAAAGATGTTGCCTATCCTCTAATGGCCAATTACGAATTGACAAAGGATATCGATGCGGCGGGTTCGAAATTTGAACCGATTGGTGATAGCGTGAATGTATTCTATGGAAATTTTGACGGCAAGAACCATACCATCAAGAATTTGACGATTGATGAGCCGAATCGCGACTTTACGGGTATGTTCGGGTATGTGGAATCGAGTGTAATCCAGAACTTGAAACTTGAAAACGTGAAGGTGAGAGGCTCCTGGGTAGTGGGCGCCTTGATTGGCGAAGCACGCGATGTCACTGTGCGCCATGTCGTTTCTTTGAACGGAGATGTCCAGGGCGAGCAGTCTGTGGGAGGCTTGATTGGTTCCGTTATTTCTGGCAATGTTGAATTTGTCGGGACGACAGGAAAGGTCAAGGGTACGGAGAATGTCGGCGGTGTTATCGGTGATATGGATGGCTACATTGCGATGACCGATGTATTCTCTGTCAACGTAATCAAGGGCATTGAAGATGTCGGTGGCGTTATCGGTTACAATTATCAGTATGTCTTTAGTGATATAAATCCGTATATGTTTCGTATTTATTCGGCAAGTATGCTCAAAGCTCCCGAATCCGCTGCCGAAGGGATTCTCGGGAATGGTAGTAGCAGAATGTTAGATACCAATACATGTTTCTTTGACCGCACTGTTGCAGGAATTGAGCGTAAGGGCAAGACCACTGCAGAGATGATGAAACAGTCGACATACGGTGGCTATGACTTTGATTCGGTCTGGGAAATCCAGGAAGGCGTTTCTTACCCGTACTTCAAGGGCATGGACCCGATATTGCCGGGAACGCTTGTCGATGACGGTACGGTAAATGTGCTTGCCGGTGCCGGCACTGAAACGAACCCCTACAAGATTTACGATTACGGTGACCTCAAGTATGTCGGCAAGTACGAATACGGCCTGGATGCATATTACAAGTTGATGGGAAATATCGATGCCACGAGATCGTTCAAGGAAAATTGCAATGCCGATAGTAGCTTGTGCAAGGGCTTCGAACCGATTGGTGAATTCAGCGGCGTGTTTATCGGCGGCAACAAGATTATTGCGGGCTTGAATATCAACCGTCCCGACGAAGATTCCGTGGGCCTGTTCCGTGCGTTGGCAAGTGGTGCCAAGGTGACGGGGATTGTATTTGATACGGCTTCTCATTTTGGCGAAAACTATTCGTACAGCTCAAATGAAACCAAGGGCGTCATTCGTGGCAAGAACTATGTCGGTGCTCTCGCCGGTGTCGACAACGGAGCTGTGCTTGAAAATATCTACGTGAAGTACGATATCCGCGGTACGGACTACGTGGGCGGCGTTGCCGGTAAAAAGACCAGCGGCTCTATCGTGAGGAGTGCATCGAGGGATGTCGTTGCAGGTGACGAATACGTTGGCGGTCTGTTCGGCAGCTTGGGCCAGGCGACTTTAGAAGATTGCTATTCGATTAGCCATGTGATAGGCGCAAAGTATGTAGGCGGCCTGGTCGGTGCGTCAAATAGTGCGACCGTGAAGAATTCCTTTGGCGCAGGCGACGTTGATGGCGATTCCAAGTGGGGAGGCATTGCTGGCGATGATACAAAATCCACGTATACATCGGTGTATTACGACAGCATTCCCTGGTTCGTGAACGTTACCGCCGCTGGCGAACTTCGCAATTCGCGGCAGATGGTCAAGAAGGAAACCTACAAGGGCTGGGATTTCGAAAAGACCTGGAGAATGGCCCCAGATACGACATATCCTTACTTTGCTTGGATTCACAATTCCTACTATCTGTCGGAAACAAGGAACGAAAAGATCCGCCCCAACCTGAATTATGACACGACGATGATGCAGATGGCGGGGTCCGGAACCAAGGAAGATCCTTTCCTTATCACGACATACGGCGACTTGAAATCTATCGGATTTGGCAAGTACAAGTTGTCGGCGGTGTATGAGCTCGCTAACGATATCGATGCCTCTGCGTCTGCGACCGAGGTCCTTGAATGGAATGCCGCACAGGGATTCAAGCCTATTGGGGAAATAGAGTATTTTGGGCGCCTGTTCGGGGATTATGGCGAACAGGATACGGAGCCCTTCTCCGGAAAGTTCTACGGTAACGGGTTCAGCATAGATAATCTCACTCTGATGTATGGTGGTCATGGTTCTCCTATTGGATTCATCGATACGCTGGCGCCGTCTGGCGTGATAGATAATCTCACGTTCAAGAATTATACCGTCGCGGGCATGAGCGCGGGTGGCGTTGTCGGGACGAACTACGGCGTCATCAAGAACGTCCATGTGGAGGCGACCTTTGACTCTACGTATAGCAGCGCCGGGATTGCCTTCTACAATAGGGGCTCTATCGAGAACTGTTCGTTTAAGGGCGAACTCAACGGAGAAAGCTCTTTTGCTGGCATGGCCCTTGTCAACGATGGCAAAATAACCAAGGCGAAGGTGGATGTCAGTGGAACCATGAGTAGCTTTGGCGGTGTCGCGCTGGTGAATGGCGGACTTATCGACAAGGCCACTGTGACGGCGAATGTGGTTGCCGAAAGCGGTTCCATGGGTGGCATTGCGGGGCTCAACAGAAGTTCCGGACGTGTCAGCGGAAGTTCTGCCACGGTGGATGCTCATTATGCGGGTCGCAGAGCGGGGGAAGTCTCGTATTATGAGGGATTGTATCAGTATGTGTCTATCGGGTTCGACGGCGTAGGTGGCGTCGTTGCGATTGATAGCGGAAAGGTCTCGGGTTCTACGGCGACCGGAACTATTGACGCTCCGGGTGCTGCTTATGTGGGTGGCCTGATAGGTGGCGCATACGGCAAGGATATAGATAGCGCCCATGCGTCTGTCGATTTGACGGGCAGCCTTTTTGTGGGCGGACTGATCGGGTATAACACGGTGAAGGTGTCCAATAGCTACGCTACGGCTAATGTCAAGTCCATGGCGGGCTATTCCGGAGGTTTTGTCGGCAGGAACGAGGCCGTAATCGAGCGCTCGTTTGCGACGGGAAATGTGGACGGGGCCGCCGGCTTTGCGGGAATCAATTACGGGACAATCAAGCAATCCTATTCTACGGGCGATGTCTATGGAAGGGCGAGCTTTGTCGAGATTAACCAGCTTGCAATCGAAGACTGCTATTCGGTGGGCAATGTTTACCTGCAAGGCAGAAGCAAGGAAAATTCGGGCTTCATTGCGACCAATGGCAACAATACCACGGTCAGGGGTTTCGCTATGGGCGCAGTTATTGATAGCAATGTGCGCTATTGCGTCGGATTGCCGAAGATTTCGCAGCCTTCGGATGAATTCTACTATCTTGCCGAAAACTGCATTGACACCTTGGCAGGGGAAGGGGGCCTTTCATATGACAAGATGCTCCTGAAAAAGTCATATTCCAAATTCAATTTCAAGTCGGTGTGGAACATAGAGGAGAGCGAGGCTTACCCGATGCTCCGCGGTGTGCCGAATGCTCCCTATGTAGAAAACAAGTCATTGACGTTTGGAGATGGCAAGTCGCTTGTAAAGAATGTGCGCAAGAGCCTGCTGGATGATGCCTATGTAATGGACTCTAGTGCAACAAAGATTCTCAAACTGGATTCTGCGAGCATATCCTTGCTAGATTCCTTGGAAAAGATCAAGGATGCGTCCGGAACATACGAAATCAGTTACCGGGTGGGAATGCTGTATTTGTCCGATACTATTTGGAGTGCTCCCGCCAAGGCGGAAATAGAGTTTGATTCGCCGTTGCAAGTCCGTAACGAAGTGCTTGTGCATGGTAGTTCTTTCGGCGCTACGTTCCAGAATGGCGATATTGCTATCCGCTTCGAGATACCGACCGATGCTAACGTAAGGTTTATGTTGTTCGATATGCAGGGGCGTACCCTGAAAACATCCGACTTCGGCCGCAGTGCTGCCGGAACGCACTTCAAAACGGTTAATGCCTGGGATGTGGCTCGTGGTCGTTATATTGGCGTGCTGCAAGTCAATGGCAGGGCGGTCAAAAAGTCCGTAATGTTCAAAAAGTAGGACGAGCAAAAATCCAATTGATGCTGTAAGTCTGTTATTTTGTATTTGAAAGAGTCCCGCGTTATGTGTCGGGACTCTTTTTTTTGACGTTCTTTCTTGCGTCACCTGGTGTGGGCATGTTCCTGGAACACGCTTGTCATGTTCTAGATTTGCGAAATTTTTGTAATTTGCCAAAAAGTGGTAAAATTTGCCTAAAAAAGCAAATTTTATGTTCTAATTTAGAAAAATTAAGATAAATTCATTACCATGAAGGAAATCGTTGAATATACAGATTATCGCAAGTTCATCCAGGACTACTACGATGAACGCAAGCGCTGCTCCGCTTTCTCCTGGCATGCGTTCGCCCAGAAAGCGGGCTTCTCTTCGGATGTCTACCTAAAGTATGTCTGCGAAGGGAAAAAGAATTTGAGTGTCGGGTCGGCTGGCTCGGTGGCGAGCGCTATGGGGTTGGTCGGCTTTGAATACGACTATTTTATCCTGATGGTGTCGTATGCGCATGCTAAGAGCGACGTGGCAAAACGAGCCGCATTCGAAGAACGGTGCGCGATGGCGAATGCCCACAAGATACGCATTCTCGGGAATGAAGAATTTGCTTACTTCAAGTCGTGGAAAAATTCGGTGATTCGCGAATTGGCCCCGCACATGCCCGGAGCAAAACCGCTCGAGATGGCGAAGGCCTGCAAGCCGAAGATTTCGGCAGCGGAAGTTTCCGAGACGCTTGACTTCTTGGTGAAGGCGAAACTCTTGAAGAAGGACAAGAACGGGAACTACCATCAGACGGACAAGGCGATTAAAATGGCCCCTGTGGAGGCCGTGCCGTTGGCAGCTCGCGATCTGCAGCGCCAGATGGGGGAATTTGCCATCCAGTCGCTTGGCTTGCCGATTTCCGAACGCGTCATGTCGGGATATACGCTTGGCCTTACGCGTCGCGCTTTCGAGCGGATAAAAAAGGAAACAGAGGATTATTACCGTCGTGTCGTAGCGATTGCTACTGCAGACGACGAAACGGAACAGGTGTATCGCCTGAATGTACAGCTGTTCCCGATGAGCGAACGCTTAGAGTTGGGGAAGAAACGTGTATCTGATAAGGAGGGAAAAGATGAAAAGGGATGTGTATAAAGTATTAGGAGAAAGCTTGGCCTTTACATTGGCTTTTGCCATTTTGCTGGGCTTTGTGGTTGCCTGTTCCGATTCCGATGATAAAGATGTCGCTGGCGGTGCTTCGGGCGATGCTGCCGTTGTCGCAATTACGAACAAGCAGATTGCCGGCGTGGTGCAGAAAGGTCCTTTTGTAAAGGGCTCAAATATTGTCCTCGCGGAAACGTCGGCGGACGGTAGCCTTGAACCCACGGGCAAAGAATTTTTTGCCACGACTCGCACTGACAAGGGGGATTTCCAAATAGATGGCATCAATTTGGAAAGCCAGTTTGTCCGGCTGAAGGCAACAGGTTATTATAAAAGAGAAACGACGGGCGAGAACACGGTATGCCAGATTAGCTTAAGGGCTCTGTCCGACATCCGAGATCGAGACCAGATAAACATCAATATCCTTACGCATCTTGAATACGATCGTGCTCTTTACCTCGTTGAAAACGGGAAATCGTTTGCCGAGGCAAAAAAACAGGCTCGTGAAGAATTGATGCAAGAGTTTGGCTATGAAAATCTTGCAGATGATTTTGAGAATCTGGATATTGCCAACGACGGAGAAACAGACAAGGCGCTGGAACAAATTAGCGCGCATTTCGATGAATGTATGTTCGGTGAATATTGCGGTTCTATTTGCGCTTATGAGATCAATGAGGATTGCAGTGGTGCTCAAGCGGGTATTGATGAGCTTGCACGGGTCTTTTCTACTTCAGGCGAACTGCCAGAATCGAGAGGTTCTGCAGAACTGCATGGAGATGATGATTTCTTTAGGTGTATATATAAATGGATGGGAAAATAAGGAGGATATATGTCTAAAATAAACCTTGCCATTTTTACGTTACTTGTCGCAGGAACTTTTTTCACGGCGTGCAGCCAGTTTGAATCGGGTTCTGGAAGTTCAGCCTCTGGAAGAACTATTTCCGGGAAGTCGCAAAAGGGGCCTTTTACGAAAGGAACCAAAGTGACCCTTTATGGGATGGATGAAAAGCTGCAGCAAACGGGGGCCCATTTCTCCACGGAAATCGATAACGATCGAGGTGAATACTCCTTGAAAAACATTGATTTGGACGATCGCTATGCATGGCTCAATGCCAACGGTTACTTTACCAGCGAGTTGAGCGGTTTTCGTTCTGAACAAATGATTTCGTTGAATAGCCTTGTAGACCTGCAAGACCTCGACCATGTCAACATCAACGTTCTGACGCATCTGTCTTTTGACCGAATTCGCTATCTGGTCAAGCAGGGTAAAACCGTTGGCGAAGCGAAAAAGCAAGCCGAAAAAGAAGTGATGGCTGCTTTTGGATTTTCAGAAGAGACTGAAGCCTTTGATCAGCTCGACATCCTCAACAATACCGAAGGCGACGCTAAACTTTTGGCAATCTCCTTGATTATGCTTACGGGTAAAGATATGGGCGAAGTAGCAAGTACTTTGGCCGAGATTTCCCTGGATTTGGAAAAGGATGGAACCTGGGATGACACTGTCTTGATTCGCCGGACAAAAGACCTTGTGTCCATGGATTATCACGATGGCGTTTTTGACGATGCCAAAGTCGGGCTTGAACCCGTCTACGATTACTACACTTACGATAATGATGGCCGCGATACCGTTGCCAGGTATGTAAAAGAATGGGTTGAAGTCGCCGAAGTTCCCGATTTTAAAAAGTTTCTCAAGCAATTCGCTTCTCCTTGGGATTCTGTATGGGGGCACTGTAACACTCAAGACGAGGTCAGAAGAACGACCCATTTTGAAGAAAAGGAACGAGTTATTTGCCGTGACGGCGTATGGATGGGTTATGGTGGAGAAAGAGACGAAGGGGACCCTCCTGTTGACACCACGGGAAAATATGGCTCTTTTGTCGATGAAAGAGATGGTATGGTTTACAAGACTTTAGATGTTGAATTGAAAAATGGCGATACGGCTACTTGGATGGCAAGCCTTTTGGAATACGACACTAAGAATGGTGATGATACTGTTTCTCGCTGGGGAAACAACCGAGGTGAAATGTATTCTAAAGGGATGACAAGTTATAGCCCTGGAATCGGTAGAGGGTATACGATTTGCCAGATTTTTGGGCTTTCCGCTGGAGAAAAGTGCGAGTTTAATAGCTCTGAGGTTCGTCTTAAACAGCCGATAAACCTCAATGAGAATGTCCAAGGTATATGCCCTGACGGTTGGCACGTACCCAATAATCAGGAGTGGGACCAAATGGCTGACGCCATAAAGGATAATCTCGAAATGCTAGAACTGATGCGTTATCCCCAGTATCCCAATCCGGAACAGAAAGCTGTGTATCATACCTCTTTCTACAGTAATTATACTATTGAGACTGGAGAAGGCCCGTCCGATGACTCTCGTGATAGCTTTGGAGTTTATGTATCGTCAATTCGAGATATAAGGTTACCAATACTAAGTCTCAACGATGGGGATATACTTTTGGGTCTCCGCTGCGTGAAAGACTAGAATATAATTTGTTGTAAATGGAAGGTTTGAAAAAAAGAGTGTGATTTTTATCACACTCTTTTTATTACAAAAAACTTGCACCGGCAAGCCCAAAATGACGAAAAATTGTGTAAAAAGAAGTTTACGTTATGCCGTTTTTGTGTGCTTTTCGTCACATTTTCGGAACTTTGTTTGTGTGAGAAAAATTACACCCTTGTAGAGCCGTGACAAAAAAATTACATTTCTCACACCAAAACTCCCACTAAAAAGGGCTCATTATGAAAAAAATATTTACAACTGCAGTTGGTTTCTGTCTCGCCATGGCAGCGAATTCCTTCGCTGTTTCTATGGCTGATACGACCATACTTGGCAAAGACTACGCAAAACTTACACAGTGCTCGGACTTGGCCAAGCTCCGTGACTGGACCAAAGAAGGCAAGGTCGTCAATGCCATCGTGATGAATGACATTGATTGTGGTAATGCGGAATTCAAACCTATCGGTCAGGCCGAAGATAAAGCCTTTGAGGGTATTTTCGATGGCAATGGAATGACGATTTCCGGACTGAAGATTGTTAAGGTTTCCGGTTCCGGCGAGTCCTATGCGGGCTTCTTTGGTGTGATTGGTCAACAGGGTATTGTCAAGAATATTACCATCAGCAATACCATTGTGAATGTAAGAGACTCTAAATATGCGGGTGCCATCGTTGGCTTGAACTATGGTGTGCTCGAAGGCGGCAAGACGACTGAGTCTGTCAAGGTGCAATCTTCGGGTGATGCCTCCAATGGTGGTGTTGGTGGTATTGCCGGTCGTAACGGTGGTTACGGCACGATGATTGGTTGCGAAAACCATGCTACGGTCTCGGCCTCTGAATTGGCTGGCGGTATTGCCGGTGCTAACACGGGCGCTATCAGCTCCAGCATCAACCACGGAACGATAACAGGCAATACTGCCGGTGGTATCGTGGGTGGTTCTCATTATAGAAATATTGAATCCAACATCACCCACGTTCCGGGCCGCATTGCTACTTGCCAGAACCTGGGTGCCGTAAACGGCTCCGCCTATGCTGGCGGTATCGTGGGCTACAACAAGGATGGCTCCATCAATAACTGCCGCAACGATGGTCCCGTGACTGCTTCTACTTGGAGCGGTACTGCCGGTGGTGTTGTTGGTGAAAGCTATTTCGATAACGATTCTAGATATGAAACGGGCAACTACACGGCTGTGGTGCTGAACTCCTTCAGCACGACCAACACGGTTGTCGGTAAGACTAAGGGTGGCGTTATTGGTAAGGTTGATAACAACTCTCGCACCAAGGCCTTCTCTACGGTCGAAAACTGCTACTACGATTCTACCGCCCTTAAGAAGATGAAGCCGTATGGCTCCAACGAAGACAACAGCTCTACGATTACCACAGTGTTGGGTAAGACGACCGCTGAAATGAACACTAACAGTGATTTTGTTAGGGTTCTTAACACCCAGAACGGCAAAATTGATTATACCTTTGTCTGGCTTTTCGAAGACGGTAACTATCCGGTGCTTGACTTCTCTGGCTGCGCTGGCAACTACAAGATTACGTTTGTTGTCAATGGCGAAGTCGTTCTCGAAGCGACGACCGTTAAGGGCAAGATTGTTGAAGCGACTGTTGCCGACCCGCAGGTCACTGGCGCAGTGTTCCGCGGCTGGAAGGACGACCATGGCAACGTGCTGACTTCTGCCGAAGCTCAGACTAAGTTCTACACTCGTGCTGTGACCTACAATGCCGTGTTGAACGAGCTCATTGAAATCACCTTCGTGACCAGCTTCGGTAAGGAACTGGGCAAGAAGTCCTTCGAAAAGGGTTCCATGGTCTTCTACTACGACGAAGAAAACGACTCGGAAATCCCGGCTGACTTTGAAACAGAATCGGCTTCCTTCAAGTTCACTGGTTGGGACAAGCCGTTTGCTGCCGCTACTGAAAATACGACCTATACGGCTATGTATGACGAAATTGCCAAGGCCTTCAGCGTCAAGTTCTTTGTCCAGGGCAAGCTTCACAACGAACAGACCGTCGCCTACGGTGCCGATGCTCAGAAGCCCGCTGATCCGGTTGTCGAAGGCTTCCGCTTCGACGGTTGGGATGCTGAATTCACGAACGTGAAGGCTGACCTGGAAATCAATGCCAAGCTGACCGAAATGACCGAAATCTGCTATGTCACTGTGGATTCGACCAAGTGCGACACCGTTCCGGTTGACACGACTGTCATCATCGATGGTCCTGCTTCTAACGACTCCCTCACTTGCGACGCCTGGTTGAATGGCGAAACCGTTCTGCCCTCTGGTGCCGAACTCACGGTTTCTCAGAAGATCGAACTTGAAGCCCGCTGCAAGGTCAACGAATTCGACGTGAACTTCTTCGTGCTCCAGAAGCTCCATGATTCTCAGAAGGTTGCTTACGGTGCCGCTGCTGAAGCCCCGGCTGATCCGGTTGTCGAAGGCTACCGTTTCGATAGCTGGGACAAGGACTTCTCCAGGATTACCGCTGCTCTTGACGTGAACGCCAACATGACCAAGATGACGACCGTTTGCATCGTCGCCCTCGGTGAAGCCGAATGCGTCGAAGTTCCGGCCGACACGACCATCAAGACTCCGGATGTCCCGTCTGATAACGACAGCACCTGTACTGAATGGACTGTCGATGGCAAGACCTTCACCGACACTGCATTCCTCGCTTCTGAAGTTCCTGAACTCGTGGCCAAGTGCCATGCCAATGAATTTAGCGTAGCCTTCTATGTGTACGAAGGCAATGATCCGGCCGCTGCAACCCTGTTCGAAACTCAGAAGGTTGCTTACGGTGCCGATGCCAATGATCCTCAGGCCCGAGTGGAAGAAACCTACGGTGCCTCCTACCGCTTCGATGGTTGGGACAAGGCCTTCACGAAGGTGGTTTCTAGCCTTGAAGTTACCGGCAAGATTACCAAGATGACGACCGTTTGCATCGTCGCCCTCGGCAAGACCGAATGCGTCGAAGTCCCGGCCGACACGACTATGCCGACTCCGGTTGTCCCGGCTGACAACGACAGCACCTGCACTGAATGGACTGTCAACGGCGAAGTCTTCACCGACTCCACCTTCCTCGCTTCCGATATTCCTGAACTCGTGGCCAACTGCCATGCCAACGCCTTCGACGTGAAGTTCGTCGCATTCGACTCCGTCCTCGTTGACAGCCAGCGCGTTGCCTTCGGTGACGATGCTACTGCTCCTGAAGCTCCGGTCTTTGAAGGCTTCCGCTTCGACGGTTGGGACAAGGAATTCACGAATGTACAGTCTGACCTCGTTGTCAATGCCAAGCTGACCGCCGTTGTTGAATACTGCGTTGTCGCTCTCGGCGAAACCAAGTGCGACACCGTTCCGGCCGACACGACCATCACGACTCCGGAAACTCCGGTTAGCGACGACAGCACCTGCACTGACTGGACTGTCAATGGCGAAGTCTTCACCGACTCTACCTTCATCGCTTCCGATGTTCCTGAACTCGTGGCTGTCTGCCATGCCAACGCCTTCGACGTGAAGTTTGTCGCTTTCGACACCGTCCTCGTTGACAGCCAGCGCGTTGCCTTCGGTAACGATGCTACTGCTCCTGAAGCTCCGGTCTTCGAAGGTTACCGCTTCGACGGTTGGGACAAGGAATTCACGAACGTGCAGTCCGACCTCACCGTGAATGCCCAGATGACCGCCGTTGTTGAATACTGCGTTGTCGCCCTCGGCGAAACCAAGTGCGACACCGTTCCGGCCGACACGGTCATCACGACTCCGGAAGTCCCGTCTAACAATGACAGCACCTGCACTGAATGGACTGTCAATGGCGAAGTCTTCTCTGACTCCACCTTCATCGCTTCCGAAGTTCCTGAACTCGTGGCTGTCTGCCTCGCTAAGGAATTCGATGTGAAGTTCGTCGCATTCGACACCGTCCTCGTGGATAGCCAGCGCGTCGCCTTCGGCACTGCCGCTGTCGCTCCGGATAGCCTGGTGCCGGTCTTTGAAGGTTACCGCTTCAGCGATTGGGATGCCGACTTCACCTACGTTGAATCCGACATGGTTGTTAACGCTGTGTTCGACACCCTCGTGAAGGTGACCATCTCTGCCGACGTTGGAATCTCTACGCTCGACACGACCTTCTACGTCCTCAAGGACACGACCTTCACCGGTCTCAAGACTATGATTGACGCTCTCAGCGGTGAGTTCTTCGTCTGCGAAGACATCACGGTTAACGGCGAAGCCCTCACGGACACGATCGTTGCCTCCAGTGACCTCGCTGTTCTTGCGAAGTGCGAACTGACTCAGCACACCGTCTCCTACTATGTTGACAAGAAGCTGGTCCGTACGGAAGTCGTTTCCCATGGCTACTCTGCCAACGGTGCTGAAGGTCCGGAAGTTGCCGGCAAGCGCTTCGTCAAGTGGGACAAGGATCTCCACAACGTCGTGGCCGACATCGAGACCAACGGTATCTATAGGGATATCGAAGTCGACACCATCAAGGTTGTTGTGAGCGGTAAGACCATTGACTCCATCGTGGTTGCCAAGGGTGACTCTGTGGAATACGTCCTCCCGAAGGTCAAGGACACCAAGGATAGCATCTTCAGCGGCTGGAAGGTCGGTGACAAGGTGCTGAACGCTGGTGATACCATCATCGTCAAGTTCGGTGACAAGAAGATCGTTGCTAGCTTCGAAGCCGCTACGGCTCTCCCGGGTACTCGCTCTGTGGCCGCCTTCTCCATCCTCAGCGAGAATGGCCAGCTCCAGGTGATCGGCGCCCGCATCGGTGACGAACTCACTGTGCTCGACCTCCAGGGCCGCGTGGTTACCAGGAAGATCGTGCAGAACTCCGTCGAACTGGTCAGCGTCGCTACCCGCGGCAGCTACCTGGTCCGCGTGGGTGCACAGACCAAGCGCGTCACTGTCCGCTAATCGGATTGGACTGAAAAATTGAGAAGGCGGCCTCCGGGCCGCCTTTTCTGTGTCTAGGGTTTGTGGACGAGATGCCGGATATTGACCGGAGAATAAAAAAAGAGGCGCTGCATGTCGCAGTGCCTCTTTTTTAAGGGTGGATGACCGGACTCGAACCGGCAACATCCAGAATCACAATCTGGGACTCTAACCAATTGAGCTACATCCACCATGTAGCGAGACCAAATATAAAAAAGCCATCCCAGATTTCAAGGGATGGCGTGAAAAAAGTCCACGAAATGGGCTGCTAGCGTCGAAAAAAGCTAGTCGGAGCTCTTTTTCGACATGATGCGGATAAAATTCTCGCGCTTGAAGTCGTTCCTGTGCTCCATGCAGAAGCGCGGGTAGACATACTGCTTCGGGAAGATCCTGATGGTGAACTTCTCGTCGCACCCTTCCAGGCTGCACTTGAAGGAGAGGTCCATGGATTCCGTGTAGTTGTGACGGAAGATGATGTTCTTGGATTCGATGTTCTCGACGTCCTTTTTCTGCTTCTGGCGCTGCTTGATGTCGCGGTGCAGTTCGCAGTACTTTGCAATCGGGTGGCCCCAGAATTCGCGCCCGCAACCAGGCTCTTGGCAAATCTTGAGTTTGATGCGCTTTTTCTTTTTGTATTTGGGTAATTGCATATATTCTCCGATTATCACTTAAAATTTAGTAAAAAATGGGGGAGGGGGCAAAAGCTCTCTTTTTTTTTGCGGGGAAAATGATGCGGAAGGGGTTTTGTGATTTTTTCGAAAAAAGTGGAAAAAAATGGCAGGAAAAACGTCTATAAGGGTATGAGCGATTCTGTTTTCCCTGTTTTGGGGCTTTGGCTGCGGCGGATTGCCGCTTTCCTTGCTCTGTGTGCCGTTTTTTCTGCCTGCATGTATGCTGAAGAGGGTGACGACGATGGTGGCCTGCACGTGACGTTTCTCGACGTGGGGCAGGGCCTTGCCGTGCTCCTGGAGGAGAACGGGCGCTATGCGCTGTACGACACGGGGCCGGACTCGGCCGCTCTCGTGGACACGCTTGCATCTCGTGGCGTCCGTGAGCTGGAGTGGGTCCTGGTAAGCCATGCGCACCGGGACCACGGGGGCGGCTTCATGGAGTTTGCCCGCGCGGTGGAGTCGGGGGCGCTCCGGGTGGGGCGGCTTTACGTGGGGCCCGATGCCTATGCGGGGATTGTCCGCGACAGCGTGCTCCGGCTGGCGTCGCGGCTCAAGCTGCCCGTGGATACGGTCGCCCGCGGCAGCGTGCTGGGGATGCGCGGGGGAGATGCTCCTTCGGGCGGGGGTTCCGGTGCCGCCGCGCCCGGTGCGCGGCTTGACGTGCTCTGGCCGCCGAAGGGGGAGGGACTTGCCGAGAACGCGGCAAGCGTGGTCGCGCTCCTCGAGTATGCCGGTTACGGAGTGCTGTTGACGGCGGACCTGGATTCCGCCGGCGAGCGACGGCTGCTGGAGTATTCGCCTTCGCTCCGTGCGGACCTTCTCCAGGTGGCGCATCACGGGTCGGCGGGGAGCAGCACTATCGCTTTCTTGTCGAAGGTGGCCCCGCGGTATGCCGTGGTGAGCGTCGGCGCAAAAAACGCCTACGGGCACCCGGCCGCACCGGTGATGCGCAAACTCGCCTACGTCGTCGGGGACTCCTCGGCGATTTACCGCACGGACCGGGACGGGAGCGTCACGTTCGATCTGGTGGAAGGCGCGGGCGTCATATCGCCGGCGCCGTGAATGTAGGGTCTAGTTGTCGGTAAGGCCGATGCGCGCCTGGAAGTGGCACTGCGTCATGTCGTCGGCGTTGAGCCCGAAAATGTAGGCGTGGTGGTTCGTATTCTTGAACCGCACGATGTTCACCTTGCCGTCCAGCGGAATCTGCGAGATGTAGTTCATTTGTATGGAACGTACCCTGCGGTTCTTGATTTCTTCCTTGTCGAGCGCGTTCATGACCCAGTCGACGTAGCGGCAGTGGTTCACGTGGTTGTTCATGTCGAGATCGCTATAGCGCGCCTGTTCCTGGTGGACAATCCTGGGCTCAATCTCCGGGTTCAGGATGTCCATCATCTCGGGCAGGGCGTCCTTGCCGGGATGCAGCGGTATGGGGAACGGGCTGTTCTCTAGGTTCTCCGACTTGCCCGTTTTCAGGTTCACCAGCAGCCATGACGATGTCGCCTGTGCGATGGAGTTGCCCTGCGAGTCCAAAATGGAGTAGTCCTTGAGGCAGACCTTTTCCTTATAAATTTCCTTGGCCCAAGTTGAAATCGTGAGCTTTTCCCCCAAGACGGGTGTATGCAGTATGCGGATCTTCATGCGCGTGATGACTGTGGTGTATCCGGCCTTCATCATCTTCCATATCCCGAAACCGTTCATTTCGGCATCGGTGATGGCGGTCTCTTCCATGAAGAGAAATAGGTTCGATAGCTTGAGGCGGCTGTGGTGGTCGCAGTCCGAGAAACGGACATCGAAACTTTTAGTCGTAATTCCTTGTTCCATTTTATCCCATAATCTTTTAACGTTACGATAATAATGTATAATTTTAAATCATGGAAGCATTCCAATTTCGCCCCAGTTCTATCCAGTTACCGGCCTACCAATCCTATAATGGTGAAGTTCGTCTGCCGGGGTCCAAAAGCATCACGAATAGGGTCCTCCTGATTTCGGCCTTGGCCGAGGGGAATACCCGCCTGCACAACCTGCTCAGGAGCGACGATACGCGCTATATGGGCGAGGCGTTGGACAAGCTGGGCGTAAAGATACGTTTTTCCGAAAATTATACCGAGGCCGATGTCCAGGGGACTGGTGCTCCCATCGCTATCCCGCCGCAGGTGCAAGAACTGTTCCTCGGCAATGCCGGTACAGCCATGCGCTCGCTCTGCGCTGCCCTGACCCTGGGTAGCGGTACCGTCCTGCTGCACGGCGAGGAACGCATGAAGGAACGCCCCATCCGCGACTTGGTGGATGCGCTCGGCTCCATTGGCGCAGACATTTCCTACGAGGAAAGTGCCGGTTACCCGCCGGTGAAAATCAACGCCCACGGGCTGAAGGGCGGCTCCGTCAGCGTGCGCGGCAACATTTCCAGCCAGTACCTGACGGCACTTCTCATCTGCGCCCCGTACTGCGAGACCCCGTTGCATATTCACGTGGAAGGCGAACTCATTTCGGCCCCGTACATTCTGCTCACTCTCAAGGTGATGCGTGACTTTGGTATCGAGGTGAAGCACGAGGGCCTGACTGATTTTTACGTGCCCAAGGACCATTACCGCTCCCCCGGGGACTACGACGTGGAAGGCGACGCGAGTTCGGCGTCTTACCCGCTGGCTGCCGCGGCGATTGCGAAGGGCAAGGTCCGCGCGCTCGGTGTCGGTAGCGAAAGCTGCCAGGGCGATGTCGCCTTTACCGAGGTGCTGCGCAAGATGGGTGCGAAGATTACGGTAGGGCCGGACTGGATCGAGTGCGACGGTACGGGCTGTACGCTGCATGGTGTCGACCTGAACCTGAACGACATCCCGGATGCCGCGATGACGGTAGCCGTGCTTGCCCTGTTTGCCGACGGCCCCTCTACGATTAGCGGGATTGCCAGCTGGCGTGTGAAGGAGACGGACCGCATCGCTGCCGTGTCCGCAGAACTCCGCAAGGTGGGTGCCGACGTTCGCGAGACGAACGACTCGATAACGATCACGCCTCCGCAGCAGTTGCAACCGGCGACCATCGAGACGTACAACGACCACCGCATGGCGATGTGCTTCAGCCTGGTCTCGCTGGGCGGGGTCCCCATAAAGATTATGGATCCCGCGTGCGTGAACAAGACATATCCCAGTTATTTTGAAGATTTCGAGAGACTGGCGAAGTGATGATTTTCCGAAAAGCCCGCACGATTCTCGGCGCCTGTGTCGCCGTCCTAGCCCTTTCGGTGGACGCGTTTTCGGCGATAGACGTTTCCGAGTTCCAGGCATATGTCGACTCCATGGTCCCGGGAGCGCGTTACGGGCTTTCTGTGCGCTCGGTCCGCAGCGGTAACGAACTTGCGAATGTCCGCGGTACCGAGAAGTTTACTCCGGCGAGTACGCTCAAGACGCTCACCACCGCTGCCGCGGTGCATTTTTTGCCGCTGGACTATGCTCCCAAGACGGTCATGAAGCTCAATGGCAGCGTGAACAAGAAGGTGTTTTCCGGCGTGCTGGGCATCCGCGGCGAGGGCGACCCGAACATTTCCGGGCGTTATTTCGCGGACCCGTTCCACATGCTGTACGCCATGGTGGATTCCCTGCGCTCCATGGGTATCGATACCATCAGGGGCCGCATCGAGCTTGACACTTCGTATTATACGGGCCCGTGGAAGGCGGACTACTGGCGCAAGAATTTTTATGACGCCTGGTACGGCGCCGAAATTGCCCCGCTCGGGTTTAACGACAATTGCGTCGTGGTGCGTCTGAAGCCGGGCGCGAAGCCGGGCGAGCCGGGCGTTGTCTCGGTCATTCCTGACGTGGGCTACGTCGTCATCAACAACAGGCTTACGACATCGAACGGCAAGCGTCGCAAGTGGACCTACGCGATGGATCCGGTCAAGCCCGAGATTACTATCGGTGGCGAGATCGGCGTGGGCGTGGATTCCGCCCAGATGGTGCTCCCGGTAAGGAACCCGATCGGGTTTTTCCGGGCGGCGTTCATGCAGGCGCTGGCCGACGAGGGCCTGGTGTTCAGGGAAGACCACGCTATCCCGCAGGGAATAGAGATCAAGAGTTTCACCTATGCGTCTGCACCGCTCCTGAGCCTTCTTGACGAAATCAACCAGCGCAGCCAGAATCTGCACGCCGAGACGCTCTTCCGCAACATGGGCGCGCAGGTGGCCGGCGAAGGCAGCGTCGCGGGCGGCTGGGCCGCCGAACGCCGCTTCCTTATCGAGATGGGCATCAGCCCCGACGATTTCGAGGTATGGGACGGTTGTGGGCTTTCCCCGAGAAACAAACTCAAGCCCTCGACGGAAACGAAGCTCCTGCGTACCATGGCGCGCCACCAGAAGGGCCGTTACTACATCAACAGCTTTGCCAGCCCCCGCGTGGGCACGGGCGGCAAGCGCATGCTCGAACTGGAATACCCCTGGCTCACGCGCTTCAAGACGGGCTTTATCGGCGAGGCTCATGCACTGGTGGGCTACGTGTTCCCGATGGACGGCGACACGCTCGCGGTGGCCATGTATTTGAACGAGACGGGCGGCAATAGCGACGCCGCCTGCAAGGCCGTGCTCGACACCCTGTGGACGCGCATCGTCCTTGCGACAAGCGACAACTACGCCTCGTTGATGGAACTGAAGCAGATGTGGCTGGACGCGCAGAACGTGCGCGGGCTCTTCCAGAGGCTGGACCACTTCTCGCGCCTCCTTATCGGCAGACCCTACCGCCTTGGACCCATGGGCGAAAGCTATATCGATCCCTACGACAGCAAGCCGCTCGTCTACATCGACTCGGTGGACTGCATGACCTACGTGGAAAATGCGCTTGCGTTAGCTGTGGCGCCTGATGAGGACTCCCTGTTCTCGGTACTGCAGCGCATCCGCTACAAGGACGGCAAGATCGGCTATACGAGCCGCAAGCACTACATGCTGATGGACTGGGTGGGCGAGGGCAAGTTCGCCAAGGTGCTCCCGATGAACGGGGATACTTCCGTTGTCCGCACGATGCCCAAGAACGAGTTTTTCAGGTCGAAGGGACTCAAGTACCTGGTGAACGGCAAGCCCGCCGCCGACCCGATGATGGACCTGCGTTACCTGCCGTACCAGAAGGCCGTCGAATGGTCGAAAAAGCCCTACAAGGGACCGATGATGGTCGTGGGTATCGGGTTTGTCGCCAAGTCCGACAAGCTGGATGTGACCCATACAGGTTTCGTCGTGCTGCGTCCTGGCGACAAGCCTAGGCTGCGCCATGCGTCTTCCGTGCGCAAGAAGGTCGTGGAACAGCCGCTCCTGGAATACCTGGTCTCCCGCAAGGGAAAACTCCCCGGAATCACGTTCTTCGAGTTTGTTCAGCCCTAGTGAAGAATGCCGTTTTTGGCTTAAAAAACGGCATGGAAATATGTAAGAAAAAAAACGAAAATAGGGGAGCAAAAGAACATCTTAATTTATTGACTTTGACGAATCATAAAATCTATGTTTAGGTTGTTGTTTTGGGTTGGACCTTTTTTGGGGGAAAACATGGAAGTCGAGTTCGTTAAGTTGCTCTGCATTGCCGTCTTGGCGGCTCTTGCTTTTGCCTATATGTGCTGGAAGACAAAGTTCCACCAGGAAAAGCCTTTTATTGGGAATAGGAAAGAAAAAAGCATAGAATCTTTCGAAGCCTGGTTGCAAGATAATTGCAAAAGTGCTACCCACCACTCCTAGAAGCCATTATTTTACCGTAGGAAATGTATATTTCCAGTAGGTAGGACTTCACAGGAGATTTGTTATGAAACTCAAATTCCTCGCGACCGCGTTTGCGGTATCTTTCGTCATGATTGCTTGCGACAGCGGTTCGTCGTCAACGGATGCGAACGAACCCGTATTGAGCAGTCCCGATTTAGGGGTTGATCAGCTCGATGACGAGATTGAAAAGGATTCCAGTTCGAGTGGAAAGGATTCCAATTCAAGTGAAGAGGTTGTCAATAAGGACGAAACTCTCACAGACACTGCGGAAACCACAGAAAAGGTTAAGATAAACGAAGGTTCTAACATTAACCTCAACGGGATCGGGATATCTCCGGAACAGTATGAGATTCTCAAGGCCCTCGAAGTGAAAATGGGCGATTTAGATGAAGATGGAGGGAGCGCAAGCCCTGTAGTCAATGGAGAATGCCGAAATGGCGAAGTGCAGTCGGGAGTCTGCATGGGCCAGAATGTGCAATGGACTTGCATCTATGGAGACTGGGTTCCGACTAAGGGCTTTGACAAGGTAATCGAAGCGATTCCTCCCGAGACATTGGATTCGGCCCTTGAGGGGTCGGACCTGACCAAGGAAAATCTGCTGGAGATGCTGAATTTTCTGTCAAATATGAATGTGGACAATGATGACGCGGTTGCAGTTTGTGAAGGTGAATTGACGGAAGACTTCTGGAAGCTGAACACGACTGGGACCTTTGCCGGAACGGAATTCCTTGTGAAGGGTGATGTTACCTTTGAAGGGGATTCAATGATTACGAACCAAATTATTGAAATAGACTGGGGCTCTGAATCTCTTTGTGAGGCTTATTTATCCTCGGATGAAGAAGATGAAGACGACGAGGATGAGGCTCTTGACAGGCAGCTTTATGGCGATGTCGTTGAATCTAATGTCAGCTGCAAAGGTAGCCGCATGGTTCAGGAGGAAAAATTGGTCAACAAAAGTGTGACGGATGCATCTCGTGCGTCGGCCTACGAGGATATGATTGGCCAGTGCAAGGACTATCGTGACGGAAAAATCACTTTCGAAGAATTGATGATGGAGTGATATGCAAGAAGAGCCGCTGAAAAGCGGCTCGATCTTTTTGTGAACGGCGGTCGAAACTGCCGTTTTTTTTGTTGCCTAGTAGAACAGCTTCACGAGCAGCGTCCCGACGATTGTCGAGACGATGACGCTCACCATGCCCGGCCGCATGAAGCTGTGGTTCAGCAGGTACTTGCCGATGACGGTAGTGCCCGAACGGTCGAAGTTCACGGTCGCGATGTCGGAGGGATAGTTCGGGATGAAGAAGTACCCGTACACGCTCGGGAGCACGCCCAGGAGCACGGGGCCCTCGATGCCGAGGCTGTAGGCGAGCGGGAGCATGGCGACCACGACCGCACCCTGCGAGTTGATGAGCACGCTCACCGCGAAGAAGGCGAACGCGATGGCCCACGGGTAGTGCTGCACGATGTCCTTGAGGCCGCCCTGCATTACGTCCATGTAGTTCGCGAAGTAGGTGTCGGCAAGCCATGCGATACCGTAGATGGCGACGACGGCGACCATGCCGCTTTGCCACACGGCTCCGGCCACGGCCTTCTTGGGGCTTGCCTTGCAGAAGATGATCATGAATGCCGCCGCCGAAATCATGACGATCTGGATAATGATGTTCATGGCGAGCGGCTTTACCTGGGCGACCCCGTCGACAATCTTTCCCGTGGGGAACTTGGGACGGATGTCATGGCCCGCAATCTGGAAGATGGAGAAAAGTACGATGACGGCGAGGGCGCCGAGGAAGATGAACACGGCGCGCTTCGCTTCCTTGGAGACTTCCTTGTCGAGCACGGAGGCGGTGTTGCCGAACATGTATTCCTTCATCTGCGGATCCTTGAGACGCGCCTGGAAGGCGGGATCCTTGTCGAGGTCGAGGCCGCGCTTGTACGAGACGGCGGCTGCGGCCATGAGCCCGCAGAGGCAGGCGGGGATGGTAATCGCGATGACCTGCAGGTTGTTCACCTCGAATCCGTTTGCGTTCGAGATGATGACGAACGAGGCGACGGCGGCGGCAATGGGCGAGCAGGTGATGCCGACCTGGGAAGCGACGGAGGCGACACCGCAGGGTCGTTCCGGGCGGATGCCCTTCTTGAGCGAGATGTCGCAGATGATGGGCATGAGCGTGTAGACAACGTGGCCGGTGCCCACGAGCACGGTGAGGAAGAACGTGCAGAGCGGGGCGAGGATGGTGATGTGGTTCGGGTGCTTGCGCAACAGGCGTTCCGCAATCTGGATGAGCCAATCCATGCCGCCCGATGCCTGCATGATGCCGGCGCAGGTCACGGCCGCGATGATGATGTAGATGACATCGGTGGGCGGGTTTCCCGGCTTGAGTCCGAATCCGAGCACCAGGAGGGCAAGGCCAATTCCTGAAATCGCACCGAGCGCGAGACTTCCGTAACGCGAGCCCACGTAGAGGGCGAGGAGTACGATCAAAAGCTGGATAATCATGAGTGTCATGGAAGGCCTCCCTTTAAGCTTGTCCGTATAAAGATAAACAAAGATTTTTTTTGGCGCAATAGGAAAGGGGGCCTTAAAAATGTAAATTGTCATGCATAATGAGAATTATCCGAGTTTCAAAGGAAAGCGAACGCGCGGGCGCCTACTATGTCCGCATCCGGGCGATGATGCGCAAGCACCAGATTCCGCTGGATGCCGAAATTGACTCGCATGATGGCGAAAAGTGCAACTACATCCTCGCTCTCGACGATATCTACCCCGTGGCCACTTGCCGCTGGTTTGGTGTCGATAGCGAATCCGCGGAAGTCGGGCGCGTCGTGGTGCTGCCGGAATATCGGGGACAGCATCTGGGCCAGGCCGTTGTCGCCGAGGCCGAAAAATGGATGCGCGAGGAAGGCTTCAAGAAGGCCGTCATCTCCAGCCGCGTGGGCGTCGAGGATTTCTACAAGAAACTGGGCTACCGCTTTGACGAAAACGGCAAACCTCACCACGACACGTTCCAATGCGTGTACATGGAAAAGGCTCTTTCGCTTTAGTGGATATCCATTTTCGAGAATAGATTCAGTACGGCAACGCCGGAAACGATCAGGATGAGCCCCACAATGGCGCCCAGGTCCGGCATCTGCTTGAAAAAGAAAATACCGCTTATTGTAATGAGAGCGATGCCGAGTGCCGACCAGGTAGCATACGCGATGCCGATGGGGATGGTGCGCAGGCAAAGACTCAGCAGGTAAAGCGATGCGACGTAGCAGACGAGCGATGCGATAGATGGGACAAGTTTTGTGAACTGTTCCGACATCTTGAGGAGGGTGGTGCCGGCGGCTTCCGCGACAATGGCGAGGATGAGAAATACGTAGTTGAGCATGTGGATAATATACAAATTTTGATGGGATGTCTTAACAGATTTTAGTACAAATTTGTCTTATTGTGTTGAATGTGAGGTAAATTTTTTACCTTTGTTGCAACACATAAACTACAATTTTTCAATACAAGAAGGAAGAAATGAAAAAAATTCTGTTTTTTGTGATGGTATCGTTGTTTGCGACGTATGCGATGGCGTCTGACTGGGTCCCGGGAGTGGAGGTTCTGACCGGTCATGAAAAATACGATAATAGAATCTTTGCCGATGCGCGCATGGGGGACGATATTGAACCGATTGTCGTGCGTTACACCAATGTTAGGCATCATGAGGAATATGGTTTTGAAGATATTGGCTTGACTGTGCAATGGAATAAGGATACTTGCACGATTTTCGGAAAGCTTAAAAAAAATTTGGATAATCTTATAAAAGAAGCCGTCATTTTGTTACAGGGACCTAGTGTGACGGATACGCTCTCAAGTATCATTACACTATTCTTGGAGCCGGCAGGAGAACCGTACGCTAGGCTAGTTTCTGACAATATGGACCAAAGAATGGTTGTCGGTCGAGAAATCGAACCGATATATATTGAATATGGCAACATCGCGAACGTTATCTCTTATGCGGTTCCGTGGGGACTCAATGTGAAGAACGATCGGGATAATGGATTAGTCACAATCTCTGGAACCATTAGTCAAATTTTCCCTCACACGAGGGACTATAAGATTCGCATGCTCACGTGGGAATACGATACGCTTGATATTTCGGGTAGAGCCTTCATATTTGCGAATAATGACTCCACTGACCTGAGAATTGCAAAAAATGATTCGCAACATGTGGTTGTGGGGGACTCCATAAAGGAGGTCGATTTCTATTTTAACAATATGGTGGGAGGGCCTGAGGTCATCTCTTCCATAATTGCGCATTATAATGCACATGTCGATTATGAAAATGGGAGAATGACGCTTTCCGCAAAAACCAAGCCGGATTTGGAATTTGGAAAGTATGAGATTAAGGTCGTGGCCAAGGGGGAACGCAACAACGACACGGCGACGGTGACGGTTTTCATGAGAGGCCCGCTGGTGCCTACTGAGATTTCCATGACTTCTGATAATGGCGATCAGCATCTAACCGCCGGTGATTCTATCAAGACGATGTATTTCAATGTCGAGAACGTAGAAAGGGTGATTGTAGATGGTTTCCCGGGAACGGTCAATTTGAAAATTCAGGACGATGTGGCGACCTTCAATGGAACCATTGACCGCTCCGCCAATGGAAAGTACGCTGTCAGGGTCATTGCTTGTGGCCCGGATAATGACGATACCGTCACGGTGTTTGTCACTGTAGATCCGTTGCCCATGATATTTGAACATATCAGCGGTCCGGAAAGGCAGATGGTTATGCCCGGCGGTTCTGTTGAACCTCTTGTGTTCCGCTATGACAACATTGCCTGGAACATTATGGAGAGTGATGGTCTCGGACTTAGCAGTACGCGCGATACGGTGAATAAACTTTTCACGCTTTACGGCAATGCGAACCTCGATATTCCGTACGGGGAATACACCTATACCATCACCGTCAAAGGGTATGATTCCACCAAGGCGACTTTCGTCGCAAAATACGATCTCGTAGAATCCCTGCCGTCCAGCTCCAGCGTGGAGTCTTCGTCTAGCATTGTGGCTTCCAGCTCCAGCGTCATACCGCCGTCGAGTTCTAGCGTAGAGTTTTCGTCCAGTGCGAAGTCCTCTTCGAGCTCTGCCAAGTCCAGTAGCAGCGCGAAGTCTTCCTCCAGCTCTGCGAAGTCTAGCAGCAGCGTGAAGTCTTCGTCCAGCTCTAAGAAGTCCAGCAGCTCCAAGGCAAAGTCCAGTAGCTCTTCTAAGAAGTCCTCTTCCAGCAAGGGCTCCGATGCAATTGTCGCTGCGGCCATGAGCAACTATGCGTTTAGCTATGCCCGTAACGAATTGATGGTGACGTTGCCGTCATCTTCGATGGTGCGTGTACAGGTATTCGACATGATGGGCCACCTGGTGGAAACCCTTGCCGAACCGGTGAACGTTTCCAGGAGCTTTAGCCTGGCACACTTGGGCAAAGGTAGCTATATCGTGCGTGTCGAGTCGAACCGTGTTGCCCGCACAGCGAATGTCGTTGTGCGGTGATTCTGTTCAACCCGCTTTTGTCGTTATTCGGGGGACTCCTCTTTGGCGGGGTCCTTGGGTGACGAACTGGGAACTGCGGGTATCGTCTGTTTGTACACGCAGCGGATAGACTTGGTTGGGCTGGAAGATCTGAAGGATGTCGTGCAGGAATCCGCAGCGCAAGACACCGCATAACCTAAGTAGTAACCGCTGCTCACAAAGTATTCTGAAACCTCGTCTGCGGGGAATGACATTTTTTTCGCTTTGACCGCTGCTGC
This sequence comes from Fibrobacter sp., assembly GCA_017649565.1. Lineage (GTDB taxonomy): Bacteria > Fibrobacterota > Fibrobacteria > Fibrobacterales > Fibrobacteraceae > Fibrobacter. The sequence continues at coordinate 43,713 of JAGCGO010000019.1, read as the reverse complement.
GAATTCCTCCCATGTCGGTAATCTCCAGCCTTTGGGGCAGGCGTCCAGCGACTGGCTGTACGTGAACTTGTCGGAACCTTGATAGGAAAGATTCTCCTTCATCCAGACAAGGGTGTCAATTCCGATGCTCGGCGGAAGGGAGTCGATCTGCAAAAACTGATTTTGGATGCATCTGACCGAGATGTAGCCAAAATAGGCGCTTTCGTCATAGATGAGCTCGTCTTTGTCAAAAGCAAGCTTGAATCCGTTGCTCTGGCCAGCGGCCGTCATGAAAAAGCGAGTGTCATCACCGACATAGCAACCGCTTTCCCAACAGCTGCCAGCAGGGAGTGCCGAAAAGCCAAAGCGGTCCGTTCCCTTTGTGGCCCCGATGCGTGTCGAATCTTTATCTCCTATGCTGGACTCCCCTTCTACCTTAATGAGAACGGTATCGCCAGATGAATACCAGTCCGTGGTCGCCTTGAGGCTGACACCGATCGGTTCGCCACCATTGTTTGTTTCTACGTAGTTAATCAGTTCTGCCCAATCCAGGGAATCTGGGAGACGCCAGCCGTCCGGGCAGACATCTGCCAGGGAGGAATGTGAAATCAGGCCCGTTTGGAATATATAGAGTCTGCCGTATTTGTCGCAGTTCGCGGGTTCTTCCATAGGGCATACGCTGTAGTGATCGTCATAGTTCAGATTCTCGGCGAACCATATTTGGTTTCCTATCTTGACGGTCTTGTAGGCTTTTCCATCACGCGGGTCTATTATCGTGTCCTTGGTTATCGTTTCTGGGGTGTTTGCAGAGCTTTCGGGACTTTCTTCTTTTTGGCTGCTGCTGGACAGGTTTGTTTCCTCCGACGAGTCGCTGGACTTGTCGCTAACCCCCTGGTCGGATGAACTTGAAGAGAGTTCTTCCTTTGCCTCTTCTATTATCTCGTTTTTAGTGGTGTTTTCGCGCCATTTTTCTCCATCACAGAAAAGTACTAGGCGGTCCTTGATGACAAATGCAGAGTTGTCCTTGCTTTTTTTGTTGCAAGCCGGCAGGCTGTCTTCTGCTGTATAGGCTGTTCCCAAGTCTTGCCAAGCACCGTCGTCGCAAAGCTGCGCATTGTCTTCCGCTATAGCAAGATTGCCCTGGCGTGACTCCGTACAGTTCGGCATGTCGTCTTCGGATTCGTACGCTGGGATGCCGTCGATCGTGGAGGGGGTTGTTGATTTCTTCGGGTCGTCTTCGGCCTTGATAGAATCGACGATGTCATGGTCGAATTCCCAATGTCCATTAGTGCAAATGTATGCCTTTTTTTCTTTCGTGGTTTCGACAACGCTACCATTGATGCTCTGGTTACAGTTGGGCAAATCATCAAAGACGTCAACTTGCGTCGGGGTGCTTTCTCCGGATAGCGTGATGACCGCGGGATCGCCTCCGCAAGCGAAGAGTCCGAACGCAATAATGGTCAATGGACTTAGTATGATTTGCGCTTTCATGTTTTCCCCTTTAGAAAAGCTCATAGTGGAATAATCTAGATGTATAAAAAAAATTATATTTAGTCAAGAGCTTAAGAGCAGGTGGATAAAGGGAATCGTAGATATTAGACCAAAGAATTTTATGCCGAGTACACAAAAGTTTAGAGATTATGTAGTGGCGCAATTCAAAGGCGAACTTCGCGTGACGACCCGTAAGATGATGGGCGAGTACATCCTTTATGCCGATGGAAAAGTCTTTGGTGGGATTTATGATGATCGCCTCTTGGTAAAGCCAGTGCCCGCAGCGCTCAAACTGTTGCCGGGTGCGAAAAAGCAGTTGCCTTACGAGGGCGCGAAGCCCATGCTCCGCATTCCCGCCGAGCAGATAGAAGATAGCGCCTTCCTTGCAGAACTCCTGGACGCCATGCTTCCGGAAGTCCCCGCCCCGAAGAAAAAATAACGGGAAAAATTAGAGTAAAAAAAGCCTCCGTACGTATAAAACCACAAAAGAAGCGGATTTTATATGCCTTTTTTGTCTGCGAAAAACGTCTATCGTTTAAATGGAAGGTTCTGGGGCATATAAAAGCAGGGAATTTGTGCAATTTATATGCCCCAAAAAAGAAAAAATAACTGCATTGAGTACAGGTAAACTAAAAAAAGACGTATAAATAAGCGAAAAAATGCGGATTTATATGCCCACTCTGAAAAAAAAGCCCCAAAAAAAAGGGGGCTTGCCCGTAATTTTACTTTTTGTGCTAATATTTTAGTGATTAAGTCGGCCTTTATCATAAAATTGCTTATCTGCGGTAAAATGCGTAAGATTCTTTTGTTAGTTGCGGAGATGCTTGTGTTGGCGGGGTGCTCGCACCACCCGCCTTCTGCGGCGCAGTTTATGAATGCCAAGGTGGGGGCGAATGTTGGTCTCGGACTGGCGGCGAGAATCGGGGATATTTACGACTCCTCTTATGTATATAGTCAATCTGACAAGGCGTCAATATCGCTGGAAGAGGGGTATTGGAATTTAGAAACCACATTGTATTTTGGACTTCCCTATTTTACATTTGGTTTTGAGGCTGAAGATTACACGTTAAGGTCTGTGCTTGGTGTCCGTACGGATTATTGGGGAGCGGTGTATTGGATAGGGTTTCCCTTTAGAGATAGTCATGAAGCCCGTTTTCCGCAAGGCTTTATGCTTGTTCAACAGTTGCCAATATCTGAGGCTTTCAGAATAGGACTCAGCGAACATATTTCAAGAAATTCGTATCGGGTGATTGATGATCCGGGTTGTTGCACTTTTAATGATGTCTATGGCGATGCGTATAATGAGGTTGGGGCGGGGGCCTATATTGTATACAGTTCGTTCTCGGCGGAATTTCGTTATGGGAATGAGATGAACTCGTCAAACAATAGGTTTTACTTTGTTCTAAATTATAGGTGGAGTTTCCCGGCTGGATTCTTTAAGAAATCCAAGGCGTAGATCCCGTTTCCCCCTCCAGAAGTGTGGTTTTTTGGCATTTTTTGCTTATGTTTTAGTCGGGGTAGGTGCTTTTTTCCATCTTTTTATATATATATCTAGGATGGTGTATTGCTTTAAACGTTTAGTTCTTTTCTTTTCCCTAGTGGCATGTCTTGGTTCTTTTGCCTTCGCGCAGACCAAGGTCGTTGTCGATCCTTCCAAAAAGTACCAGGTTTTCGAGGGCTGGGGTACTAGCCTGTGCTGGTGGGCCGTTTTGGTCGGCGCCTGGGACGAAGCGAACCGCGACCAGTTCCTCGGTGCGCTCGCCGACCCCGATACGGGTCTGGGCTACAATATTTTCCGTTACAATGTCGGCGGCGGCGACCAGCCGGGCCACGACCATCTCACGAAGGGGGACGGCGGCGGCAAGGTGCCGGGTTACAAGCCGACTGAGAAGGGCGATTTTGACTGGACGGCCGACCCCGCTCAACGCGGCGTCGCGCTTAGCCTCAACAAGATGGTCAAGGACCCGATTTTCGAGGCGTTCAGCAATTCCCCGCCGTGGTGGATGACCAAGAGCGGCTGCGTCTCGGGCAGTAACGACGGTTCCGACAATCTGAAGGAAGACTACTTCGACGACTTCGCGGATTACCTTTCCGAGGTGGCGCTCCATTTCAAGACGGAATGGGGGCTTACGTTCCGTACGGTCGAACCGTTCAACGAACCCAGCGCCGGCTGGTGGAAATCGAACGGCGGCCAGGAGGGCTGCGGTTTCAAGAACAACCAGTCGAAGATGATCGTGGAACTGGGCAAGGCGCTCAAGAAGAAGGGGCTATTCCCGTCGACATCCGTGAGCGCGGCCGACGAAACGTCTATCAAGCAGGCGCATGACCAGCTGGGCAACTACACTGCCGAGGCGCTCTCTTACCTGGGCCAGGTGAACACGCACAGCTATTCCGACGGTAGCTACCGCAAGCAGCTTTACAACCGTGCATTCAGCATGGACAAGCGTCTTTGGCAGTCCGAAACCGGCCCGCTCAGCAAGGACGGCGACGAGCATATCGCACTCTGGATGGCAAACGTCATCATCCAGGACCTGCGTGACCTGAAGGCCGAGGCCTGGGTGGACTGGCAGATTGCCGACCCCGCCGAGAACTGGCGCTCCATCAAGGCGGACCACAAGAAACAGACATTCTCCTACATGCCGCGCTACTATATGCATGCCGCGTTCAGTCGTTACATCCGTCCGGGTTCGCGCATTATCGATAGCGACAACGGCAACACGGTTGCCGCCCTGCGCCCCGACGGGGCGCTGGTCATCGTCGTGCGGAACAGCGGCAGCAGCGACGTCAAGTACAATTTTGACCTGAGCAAGTTCGAAAGCATCGGGACGACCGCAAAGGTCGTGCGCTTCGAACTGCCGGGAAGCCTCAACCCGGCCGAGGATATTGCGCTGAGCGGCAAGTCGCTTTCGATGACGGCGAAATCGAACACCGTCACGACGATGGTTGTCGCGGATGCCGTGGGAACGGAATGCACACCCTCTGAGGTCATTTCTTACGTAAAGATCCACAATGGCGACTGGGAAGAATCTACGGACGTGTCGCTCAAGAAGGGCGATTCCCTGGTTATCGGCCCGCACCCCTACGAGGGCGGTCGCTGGAGCTGGACCGGTCCGGAGGACTACTACTACCTCGGTCGCGAGGCCCGCTTCAAGAACATGGATGGGACAAAGAGCGGTATCTACACGGGCAAGTATGTGAACCCGTCGGGCTGCGAGACGGAATTGAAGGTCAAGGTCGTGGTGGACGATCCCGACCACCCGTACGTGGAGCCGCCGCCCGAGGACACGTCGACGACGGCTGCCAGGGTGGTACAGCGGGTGTCTCCTGTACGGGTCTATAGGCTGGGCTCCGGCTTGCATGTCTCGGGCAATGCAGGGGAACGCATGGTGCTCCGGATTTACGATATGCAGGGAGTGCCTGTAAAAGTCGTCGGGCTTGCCGGTGAACGTCAGGTAGACCTGGATGTCTCTTTGCCGCGCGGAAAGTATGTAGTGCAGGTCCTGGATGCATTTGGCATAAGCGTCTTTGAAGGAATCCTCCGCTACTGATTTTGTTTGGCTGCCGGTTTGCCGTTGGTAGCCAAATTTGTTTACAAAAAACTTGCATGCGAATTTTTTTTGCGTAACCCGCACAGATTAGTTTATATTGCAATTTATGGGAAATAAAAAAATTATCGTATCTTTGTTGGCCATCATCACGGTCCTTATGGTGACTTTCTTCGTGATGGACTGGCTCGTGTTTTTCAAATGTGGTGCCGTCGAGCAATGCCTCGTCGATAACAGCAACTACCAGAACATCGCCAAGTTCGCGGTAACCGGCATCATGACGGTCATCGTGTTCTTCATTGGCGGCAACTGCCTGTGCAAACGCGACCGCAACTTTTTGCAGGCCGGTTTCGCAATGGCCCTTTGTGCGGATTTCTGCCTGAAAATTCTGCACAACTACTCCCATTTCCTGGACCATCGTAGCGATTACACGTTGCTCGGCATCTGCTTCTTCATGGTGGTGCAGGCTTTGTTCATTTATCGCCATACTCGCATGAGCGATACGGACAACAGCTCTCCATGGATACTTTGCATCCCGTTCGGGGTGATGTTCATTGCGAATGCGTTGCACCTGTTCCGCATTTTCGATGGGCCGACCGTACCGATTGTCGCCACCTACGGTGCATTCCTCATCTGCTCGCTGATTGTCGCCTGCAAGGTGCCCAAGAAAGGGTATTTCCCCGAAAAGAACGCGAGGAACATCAAGCGCGGCATGATCCTGTTCTTCTGCTGCGACGCGTGCGTTGGCCTCTCCCTTGCGACAGGCGAAGACCACAGCGTCCGGGAGATCGTCGCTACGGTTGCCAACAATTTTGTGTGGTATTTCTATACGCCGGCGCTGATCTTGCTCGGCCTCAGCGGGTATAAGCGCAAAGCTTAGACGAAAGACGAGAGAACGCCCCTTCGGGGCTACAGACGAGAGAGGGGGTTCGAGCCTCGCACCTCGAACCTCGAGCCTCGAGCCTATCCCAAATACTTTTCGCCGGATTCCACGCTCTGGTAGATGAGCGTGTTGATGGTCATGGGGCCAACTCCGCCCGGAACGGGGGTGTATGCAGATGCCACGTCGTCGAGACCCTTCTCGATGTCGCCGACTCCGCCCGGATGGTAACCGGCGTCGACCACGACCGCGCCCTGCTTGATCCATTCCTTCTTGATGAACTCGGGCTTGCCGACCGCACCCACGAGGATGTCCGCCTGCTTCACGAATTCGGGGAGGTTTTCTGTCTTGCTGTGGCAGATGGTCACGGTGCAGTCGGCGTTCAGGAGCATGAGGGCCATCGGCTTTCCGAGGATGGCGCTGCGGCCGACGACTACGGCGTGCTTTCCCTTGAGGGGAATGTTGTAGGCCTTCAAGAGGCGCATGATGCCGGCGGGGGTTGCGCACCCGTAGGCGGGTTCGCCCATTGCCATGCGTCCAAAGCCGAGGCAGGTCACGCCGTCCACGTCCTTGCGGGCGTCGATGGCTTCAAAAGCGGCGCGTTCGTCGATATGGCGCGGGACCGGGTGCTGCAGCAGGATGCCGTGCACGTCGCGGTTGTCGTTCAGTTCCTGGATCTTGTTCAGGAGTTCCTCGGTTGTAGTGTTCTTGGGGAGCACCACGCGGATGCTTTCCATGCCCACGCGTGCGCAGGCATTGCCCTTCATCTTCACGTAGGTGGCGCTGGCCGGGTCGTCGCCCACCAGGATGGTGGCCAAAATCGGGGTCTTGCCCGTCTTTTCCTTGAGTTTTGCCACGCGGGCGCTGAGTTCTTCTTCAGTGGTCTTGGCGAGTGCCTTGCCGTCGAGGATGAGTGCTGCCATAAGGTCTCCGTTTGGGGCGTTTTTGCCCGTTTTCGGAAACAAAGATAGATATTCTGGGGATAAAAAAAAGCCCCCAAAGGGGCTAATAAAGGTGAAACGCATTTCTGCGGAACCAATTTGCCGGTCTAGCCTGTCGGTTAGATCAGGGTATCAAGCACCGCAGGGACTATGATGCAAACAACGACCCACGGATACGAAAGGGACCCACGGAGCCATCCAGTGCGGAATCCGTTGCGGGCGAACTCCACCTTGTGAATGTTTTCAGGATTCTCGACTGAGCCCCGGACGGATTGGTCCAACAGGTCTTTCACGCTTTCAATCGAGGAATCGAACAAACGCTTCTGGCTTGTTGCATTTTCGATGATGTGTGCAAAATTGTTGTACATGGTTTTTTCCTTTAAAAAACCCAATCCACTACTAAAGATAGAAAAAAGTTACAAAAATCAAAGGGGTTTGTTGAATTTTGTTTACGTTTGCAGTTTTTCTGTGCTTTAACTCACGGAATTGCTGTTTTTTTTGAAAAAAGCTCGTTTGGTATCGTTTTTTTTATATTCCAAGAGGACGTTTTGTGACGAACATCATATAATATCCTACATTTATAGTGTGAAATCTGGCAGATTCCAACCATGTTTGAGGGAAAAATGAATATAGTATACAAGTCTTCCGCTCTTGCCGTATGCGCGGGCCTTTTTGCCTGCGGCGGCTCCCAGAAACCGGCTGTCGAACCCGCTGCGGCCGATTCCGCTGCGGTTCAGGCTCCGGCTCGCCTTGATACCCTGATTACCGATCAGGACCGGTATAGCTATGCCCTCGGAATGGATCTGGGCCGGGCGATTGCCAATGTGAATGTCCCCCTGCGGATGGATTTGCTCAAGAAGGCCATCGACGACCAGCTGGATTCGACGAAAAAGACCTTGATGAGCGATTCCATGTCGGAAGCCGCCCTCCAGGACATGCTTTTGCGTATGCAGCAGCAGAAGGAAGCCGAGGAAAAGGCTGCGGCCAAGAAGAATCTTGACGAACAGGCCCAGTTCCTGGCGAAGAATATATTGGATTCCACTGTGAAGACGACCCCCAAGGGCGTACAGTACAAGGTCATCATGGGCGGGCAGGGGATTTCCCCCAAGGCATCTGACAAGGTCCAGGTGCATTATGTCGGCGCCCTGCTCAACGGGACGGAATTCGACAATAGCGTCAAGCGTGGCGAACCGTTGGAATTCCCGGTAAGTGCCGTAATCGAGGGTTGGCAGGACCTCCTGATGGTCATGAAGGAAGGTGAAAAGGTGAAAGCCTGGATTCCCAGCGCCCTGGCCTATGGCGAGGAAGGCGTGCCTCCGATGATTCCTGCGAACTCGCTCCTCGTGTTCGAGGTCCAACTCTTGAAGGTGTACGCCGAGACTCCGGAAGGAGACCCGGCAGCCGCACCGGCAGCTCCTGCGGAGTCGGCTCCTGCAGCGGATAGCGCTGCCGCGAAACCCGCTACCAAGAACTAGCTTTTTATGTCTGCAGCCATGAACAAGTCAGCGTCTGATTTCAACTCCCAGCACTTCGAAGTCGCCGGATTCATCCGGGAAGTCTTCGGCTACATGGAACGGTTCAAGGGACAACTCTTCATATTGAAGATTGACGATAGCCTTATGGACCACCCGCTGTTTCCGGTGCTTATGCGCGATATCGCCCTGTTGCACAAGGCGGGTATCCGCATTATTATCGTGCCGGGTACGCGCAAGAGTATCGACGCGCAGCTCAAGGCTTGGGAAATCGAGTCCAGGTTCCACGACGGCGTGCGGCTTACGAGTGAAGAAGCCCTGCCTCTCATAGAGCAGGCGTCTTTGGGTGTTGCCCAGCGCATCATGAGCCACCTCACGGCAAGCGGCCTCAGCGGTATCCAGGGCAACTGGGTATTGGCACGGAGCCTCGGCGTCATCGACGGCGTGGACTACATGCGGACAGGACGGATCGAGCGTATCCAGCGCGACATCCTTGAGCAACTTTTGGACGAGAAGTTCGTGCCCATCATTCCGCCTATCGGGTGGAACAAGCTCGGGCATGCCTACAATATCAGTTCCACCGAACTGGCAACCGAGATTTGCAAGTACATGAAGGTGGGCAAGTTGTTCTTCATCGGTAACGAGAACGGTATCAAGCTCAAGGGGCTTGTGACCGGGAAGAACACCAAGTATCTGGAACCCACCGAGTCGGGCGTGATTTCGGCTATGGACGTGGACCAGGCAAAGGAACTGTTGGAACTCAATTCCGATATCCTGAACTTTGCGCAGATGGACTACCTGATGAACGCTATCCATGCCTGCGAGGCGGGCGCGAACCGTGTCCACTTGTTGAGTGGTGAGTTCCAGGGTAGTGTATTGCAGGAAGTGTTCAGTGCGCGCGGTGACGGTACCATGGTGTACGCGAACCAGTACTCCAGTATCCGGCCCGCGAACATCGAGGACATCCCGGATATCCTCCGGATCATGCAGGACTACATCGCGAAGGGTTACCTGGTGCCGCGGACGCAGGAAAGCATTTCCGACAAGCTCAAGGACTACGTGGTGTACAGCATCGACAACAGCATTCACGGATGCGGCGCCTTGCATGCGTTCGAGGACGGCATGGCCGAAATTGCGGGCATTGCCGTGGGCGCGAACTACCGCAAGTCGGGAATCGGCGATGCGATTGTGCGGCACCTGATTTCCATCGGTCGCATGAAGGGCTACAAGAAACTGTTCCTGCTCACGACGCAGGCACTCGACTGGTTCTACCCGTTCGGATTCGAGGACGGTACGGTTGAGGACTTGCCCAAGAGCAAGCGCGAGAACTACAACCTGAAGCGGAACTCGCGTATCTTGGTGTTGCCGCTGGATAAATAGTATGAACGCACTCGAAGCTATCCTCACTCGTCGCAGTACCCGCAAGTTCCAGGCTAAGCCTGTCGAACTCGAGAAACTGCAGAAGATCGTGGAGGCGGGCCGCTTCGCGCCGACGGGCGGCAACTGCCAGAGCAACCACTTCTTTGCCATCAGCAATCCCGACGTGCTCAAGAAACTCGTGGAACTGGTGCAGTCCGCGTTTGCCGCGATGGAATTGCACGACGGCCTCTACAAGAGCCTGCAGAACTCCATCCGCCTTTCGCAGAAGGGTGGCTACGTGTTCGACTACAATGCGCCCGCGCTTGTCGTGGTTGCATGCCAGAAGGATTACGGCAACAACATGGCCGACGTGGCGTGTGCGCTCGAGAACATGATGGTGGCGGCGAACGAGCTCGACCTTGGCAGCTGCTACATCAACCAGCTCAAGTGGCTGAACGAGGATCCGGCCCTCCTTGCGTACTTCAAGGAACTCGGGCTCAAGGACAGCGAGCGTATTTACGGCTCCGTGGCGATCGGCTATGCCGATACCGAGACGGGCTTGCCCAACCGCAAGATGCCCGAACGCACCGGTAACGAAGTCGTTTTTATTTAATACCGGTAATCCAGCGGTCTAAAAATTCCATCTGTTCTTCGGTGTGAAACCAGTGTTCTCCGCCTTCCATTACAGTAAGGGTGGCGCCTGCCTTCTTCGCGAATTCCTGCATGGTTTCGAGTGCTGTCAAGTTGTCCTTTGAACCATAAAGAATTTGCGTCGGGATGTGCCATTCGATGGGATTTTCGCGCACATAGCAAAGGTATTCCCACGAAAGGTTTTCGCCGAAATCCGTCGCGATTTCTTTTTTCTCGCGAAGGGTTTCTTCGGAGATGCCGGCCCATGTCATCATATTGCAAATCAGCTTTTCCAGGTTGACCATCGGCGAAATGAAGAAGGCTTTTTTGATGGGCTTCTCGGTCAGCGCGTTCATCGAAAAGAATGCTCCGATGCTGTTGGCGATGAGGTAGACTTCGTCGTAGCCGGCGGCAATGGAATCGAAATAGTTTGAGAATTCCTTCCTTGCATCCCAGGGCGTGTTTGACTTGTAATCGAAACCGACCACGTCATAGTCCGGGAATAGGCTTTTATAATGCAACGCTTCGTCCGCGCTACCGCCTTTCCCATGGATGTAGATAACGAGATTTTTCATTTTAAAGAAAGATAGCTTTATTGTTTTGATTGTTTACATGATGGACTTCGTCTAGCCAACCTGTTACCCGGCCCTTTTTTACTATTGTTTAGTATTATGGAACGCGAAAACTTTAAATCAAGACTCGGATTTATTCTCATCGCCGCCGGTTGTGCCATCGGCCTCGGCAACGTGTGGCGTTTCCCCTACATTGCGGGCCAGTACGGCGGCGCGGCTTTCGTGCTGCCCTACCTCGGGTTTCTGCTTTTCCTCGGTCTCCCGATCCTGATGGCGGAACTTGCGCTTGGTCGTGGCGGTCGCAGCGGTATCGCCCGCGCCTTCGACAACCTGGAAAAGCCGGGCACCAAGTGGCACTGGGCCAAGTTCCCGCTGATTTCGGCGAACTACATCTTGATGGCGTTCTACTCGGTGGTGACGGGCTGGATGCTCTACTACTTCTACAAGATGGTCACCGACGCGAATTTCCTCAAGGGGACTCCCGACCAGATTGCGGCCGGTTTTGGCGAAATGCTTTCGAACCCGTCGCTCATGATTTTCTGGATGTGCGTCGCCATCGCGCTGGGTCTAGGTATTGTCTCTCTTGGCCTCCAGAAAGGTGTCGAGGGCATCACCAAGAAGATGATGATTTGCCTGCTTGTCATTATGTTCCTTCTCGCCATCCGCGCCATTACGCTACCGGGTTCCACCGCAGGGCTCCAGTTCTACCTCTTGCCGTCCTTTGAACGCCTGACGCAGTCGGGCAAGGGTGTTGGCGAGGCCATCTTCGCGGCGTTCGCGCATGCGTTCTTCACGCTGAGCATCGGTATCGGTAGCATGACGATTTTCGGAAGCTATATCGGCAAGAAGCATTCCCTTGTCAAGGAAGCGGCGAGCGTCTGCATTCTCGACACAGTCGTGGCGCTTGTCGCCGGTATCATCATCATCCCGAGCTGTTTTGCATTCGGCCAGTCTCCCGGACAGGGCCCCGGCCTTATTTTTGTCACGCTTTCCAACGTGTTCTCCATGATGCCCGCGGGCCGTTTCTGTGGTGCGGCGTTCTTCCTGTTCATGTCTTTCGCTGCACTGTCGACGCTTATCGCCGTCTTCGAAAACCTCGTTTCTTTCTGGATGGATCTCAAGGGCTACAACCGCAAGAAGGTCGCCTTCTGGAATATCCTTGTCGTGATTGTGCTTTCGTTGCCGTGCGCGCTCGGCTTCAACGTCCTTGCCGGTTTCGAACCGTTCGGTCCGGGCAGTTGCGTGCTCGATCTGGAAGACTTCATCGTGAGCAACACCATGCTCCCGGCGGGCGGCATGTTCATGGCAATTTTCTGTTCGAGCCGCTATGGCTGGGGTCAGGAGAAGTTCTTTGCCGAAGTCAACTCCGGTAGCGGTCACAAGATTCCGAACAATGCGTTCTTCAGGATTTACTTCAAGTGGATCTTGCCCGTGCTGGTGTCTATCTTGCTTATCCAGGGATACCTTTCCAAGTTCGCTCCCGAACTCTGCGCAAAGATATTCGGATAGTTTTTCTATTTTTGCGTGCGAAAATTCCCTAACCACTGACCACGAGTTATGATGGATTTTAAGAAAATGGAAGACGGCTTCCGGATGATTCTGGAAGGCATGGGCGAAAACCCGAATCGCGAAGGACTTCTTGATACGCCGAAGCGTGTCGCCAAGATGTATGCCGAACTCATGACGGGGCTTACGGGCGAGACCCGCGCCGAAGATATCCTCAAGACCCGTTTCCACGAGAAGTACGACGAGATGATTATTGTGCCGGACATCGAATTCGCGAGCATGTGCGAACACCACTTTTTGCCGTTCACGGGCAAGGCGCATGTAGCCTACATCCCCGGCGATTGCGTGGTGGGACTTTCCAAGATTCCGCGTGTGGTGGAATTCTACGCCCGCTTCCCGCAGATCCAGGAACGCATGACGCGCCAGATTGCAGAGCTCATCCAGAAGGAACTGAACCCGAAGGGAGTGGCCGTTGTGCTCGAGGCATCCCATATGTGCATGACGATGCGCGGCGTGAAAAAGCCTGGTGCCACGATGGTCACGACTCAGCTGCTTGGCCGCTTCAAGACCGACGAGAAGACCCGCGCCGAATTCATGTCGCGTATCTACGCGCCGCGTTAATGCGACTGCAGGTGCGTTTTTTATCCATTGTGGATGAATTTAGTATAAAGTAATTTTAGGTGTTTTAATCGCTTTAGGTCATGGACAAAATGTCCATGACCTTTGGATTTATTGTCCATAAAAAAATCAGTCTACCTGTTTCTGAAATTGCGGGAATTAGGTAATTTGGTAATGGGTGCGAGAAATAGATGTTTGGATGTATGGCGATGTGGGTTTTGTTGCATTCACTTTAATACGATAATCCCCATTCAGTGTTTTTCTTTGTTTTTGACGAATTCGCCAAGACGTTTTTGAGTGTTGTCTTTTGGTGTATTTTGTACAAACTAAAAAACGCGAAGCCTGCACGACCTTTATTTCTACGATATTGATTTTTGATAGGTTAGAATAAGGAGACAAGAAATGAAATCTAAAATATTGACAAGCATGGTCGTCGCGTGCGCCTTTGCCTTGGTGAATTGCGATGATACCACTTCGGCTGTGGAAGATGCCCTGCAGGGACAGGGTGCCGTTCCTACATCCAGTAGCGATGGACTTGCGCCTGTGGGCTCTCTTGACGTAAGCTCTTCTTCCGCTGCTTTTGATGGTGGGCAGGGCACTGTTCCGGGTTCCTCGGACAATCAGGGACTTGGTCAGGGGACTAGCCAGGCGAACCAGCAGGGCGCATTGCCTGCATCGTCGGCTTTTGGTGGTGTCGGGGGCGGCGAACTGGTTGCTCCTACATCTTCGGCTGCTGGTGAAAATGTATCGTCGACTTCCGCTCCGGCTTCTTCGGGACAGCAAGGCGGTAATGTCGCTCCGGCGGCTAACTCCAGTTCTGCCGGTACTGCCGTGACTCCGGCCAGCTCCAGTGCTGCCGCTCCGGCTAGCAGCTCCGAGGTGGCACAGGCTCCTGCGGCTGGTGGCATTTTCCTTGCCGAAGGCACCGACGAAAACAAGGACCAGATGGAAGTGGAATATATCGAGCGCACCGGTTTTGATGGTGGCGGAATCCTTTCTTATCCCAAGCGCCTTTCCAGCGACAAGAAGCATGCAGTCGTCGTTTGGGGCCCCGGTGGCGGTACCGAACCCGGTGCCTACGGTGGAATGATTCATCGTCTCGCTTCCCACGGTTTCGTGGTGATTGCGCTGCGCGAGTCTCCGGGTAACGCGTCCCAGGGCAAGCCCGCGCTCGACTGGCTCGAAAAGAAGAACAACGACCCGAACGACCCGCTGTACCAGAAACTCGACATGACGAAAGTCGGATGCTCCGGCCACTCCATGGGCGGCCTCGAGTCCGAGCAGATGGTCATTCAGGACAAGCGCGTGATTACGGCGATGCTCAACAACAGCGGCGACCTCGGACATACGGCCATGGCCAGCGTCCCGACCGACAAGACGATCGGTATCGTGTACGGCGAAGCCGGCATGGAACGCCCGAACGCCGAAGCCGACTACAACAACAATGGCGTCAGGGCTCCCGCTTGCCTGATCCAGATGACGGGTGGCCCGCAGGGCGGCGAAGGTGGCTGGGGTCACGGTTCCGGCCCGTGGGGCGGCATGGCTGCCACGGTTGCCTGGATGCGCTGGCACCTCGGTGGCGAAGACTTCCGCAAGGCTGACTTCGTCGGTTCGAGCGGCCGCTACATCAATGGCGAAATCATTGGTGAACAGGGCCACTGGAAGGGAACCTGCAAGAATTTCTAACTACTCCACACTCCAAAAATAAAAGCACTCCGGCCCTCTGGGCGGGGGTGCTTTTTGTATGCCCTTAATTTTTTCTTGCGTTTTTGCCTATGGACGAAAACAAAGCTATCTTAATAGTGTAACGGAGTATATTGTATGAACGCTGCAATTCTTACCAACGAGTTCCCGCCGGAGATTTACGGTGGTGCCGGTATTCATGTTAAGTTTTTGACGCAGGAGCTTGCGAAGCTCTGCCATGTCGAGGCCCGCTGCTTTGGCGACCAGGATGTCGACGAGGATAATGTCCGCGCGCTGGGCTTTACGCGCAAGCTGGGCTTGGACCCCAAGGACGATCGCTTCCAGAAGATTTTTAAGCCGCTCGATATCAACCTGCAGTGGGCTGCCACGCTTGACGGTATCGATGTCATACATTGCCATACGTGGTATAGCCATTTCGGTGGCGTGCTGGCGAGCCGCCTTTTGCAGTGCCCGCTGATTTTAACGACGCATTCGCTGGAACCGCACCGTCCGTGGAAGGCCGAACAGCTTGGCGACGGCGGGTATGCCATGAGCTGTTGGATCGAGCGCACGGCCTACGAGGCCGCCGACGGCGTGATTGCCGTGAGCCAGGGCATGAAGCGCGACGTGATGAAACTTTATGGCGTTCCCGAGGACCGCGTGAAGGTCATCTACAACGGCATCGACCCGGATTTCTATGCGCCGACTTTTGACGAAAGTATTTTGACCAAGTGGGGCGTAGATCCGAAGCGCCCGTACGTGCTGTTCGTGGGCCGCATTACGCGCCAGAAGGGCATTAGCCAGCTCATCCAGGCGATTCCGCAGATTGACAAGGGCGCCCAGGTGGTGCTTTGCGCCGGTGCTCCCGACACGATTGAACTAGCCGATGAATGCAAGAACCTCATCGAAGAAGTGCAGAAGACTCGTGATGGCGTGGTTTGGATTCAGGAAGCTATCCCGCACGAGGAACTCCGCGTGCTTTACAGCCATGCGACCGTGTTTGCAACGCCTTCGCTCTACGAGCCGTTCGGCATCATCAACCTCGAGGCGATGAGCTGCGGCACTCCGGTGGTGGGCTCTGCGGTGGGCGGCATTCCCGAGATTATCGTCGACGGCGAGACCGGCTTCCTGGTACCGCTCAAGGCGAAGTCCGAGACGGATTTTGAACCGGCCGACCCGAAGGCCTTCCAGGCCGAATTTGCGAACAAGCTAAATGTTGTGCTGGGGAATCCGGAACTTGCGAAGAAAATGGGCGAGGTGAGCCGCAAGCGCGCTATCGACGTGTTCAGCTGGAAGTCCATTGCCAAGCAGACATTCGACTTCTACCAGGAATGCATCGACCGCTACAAACGCGAAGGGAAGAGGTAGGAAACCCTAACCACTAACCACTGTCTACTGCCTACTTCCTACTTCCTACTCCCCATCTTTTCCACAATCGCTGCTGTCGTGAGCAATTCCGGCAGCACGATTTGTTTTGAGGCATCCCCTTCGGGGTAGATGGCGTAGGCGGGCACGCCCGACTTGCCCATGCTCTGGAGGAGCGCGTTCACTTCGGGAGTTTCGCGGGTCCAGTCGGCCTTGACGAGCGCTACATTCAGGCTGTCCATGGCGCGGCGGAAATCGTCGCGGTTCAGTACGGCGGCTTCGTTCGCCTTGCAGGTGAGGCACCAGTCGGCGGTCGCGTCGATGAACACGGTGCGCTTTGCCTTGGCGAAATCTTCAATCAGTGCGGGGCTGTAGCGGAACCATCCGTCTTCGGTTTTCTGCTCCTGCATGCGTGCGTTGAACTTTTCAGTCGCCGCGATGTCGTATTGCGGGGCGAGGGCGGCAAACCACAGGGAAACAAGTGCCACGATGCAAAGCGAAAGCCCGGCGGCTTCGCGGACGAAGGGCACGCCCGGCGGCGCGAACCTGCCGAGCAGCACGCTGCAGGCGATGCTCGCTACGGCGATGGCGGCGAAAATCCCGACGCCGGAAAGTCCGGCCTGTTCATTCACGATCCACAGAAGCCACACGACGGTGGCGAGGAGCAGGACGCCCATGGCCTTTTGCAGGCGGACCATCCAGGCGCCCGGCTTGGGGAACACCTTGAGCACGGCGGGGAATGCACTGACCAGCATGTAGGGGAGGGCAAGTCCGAGCCCTGCGGCAGTAAAGAACAGGAACAGCACCGGTGTCGATGCGGTAAAGGCGAATCCCATGGCGGTGCCGAGGAAGGGAGCCGAACAGGGGGTGCTCAGCAGCACGAGCAGCGCGCCGGTAAAGAAGGCGCCAGCGATTCCCTGCTTGCGTCCGGCAGCGTCCATCTTGGTGGTGGCGCTCCACGGGAGCCAAATTTCGAACACGCCGAAGAAACTCATGGCGAATGCGGTCAGGATGACGGTCATGAAGGCGATGAAGCCTGCACTCTGGAACTGCATGCCCCAGCCGGCGGACCCGCCGCCGGCCTTGACGGCGGCGACGACGGCGGCCAGAATCCAGAAGCTTGCGAGGATGCCCGCCGTCGTGGCTCCTCCCAGGGTGAGGAGCCGTCCGCGGCTTTCGCCGGCCTGCTTGATGAGGCTGAACAGCTTGAGCGAAAGTACCGGCAATACGCACGGCATCAGGTTCAGGATGATTCCGCCGAGGAAGGCGAACAGGAGCAGCACGAGGAGCGACATGTCGGCGTTCCCGCCGTCGCCCTGCGCTACCGCTTCTTCATTTCCGTTTTTTTTTAAGCTGCCGCCCAAACCGTTGATTCCGCGTTCACCAATCTTGATGGTCTTTTTCGAGGGCGCAAGGCAGATGGAGTTGTCGCAGGCCTGGTAATGGAATGTCACATTGGTGGTGAGCGTATCGTAGTCGGCTTCGACGCTGTCCACGGGGAGCACGACCTGGAATTCTCCCTTGAACACGAGGTTCTCGAGGTCGAGCGCCTCGCTGTACTCCTTGATGGGCTCGGGCCACTTGGGCTCTCCGAACTTTATGCCCATGGCGGCAATCTCGATGGATGACGGCTTGAGGAATTCGTCGGCGGCGATGTTCGCGTTCACGTGCCAGTTTACAGGAATTGTAATGGTGACGGTGACGCTCGAGCCTTTTTGCACTGCTCCGGCAGAATAGTTCATGTACATGTCCGGAGGGGGCATATTGTTCATGTTGAATTCTTCTGCGTGGCAAATGTTAAATAAAAAAAGGCAAACGGCCAAAAGATTCCAAATATGCAACTTTGGCTTTCGTAACAATATATTATCCGACGTAATCATGATTTTTTTCATATATTTTTCGCGGGATGTGGGCGCATTAGAAAATATAAAAATTTGCTAGGCGCTATTGATTTATGGACAACGAATTGGGGCGCTTCCAGGAATTTTTGTTCTTGAAAATAGCAACAACCTGACATCGGCGAGAATAAGTCTTAAGACAAATATGGACCATATTTGTTCTTTGACGCTGTACTCTGCTGTTTGCGAATGTTATGCTTTTTTCGTGATACTGAATTTGTGGAAAGCCGCGCCATTGGGGGAACAAGGAATGGCATTGTCGCTGGTAAAGAAGATAAAGGCGGAATGTTATAGGCTTTGCGGCATGACGGCCGAAGCGGAAGATCTGTGTCAGATGACGCTTTATAGGCTCGTCAAGAATATCCATAACATTGAGAGCCCGCAATCCATCATGTCGTATGTGCACAGCGTGCTGATCAATACCTATATAGAGCAGAAACGCCGACGGATCAGGGAGACTCCATTCTCCCACTTGATGGAGAAGCCGGGTGTTTATAGCGCCCGCGTTGACGAAAGGATAGTCTCGAACTATGTCCTTGGAATCGACGATGTCAGCAAGACCTGTTTTGACCGATTGTCGAGTGTGCTTTCTCCTATGGAAAAGCGCATTCTCGACCTTACGTCCATTCAGGGAATCGTGTCCAGGGAGGTCTGCGCGTCGCTTGGACTTTCGCCCAACAAGGTCGCAAAGACCAAGACGAAAGCCAAGGAAAAAATGAGGAAAGCCGCGAATCTTTCGGATATCCCGCCCTCCTGGATTAACTAGGCTGAATTGGGCGAATATGCCGGCCCTTTTTGCGGGGGTGCGCTTTTTTGCGAGGGCAAAATTTCGTAATTTTGGTTCGTGAAGACTATAGCATCTATTATCCTGCTCCTGGCATTGTCCGTGTCTTCGTTTGCGGAAGACCTGTGGCGGAATTTTGGGCGTCCCTATCCGGTGCGTTCCTATATCACCTATGGTGACGGCGTTCTGCTGGCGACCGCTTCGGGTATCCGGTACCTCACTCCAGATCTCGATGTTCTCTTTTCTACGGTGACCGGATTGGAAACGTCGTCGTTCTATGCGCTGACCCTGTGCAAAGAGGGCATTTTTGCCGTTTCCGAGTACGGCCTGATTGCTGGATGGGATATTGAGACCGCTAACTGGAATGTCATCAACCGCTCCTTCGTCTCGAATGGGGTCCGCCTTATCCAGGATATGGCTGTCGGCTACAAGAAGTTCCTTGTTCTCGCGTTCGAGGACCGTCTTGCCTTTTTCGATGTCCTTGCGAAACGTTCTGTCTTGACAATCAATAAGGTTGGCAAGAATTCCCTGCTTGCGACTCCGGTGCAGGCGCTGAGTGTCCACAACGATACGCTCTATGTCTCTGTCGAGAAAACCTTGTACAAGCGTTACATTGACTGGGAGCACATGGAAAAAGAAATTAATCTTGTCGATCCCGAAACCTGGAGCGTCGAACGGAAAGGCGAAGAAATCCGCACTATTGCCTGGAAGGGCGATTCCTTGAAGACATACCCTGTCAAGGGCCAGTGGGAATGGGACAAGAAAGGCAGGCTGACTTCGTCGGGAAGGGATTCCACGGAAATCATGGTGGAGGGGACTCCGCTGTCGGACAACATCCTTTACGATGACAAAGGCGTAAGTCGCGTTTACTGGGTTGGTCTGAGCAATACCTACGCGTTCCTGGTCGGCGAATATTTTGTCGTCGGGTATGATACCAAGAAGAAGTCGTTCATCGACTATTCGGAAATCAGCAATTTTACCCTGGACGGAAGTTACGAGGTGCGTCCGAAGGCAGGGGGTGGAGTCATCGCTGCATCGCTTGAAGGACGAATTTCCCATACGGTGGACAATGTCTGGCAGTATAGGGCCTTTGCCGATGAAGGGCACGCAAACGACGTGAGCGCCCTGTCCAACAGGATGAAGGTGCTTGCCTTCCTTCCTCCCGATATCGTCTTTTACCACTTGTGGGGCAGTGGTTTCTACCTATACTCCAAGTTCGGTCACGAACTCATCAAGAGTACCGCTACGGATAAGAACCGCTGCTATAATGAAATAGATAATAGGCCGGAAAACAAGAATTTCGTGGTTACGGCGGGAACGACTGTTGCCCCGGATTCGTCCGGGTTCTTGACGACGGCGTCGACGACGGGTGGCTTTGACCTGATTTACGTGACGAAGGATGGCGAATTCAGCTGTTACAATCACGCCGGTACCAACGATTTTACGGGCCCGATTTCCGCAGTGGCAACCGATTCCGGTTGGATCGTGATGGTGGCCGGCCGCCAGGCGGCATCCTTTGAGGCGGAAGGCGAAGTTGAAGTCTTCCTTATCGCGGATCCGGCAAAGCGCGGCGGGCGTATCGATGTTCTCAGCCACAAGACCATTCCTTCGGCGTTCAAGGATTCCCCTGTCGACATGGCCTACGACGAGAAGGGCGACTATCTGTGGCTAGTGACGAAGGACCAGATTGGATACTGGGATGCGGGGAATACGGACAAGGATACCATCAGGCCTCCACATGTCATGAAAGGTGTTATCGGCTCCGAGTACACGTCCCTTGAGTTTGACGTCCTGGGAAATCTCTGGGTCGGCACGACGAGCCAGGGGGTGTACCGCCTGACCCGCAAGGGTGTCACGCAGGACACACTGACCGCAAAGCATTTTACTGCCAAGACAGGACTGCTCTCCGACGAAGTGCTCGACATTGCAATCGATGCGGCTCGTGGCGAGGCTTGGTTCTCGCACGCTAGGGGCCTGACCATGTATAAGCGCGGGGACCTGCGCGATGTCTCGGTGTCGAAAAAGGATTCTACCAAGCATGACCTCATTGCCTACCCGAACCCGTTCCGTCTGGGAGAACATTCCCATATCACCATTGACAATGTCGGTGCGAATGCCGTTGTCTCCATATACAATCGCGCGGGCCATCTGATACGTTCCTTCAACGAAAATGAGACGAAGGGCGGTTCCGTGGATTGGGACGGCGTTTCGAAGCGGGGCAATGTGGCGGCACCCGGAGTTTACTGGTACGTAGTCAAGAGTTCTTCTGGGAAAAACAAGAAGGGCAAGTTTATCCTCATTCACTAACAAGGGATCCTATGGCCACCATCACGACCCTTTCCGGCGAAACGTATACCCCGGAGCTGCCGGGACGGCTTCTGCATATCGTCCGCGACATACGCGAGGCGGGCGGTCGTGCGTTCCTTGTCGGCGGGTGGGTCCGTGACGCCCTCTTGGGCCGGGACTGCCGAGACTACGATATCGAGGTCTACGATATCGGCCAGGACGAGCTTGTGCCGATTCTCAAGAAGTACGGGAAGACGAACTTGGTGGGGCGTGCCTTCGGCGTTATCCACCTTGCGATGAAGGGCGAATCTCTGGACTTCTCATTCCCGCGGACGGAAAGCAAGGTCGGGTACGGCCATCGCGGTTTTGTCGTCGAGACGAATGCGAAACTTTCGTTCAAGGAGGCCGCCTACCGCAGGGACTTTACCATCAATGCGATGGGCATGGAACTGCCGGACCTTACCTTGTGCGACCCCTACGGCGGCATCGATGACTTGAAGGCCGGGCGCCTGCGCCATGTCGGGGCCGCTTTTGGCGAGGATTCCCTTCGCGTCCTGCGCGGTGTGCAGTTCGCGAGCCGGTTTTCCCTGCTTCTTGCCCCGGAAACGGCGGAACTGTGCCGTTCGCTCTCCTTGGCCGACCTTTCCGTGGAGCGCCTGTTCGAGGAATTCAAGAAATGGCTGCTGAAGCCGGGCAAGCCCTCCATGGGCCTGAGGGCCTTCCTAGATGTCGGCCTGGACGGGTTCTTCCCGGAAGTTGTTCCCTTTGCAGGGTCCTGGGATGTTCTCGGGAACCTGATGGACCGCATGGCAGATGTCCGTACAGCCGTCCTGCGCGAAAACCCGTCTGCACTGAGCGGGGACGAATGCTCCGAGCTGGCGTTTGCCGCCCTGCTTTCGGGGAATGCGCTCGCCTGTATCGCCCCGGGGGGTGTAAAGTCGGTTGCCGAAAAGTTCCTGACCCGCATCACGAACGAAATCCACCTGCTGAAAAAAGTCCCGGAACTTCTCACGTGCTACGGTGGGCTCGATTTCGAGACTGTCCCGTTGGCCCCGGAACTCCGCCGCCTTTCCGTCCGCCTCGGCGGGCTCAAGCTGCTTTGCTTGCTCGTCAAGTCGACCCCAGAATCCCTGTTCCGGAATCCCGCTTTTGCCGATGCCCTGGCCGCATCCGCCCGCGAAATTGGCGTGTACGACGATGCCCCGCAGCCCTACCTTACCGGCAAGATGCTCATGGATATGGGCATGAAGCCCGGAAAAGAGATGGGGACGGTCATCAAGAAGAGCTTTGAGCTGCAGCTGGATGGCGAAATCAAAAATATTTCGGATGCGCTTGCCTGGGCGAAAGAAATTAACTTATCTTTATTGACATGAAGTACTCGGCCCTTTTCTTGCTTTGCCTCGCGACAGGCGTTGCGCTTGCCGCACCGAAAACCGCAGCTCCGGAACCTGCGCCCGAAGAGTTGAAGGATACCCGCGACGGGAAAGTCTACAAGACCGTCCGTATCGGTGACCAGGTCTGGATGGCCGAAAACCTGAACTACGCTACGCCCCAGTCGTTCTGCTACGACGACCGGTTTACCCTTTGCAAGACTAACGGGCGCCTGTACACCTGGCTTGGCGCGATGAACATCCCCGACAAGTTCAAGGCCGAACGCTATTCCTCCAAGCTCAAGAAGAACCACCAGGGCATTTGCCCCACGGGTTGGCATGTGCCGACGAATGCGGAATGGCAATCCCTGGCCAAGGCGGTCGAGGCCGAGCAGGATACCTGCAACGAGGCCGATGTCTGTGCATGGAAAAAGGTGGGCAAGGCGCTCAAGGCGGCTTCCGGCTGGGAAACCGAGGACGGGGACACGACTCCCAACGGCGAAAACACTTCGGGCTTTGCCGCCATCCCGAGCGGCAGTCGCGACATGATCAGCAACTACGAGGGCCTGGGTACTGCAGCCAGGTACTGGAGCGCCGACGAAGGGATTGGCAACAACTACGATGCCTACCACTGGACGCTGAGCGACGACATGCTGTACTTCGATTCCGGATACAAGAACGAAGGCGGATCCCTCCGCTGCGTCAAGAATTACTGATTCCCGGGAGGGCATCGCTAGTAGACAAAAATGGCTTGGAGGCTAAATATGAAAAAGAAACTCCTTTTTTTGTGTGGCTTGCTTGCGTTTTGGGCATGCTCGGATGACAAGAGCGTGGATGTGTCTTCGAGTGAAAATATTTTTCGGGCGTTCCTGAATGATAAGGATGGCAAAGAGGACTTGGACGATGCCGATGCGAGGCTCCGTTCGTCCTCGAGCTCCTGGGATGAGGAAACCTCCGATCCTGATGAGTGGGATGAGGACTTTGATCCGGATGAAGATTTTTATGATGATTCGGATGACTGGGACGACGATTCTGATGAATGGGATGAACCTTCCTCTAGTTCGAAAAAATCGGCTGCGACACGCAGTTCGTCCTCTGTCGAAAAGAATTCTGGGTCTTTTGATGATCCGGAAATCAGTATAGAACCGGCGCTTTCTTCCAGTAGTACAAGTGGGACCGTGAGATCCTCCTCAAGTTCTTCTTATAAGGATTGTTGCTCCGATATCCCCGTCACTTTTGGGAATATCTTATTTCATGATTTGTGGAATGGAGATTTCTATACTGTGAATACGGATGTTTATGCGGATGAATGGTGGCGTAATAGAGATCTCGGCTTATGGTTTGTGGAGACGGATTCCATTGACGGTGGAGAATCAGGTATTGTTTGGCCGGTGCCTCCCGGAACGGAATATGACGCCGCTTCTTTGGATCCAATAATTGAATATTGCATAGGCTTGTGTGGCGAGTTCCGGTTGGAAGGGTCGAAACTTTCATATGACCCGTATGTACAGGTCGGTTTTTTCATGGTTGGGCTTGATTCTGCGGGAAAGGATATCGCGGTGGATGTTTCGAACTGGGAAGGTATTTGTGTTCAGTATTCAGCGACCGTAAGTATTATGCTGTTTCTGGATCTTGGCGACTCGGTCAATAGGGAGGTGGAATATGACTTGCCTAAGGTCCAGTTGCCTAAAAGCATTGATGGAACCGCCAAGTGCTTTTTGTGGAGCGATTTTTCACAAGCCGGATGGGGCCGGGGACCCAAAATTACTGGCGAACAGGCTGCCACGCAGTTAGCCAGGGTCATATTCAAGATACAGGCTAAGGATGGCTCGTCGGGCAATTTTAATATCATATCGCTCGGGACTGTAAAGGGAAATAGGTAAGCGTCGTTATTTCCAGCGGAACATTCCCGTGATGCCCGCGGGGACCGCGAAGACAATCATCGGAATCTGGATGATTTCCGTGGGTATAAAGAACAGCATGTGACGCTTGCTGTGGAGCTTCCATGCGGCGATGGAAAGGAAAATGAAGTCGATGATGATCTTTGGCGCGATGGCGAATGCACACCATTGCCAGGGACAGTCGAGGAAGGCCACGCACCACGGGCTTGCGAACAGCCAGATGTAATACGTGTAGATCATCGTGAGGAGCAGGACGTAGGCCTTGCTCTCGTAGTTGGTGCCGTTGCTGCTCCAGCGGGCTCGCTGGTTGAACAGCTGTTTCCAGGTGTGCACCGGGGCTGTCTCGACGACCGCGTCGCGATCCAGGTTGTAGCAGACCTTCGTTCCCGGGATTTTCATCATCTTGTGGATGAGCATGTCGTCATCGCCACTGGAGAGGTTGATGAGGTCGCCGAATCCGCCGACTTTGAAGAACAGATCCTTCTTGTAGGCAAGGCATGCGGCCGACGCGACAATCGGGCGGCCGAGGCTGAACCCGGCCGCTTCCATGGCGGTATAGCCGAGGGTCTCGAGTTTCTGGTAAAGGTGGGGGGCCGTTCGGCTTCCGTTGTTCTGCTTGGGTCCCTGCACGATGCTGACCCCGTCCACGAAACGGCCCGCCATGGCGGTAATCCAGCTCTTGCGTGGGATGCAGTCGGCGTCCATCGTCAGGAGCACGTCGTATTTTGCGATCTTGAAAGCGCTTTCGAGGGCGCGCTTCTTGGGGCTTGCAATCTGCGGCAGGTCGGCCGAGAGGCTGAGTATGCGGAAACGTGGGTGTGTGGCGGCGAACTTCTCGAGGATTTCCAGGGTCGAGTCCGTCGAGCGGTCGTTGACGCAGATGACTTCCCATTCCCCGGCATAGTCCTGCTGGTCGAGGGCTTCGAGGGTCCGCTGCGCAAATTCCTCTTCGTTCCTCATGGGGATGACGACGCTGACGCTCGGGGTCGCCTTCGGACCTTTGTAACGGTGCGTACGGACAAGCCCTATTATAAAGAATAGGAACAGGAGTACGTACAGCGACGTAAGGCATGCGATGATAATGTCACCCATGCGCCGAAATATAGTAAACCCTACCCACTAATTACTATTTTTATTGCATGATCCATCCTTCCGCATTTGTCCACCCGCAAGCCAAAGTTCACGAAACTGCTTCTGTTGGCCCGTGGTGCCTAGTGGACGAGGGGGCGGAAATCGGTCCGGGCGTGGTTCTCGAAAGCCGTGTGCGCGTGTATGGCGGCGTGTCGATTTCTGCGAATACGCATGTGTACGACGGGGCCGTTCTCGGAGCTCCTCCGCAGGACCTCAAGTATTCCGGTGAACCGACCCGCCTGGAAATTGGCGAAAACTGCATTGTCCGCGAGTATTGTACAATCAACCGGGGTACGGTGCAGGGGGGTGGTTGCACCCGTATTGCTGCCAATGTACTGGTCATGGCGTATGCCCACGTGGGCCACGATTGCGAGATTGGGGAACATGCGGTCATTTCCAACGGCTGCCAGCTCGGCGGCCATGTCCGTATTGGCGAATATGCCACGCTCGGTGGCGTGACCGGGGTCCAGCAGCGTAACCAGGTCGGCGCCTACGCCTTTGTTGGCGGGACGCTCAAGGTGGACCGGGATGTTCCCCCGGCAAGCAGGGCTTTTGGGATTCCGCCTAAGTGGGGTGGACTGAACCTGCATGCTCTCAAGTTGCATACAAACGAATTCCCCGCTTCGCGCGTCGATGCGCTTTCTCGGGCCTACCATGCCCTGTACCGGAGCGGTCGCCCGATTGCCGAGGTGGTCGAGGAATTGAAAAAAGGCCCGGAACCTCTGTTCCAGACCTTCTTCGATTCTCATTGGTCAGGGACCTTGATCCGGCCCTGATTTTCGGTAGGTTGTCCTAGTTGATCAGTGCTCCCGGGAATCCCGCGTACCATGAGCCGCTTCGGCGGTCGTATGCTTCGAATCCGCCGACAAAGGTAAATCCCCAGTAGTGGAACGACATGTTGAATTGCCTTGCTGCCGCCACGGATTCCTTGGCCCATTGGGCCTTCTTCGCATCGCTGGGGGCATTTTCCCCGCATTGCCAGTTGGTGCGCCCAGAGATTCCGAATTCGCCCATGTTCATGGGAATGAAATCTTTGCCGTTAATGTCCGGGTAGAGCTGCATGCCCATCCTGGCGAAAGATTTAAAGTCGTCGCTAGCCGTGTTGCTATATGCGGCGTCGCCCTGACAAGCGGAACTGTGCCCTTGGTGGCTGAAAGTGTAAGGCTCGTAGTAGTGCCCGCTATAGATGATGTTGCCGTCCGGGGGGAGGTTGAGGACGCCCAGCCGCTCGAATTTTGCCGCATTGTTGGATTCGAACATGATGGTCTTGTTCTTTGTTACGGCTCGGATGGCGCTGTAGGCGCTGAGGAGAACGTCGTTGACTAGCGCCGTGTCAGGGATTGTCGGCTCGTTGAGAATGTCGAAAACGATCATGGAGTCGGGGAACTTGTCAAATTCCGTGGCGATTTGAGTCCACAGGCCGACAAAATGTTCTTTTTCTGCCTGGAAAAGGGCCACGGAATCGCCGGTGCCGCGATGTGCGCCGCCGCCGAGCGTGTTCAGCTCTACATAGTGGTGGAAATCGAGTAGCACGACAAGACCCTGCTCGATGGCGAGCGTGACGTCTTCCTTGACGCCGGCGAGAATATCCGGATCGACGGTGTGTGTCTCGTAGTTGGAGTATCTTTGCCAGCGCACGGGAAGTCGGATGGAGTTGAATCCTGCATCCTTGATGATCTTGAAATCCCCGTCTTCGATGGGGTTGCTCCAGCAATTGTCGTCCTTGCAGTTCTTGCCGTCGGAATCCCAGGAGTTGCCCAGGTTAATGCCTTTGCCCAGGCGTGCGTTCATGGCGCGGCCAGCCGAATAGTCCACGGGAACGACCTTCCTGCCCTGATTTTCTTCGGACGGGTCGGACGAGGGAGCTGCGGGAGGCGCACTGCTGTTGTCGCATGCGACGAGACTCGTCGACAGGCCGACAATAGCTGAAATCGCAAAAAGGAAAAGTAAACTTTTTTTCATGGAAAATCCTCCGTTAGGTCCCTTTGTAAAAATACTTAAATTAAAATGCATACGGAGCAAATTCGTCAAAATAAAGTGTTTACGTAAGTAACCATGATTTGGGCCATAAAAATCAGCTGTTAAGCGCTTTACGCTTCTGTAAATCCGTCACATTTTTCTGCACCGCGAAATCAAATGGCGAAAAAACAAGCTATATTGTAGCCAATCCGAATATGGAGATTTGTACCTATATGAATGGAAATTTGAAAAAAGCCGTCTGGACGGGTGCCTTGGCTGCACTGGTCCTAGCCTCTTCTTCTTTTGCAGGTTACGGGTTCAGCGATTATCGTGACCGTGACCAGTCCCGCTTCGTGACGAAACCCGCGAAGCCCTTCCGTCCCGATAAGGAAGTTGTCACGGTGGTTATGCGTGAAGCTATTCCGCGCGGTGGTGGATACACTTACCAGTATCCCCGCGAAAACCCCGAACCGGTTCTCACGGACAAGTATGCCATGGAAGGCGCTCTTTCCATGGAAATCGAACTTATCGCTAGCGACTATTCCGGCGTTGCTATTTGTATTGCCGGTTCCGTCGACTTGACTCCGTATCTCGAAGAAGGCGTCCTGGAATTCTGGATCAAGGGTGCCAAGGGCGGCGAAAACGCCCTGTTCGTGCTTGTCGACGATGGCGTGAAGAGTGGCGGCGAGTCCCTGCAGGTCAAGCTCCGTTCAAAGAGCCTCGGCGAAATTACCACGGAGTGGAAGCACTTCAGCATCCCGCTGAAACTGTTCGGCAATACCGGTGTCTACTGGGATGCCAAGAATACGCGCGAAGTGATGCTCCCGTTCGCTTGGGACAAGTTCAAGGGTTTCCGTCTTGAAGTCCGTAAGGATGAAAACGAATCCTTCAAGGTCTGGATAGACGATATCGTAATCAAGAAGCATGGCAAGCCGTACGAAGGCCCGGCCTACTATCCGTTCCGCAACGAGATTTAAGAGGATTTTATGCGCAAATCAGTATCTAGTGTTTTACTCGCTTCTTGCCTCGGCGCGGCGTGGGCGCTTCCTCCGCAGTTGCAACTTGACTCCCTTCACGCGTCGTTGGACACCATGTCCAACAACATGGAGTCTACTTTGCTCGGCAAGGACGATTTGCCGCTGGCCGTTTCCGGCTACATGGCTTTCCGCCTGAAGAATTTCCAGTACACCGAACCGAGCCCCTGGGTCAAGGATGACCGTGCTAGGACGGCAGTGGATGCTACGCTCAACGTGAACGTGGTCGCCATGCCGAACTCCTACATCACGTTGTTCACGAACCTGTCGTTCCCGTTCGACATGACCGGTACGTACACGAACAACCTGGCGAAGAATCCGACGAACGCTCCGTCGAACGACGAGCGCGTGATATATGACCACTCGACGGACTACTATTCCTCCACGCTGAACGAAGAATTCAACGTGGGCGTGGATATCCGTGCCGGCGTCTTTGGTGCCTACGTCACGGCTGGCGGTGTTATCTGGGCAAACGCCTCCCCGCTTACCATGTGGGAACGCGAAACCATGGCCCGCTTCTCCTGGCAGTACGAACTTTACGAAGACGAAAAGACTGTCAGTACCTACTATAAGGAAAAGTCCTTCAAGCCTGTTAAGGAAGGTGGCCGCGCGTTCTGGACCAACCGCTCGTTCGGTGGTGTCTTCGGTAACGTCTACCAGTTGCCCGCTAACATGAAGGCCCAGTTCCTTGTGTCCCAGCCGATGGATGCCGACATGGCGACCCGCGACGGTCTGCGTATGTATGGCGGTCAGCCGGGCGAACTTGAAATGATCGGTACCTATGACTTGCGCGGTAATGTCTATCACGGCCGTGTCGCCAAGGAAAAGATCGCCGACAACCTTACGTTCGGCCTCAACTACTTGGGTGTCATCTATGACGACGGTACGGTTTACGAACCGGAATTCAGCAGGCAGTGGCTTGCCTCCGAATTCGGCGCCCCGGTGCTCCTCAACAACCATGTCGGTTCTTTTGACGTTAAGGGCAACCTCACTCCGAAACTGTTCTTGATGGCCGATGCAGCCTTGAACATGGTGGACTCCTCGGTCTTCTACCGTTCTACGGAAACGAAGGGCTTCAGCGACAAGGACCCGAGCTCCGGTTTCTCGAGTGACGCTGTCAAGGACAAGTGGAGCAAACCTGAGGTGGGTGTGTACGTGAAGGCCCAGAGCAAGTACATCGAGGGCTGGCCGCTCACTGTCGAAGCTGCCTATTTCTCCCAGAACTTCTATTCTCCGTATGCTATTACGAACCCCTCCCGCTTCCCGGGCTGGCGCAAGGACGAAGCCTATCTGAACGGCGGTTCTCTCCGCTATTCTGCCAACTTGACAGGTGTTAACCTCAAGTTGGAACCGACCTTCAACCGCGGCTACTTCGACCTGCAATACGGTCTGCATCGCCAGGTCGTGGAAGGCCAGGACGTCGTCGTGTTCAACTATCGCTTGAACGGCCGCAACATGTGGGAAAGCTCGAACTCCTGGACCAAGCACAAGCCGCTCTTCGTTGCTGACTCCGGTAACTACAGCGGTACAGGTTATAAAAACCGTGCCGGCATCGAGATGGGCTCTGCCGACGGTGTCAAGCAGTATCGCCAGCGTGGCGGTCTCTATGGTGGAACCTGGGAACTCTGGGAATCCTTCGCCGCCTACGACAATGCAGGCCAGATTGCCGACCAGGAAGTGCCCATGCACGCCAAGTGGGAATCCTACTTCTCCTTCATGGGTGGTTACGATATCGGTCACTGGTTTGGTACCGACCGCAATATCATGATGACTGCCTTGGTTGCTCTTTCCGGTGTGTCGAGCACGATTGCTCCGATTGCAGTCAGCGAAAAGCAGAAGGACATGTTGCTTGTTTCCTTCTACGGACAGTTCGAACCGACCATCGCTATCACCACCAAGTTCCACATGGTGGGTATCCTCGGTCTCGAAACCTTCCGTTCCGACAAGGCCTACATAGCAGAAGAGATGACCTCGACTGTGGGGCAGACTTCCGATTACAAGTCGCAGGTGAATACGTTCCTGTACAGGAAGGCTCCCATCAACTTTATGGAGACTGCCATGGGTCTTGGCTTCGACTGGGACTTCGCCGACCGCGTCGGTCTGCATGTCCGTTACAAGTATATGACCCATACCGACGAGACGGTTTCTGTAAACGACTGGCATTCCCATTACATTTCCGCCGAAACCAAGGCGTGGTTCTAACGGAGGGTGCTAAAGATGAATATGAAAATGAAAAGAACTTTGTTCACTCTTCTTGCCGCTTCGGTGGCTGTCCTGGCTAACCCGGTCAATGCGAATAAGGATCTGCTGGAAAGCAAGGCCGATTCCATTAATGCCAAGCGTGGTTTTGAAATAGGCGGTGCCATCAGGGCTGTCGCCCAACGTTCTTCGTTCGATACGGACCAGGATCTGCCGGCTCGCTCGATCAAGCAGCCGACCGAGGAACGCAACGAGTTCGTCACTGCCGATATCGATTTCCGTTTCCGCCCCTACGAAGAGGTTCGCGCCAACGTGATGCTTCGCCTCGGTGGCGGCATGCAGGAATACTTCGCCTCTGCGGCAAAGACGCTGACGGTTGCCTGGATTAATGTCGAAGGCAATGTCGGACAGTCGTTCTACTGGATTGTGGGTGACTTCCGCCAGCAGTATTCTCCGCTGACTCTCTTCTTGCCGGGCATCGACATCATGTACGAACCGACGGTGTTCGCCCGCAAGCGCTACATGGCGCAGAAGGAACAGCAGATCGAAGGCAATCAGCGTAACCTGCAGGGTGTTAACCTCCAGTTCCGTACAAACCTGAGCGAGACAATCGGCGAAGTTCGTGCCGAAGCCTTGTTTGCCCGCGTGAACCGCACATCCGTCCTGGACTTCAGCGGTGCCGAGGGTAACATCATGCCGAACGGCATGTTTGCCGGTTCAACCCAGGCGTCCAACATGGACAAGTGGTTGGCCGCAGGAAACTTCGAACTCCTTCCGTTGAATCGCAACCTCTATGTCGGCGCCACGCCGATGTACATCTTCGATAACAAGAACACTTACGCACACAATGCCTACAGGCATCCCTACGATGAGGACAACGGGTATCTGCTTGACCAGCCCTACGAACGTGGCGATGTCAACCCGTATGACACGTCTGCACAAAGGACGTTCATCGCGAGCGGTCGCCTCGGTGGAGACATTGCCGGTCTTCTCGGGTCCAAGACCCTGGTGGCCGACCTTGTGGGTGAAGGTGCCCTGTCCTTGGATAAGGTGGACAAGATTGGCAGCGTTGATGCTGCTACCGGTGCCATCAAGACCAAGGAAGAAACCGAGAAGGGCTTGGGCGTCCTCGTAACGGCGAATATCGGCTACAAGGTCGAAAACAGCTTTGGTGTGGTTACTACCGTGGACTTCGTCCGTAACGACAGCGGCTGGTACAACAACCTGGCTCAGTCCTCCAACTTCTTTGCCCAGCGAATCATGAATTCCGACGTGGACTACAACCAAGTCCGCTTCGGCGTGAACGCTCCGCTGTACAGCACATTCGACGCTCTCTACAACTACTCCCCGAAATTCGCTCCTGTGGCGACGACCTTGGGTACGGATGACAAGAAGACTCAGGGTGGTCAGACGGAAAGCTACAACATCGCTCCGTACAACAAGAACTCCTGGACGACGAACGTCTATACGCATGCCCAGCTGGCATTGCTCGAGAAGTTCGCAGATCCGAACATTCAGCTTTCTCTCCCGAATGGTCTTGCTACGTCGAACCGTATGGGTGCCCGCGCGGTCCTGACTGCAAACTGGAAGGAACTGGCCGAGCTTCAAGGTATGTTCAGTACCTTCAACCAGGTCAAGGCTTTGGATGGTTTCAAGGCCGCCAAGTATATGGAATATGGTGGTGGTGCCAAGTGGGATATCTTCAAGACGGTTGGTTTCCAGCGTCCGCTTGAAATTTCTGGGTCCTACAAGCATTCTCAGCGTTCCCTCGATTACGATCCTGCCCTGGGCAGCGGTACGGCAGAATTCAAGAGCAACTTCATCAATGCCGGACTCTACCTGCAGTACCTGCCGCGCTTGGGCTTCACTGCCGGTTTCCAGATGATCCAGTCGGAAATCAACGACAACCAGGCCGCCCTGGATGCAACCCTGACTTACCCCAATGTCAAAAAGAAAAAGAACCCGATCCTGAAGGGTTCGCAGAAACAGTGGATGGTCGGTCTGGACTACGCCATGGAAGAACATGCCTGGCTCTCGGTCAATGTGGGCCAGATTATGGTCAAGAACGATTATAGCTTGACTATGGGCGGTGCTCCGGGAACCTACACCTCGGAAGTGAAGAATGGTAACACTTACAATACCTACACGGAATCCAAGGATCAGTCTATGAACTTGCCGGCATATTACTATGCCGAAGCAAATGCGGCCTCCTCGAAGTTTACGCATGAATTTACTCAGACGCTTTTTGAAGCTTCCATTAATGTGGAATTTTAATGGGAGGTAACTAAGATGAACTTCAATATGAAAATCAAAACAATCGCGCTGGCATCCTCCTTCTTGTTCTCGGCGGGTCTCGCTATGGCAGAGGAGCAGGATTCCATTGTCTCCCAGCAGAAGTCCATGCTTGAAACTCTGGATTCCTTGAACGATGCCGTTCTCGGTTTGAGGGTTAACGGTACGGCGAAAGCCGGTGGCCTGACGTCCATCGCGAAATCCGACAATTTTGCTGACAATTCCGCGACGCAGGAAAACCAGGCGTTCACCGATGTCGACTTGCGCTTCGGGGCAAACCCGAGTGCCGAGACGCACGTCGATGTCCGCATGCGCCTGCACAAGGACTGGCAGAGTGCCTACGACGTGAACAACAACCCGGTTATCGGTCACTGGTTCTCGTATGACGGCCTCATTCTCAACAAGCACCTGAACTTCAATCTCGGTTACATGCGTGTCGGGTACACCCCGCTCACCATCGCCACCCCGCAGCCCGATTTCCTGCAGGAACCGGAAATCCTCGCCTCCCACAGGGTCGAGGCTCTGGCCCGCCGCAATCTCGATACGACGGACAGGCGCCTGCTGCACGGTCTGAACGCTGAATACAACAGCGGCCGGATTGGTGCCGTGGACAATGTCGCCATGCAGATTACCGGGGCTCGCTTGCGCAATATCGCCAAGAAGAGCGACCAGGTGTTCTTCGACTTCGACTTCTCCGACAGATACCTCCTCGCTTCCCGTCTGGGAGTGGACCTTATGGGTATCCATGTCGGCGGCGACATCTACAATGTCTCCGATCGTAAGTTGACTCGCCGTGCTCACTTTGCCGATCCTGGCGACACAATCTATTACGAAAACAACCTTGTCATTGATGCCGAACTCGGTTTCGCAAGCAAGTCGCTGATGCCGACCCTGCCGCTGGAATTCGGGTTCAATGGCGAATTCGCCATGTCGAACTGGAACATGGATCGCGACTACGAGAAAAAGACGAAGGTGAAGAACTACGTCTTGGCGGTGGGCCAGAATCCCAGGGCTCCTGCTGACTCTTTCGTCTACTACAAGGCGGTGGAACAGGATTCGTCCTTCATCGAGTCTGAAAAGTTTGCCGACGACAAGGGCAAGAGCTTCTACGTGGAACCCTTCGTCCGCGGTACCGCTGCCAATGTCGAGTACGATGTGAAGGTCCGTTACTTGCAGACGGATGAAAAGTTCTGGTCCGAGATGGCCGCGACCCCGTCTTATCGTGGCGGTGCGGTTGTGCTGAACTCGAATGCGCTGTATTCGAGCATTTCCGACAACCTGATCATTGAAAACTTCGGTTCCTCCAGCCTGGAAAACCTCTATTTCAATGTCTACAATGCCGTGACGCTGAACGCGACCAACTTGATCACTTCGCAGTCCACCAACGCCCTTTCCAAGAAGGACGAAAGCGAGTACCTCTATTCTCGCCTTTACAACAACTACAAGGACGGCCATTTCTATCGTAACGGCTACTCGGCTGCAATCTTGAAGCGCAGCGAGATCCAGTCGGAAATGTTCGCTCTCGATCCTACGATTAGTCTCGCGATGCCCTATGGCGATGCGACGCCTGACCGCAAGGGTGTCAAGGCTGCTGTCGACGTGAACTGGAACGATATCCTTACGTTCAATGCCCGTTTCGACATGTTGACCCAGACGAACAGCATCAAGATTTCCTACGATGCTGCTGGCGTACCCCAAGTCGGTACCGAAGAAAACAAGTACACGCGTTATGCTGCCGGCCTTGGTTTCGATATCGGTCAGCTGCTCGCTTTGGACCGCAAGCTCCTGCTCCAGGGTTCTTACGACCATTCCGAGGAAAGTGCAAATCTCAAGCGCAAGGCAGACCGCATCATGGGTGGTGCCACCCTGGAAGTCTGGGGCCCGATCTCGCTCTTGAGCAGCGTGCAGATGTTCAACAAGGAATTCGGGAAAACGGGTTTCGTCATTGCTGACGGCCTTGCCACTATAACCAAGAGCAAGGAATTGCTTACCCTCGAAGGTTTCCGCCTGAAACTCGCTCCGGCTTCTTATCTGGACCTGCAGGGCGGCTACCTGAAGAACGATGTTACCTATAAATCTATGGATGCGACCGGCGCTATGGTTGAGTCTACGCTTTCCGTGGGCAAAATTGTCGCTTCCGCCGACGTAACGGTTAATTTCTAAGGAGTCTTGAAAATGAAAAAATTATACCAAGGCTTGATGATTATTGCAACGGCTGCCCTTACGGCTTGTTCTTCTATGGAAGTCAACGACGCCGAAGCTGTGGCTGAAAACTATCCGGATGATTTCGATGCCGCTGTCTACTTGGAACTCCATCCGGTGCTGTTGACCATGCAGAGGATTAACTACGTGAAGGATGAAAACGCTAAGTTCAAAGCGTCCATGGATGCCGAAACTTATGCGACCAAGGTCAAGGAAGACTCTATTGCCTTCTTTGCCGATACGGCTTCGCTGCATACGTTCTTCACCAGCCCGAGCTATTTGGGATTTGCCGAGACAACGTGGGACAGTCTCTGGATCGAAAAGCTGGAAACTACGGTCAAGGACGATACAGTGTTCAGGATTTCGCAGGTTGTAGTGGATACGCTGGATTCTGCTGGTACGGTCAAGGGTTCCCAGGTCGTCTATGTCGACAGCCTCGAACAGGATTCTACCGGAAATTTGATTACTGTGGTTTATGGAAAGCTTGACACGTCTGCGACCGAATCGGTGACGATAGAGATAGACGAGGTCACGCTCTCGGTCAGCAGCAAGGGAATCAAGAGTGTCCCTGATGGGATTAATCAAGTCGCCAAGGTGGACACGATTCCGCCTGGTCTTGACGCTACTGTGACTTCGTACACTTAC
Organism: Fibrobacter sp.; assembly: GCA_017649565.1. Classification (GTDB taxonomy): domain Bacteria; phylum Fibrobacterota; class Fibrobacteria; order Fibrobacterales; family Fibrobacteraceae; genus Fibrobacter. The sequence goes on along the minus strand of JAGCGO010000019.1, from coordinate 7,971 downwards.
CCGTACAATATCTACGGGGCGACAAACGACTTGGACGTGCTGAATAAACTGACTCCGGATACGGAAGCTGCCGCTCTCCAGTTCGTTGCTTTCGGCAAGGGCCATGGTTGGGCCTATCGCCGCTGCAAAGCGGAAGAACTGGGGAACCCGGCCGTCGACCCGATCCTTAAGCCGGTCGTATATCCTGCAACATCACTGTACTGCGATGACAACGGCACTGCCCGTGAAATAAAGTAGGCGAGGTATTTATATGAATCTGAAAATAGTTGCTCTAGCTTTGGCCTTTGGTTGTGCCGTGTCGGCACAGGCTGCCGCGGACAAGATTGTTGGGTACTTCCCTTATTGGAGCCAGTATTCCCAGTTCTACCCGAAGGACATCCGCTACAATACCGTGACGCATGTTCACTACGTGTCCCTGATGCCCGGCGAGGATGCTTCGCTCAACTTCGTTGACGAAAACGATGCCCCGAACTTCAAGGACCTAGTCAAGTTCACCAAGGAAAACGGCGTGAAGCTCGTTGTTTCCGTGGGTGGTAACGAGGCCGAGGGAAACCTCAAGGCTATCGCGTCTTCCGAGGAACTTCTCCCGACATTCGTCTCCAACATCAAGAGCTGGCTTTCCGCTAACGGCGGTGACGGTATCGAACTTGACTGGCAGAACATCACTGCCGAAGATGCCGAGGACTACAAGAAGCTGGTCGATGCGCTGGTAAGTGATATGCCGGGCATGATCGTGGCTTCATCCATGTATCCGTACATGGCCCAGGAAGCCTACTCCGCCGAGACGATGAACAAGCTCTCCTACATTGACGTGTTCATGCCGGACCAGATGACGGAAGAAACTTCCGAGCTCGTCCCGAACCAGGGCGCCACCAAGATTCACGAGATGCTTTCCATGGTGAGCGACATGGGTATCGACAAGGACAAGCTGCTCCCCGTGATTTACCTGTACGGCAAGTCCTTCGTGGGTGCGACGGGTTACGGTTCTTCCCACCAGGGATTCGGTAGCGGTAACGAAGGCTACCTCGGCTATAACGAGTTGATGGGCAAGTTCGACGAACCCGACTACAAGGTCACCTTCGATGAGGAATCCAAGTCCGAACTGGCCGTCAGCAATTCCGAAGCTATCGTGTTCATGGGTATTCCTTCCGTGAAGGCTGTCGCCGAGGATGTCAAGAGCGAAGGCTTCAGCGGCGTTGCCGTGTACGAGCTTGATCAGGACCATCACGAACCGATCGTTTCGCTCCTCGTGACCATCGGCCTGCAGCTCCGCCCGAACATGGATTACAAGCCCAAGAAGAAAAAGTAATCCTTCCGGTAACAAACGCAATTAACAAAAAATCCGTTCCTGTTCGGGGAACGGATTTTTTGTTGAGATTTCAAGACTTCTAGCGAACTCTAGGAACTTCTAGGTCTTTCCCCTAGCTCCCCACAAGGGTGCCTCAGGAACGCGTTTCTGAGGCCTTTACTGCTTGTTCCAGCGGACGCTTGCCGACTGGCTTCCCTGACGCACGATGGCGACGTAGGAGCCGCTGGAAAGGTTGCTCAGCTGGACGGAGTGTGTCCCGGTGCCGTAGCGGCCGGACTGTCTCATAACGCGGTTACCGATGGCGTCGTAAACATCCAGCTTGACCATTCCTGCCCTTTCGGTGCTGAACGAGAGCGTGGAGCCGGTTATCTGGGCTTTCAGACCATGGCTTGTCACCATGGAATAGTGAATGGCGTCGTCCTCTTCGTTGCCCTGGTTTAGGTAGGCCAGGTGTTCGGCCAGGTTGACGGCTGTTGTTGCGTCTCCGATGGTGACGGTCATGGACGCAACAATCGGCTTGTAGAACTCGGATTCCTCTACGTTTGCCGTAATCGTGATGACCGCGTTCTGGTCTCCTGCGACCACGCTGGTTCCGCTGCGGGATAAGTACTTGCAGGTGGGCTCGCCGTCAAACGTATAGGTGATTTTGGTTCCCATCAGCGTCGTGTCGGGGAGGATTCCTTCCTTGCTCGTTTCGCCCGGGGAGAGTGTCAAGTCACTGAATTTGGAGGTTATTCTGTTGTTGGCCTTGGTGTACTTGAAGGTGATGGTGTCCTGCATCGCACGGTAGCCGGATACGGCAGGTGCAGTCGCGACTATTTTCGCTTCGCCGAAGCTGTTCAGTTCGAACATCCACACCTTGTTGTTGTGCATGGAACCCGAACAGGAGGCAATCTTGCAGGTTGCGTTCTTGACATTCACGATTTCCGGGTTCAAGGATTTCAGCGTGAACGTCGCTCCTTCGATAGTCGTGTTTGCTACGGTCAGCAGGTATTCATTCTTGCCGTCGTCGTCATAGTCCAGAGATTGGCTGGAACCCTTCGCGTTCTTGCAGTTGCCGGCATAGTCGCATGAGGCGTCGGAGAATGAGGGAATGGACTGCCCGGCAACCTGCGTGACGGATACGACGGATTCGGAACCGTCGTCGCCCTTGATGATGGCGTAGCCGTAATCGTGAACGTCGAGCGTCGAACCGGAGACGGACACGACGGCATCGTTGCTGGACGTGTAGGTACAGCCGGATTTCAGGGCGTTGGTAATTTGACTCTCGGTCTGCTTGACGCTGACGCTCTTGAACGCGCAATTGCCCGAGTTTTTGCCCTTGACAAGCGAGTCAGCCCAGTTACGTCCGTTCTTCGTGAGGTATTCTTTCACAATTTTTCCGGAGGCCGTGTATTCCGCCTCGGACAGGGAACTGAAATTGTTCAATACGACATTGCCCGCGAACATGGCGGATTTCTCGCTCTTCTTGTCTATGGCGCTGGTTAGCTGGCGCAGACTCCAGTTGCAGTTGGGGATCATCTTCTGGTCCATGTAGCTTGTCCATTCGGATGTGGCGCTTGAGTTCGGCTCGCCATCGCCGTCGGCGTTTGTCGTGCCCCATTCGCTGATGAACACCGGATAGCCTGCGTTTAGAGTCTGGTCAATTCTGCCGCTGAAGCTGCCCTTGGAGTGGGTGCCCGCGTAAAAGTGCAGCACATAGGCTATGTTCGTGGAGTTCACGGGGTCGTTGGCGCCGTTCTGCGGATTTTGCGACCAGGAAGGCGTTCCCACGATAATCAGGTTCTGCGTACTGTTGCGGATGATGGGGCAGATCGTGTTCGCATAGCTCTTGACCGCGCTCCAGTTGCCGCCGCTTCCGTCGACCGGCTCGTTATAGATTTCATAGATGACGTTCGGGACGTCCTTGTATTTCTTGGAAACCGTCTCGAAGAATGTCTTCGCAAGCGAAGTTTCCGTGTGGGCTCGGTGGCTGTGCCAGTCGATAATGATATAGACGTCGCTTTCGATGGCGGCGGCGACCATTTGGTCTACCAGGCCCAGGTATGCGTCCGGGGAACCCTTGTAGGAACTTTCCGTGGCAAGGGCGTTCTTGGTGCCTCCGTCGCTATCGTAGTACTGGATGCCGAGGGCGAAGCGGAATACGTCGATTTTGAGGTTGTCCGCGGCCCAGGCGATGACGTTCTTGTTGTAGTAGGGCTGCCCGGTACCATCGGACCAGAACAGGCTCATGCCGCGAAGCATTGCCTGCTCGTTGTTCTTTGCGCCGATAATCTTGTTGCCGCTGGTGTGTAGTGCCCCATATATGGAAACTGGGCCGACGCGTTTGGGTGTGCAGTCTAGCGCGCCTGCAAAGGCAGGGGCTGCCGCAAGCATCGCCAAGGATAGAAGGACATTTTTCATTTTCATAAGTGTATTCCTGTTTTCTGCTATTTCAAAATAACGCTACCTGGACCCAATCGCATACACCATATTAGAAAAAAAATGGTTACGGTCGTAAACGGGTTTCCCGATTCAACCGCAATCCTTGATAAGGAAAAATAAATTCCTTTGCGCACTTCGGCGATAGGGCCGGCTCATAAAGATGCCCGATTCGGGGTTGTGGTGATATTCCGCACACCGGTGTTTTGGAGGGTGTCTGGTACGTCTGCAAAAAAATGTGCTCCAAATTACAAATTCGGAGGTTTTGACCCTACATTGTAAATTTTTGCTAAAAAAATGGATTTTCTTTGCCTTTTTTATTTAAATAGAATATATTAGCGCCAAAACTAGCCCCATTATGTGGGGCATCACTTTAACAAAGAGAGAGAATTATGAACAAGAAAATTCTATACAGCACAGTGTTTGCGATGGCCGCTTCGGCTGCATTCGGTTTTGAGCTGTGGAACGGCACTACCGAACAGGTTAAAACTGAACTCGGCAACGAATCTGAGACCGAGGGTTACTGGTTTGACTACAACGACAGCGCTGACGATGGCCTTTCCTCTGTTCAGTGGCCTGTCGCTAAGGGCAACGGCTATGACGACAACTCCCTGCAGCCGGTTATCGAATACTGCAGTGGCGTTTGCGGACACGTTGTTCTTTCGGGTGCTGCTCTGAGCTATGACCCGTTCATCGGTATCGGCTTCAACGTTGTCGGTCAAGTTAGCAAGACCGATAAGACTACGGTTCCTGGCGACGCCACTGCTTGGGGCGGAATCTGTATCGCTTATTTGTCCACTCTGGCCCCCGTGCTCGAATTGGGTCTCGGTGACGAGAAGGATCAGGCCCTTAAGTACGACAACCCGATTTCCAAGCTGGTCAAGAGCTCCGAAGGTACTGTCAAGGACATTCCGTGGGCTGACTTCGCCCAGGCTGGTTGGGGTACTGGTGACAAGATTACCGGTCCTGAAGCTGCTGCAATCCTGGTCTCCGTCAAGTTCAAGATTCAGGCCAAGGACGGTCTCGATGGTGATTTCAACATCATGGAAATCGGTCCCTATGGAAGCGGTTGTAACACGCACGCCGTTCCTCCTCCTCCGTATGACGCCGTCGGTGCAATCAAGGGTGTCCGCGCTGCCGCTGGTGTGAAGGCCCTCGTTTCCGGCCGTACGCTCTCCTTCTCTGGCATTTCTTCCGACGCTACCGTCGAGGTGATCAACCTCCAGGGCCGCGTTGTCAAGAAGGGCTCCGTGAAGGGTGCCGCCTCGCTCGACCTTTCCTCTGTCGACGCCGGTGTCTACATGGTCCGCGTTTCTGGCAAGTCTGTTGACTTCAGCAACAAGATTGTCCTGAAGTAATTTTCACGAAACTGAAAAAGGGGGAGTCGCCGGTGCGGCTCCCTTTTTTTATTCCTTTTAGAAGGGCTTTTTCACTGGGGTGCGTTGGGTCACGCTCAATAGCGTTTTTCTGTTCTAGGGTGACTAGGATAAAGTTTATAATGTATATTTTAAGGAAAATGAGGTATTTTATGTTCGCAAAGAAAGCCTTGTATCCGTTGCTCTGCGTGTCCCTTCTTGGGATGGTCGCCTGTGGTGACGAGTCTTCCTCTGTTAACGATCCCACTTCGTCGTATACTCCTGGTACAACGCCGCCTGTTTATACTGACCCGAACACGCCGTTGAGTAGTGGCGGCGGTGCTGTGGATCCGCTCCCGTCATCGGCTTCCAATCCGGTGGCTGCTCCTTCGGGCGGTTATGCCGCTTTGGCATCGACCATTAACGCCGTTAGGCCTGACGAACTGTATGTGGGTTTTGTGGGCGCTAATGTCGTATCCTCTGAGACGGATGCCGCCACTTATCCGTCGCTTGCGGGCGATTTTAGTGCGGTATTCACGGCTGATTATCTCCCTGCAAGCCGAGTGGCTTGGTCCGCTCAGACAAACGGTGGCTACAAGATCCAGTGCAGCGTGAACGATGCTACGGTCCCGTTGATGAAGTCCCGTGCCTGCACGGTGTCGGAAGGCATTGGTTACGGTATGCTCATTTCGTTTTTCGCCAACGATGCGGATACCTTCTTTAAGCTCTGGAACTATAACCGTGCATTCAGGAAGTACAACGGGACTACCAATCTCATGCCGTGGATTGTCGAAAGCTTTTCGTACAACATTGTTGACGATGCCAGCGCTACGGATGCCGATTTGGATATAGCGACTGCTTTGATCCTGATGTACTACAAGACCGGCCTCGAAGCTTACAAGACCGATGCCTTGCTCATTATCAACGACCTGTGGAAAGCCGAAATCAATCAGGCCAATAATCTCATCTTGTCGGGCAACACTCCGATGTGGAACGGCAAGAGCGCCAAGTACGAAATTACCTACAACCTCAGCTACTTCTCTCCTGTGGCGCTGCGCCTGTTTGCTATGGTCGACCCGGCTCACAACTGGAATGCTGTGCTGGATGCGATGTATACGTACATGGCGAAGGTCCAGGCGGGCGGTACGGGTGTATTCCCGGACTGGAGCAACGAAGCCGGTACTGCAGTCAAGGCTCCGAATGGCTCTGCCGACGCTACCTATTACCGTTTCGACAAGGAAAGCGTGCGTATCCCGTGGCGTATCGCATGGGATTACTACTGGTTCCAGGATACACGTGCTGCGGCTATCCTGAACAAGTTGAACGAGTTTATTGTGGAAAAGTCTGCCGGAAGTGTCACAAGCACCGCTTTGGGAACGAGCTATTCCTGGAACCTGAGCCTGGGTGCCGACATGACTGCTAATACCGTTTCGGGAATGTGGCAGGGTGCCTGGTGCGCGACGGGTCTTGCTGGTAATTCCACGTGGCTGAACGCTTGCACGACGGAACTCAATACTAAGACGTTGTTCAATACCTCGACCAGCTACTTCACCGACATCCTTCTCGTGTTGTATAGCCAGCTGTTGAACGGCAAGTTCATTAAACCGTTCTAATTTGTTGGGATTAGCCCCCCATTTGGAAAAACTTTTTTAGCCGTCGGGGTTTTCCGACGGCCTTTTTGTATATTCTTGGCTATGGAAAGTGATTCTTTAATCGAAAACGGCGCTGTAGATTCCCTTGCGCCGGAACAGGTGCTCCCTTCCCCGGAGCAGCTGGGCATTTCGGTTTCGTCCGGGCCGGTGCCCGAATTGACCGTGGGCGACACGTTCGATTACCAGGTGACCGTCAGCTGGAGCGTGCAGGGAAGTTCCTTGCTCGTGGTTCCCGTGAGTTCTGCGACGGCAAAGGGGCTTGCTCAGTTGGGAATGTCCCAGGAGTCGGCGCGGTCCGTGAAGGACGGCGCCGAGATCGCCTCGATTACGTTTACCTATAAGCTGATGGTGCAGGATACGGGAAACTTGAATATCCCGGCGTTACGCTTTGAAATCCCCACCGCCTTGGGCTCCTCGATAGATTTGCGCAGTGAATCCGTGCCCGTGCGCGTGGATGCCCCGTTTAACCCGCTGCCGTTGGCCGTGGGAGCCGTTGTGGCCGTGTGTGTCCTTTTGGCCGGGTTGTGGCGCACTAGGCGTCGCGCGGCGGCACGGGCCGCGGAAGCGGCGAAAAGTGCGGCCGAGCAGGCCCTGTGCGAGCGCATGGCCGTGCTGAAACAGCGCGTAAACGTGGCGGATAGCCGTGAATGGCTCCTGGAACTCGAGGGTGCCTGCAAGGAATATGTCCAGGACAAGTTGGGCTTGGACGCCGCCGCTGTAAACCTGGACTCCCTCGTGAAAGATGGCAAGCTAGAGGGCTGGGAAACCCTTGTCGAGGAATTTGCGCATGCCCGCTATGGCGGAGGCCAGCGAGACGCTTTCCAGAATCTCGAAACATGGAAAGCCGCCATGCGACTCATGGACATCAACGAAGAATAAGGAAAAACCGAAAATAAGGACAAAAAAAGGCCGCGATTTAGTCGCGGCCTCTCTCGTCTCTCGTCTGTAGCGCAGCCGGAGGCGAAGCGTTCTTTCGTCTAACTATGCCTGGTGGGCCTTGAACCATTTGATCAGCCCGTTGGTGGAGCTGTCGTGGTTGAGTTCGGCATCGGCCTTGGCCAGTTCCGGGAGGATCTTCTTGGCGAGCTGCTTACCGAGTTCAACACCCCACTGGTCGTAGCTGTTGATGTTCCAGATAACGCCCTGCGTGAAGATCTTGTGTTCGTACATGGCGATGAGGGCGCCGAGCGTTTCCGGAGAAACGTAGTCCATCATGATGGAGTTGGTCGGCTTG
>JAGCGO010000018.1 GCA_017649565.1 Fibrobacter sp. | reverse complement strand
GAGGCCCATGAGGCGGTCGGCGGACTTCTGCAGGGCCTGAATGTAACGGAGCAGCGGGGTCTTCTTGTCGAGCGCTGCGCCGGTATAGCTACAGAAAGCGGTCGGGATGCAGAGCGTGGCACCGTTGCCGTGACGCTTGATGAATGCGGGGGAGGTCGGATCCCATGCGGTATAGCCGCGGGCTTCGAAGGTGGAGCGCAGGCCGCCGCTCGGGAACGAGGAGGCGTCCGGTTCGCCGACGATGAGGTTCTTGCCGCTGAAAGCCATGATGGCCTTGCCGTCTTCGGGTTCAAGGAAGGAATCGTGTTTTTCGGCGGTGGAACCGGTAAGAGGCTGGAACCAGTGAGTAAAGTGCGTTGCGCCGCGGTCGATGGCCCACTTTTTCATGGCGTGGGCGACTTCGCTTGCGATAGAGGCGTCGAGCGGTGCGCCGCCGTCGATGGTGGCGAACAACTTCTTGCAAATGTCTTTCGGGAGGTAGGCGCGCATGGCGTCGGCGTTAAAGACGTCTTCTCCGTAGAAGTCGAGGCTTGCGGGTGCTGCGGGCAGGTTCTCGCCGGCGTTTTCTGCGGCGATGGCCTTGATTGCTTTCATTCTATATTCATTGCTCATGGCAATCTCCTAGTTTTAGTTTTGTTTTCGGTGCCATGAGTGCAAAAAGCGTGCCAAATTGTGAACCTGTATGCAAAACTCGCGGAATTTGTTTGAAAAAGAGAAAAATCGGATTTTTCGAGGCTGTCTTAGGAGAGATGTAAAGATTACAGAAAATGGAAAAAATCAAAAATCATTACGAATAATGTAAAGAATGAGGCTCCTTGATTCCAGAGCTCCTTAATATATAGTTACAAGGGATTTACTGTATAGCCGCAGGATGGGGGATGGAGGTGCAGGACCTTGGCTGTGCTTGATGGATTTATTTTATCGTGCAGGAGTATTACATTAATTGTAATTCTGCGTATTGTAATTACATAAATTGTAATTTCCTATGGGTCGAAAACGAGTAAAAAACGCCTTTTTTACATTTTATTTCCGCTTTTCCATTTTTTGGAGCGGCTCGTTACTAATTGGCACGGATTTTGCATTCCTTTTTCGCAAAAATGAATGTCGCGCGTGGTTGCGCGAAACGAAGAAAGGAATTATATGCACGCTCAAGCTCTTTACGATCCGGCCAACGAACATGACGCCTGCGGTGTCGGTCTTGTTGCCAATGTAAATAATATTGCCTCGCACCAGATTGTGTTGCAGGGTATTACTGTGCTTAAGAGGCTCATGCACCGCGGTGCAGCAGGTGGAGACCCGGAAACCGGTGACGGTGCGGGTCTTCTGCTTTCTATGCCGCACAAGTTCTTCCGCAAGGTGAATGCGAACTTGCCGGAACGCTATGGTGTGGCGATGTTCTTCGTCGAAAATACGCTCGAGGCCACCGCCTTCGATGATGAAATCAAGCGTATTGCCGAATCTGAAGGCGTGCCTGTCGTGAACTTCCGCGAGGTCCCCGTCGATTCTTCTTCTATCGGCCGCACCGCCCGCGAAACTTTGCCGCATATCCGCCAGGCTTTCTTCGACGGTTCCAAGTTCGAAAACGATTCCGCTTTCGACATCAAGCTTTATGTAATCCGCCGCCTGATCGAAAAAGCCTGCAAGGGTGTCTATGTCTGCAGCTGCAGCCGCCGTAGCATTGTCTACAAGGGCCTCCTTCTCGCAAGCCAGATCGAGGGCTTCTACAAGGACCTGAACGACCTCGATTTCGAAAGCCCGCTCGCCCTTGTGCACCAGCGCTACTCCACCAACACTTTCCCGACCTGGCAGCTTGCGCACCCGTTCCGCTACCTTGCGCACAACGGCGAAATCAACACGCTGCGCGGCAACCTGAACAGTCTCCGCGCTCGCGAACCGTACTTGAAGAGTGAAATCATTGGCGAAGACATGCCGAAGCTTTTGCCGCTCGTGATGCCCGGCCAGAGCGACTCCGCCAGCCTCGACAACATGTTTGAGCTCCTTGTCGCAGCGGGCCGTAGCCTCCCGCATGCGATGATGATGCTCATGCCGCAGGCCTGGGGCAAGAAGCATTATCTCGGCCGCGACGTACGTGGTTTCTTTGAATACGAATCCATGCTGATGGAACCGTGGGACGGTCCTGCCGCTGTCGCTTTCTCTGACGGTGTGAACGCGGGTGCAATCCTTGACCGCAACGGTCTCCGTCCGGCACGTTACACTTTGTGTAAGGATGGTCTCTTTGTGATGGCTTCGGAAACGGGCGTGCTCGACCTCCGTGACGACGAAGTGGAAGAAAAGGGCCGCCTCAAACCGGGCGAAATCATCTACCTCGACCTGGAAAACCACAGGATTTTGAAGAACGCCGAAATGAAGGCGCAGGTGGCGAGAGCCAAGCCTTACCGTCGCTGGGTTGCCGAGAACAAGATGAGCGTCCGCGGCCTCTTCAGCGAAATCAACCCTTCCGACGTTCCGGAAGACATTCTCGTGCAGCAGAAGCGCTTCGGTTATTCTGCAGAAGACCTCTCCATCATCTTGCAGCCGATGGCCAAGAACGGTGCAGAACCGATCGGCTCCATGGGTAACGATGCCGCACTGGCCGTACTTTCCGACAAGCCGCAGCCGCTGTTTAACTACTTCAAGCAGCTGTTCGCCCAGGTGACGAACCCGCCTATCGACCCGATCCGTGAAGAGCTCGTGATGAGCCTGACGACCTACATCGGCAACCACGGCAACATCCTCGAAGAAACTCCGGAACAGGCGCACCTCATCAAGATTCCGCGTCCGATCGTGACCGAAGACGAAATCCGCCGCTTTGAAAATATCGGCGACAAGGCTTTCAAGGCGAAAGTGCTCAAGATGCAGTTCCCGCTCGGCGGAAACGGCGAAGTGCTCGAAGCCGCCTTGCAGAACCTCGCTGGCGATGCCGTGCGTGCAGTGCAAGACAAGTACGACATCATTGTACTTTCGGACAAGAACATTGACTGGGGCTACGTGCCTATACCTTCGCTCCTTGCGACGGCCAGCGTGAACCGCGCCCTGGTGGAAGCGGGCGTGCGTCCCGAAATCGGCTTGATCGTGCAGAGCGGTGAAGTCCGTGAAGTCATGCACTTTGCATTGCTCCTCGGCTTCGGTGCGACGGTCATCAACCCGTACCTCGCTTTCGAAACTATTACCAACATGTGCCACAACGGCGACCTCGATGTCGACCCGGTGACGGCTGCTGCAAATTATGTAAAGGCTGTCGACAAGGGCTTGCTCAAGATTATGTCGAAGATGGGCATCTCCACACTTCGTAGCTACCGCAGCGCCCAGATTTTTGAAGCTGTCGGCCTGAACCACGAACTGGTGGAAAAGTTCCTTCCGGGTACCGCAAGCCGTATCGAAGGTATCGGCCTCGAAGAAATCGCCTGCGAAGTCAACGACCGTCAGAAAATCGCCTTTGCCGATGCAAGTCGCGTGCTGCAGTCGGGTGGCCAGTATGCCTTCCGCAAGGAAGGGGAAAAGCACCTGTGGACTCCGCAGTCCCTGGCTGCATTCCGCCAGGCTGTGCAGGGTAGCGATTACGAAAAGTTCAAAGTTTACAGCAAGCTCATCAACGACCAGTCTGAACGTCAGGCGACGCTGCGCGGGCTCTTCAAGTTCAAGGAAACGACCCCGATCGATATTTCCGAGGTCGAAAGCCGCGAATCCATCTTGAAGCACTTCGTGGCGGGCGCCATGAGCCTTGGCTCCTTGAGCCCCGAAGCCCACGAGACGATTGCCATCGCGATGAACCGCATCGGTGCGATGAGCAACTGCGGTGAAGGCGGTGAAGACCCCGACCGCGATACTCCGGCTGCCAACGGCGACATTCGCAGTTCTGCGATCCGTCAGGTGGCATCGGGACGCTTTGGCGTCACGATCGACTACTTGCGCCATGCAAAGGATTTGCAGATCAAGATGGCGCAGGGAGCGAAGCCCGGTGAGGGCGGCCAGCTGCCGGCCCACAAGGTGAACGAGTTCGTTGCACGTATCCGTCACAGCATTCCGAACGTCTCGCTGATTTCTCCGCCGCCGCATCATGATATTTACTCCATCGAAGACTTGGCGCAGCTCATTTACGACTTGCGCAACTCGAACCCGAAGGCCCGTGTCTCGGTGAAGCTCGTCTCCGAAGTGGGTGTGGGTACGATTGCTGCGGGTGTGGCCAAGGCACATGCCGACGTGGTGCTGATTTCCGGCCACGATGGCGGTACGGGTGCATCTCCGCTCACCTCCATCAAGCATGCCGGCCTTCCGTGGGAACTTGGTATTGCCGAAGCGGAACAGACGCTCGTGCTCAACGATTTGCGCGGTCGCATCAAGCTCCAGGTCGATGGTCAGCTCAAGACGGGCCGCGATATTGTGGTGGCTGCGCTCCTCGGTGCCGAAGAATTCGGTTTTGCTACTAACCTGTTGGTAAGCCTCGGCTGCGTCATGGACCGCAAGTGCCATACGAACCAGTGTCCCATGGGTATCGCCACGCAGGATGCCGCTTACCGCAAGCGCTTTGCCGGCAAGCCCGAATACGTGGAAAACTTCCTGTTCTTCATTGCCGACGAAGTCCGCGAAATTCTCGCCAGCTTGGGCCTGCGTTCTCTCGAAGAAGCCTGCGGCCGTAGCGATTTGCTTGAGAAGGATTCCGCGATCGAATTCTACAAGGCCAAGCATCTCGATTTCAGCAAGATCTTCCAGACAGTCGAAGGTGGCATCAAGTCCTTCGATAAGAACTACGTGAAGGAAGCTCTTGAAAACTTCGACCGCCGCGAAATTCTCCCGTTCGTGGGCGAAACGCTCAAGAGCGGCGCTCCGGTGGAACTCTGCACGGTGGTGCACAATACCGACCGTACGGTGGGTACGGAACTTTCGGGCGAGGTGGACGAACACTTCGGCGTGAAGGGCCTCCCCGAAGACACCATCAAGATTCATCTTCAGGGTGTCGCGGGCCAGAGCTTTGGCGCCTTCCTCGCTCCGGGTGTCACGCTCGACCTCGAAGGCGAGGCGAACGACTTTATGGGCAAGGGCCTTTCGGGCGGTAAGATTGTCGTGCGCCCGCCGCACAACGCCTCGTTCAAGGCCGAAGAAAACGTCATTGCCGGTAACGTTATCGGTTACGGCGGAACGAGCGGCAAGATCTTCATCAACGGTCTCGCCGGCGAACGCTTCGGTATCCGTAACTCCGGTATGCTCCTGGTGAGCGAAGGCGTGGGTGACCATGGTTGCGAATACATGACGGGTGGCCGCGTGGTCGTGCTCGGTCGTGTGGGCGTGAACTTCGCTGCCGGTATGACGGGCGGATTTGCCTACGTGTACGACGAAACGGGTCACTTCGACCTGAGCTGCAACGTGGATTCCGCCGACTTGGAAAGCGTGCTCCCCGGTACCGAAAGCGAAAAGGAACTGATGGATATCATCCAGCAGCATGTGGACGCTACGGGCAGCGAGAAGGGCAAGCGCATCCTTGAAAACTGGAACTGTGAACGTCCGAAGTTCGTGAAGATATTCCCGATCGATTACCGCAACGCTTTGGCAAAGAAGGCATGAGGTCTTTATGGAACAAGTAACCCGAATTCAAGATATCTACCGCCCTGTCGAAGAGCGTGTCAAGGACAATAAGGAAGTCGAGCGCAAACTCACTTCGATCGAGGTCATCAACCAGGCGGGCCGCTGCCATACGTGCGGCATCCCGTTCTGCCACGGTGCTGGCTGCCCGCTCGGGAACTTGGTCCCCGAATTCAACGCTGCCGTTGCCATCGGCAACCTGGAACGTGCCTACGATGTCATCAGCAAGACGGCGTTCTTCCCGGAATTTACGGGACGTGTCTGCCCGGCGCTTTGCGAATCGGCCTGTACCGGCAACGTCCACGACGATCCGGTGATGGTGCGCCAGATTGAAAAGTTCATTATCGAGTCTGCCTACGAGCAGGGCCTGGTAAAGCTCCCTTCTGCAGAACCTAACGGAAAGACTGCTGCCGTCATCGGCTCGGGTCCTTCGGGCCTGTACGCTGCCGAGGCGCTCCGCCGCAAGGGTTACGCGGTGACTGTCTACGAAAAGAATCCGAAGGTGGGCGGGCTTCTGCGTTACGGCATCCCGAACTGGAAACTCGACAAGTCCATCATTGACCGCCGTGTGGCGCTTCTTGAGGCTGCCGGTATCAAGTTTGTGTGCAATACTGAAATCGGCAAGGACATTTCGGCCGAATACATCCGCAAGAACTATGACGAGGTCATTCTCGCGATTGGTACTCCGAACGCCCGCGACCTGAAAATCCCCGGCCGCGAAGCCGAAGGCATCTTCCTCGCGCTCGATTTCTTGCACGGGGCGGACAGGCCCGGCGAAACGAATCCCGAACGCTTCAGTGCCAAGGGCAAGAAGGTCTTGATTATCGGCGGTGGCGACACGGGTAACGACTGCGTGGGCAAATCCATCCGCGAAGGCTGCGAAAGCGTGTTGCAGGTGGAATTCATGCCGAAGCCGCCCGAGACCCGTTCTCCGTCGACGCCGTGGCCCGATTGGGCGTACATCCTGCGTACGAGCTATGCCCAGCACGAAGGTGGTGAGCGCCGCTGGAACGTATCGTCCAAGCAGTTCCTCGTGAAAGACGGTCACGTTACTGGTGTGGAAGTCGTCAAAGTCGACTGGGAAATGTCTCCGCTCGGCAAACCGCTCAAGCCGAACGAAGTCCCGAACACGACAGAAATCATCGAGGCCGACTTGGTTGTGCTCGCGATGGGCTTCACCGGTGTGCCCGCCGAAGGCATCGTGAACGATCTCGGACTCAAGCTGACCCCGCGTACGGCGATTATCGCGGAGCCCGAACGCCACATCCATGCGGTGGGTGACTGTGCGAACGGGGCCTCGCTCGTGGTGCGCGCCATGGCCGACGCCAGGGCGAAGGTGAGCCGGCTATAGCCTATATATATGGGGGAGAGGGGTTTCTGAAAAAAAATGATTTTTTTTGAAGTGACCCCTTGCCAGCCGTTTTTTTCTTTGGTATTTTTGAGCCCATGATGAATTTTGTGACAACAGCATGCTTCAACCGTCGTTGGTGGCGCGGACTCTAACATAGAGCCCGGTATTTGTCGCAAATCACCCAAGATTTTAAAGCAAAGGCTTCCGGACTCACGGAGGCCTTTCTCTTTTAACTCACGAAAATCCTCCGGGACAAAAAAGCCTTTGCGGAACCGAAACGCAAAAGAGTTTTAAACAAGAGGATAAAAAATGAGTAACAAGATCAGACACATCACCGAAACCCAGAGCTACGAGCCGCGTACCGATAGCATCTACGTGGCGCTTCCGGGTGAACGTTACACCCCGTTTTCGCTGGGCAAGAAGCTCGGTGCGAAGGCCATCTTCGAATCCGCGAGCTTCTCGCACGGCCGTAGCCGCTACTCTACCTTGATGGTGGACGAGGGCTTCCGTCTGCGCCAGAACGAGAAGGACGTGAGCATCGTCATCGACGGCAAGGAAAGCGTGTTCCTCAAGGACGGCGAAGGCGACATTCTCGACGCCCTCACGCTGATTTCCGCCGAGAACACGGTGCCGCCCAACCAGATCCCGATTCCCTCTTCGGGCGTGGGCTACCTGGGCTATGAATTCTGCGCCCGTTGCGATACCATCCGCCTTGCCCCGCAGGTGGACGAACTCAACATCCCCGAAGCCGAATTCCTGGTGGGCCACATCTACATCGTGTTTGACCACTTTACCGAAAAGCTCCACCTGTTCGCCCTGAACTACGAAGAACACCAGATTGACCTGAAGGCCGCCATTGAACGCGTCAAGGCCCGCCTTGCCGACCTCGACTTCAGCTACCTCGCTCCCGAACAGCAGTACGGCAAGGGCATCACGATGACCGACCTGGAACAGTCCCGCAAGGAATACGTGGAAAAGGTCGAGGCCCTGCAGAAGCATATTATCGCGGGCAACATCGTGCAGGCCGTGCCTTCCCGCCGCATCCAGTTTGCAAGCGACATCGCGGCGCTCGACATTTACCGCAGGCTCCGCACGGTGAACCCGT
>JAGCGO010000017.1 GCA_017649565.1 Fibrobacter sp. | reverse complement strand
GACCGACGGCATCATGGACGAACGCCAGATGGCCGCCATCCTGACCGCCCTTTCCAGCAAGGGCCCCGTCGCCGAAGAAATTGCCGGTTGCGCCAAGGTTTTGAGCAGCAAGAAGCGCAAGTTCCCGTACAGCGGTGACGAACTCACCGACATCGTGGGTACCGGTGGCGACGGCAAGGGCAGCTTTAACGTAAGCTCGCTCTCCGGCCTTATCGCCGCCAGCTGTGGCGCGAAGATTGCGAAGCACGGCAACCGCGCTGTCTCTAGCAAGTCCGGCGCTGCCGACTTCTACACCGCTGCCGGCTTCAAGCTGGACATGACTCCGGACAAGGCCGCCTCCGTCATCGACAAGACGAACTTCGTGTTTCTCATGGCTCCGGTTTACCACAGCGCCATGCGCTTTGCCGGCCCGGTTCGCGGTGCTCTCGGCGTCAAGACCATCATGAACCTGCTCGGCCCCCTCACGAACCCGGCCGAAGCCAAGTACCTCATGCTCGGCGTTTACAGCAAAGCGATTCTCGAACCGTTCACCAAGGCTGCAAAGACTCTCGGTGCGAAGCGCGTGATGGTCGCTATCTCCGATGACGGCTACGACGAAATCTCTCCGTGCGTCCCGACGACTATTGCCGAAATCCTCGAAGACGGCGAGTACCGCGAATACCGTATTGACCCGAAGGACTTCGGCGTCCCCTCCGTGGACCCCGAAGATCTCGCCGGCGGTACGGGTGTCGACAACTTCAACCTCGCTCTCGACGTGCTGAACGGCAAGGGCCGCTCGGGCATCAAGTACGCTTGCGCCCTGAACGCCGGTGCCGCCCTCTACATCAGCAAGAAGGCCGCCAGCCTCAAGGAAGGCTTCGACAAGGCCATCAAGGCGATGGAAGACGGCTCGGTCCTCAAGAAGATCGAAGAAGTCAAGGTCGCGACCAACTCGTAAGAAAAGTCAACAAACCAAATGATAACAGCTCATATTTGGGCTGTTATTTTTTATTTAAAGCTGAAACGGATCTTGGTTGCGAATGTGCGGCCCGGTTTGCTTTCGCCGTAGTTGTCGTAGACGGTACGGTCCATCAGGTTGTCCACCTCGAAACTCCAGGCGAGCTTGTTGTCCCAAATGGAGTATTCAATACCGACATCCTGCGAGAACGAAGACGGAATCTTGCGATCCTGACGGGAGCTGATTTTCCAGCCGTAGTAATATTCGGCCGTGTAATTCGCCGACCACCAAAGTTTCAGGAAATCTTCTTTGTGGACCAAGTCGCCGATATGGAATTCCGCCAGGTAATTCATGAAATAGCGCGGGATGTTCGGCATAATGGCGTCTTCGGGAGTTTCCTTGTGGTACTTGAAGAAAGTATTCCAGTAGACAAACTGTTTCTTGAAAAATTCGTAATCCAAATTCAAAAACCCAATTTTTCGAAACAAACGATATTTTTCTTGTTTTTTTACCTTTTTTCTCAAATTTAGCCTTGACTAATTAGCCGAATTAAACTATATTAGCCTCGTCTAATAAATGTTAGATTAATCTAACAAGCGTTTCGGAGGCTACGAATGGAACATACGAAACTGAGTCAGAGTCTCGAGGATTACCTGGAAATGGTGCATATGTTGCGCCTTGCCAACGGGATAGCCCGCGTCAAGGACATCGCGGCCGCCCTTACCGTTAAGATGCCCTCCGTGGCAAAGGCGATGATAGAACTCAAGAAGTTCGGGCTCGTGACCCAGGAACCATATAGTGGCATTGAACTCACCGAAGAAGGTGAACGAGTTGCCGCCATGATCCTGAATCGCCATATACTATTAAAGAGTTTTTTAATCAAACTCGGCGTTTCCGAGGCCATTGCCGACAAGGACGCCTGTTGCATGGAACATATTCTCTCGGCGGAAACTCTCGGAAAAATAGAAGACTTTATGAAGCCGGCAGAAATGGCTCCGTTGGCAAGAAAATCGAAGGTTTTAAAAACAAAAAAGAAATAGGATTAATAAAATGAGCTGTAGTTGTGGTTGCGACAAAAGGTCGCAAGCAAAAGAGTGGAATATGACGCCGAAGTTTTCGGAACTGAAGCGTGGCGATAAAGTGAAAATAGTCGGTTACCGTACAGGCGATTCGCAGTACAAGTCCAAATTGCTTTCGATGGGGCTTGTGCGCGGCGTGGAACTGCGCGTGTTGCAGGTAGCACCCCTCGGCGACCCGATTGAAGTGGCTGTGCTTTCTTACAGGCTTTCTCTCCGCAAGGAAGAAGCGAACGTGCTGATGCTGGAGAGGGTATAATGGCTATTGACAAGGAAGTATTTACCATTGCTATCGCAGGCAACCCGAACTGCGGAAAGACTGCACTTTTTAACGCGCTGACCGGCTCGAACCAGATTGTGGGCAACTGGCCCGGCGTGACTGTAGAAAAGAAGGAAGGATCGTTCAAACTCGACAACCACACCATCCGCGTGGTGGACTTGCCGGGCATTTACGCGCTGTTCGCGAACTCCGAAGACGAACGCGCCGCCCTCGATTACTTGCTCAAGGGCGAAGCCGACCTGGTCGTGAACATTCTGGATGCGACGAACCTGGAACGCAACTTGTTCCTCACGAGCCAGCTCATGGAAAAGGGCGTGCCGATGGTGCTCGCCGTGAACATGATGGACATTGCCGCCCAGCGCGGCGTGCATATCGACCTCAAGAAGCTCGAAGAAATTTTGGGCGTGACGGCCGTCGGTCTGACCGCTGTCTCTCCGAAGAGCTGCGAAGGTTTCGTGAACGACTTGCACAAGCTGCTCCACTCCAGTAACGAACTTCCGCTTCCGAAGGCGGTGAAGCATTCCGAAGTTCTCGAGAAGCTGATTGAAGATATTTCCGGGACGCTCGAGCCCGTGGCAAAGGAACTTGGGGCGACTCCTCGTTGGACGGCGGTGCAGTATCTGGAACACAGCAGCCGCGTGCTCGAAGTGGCGGATCGCCTGGGTGTTACGATTCCCCACGACAAGATCGAGGAAGACCTCGGCGAAGAGGTGGAATTTGCCTTGGCTGACTCTCGCTATTCCTACGCGCGCAACATCGTGATTCAGGTGGTTCGCGACAATACGAACAAGAAGACGCGCACGGACAAGCTTGACAAGATTTTCCTGAACCGTATTCTCGGCATCCCGCTGTTCCTGGTGGCGATGTATCTCGTTTTCTGGTTCGCTGTGACGGTGGGCTCCGCGTTTATCGACTTCTTTGACATCCTGGTCGGCGGAATCTTCGTGGATGGTCTCACGCAGCTGTTGGAAGCAATCCATGCGCCGGGATTTGTCGTGGCGTTGCTTGCGAACGGCCTCGGCGCCGGTATCCAGACGGTGTCGACGTTCATCCCGGTCATCTTCTTCATGTTCTTGTGTCTCTCTTTCTTGGAAGATTCGGGCTATATGTCCCGTGCCGCCTTTGTCGCGGATAGGTTCATGCGGTTTCTGGGTCTTCCGGGAAAAGCTTTTGTCCCGATGATTGTGGGCTTCGGCTGCTCCGTGCCCGCCCTTATGGGAACACGCACTCTCGAGAACAAGCGCGAACGTTTCTTGACCTTGTTCCTGGTGCCGTTCATGAGTTGCGGCGCAAGGCTCCCGGTGTACGCTCTGTTCGGTGCTGCGTTCTTCGGCAAGGCTGCTGGCAACCTGGTATTTGCCATCTACATGGTCGGCATCGTTATTGCTCTTTTGTACGGCCTGCTCTTGAGAAAGACGCTGTTCGTGGGCAAGGAATCCACTTTCATCATGGAATTGCCTCCTTATCATTGGCCCAAGTTCCGCAACCTCTTCAGGCATGCCTGGCTCCGCTTGCGCGAATTCATTTTCCGTGCGGGCAAGATCGTGCTCATCATGGTGACGGTTCTTGGCTTCATGGGTTCCATCGGTACTGACGGCAGCTTCGGTAACAGCGATAACGAAAAGTCCGTGCTGAGCGTCGTCGGCTCTACGATTACGCCGGTGTTCGAACCGTTCGGTGTCGAGGAAGATAACTGGCCTGCATCTGTTGCGCTTTTTACCGGCCTCTTTGCGAAGGAAGCGATTGTGGGTACGCTGAACTCGCTTTACAGCATCGAGGACCAGGCCGGTTCCGATGCCCTTCGGCAAGCTCAGGGATCTGATGCAGAAGAGGAAGAAGGCTTCAGCCTGAAAGAAACTGCGAAGGAAGCGCTCGTTTCCATTCCTGAAAACCTCGCCGGAATCTTCAGCAAGCTTGTGAACCCGCTCGGCGTGGAAGATGCCATTGAAGAAAGTGAAGATGCCGAAAACGAGGAAGTCGCTTCGGCCATGAAGGGAATGCGCGCCCACTTCAGGCTAGGCAAGTGGCAAGTGTTCGCCTACCTGCTGTTCATATTGCTCTACGTGCCCTGCCTTGCGGCTCTCGGAACGGCATTCCGCGAACTGGGCCGGTTCTACGGTACGCTCATGGTCGTGTTCCAGACGATTATTGGGTGGAGCCTCTCGGTGCTGTTCTTCCAGCTGGCTGTGGGCGGTTCCGCCCTGTGGATCAGCGTTGCCGCTACGCTGCTTGTCGGCGTGGTCGTGGCTCTGTTCCTCATCGGCCGAGACCAGAAGAAAAAGCACGTGTTCGGATAGATGTTCATGATTTCGTTTACAGAAATTGTACGGAATCTGTATAATTTTCGCTTTGTGTAAATAATTTGACCACTTAAAATTTTCGGCATAGCCCGCATCCCAGGAAGTACGCGGGTTTGGGCCGCTATTGAAAAATTGGCATACTTTTTGCGAAATAAGGTTTGCAAGGACGCAAGCCTTGTTGATGGGAATTAACCCCTAAATAATCACTCAGGAGAATAAGATGAAAAAACGATTCCTTTTGGCTGCATCTGTTTTTTTTGTAGCATCGGCTTTTGCTGAGACGGATGTGAAGTATTCCGGCGAAGTCGAGTTTGACGTGTATACTGGAGACCTTTGGAATGACGACGATGTCAAGCATTCGTATGCATCGACGTTTGACTTGAATTTTGAAGTCCAGTTTAACAAACAGTGGTCTGCATTTGTCGGCCTCGAAGCGGACGGCGAGACGGATAGTCCGGCCGCAGTCTACAACGGAGCCTACATCCAGTACCAGCCTGCTGAATCGTTTGTTGTCAAGGCGGGAGACCTGACGTCTTCGGAAGGTGCGTTCGTTGCCTACTACGGCTATGACGATCCGGCCGACAATGCCGCCGGCATGAAAGAACATGACATTCGCGGAATCCAGTTGGAACTTGCTGGCCTTGAGCTGGGTTTAGGCTTTGGTCGCGGTGACAACGATGCTCCCGAAACGGAAGCCAGTGGTAACGTTTACGACGTCCATGCCGCCTACGGGCTTGAGTTTGCCGGTCAGCACCTGCGTCCGTATGTCGACTACAAGAGCTATCAGGAAGCACAGCACAACGAGTTGCACGCTGGTGTTGAGGCGGGGCTTTCTATCGGCGGCTTCGGCTTCCGCGCGGTGTACGGCTTCCATGCGGACTACCTGATGGATGACGGCGACGTGGTGGAGGGTCAGGACTGGACTTCTACTGCACACGCTTTCTTGGTTGAACCTTCCTTCGAGATTAGCTTATTTGAAGTCAAGACGACGGCGTTCTATGCGGTACTTGACAGGGGCGAAGCTTTGGAAAGCGACCTTGACAGCGAAGAAATCCCGGAATACTTCTTCTTGTACGCGGAACCGGCTCTCAAGCTGGCCGATAAAATCAAGCTCGGCATTCCCGTGGAATACCATACCAATACCCTGGACGACGAGGACGATACCCAGACGACGGTGGATGTGGGTGGCCGAGTCTACTACTCTCCGATCGAGAACCTGGACATTACTGCCTTCGGCATGATGGACTTGCCTGTTGGAGACAACAAGGACAACGAGTCGTTCTACATGGGAGTCGAGACGGTATTCAGTTTCTAGGATTGGACTCCGTAAAATCACCTCTTTCGTAATAGGCTCTCCTCCAGCTCGAAAGAGGGGGTGAATTCCCGCCCGGCATTTGTCGGGCGGGTTTTCTTTCGGGGAAAATGGAAAAAATGTGCTATATTCTCGTGTGTTGGCCTTGCCAACATAGATGTCTATTCCTAAATTTGGAGCATGCAGATTAAAATGGCAAGTGCAGCAAAGAAGAATTTTGCCAACCGCTGGTGGTGGGGCTCTATTGGATAGAGTCCGTATTTGCGTTTAATCTAAAAAGGTTTAAAAAAGGCATTCGGACTCTCCGGATGCCTTTTTTGGTTCCGGGGAGCAGGTGCCAGAGAGGAAACATGAGCGAAGACATATTGGCGAGAATCGTGCGGATGCGCCGGGCCGACATTGAAAGGCTCGGGCTGGATTTCGGAGTAGAAATCCCTGCGACGCGCCGCCGCGGGCATGTGGAATTCCTGGGAACTCCGGGAGCTATCCTCGAAGTCAAGCGAGCTTCGCCTTCGAAGGGAGATATCGCTCCGGACCTGGACCCGGTGGGGATTGCGACGACGTACGCCGAGGCCCATGCGCAGGCAATTTCGGTGCTGACCGAACAGAATTTTTTCAAGGGCTCGCAGCGCGATCTGATTGCGGTTGCTGACCTGATGCAGCGTCGTTCTGAACAGGGGTTGCATGCTTGTGCCGTACTTCGCAAGGATTTCCTGCTGTTTGAAGACGAAATCGACATTGCGTACCGCTGCGGTGCCGATGCGGTGCTCCTGATCGCCCGCATTCTGAGTGACGAACAGCTTGTAAAAATGGCAAAACGTGCCCAGAGTTTTGATATGCAGGCCTTTGTGGAGGTCCGCGAAGCAGATGATCTGCGCAAGTTGAAACTTGTGACGGATGCTCTCGGCGATGCAGCCGCAAAGACGATTGTCGCCGGGGTCAACTCGCGCGATTTGGCCACGTTCCACACGGATCCGCTGGTTCCGGCGTCTGTGCGCGACGACCTCCCCGCCAAGGCGGTTTTTGAGTCGGGTATCCACAGTGCTGCCGACGCCGACTACGCCAGAAGTCTTGGTTTTACAGGAATCCTCGTGGGGGAGGCCGTCGCCAAGAATCCGCCGCTTGCAAAAGATGTTGTCAGTGCGTTTGAAGGCGGATGCGAAAATGCAAAGGGCAAGTTCTGGAAAGATTTCGCTGAAAGAAGGAATGCAAAACGTCTGTGCAAGGAGTGTAACGACGAAACCATTCAAGACGTAACCCGTCCGATGGTCAAGATTTGCGGCATCACCCGAACCGAAGACGGTATGCTTGCCGCAGAACTCGGCGCGGACATGCTCGGGTTCGTGTTCAGCAAGACGAAGAGGCTCACGACAGAAGAGTTTGTAAGGGACTTCGCCGCAAAACTGCGTGCATCCCGCTCGCCCGAAAGCTCCCCGCTTCTCGTCGGCGTCATCACCGAGACGGAATCGCCCGAAGGGCAGACGGCTATAAAGCTTGCCCGCGAAGGCATTTTGGATGCCGTGCAGTTCCATGGTGTTGTTCCCGGAGCCGAATTTGCAGACTTGCCGCATTACTGCGCTGCCCGCGTAGGCGAAGAATCTGATTTCGACAAGGTTGCGGCCCTCCGCAAGAGTGGCGAACCCCGCATCTTGCTCGATGCCAAGGTCGAGGGCGTTCCCGGCGGTACAGGCAAGCAGATCCCCGAAAGCCTATTGCGTGAGAAAGCAGGGGATATTCCCCTTTGGCTTGCGGGCGGCATCAATCCCGAAAATGTTGCCGAGATTACTTCTAAATTTGGTCCTGAATTGATTGATGTCTCGAGCGGTGTCGAAGACGCCCCTGGAGTCAAGAACCACGAAAAAATGAAAAAATTAATGGCGCAGCTGCGTCCCTAACCCCTAACAGAAAAACATTATGAGCACTACATCTAACAACGGTTTCTTTGACAAGTTCGGCGGCAAGTACGTTGCCGAAATCATCCGCCGCCCGCTGGACGACCTCGAGGCAGCTTTCAACAAGTACATCCATGATCCGGAATTCCTCGAAGAGCTCCGCATCATCCAGCGCGACTATATTGGCCGCGAGACTCCGCTGTACTTCGCCCCGACGGCTACCGAACTCTTGGGCGGTGCGCAAATCTACATCAAGCTCGAAGGCCTTGCCAATACGGGCGCCCACAAGATCAACAATGCCATTGGCCAGTGCCTCTTGGCCAAGAAGATGGGCAAGACCCGCATCATCGCGGAGACGGGTGCCGGCCAGCACGGGCTCGCCACCGCCGCCGCATGCGCGAAGCTCGGTCTTGAATGCGTCGTATATATGGGCGAAGTCGACGTGCGTCGTCAGCAGCCGAACGTGGCCACCATGGAAATGTACGGCGCGAAGGTCGTGCCGGTCACGAGCGGAAGCCGCACGCTCAAGGACGCGGTGAACGAGGCCATGCGCGACTGGGCCACGAATTTCAAGAACACCCACTACGTGCTCGGTTCCGCCCTCGGTCCGGCCCCGTTCCCGGATATCGTGCGTACGTTCCAGTCGGTTATTGGCGAAGAAGTCAAGCGCCAGGCAGCCGAACGCAACATCAACATTGCTGCCGTGGTCGCCTGTGTGGGTGGCGGAAGCAATTCCATCGGCGTGTTCACCCCGTTCATCGAAGACAAGAATGTACGCTTGATCGGCGCCGAAGCCGGTGGCATCGGTCCGAATGTCGGTGAGAATGCAGCCCGCATGACAGGTAACGCCAGCCGTGAAGGTATCGTGCAGGGCTACAAGAGCCGCTTCCTGATTGACGAAGACGGACAGTCCATGCCGACGCGCTCCATTTCTGCCGGCCTCGACTACATGGGTATCGGCCCGCAGCTCGCCGCTCTTGGCGAATCGGGCCGCGTGGAATTCACCGCCATCCTCGACAAGGAAGCCTTGGAAGCCGTGAAGTTCTTCGCCCGTAACGAAGGCATTCTCTTTGCGCTCGAAAGTGCCCACGCCGGTGCCGCAGCCATGAAGATTGCTAAGGAACTGCCGAAGGACAAGGCGCTCGTCATCAACATGAGCGGCCGCGGCGACAAGGACATCTTCATCACGAGTCCGGTGTTCCGCCCCGAAAAGTGGAAGGAATTCCTGAAGGCCGAACTCAAGCGCCTCGAAAATAACGAAGACATTCACGACGCGGAGATAATGAATAATTGATGATTGATAAATGATAATTGATGATGAATAATTTCACTTTTCACTAGAACATTTCAATCAAAGAGTTATCACTATGAACTTAATGTCTCATCTTATTGCCGGGTTCCCGGACGCAGAAACATCTATCGCCATCGCAGACGCCCTCGTGAAGGGCGGTGCCTCCATCCTCGAAATCCAGCTGGCGTTCAGCGATCCGAGCGCCGACGGTCCCGCTATCCAGACGGCATCCACCGTCGCCCTCGAAAAGGGTTACTCCACCAAGCAGGGTCTCGAGGTCGTGAAGAAGATTCACGAACGCCACCCCGAAACGCCCATCTACATCATGACCTACGGTTCGCTCGCCTTCACTCCGGGCGTCGAGAACTTCGTCAAGATGTGCAAGGACGCGGGCGTGTCTGCCTGCATCATTCCCGATCTTCCGTTTGACTGCGATGAGGGCCTTACCGAAGCCTGCAAGAAGCATGGCCTCGAGAACATTCCCGTGGCGGCCCCGTCCATGACGAAGGAACGTCTCGAGACGATGGCGTCCAAGGGCTTCAAGTACATCTATGCGGCACTCCGCGCGGGCACTACCGGAAGCGAGACCGTCATCGACCAGGCGACCCTCGACTTCATCGACACTGTCGCCAAGGGCGGCGCGAAAGTGCTCGGCGGCTTCGGCATCCGTACCGGCGAACAGTCCAAGGTGCTGTGCAAGCACGTGCACGCCGTGGTCGCGGGTTCCGTATTCGTGAACATCGTGCTCGCCAACGAAGATTCCGCCGAAGGCCGCGCCAAGGCCATTGCCGAAATCGAGGCGAAGGCCAAGGAACTCACCGGCGCATAGACGCTAGGTTTCCATTTGAGAAATAAAAAGGGGCCAACATCAGTTGGTCCCTTTTGTAATGGCTTTTTCAGGAGAATTTATTCGCCGAGGCAGGAGTCCATCGCGGCGATAATCTTCTTCTTGTCCATGTGCTGGCCGATGAATACGAGACGGATGATGCGGTCGCCGTATTTGTCGTCCCACACTTTCACGAGGTCCGGGTTCTCGCGGAGAATGCGTTTTTGCATTTCTTCGCTCTCGGAGGCAAACCAGGGGCCGAAATTCTGGGCGGAAGCCTGCTTGCCGGCCTGTTCGAAGAGGTAGCTGTTGTCGCGTTCGTCCTCGAACCAAACGAGACCCTTGGTGCGGATGATGCTCGTGGGATAATCGTCGAGCAGCACTTCGAAGCGTTCGCGGATGAGCGGGCGGCGGCGTTCGTAGACGAACGTGCTGATGCCGTATTCGTCGCCATGCGGATGGTCCTTGTCGTGGTGGTGTCCGCAGTGGCAAACCCCGTGCTCGTGGTCGCAGTGGCTGTGGTCCTCGTGATCATGGTCATGGTGATGATGATGTCCTTCGGTCCCTGAGCTTGTCGAAGGGTCGTCGTGGTCATGATGATGGTGGTGCTCGTCATGATCGTCGTCATCATCGTCGAGGTCTTCGGGGCTCGTTTCCTTCATGAGTTCCTTGGCCCAGGCGGCGGAACTGCCGACCTTTTCGAAGTCGAACTGCTTGGTGTCGAGGATGTCCTTCATCTCGACCTTGCCGTAGTTCGTCTCGATCATCTTGGCTTCGGGCTGCAGCGCGCGCACCACGGCCTTCACGTGCTCAAGGTCGCTCTTGGAAATGGAATCGACCTTGTTCATGATGATGGTATTGCAGAATTCGATCTGCTGGATGAGCAGGTTCGCGATGTCCTCTTCTTCGAGGTTGTCGTCGAGCAATTTTTGTCCGCCGGAGAATTCGTCGGCGAGGCGGGCGACGTCGACCACGGACACGATATTGTCCAAATGGCAGCGCAACGGTCGTCCGTCGCGGCTCCGCAGCTGGCTTCCGGCCATGCAGATGGTCTGTGCGATAGGGATGGGCTCGCAGATGCCGCTGGCTTCGATGAGGATGTAGTCGAATTTCCCCATCTCGAGGAGCTCGGCAATCTGTTCGAGGAGGTCGGTCTTCAGCGAGCAGCAGATGCAGCCGTTGGAGAGCGGGACGACCTTGCCGGAGTCTTCCTTGGTGATGTTTCCGCCCTTTTCGATGAGCGTCTGGTCGATATTCACTTCGCCGATGTCGTTCACGATGACGGCGACGTGATAGCCTTGCTGGTTGTTGAGGACGAAGTTGAGGAGGGTGGTTTTTCCGGCTCCGAGGTAACCGGTGAGCAGCGTAATAGGTACTGACTTGTTCATGACGCCAAATTTAGCAAATTTGGGTATGGCACGGCATGGTTGCATGGAATTATTTGCTACATTCGTGACCATGGATATCAATGGCTTGCGCGCAAAGATTGACGGGTTGACCGATGAACTGATTGCCCTCCTGAACAAGCGGGCGTCTTATGCCGAGGAAATTGGTGAAATTAAACGGCAGCAGGGGTTGCCCGTTTTTGACGCTTCGCGCGAGCAGGGCGTTTTAGATAGCGTGACCAAGAAGGCCCTTGCGGCGGGCGGTCCGCTTACGCCGGATTCTATCAAGAAGATTTTTAGCGTGATTATGGAAGAAACCCGGAAGGTGGAGGAGTAGATGGCGGAAGGTTTTGCTGCTCGGCTTTCGCTCCGGCGTGTTGCCCTGGTCGGTTTTGGACTGTTGGCCGGTTCTATCGCATCGGCGATAAAGCAGGCCGAGTTGCCGACCAAAATCCGTGCCGTGAGTTCCCCTGCGACGCTCAAGCGGGCCCGAGAGCTTGGCTTGGCGGATGAATTTTTCGAGTACAACCAGGTGGAGGAATGGGCCAAGGATTGCGACCTGATTCTCCTTTGCGCCCCGATTCTCCATATCCTCAAGACGCTCGATGCGCTGGGCAAAGTGTCCTGGGCAGGGAATGGCACTCAGAGGCCGTGCCTGGTGAGCGATATCGGCAGTACCAAGGTGCAGATTTGCAAGGCGGGGGCGAGGCTCCCGTTGCCGTTCCGCTTTGTGGGGAGCCATCCGATGGCCGGCTCCGAGAAGCGTACTTGCGAGTACAACGATCCTGCCATTTTCGAAAACGCCTACTGGTTCGTGTGCCCGCCGGAAGGGACGGACGAATTCGTGTATGCGCCGCTCCTTGAACTGGTTCGTTTCTTGGGGGCCAACGCGGTCGTGTTCCCGCCGGAACACCACGACCGGACCATGGCCTGGGTAAGCCACATGCCGCAGATGTTAAGCTCCACGCTCGCTGCGAAATTGCCGGAACGCCTGCTCAAGCACAACTACCAGCATTACGCCGGTCGCGCATTCCGCGACATGACCCGCATTGCCGCGAGCGGCTGGGGGATGTGGCACGACATTGCCGTCACGAACCGTGACGAGACCGTACTTGCCCTGCGTGAGGTCCGCGACGGTCTCGGCGAGACTATCGAGGCGATGGACAAGTTGGCCGTGGTGGATGGCGCAAAGCCTGTCGCCGAGACATCCGGGGACAATTCCGAATCCCTGGCCCAGATTTTCAAGGCCGGCAACGACGGCCGTGCAAGTTTGTTTTCTCCGGGCAGGAATGCCGCCGCTGCGTTTTCTGAAATTACGGTGCAGCTCAAGGACAAGCCGGGTGCTTTGCTCAGCGTGATGCAGCCCCTGGCCCAGGAAGGCCTGAACATCCGCGATATCGAACTGATGAAGGTCCGCGAGAATGTGGCCGGGACTCTGCTGCTTGCTTTCAAGACTCCCGAAGAGGCGGCCCGTGCCGTCAATGTGCTTCGCTACCTCGAGTACGAGGTCAAGGAGCGATAGTTTATCATTTTTTTTTGACGAAGAGATTTGCTGAGAATGGATTTGTTGATTAACCCGGACCGCGAACGCTCGAAACTTGCTTTCCTTATGGCCTTGCTGGTGAACGGCCGGACCGTTTTTGAAGATTTTGCATGGGCTACGGGGGCCGAGCGTTTTGCTATCGCCTTGAAGGAATTCGGGCTTGAGTACGAGCAGCAGGGACACCAGCTTGTCTTGACAGGCAAGGGATTCCAGTATTCCGCGCCGACATTACTTCCGATAGATTTCCCGGAATACGAGAGCGTCTTGTTGTGGACTCTCGCAAGCAAGTCCTGCGATACCGTCTTTACATTTGCTGCCGAAGCCGACGAGGCCGGCATTGCTTCTGTGAATGCGGCCAAGGAAATGCTCCAGAAGTATTTCAAGGTGGACGTGCAGAGTGACGAACCGGCAAAGTTCGCCTTCTGTTTCCAGGGCGTAGAACCCCCGATCCGCAAGGATTCTTTGGGCAACGTTCCCTACATTATGCGTAACCGACTGCTGTTGCGTACGCTTGTCCGTAGCGAGTACCTGGCTTTCGAAGAGGCGTCCGTGGTGCGCGACCAGCTGACCCGCATGCTCCAGTATTTCGGCGTGGCTCTCAAGTACGAAGGCCGCGGCATGGAACAGCTGAGCGAATTTGAGCGCCGCTTGATGATGGCCCAGGGAAAAAAGATTGAACGTACCCAGGCGACGGAACTTTCGGAGACGAAGGTCATTACCGCCCGCGAGTACTACATTCCCGGCGACGCGACGGAGGCCTTTGCGATTGCTTTGCTCGTGACTATCGGTGCTCTCCACAAGGAAACGGTCGTGCGCGTCAAGAATGTCGACTTGAACGGAGGCCGTGCCGGAGCGTTCGGCTGCCTCAAGCGCATGGGTGCAAACATTGAGACGGTGTCGCGCCGCGAGAAGTTCGGCGATGTCTACGGGGACCTGGAAATCCGTCCGCTAGCATCCGGCAAGCGTCTGCAGGGCCGCCGCTTTTCCGAGGAGCTGGTCTCGACCGCCCTCGAGGAATATGCGCTGCTTTCGGTGGCTGCCTGCTTTGCCTTGGGCGAAACCATTCTCCGCTTGCCCAAGGAAGTGCGCGATCAGATGCGCACGGTGAACGAGTTCTTGGCCGAGAACCTGCGCAAGACTGGCGTAGAAGTGGGCGTGTACGATGACGGTATTGTCATCCGCGGCATGGAAAACATTGTCAACGGTAGCGATTTCGACGGGGGCGACTGGCCGCAGGTGGGCCTCGCGCTTACGGTGCTTTCGCTTGCCCTGCAGAACGATGAACCTGTAAAGAACTGCGAACTGGTGGAAAACATTTTCCCGGGAATCACCGATAAACTGAAGGGTGTGCTGGTCCAGGAGAATTCTGAAAAGGAGGGCGCATGAAGACTCCGTTCAAGAGAATAGGTATTGTCGGGTTCAAGGACAAGAGTGCAGACCTGGTTCATGCCTTGGAACTGGTCGGTGCTTGGGCGAAGGAGCATCCCGAAATCAAGTTTTGCGCCATCAATACGCTTGGCGGCCTGGTCAAGAAACCGATTGCCGCAGTCAAGCAGTCCGAACTCCACAAGATGGACATGCTTTTGGCCATCGGTGGCGACGGTACGGTGCTTTCTGCGGCGCATATTGCACTGGGCCACAACACTCCCATTCTCGGCGTGAACGTGGGACGTGTCGGCTTTTTGGCAGAATCCCGTGTGGAAGGCCTCACGAAGACTCTCGACGACCTGCTGACCGGGGACTTTTCCACCCGCGAACGCATGATGATCGATGTCGCCGTCTATCGCGGCAAAAAATGTATTGCCAAACAGACTGTGCTGAACGAGCTCCACATCCGCCCGCACATGCCCGAACGCATGGTGAACGTGAACGTGGCCTACAACGGCACCCAGCTCACCGAATATTGGGCTGATTCCCTGCTGATTTCGACTCCGACGGGTTCGACCGCTTACAACTTGGCCGCCGGTGGGCCGATTATCCATCCGAATACGCCTGCCGTGGTGCTGACTCCTGTTGCCCCGAGCAGTCTTTCGGTGCGTCCTCTGGTGCTTTCGCTGACCGACAAGAAAATGCAGATCAAGTCGGCCGTGGACGGCTCGCTGGACCTTGTCTTTGATGGGCGTAGCTTTATCGAGATGAAACAGGGCGAATATGTGACCTTGAGCGAGAGCGCCTCCGTGACGACGTTCATCCGCATGCGCCATACGGGATTTGTCGGCGCACTCCGCGAAAAACTTGGCTGGACGGGTAAACCAAGGCTTGCCTAAACCCCTTATTTACGCTATATTGTAAATAAAAATATATTTAAAAAGCATTGATGCCCGACCGGGGGTAGATGGTAGGTCGATTCTTTATATTGCTAATCGCGATTGCGATTGTTTCTTGCTCTTCCGAGGACAAGGATATTTCTTCTGTCCCCATATATGAACCTGAATCAAGTTCTTCTAGCCTGATCGTTGAATACTCGTCTTTTTCTTCTTCTGCAGAAGATTCTACGGTTTACTCTTCATCCAGTATTACCTCCTTGAACGTCTTGCGGTCGGAACTGGTGAAAATGGCTTCGAAGGACGGAAAGGTCGTGCTGGGAACGAACCTGGTTTCGGCGAAGAAAAAAGAACAGCCCAAGATGAATGTTGCCTTTTCGTACGATTTTTTGATTGGACGGCACGAGGTGACTTGTGGGGAATACAATTCCCTTGTCGACTTCGTGAATGCCGGAACAGGCAAGATGGCCCGGCTGGATTGCGTCAATGATTCGCTGCCCGCTTCGAACATGACCTATTACGATGCGGTCCTGTTGGCCAATGCGCGGAGCCGCCTGGAAGGTCGGGATTCTGCCTACACTTTCGAGAAAGTCCTTTACGATGAGGATGGTCACTGCGTTGGCCTGGAAAAGTTGGTATTTCTCACGGGAATAGAGGCTTACCGCTTGCCGACGGAGTCGGAATGGATGTTTGCTGCTCAGCATAACTGGAACCCCAAATTTGGTTGGACTTCGGAAAATTCGGAGTACAGGGTACACAATGTCTGTTCGTCGCTGGGCGTGCCTATTGAGAACGTTCCCCAGCTCCTGTGCGATATGGCCGGGAATGTCATGGAATGGACGAACGACTGGCTGGGCTCTTTCCGGGATACGACTATCGTGAATTACGTGGGCGCTCTCGATGGAGGCGGTCTCGGAGAAAGGGTTTTGAAAGGGGGGAGCTACCGCAATGCGGCTGCTTCCATGACCGAGTTTAGCCGGGGAGATGTCTATACGGTGACTTCTTCGACCCGTGCGGATTATGTGGGATTCCGTCTTGCGTTCGGGGCTATCCCGAATGCCGTCTGGACGGAAAACAAAGAACAGGGCGGTTCGAGCCGGGTTTCTACGATTGCGAATTCGTTCGTGTTGCAGAGCCTTACCGGTGCTCTCGACGTGAAGCTTGTCTTCAGAAACGACGCGACGGGAAATTTGGCGTTTGTCGACTATTACGACGGAACGAAGGTGTCTGTCGTGGAAATTCTGGATACCATAGATTCCTACCATCCCGAGATTTCGCCTGACGGGAAAAGGGTCGCCTTCTGTACCCGTCCTGAAGGCGTTGGCGGAAAGTCCGAACTGTATGTCCGCAATTTGAGCGCTTCCGGGGACGGCCTTGTCAAACTGGATGTGGAATCTGCCGCCATTCCGCGCTGGAGAGTGACGCCGGAAGGGGATACGACGATTGTCTACGTGACGGATGCCGCGGATAACAGGAGTGACGCTGAATTCCTTGCCCGTAGCACGTGGCAGGTCCCGTTTTCGAATGGTCAGTTCGGCATTCCTGTCAAGCTTTATGACGGTGCCTATCATGGGGGTGTCAGCGAGGACGGTACGCTTGCCGTGACCGGTTCTCGACTTCTCCGGGCACATATCGCTGCCCCCGAAACGTTTGCCGATGTCGTGTGGTACAACGGAGAGCAGGCTTGCAACGCTAGCCTTTCCAAGGATGGGACAAAACGCACTGTCTTCCTGGATTTTGGAAAGAAGGCGGACCCCGCCTCTTCTTACAGGGCACATGAACGGCTCCTTGTGGCTGACGGTGCCGGGACTGTCGTTAAAATGTTGCCGTCGCCTCCTGGCTTTACTTTTGACCATAGCGAGTGGGTGTCCGGGACCAATTCCGCTTCGGCTCCCGAGGGGCTTGTCGTTGCCTCCCTGGCCAATGTCGAAGGGGCTCATGAAAAACTGGTGCTGGTAAATATCACTGACGGTCTTATTACGGAACTTGTCGAGGGCGAGGAACTCTGGCATCCCAATTTGTGGGCTAGGCCGATTACGGTGCCGGTGGTTTCCCTGCTTGCCCTGGACAGCGCCGGAGTCTATCTGTTGCCGTTCTATTCCGAGGAAGCGGCCATTTACAGAGTGAAGATGGAGATCTTCTGGAAGAACGTCAATACGTCCCAAGTGCTGGTTTATGGCAGCTCCCGCGTGGAACATGGAGTGGCTCCCGACCTTTGTCCCCGCTGGAATATGCTGAATCTGGGTGTCATGGGAATCGATGTGAACCGTGAACTCTATTTTATCAAGAATTATGCGATGAACCATTCGGGCAATCTGAAGGCGATTGCCATGTCTCTTGATTTTGACAATTGGCGGCCTTCCGAGCATATGCTGGACAACATCGTCTTCTATCCGGGATACACTTATGACCGGAACCATGATTTCTGGAAAAACGGGATTCCTGACGAACTTCTGGAGAGGGTGGAATATTCCTATGCTCCGACTGCCGAGGAAAGGCGGTGTTATTCCAAGAACGGGACTTGTCTTGTCGCATCCGGGAATTGGGATAGGGATGGAGTCGAGGTCATAGGGGATTCCCTGGTTCCCGAGGAGCGCATGGCGTATATCAATGCGGCAATGGATGAGATATTCCGTTTGGCCGATGAGTGCGCCCAGAGGCAGATCCACTTTATCGGTTTGGTGTTCCCGCAGTCTCCGAAGTATAGCCAGACGGGTAGCTTTGGTCTTTATGGTATCCAGCGTTCTGTTGTAGAAAAGATTATTGAGAGGTTCGATTCCCTGGCTGTGGCAAATCCGTATTTCCATTTCATGGACGAAAACAAGATGGGCCTGCATGATTATATTGACGAGGAAGCGTCGAACCGCGACCATCTCAGCGCCAAAGGAGCTCGGAAGTTTACCAAGCGTCTGGATTCGCTATTGAATACAATTGAACCTGTACAAAAAGAGTAATATTTTACATTTTGTGTAAAAGGATTTCTTTAGTTTTACATAAAATGTAAAACTAAAATAAGGGCTAATTGCTGAATATCTAGTAAAATTGGCGTTTTTGAGCTAGTTTAACATTTTTTGTAAAGTTGGCATGTTCTTTGCTAATTGACCAATAAATTTAAGCATAGCGAGAAAAAATGCCTATGAAATTTTCAAAATGGACCGGTCTGGGTAACGATTTTGTGCTCCTGGAGCCTGGTCAGACTCCCGATTTCGGTAAGGGCTTTACAGAAAATGTCATCCGCCTTTGTGACAGGCGGTTCGGTATCGGTGCCGATGGCGTGGTCATTGTGACGCCTATGGACGGCGAAGGTTGCCTGGTGCTGGATAGCATCGAGGCGGGACCGGCTTCGAAGGCGGTTGCGAACGGCGTCGATTTCGAGATGCGCATCTTCAACGCCGACGGGTCCGAGGCTGCCATGTGCGGGAATGCGACACGCTGCGTGGCTAAGTTTATTGTCAGCCGTGGTCTTGCCAAGTCGGCCGACACCAAGGTTTTCAATCTGCATACGAAGAGCGGGCTCGTGAAGCCTGCTCTTTTGGATGACGGTCGTGTTTGCGTGGACATGGGGCTCCCCAGGAACTTCCTCGGCTCCATCAAGCTCACCGCCGACAGCTATGACTTTACCGCCGAGACGGTATCGATGGGCAACCCGCACGCGGTCATCTTCGTCGACGACATCGAGAAGATCCAGCTGGAAAAGTGGGGGAGCATCTTGGAGGTCGACAAGCAGTTCCCCGACAGGTGCAATATCGAATTTGCGCAGGTGGTGGCGCCCACCCAGATCCGCATGCGGGTCTGGGAACGGGGTTGCGGCGTCACCATGGCCTGCGGCACTGGTAGCTGCGCAACCCTCGTTGCGGCCCAGCGCACGGGCCGCGTGGGCGTCGAAGCCGACATCGTGCTGGACGGAGGCGTCCTCCACATCAAGCACGAGGAAGACGGCCCGGTGCTTATGACAGGCCCTGCGCAAGAAGTATTCAAGGGGGAAATAGAGCTGTGAGGCGCCAGGCCCGAGGCTCCAGGCACGAGGTTCGAGGCTTCTGGCCTACGCTTCATTAATCTCTCTCGTCTTTCGTCTCTCGTCTCTCGTCTACTCCTCCCTAACCACTATTTACTAACCACTAACCACTAAAACCATGAACGACTCCTACATCAACAGCTTTTATGATCGCCTGCCCGGCAGCTACCTTTTCTCCACTATCGCCCGCAAGATCAAGGAATACCAGGGCGAACATGCCGATGCGGACATCATCCGCCTGGGTATTGGCGACGTGACCACTCCGCTTATTCCCGAGGTCATCAGCGCCATGCACAAGGCTGTCGACGAGATGGCTGTCAAGGACACGTTCCGCGGGTACGGTCCTGAACAGGGCTACGACTTTCTGCGCGAGGCCATCGTCCGTGGGGAATACACCGCCCGCGGTATCGAAATGGACCCGAATGACATCTTCGTGAGCGACGGTTCCAAGTGCGACGTGGCCAACATCCAGGAACTCTTTTCAGAAAATGTAAAGATTGCCATTCCCGATCCGGTTTATCCGGTCTATCTGGACTCTAACGTGATGGCGGGTCGTACGGGAACGCTCCAGGCCGACGGGCATTTCTCCGAGGTGACCTACCTTGCCTCTACCGCCGAGAACAATTTCCAGCCGGACTTGCCCAAGAATCCGGTGCAGCTGATCTACCTTTGCAGCCCGAACAATCCGACGGGTACGGTCCTTAGCCGTGAGACTTTACAGAAGTTTGTCGATTACGCGAACGAGACCGGTTCTTTGATCCTGTTCGACGGCGCCTATAACTGCTACATCCAGGACGAGACGCTCCCGCATTCCATCTTCGAGATTCCTGGGGCGCGTACTTGTGCCATCGAGTTCCGCAGCTTCAGCAAGACGGCCGGCTTCACGGGCGTGCGCTGCGCCTATACGGTCATCCCGCACGAACTTTCCAAGCTCCATGCCATGTGGAACCGTCGACAGTGCACCAAGTTCAATGGCGTGAACTACGTGACGCAGCGTGCCGCCGAGGCCATCTACACCCCGGTGGGATGGCAGCAGACCCAGGGCGTCATCAAGGGTTACATGGATACGGCGAAGCTCATCCGCCAGGAACTCACGGCCGCAGGCTACACGGTGTTCGGTGGCGAACATGCCCCCTACATCTGGTGGAAGATCCCGGATGGCGAAAAGTCCTTCGACTTCTTCGACAGGCTCCTGGCCACGTGCGAGGTGGTGGGCACTCCGGGTAGCGGATTCGGCCCCTGCGGCGAGGGATACTTCCGCCTGACCGCCTTCGGTGACCACGAACGCACGAAAGTCGCGCTCCAGCGCATAAAGGAGAGACTGTGAGACTCGAGGCTCCAGCCTCTAGCCTCTAGATCCTAGCCCCTAACCCCAAACCCCTTACCTCCTATTTACTATCTTATGCACATGCCATCTCCCATAGGTCCTGAAATTTCTGTAGTTCAGAAGATTAGCGTCGCGATTATCCACGAACGCGATGTGGA
The DNA here is from genome assembly GCA_017649565.1 of Fibrobacter sp. Taxonomy (GTDB): domain Bacteria; phylum Fibrobacterota; class Fibrobacteria; order Fibrobacterales; family Fibrobacteraceae; genus Fibrobacter. The sequence continues at coordinate 13,871 of JAGCGO010000017.1, read as the reverse complement.
GAAATTGCTGGAAAACGTACTTGGCATCTTGGAATCTGAACTGGGAATGTTGCGCGGCACTTTTGCGCTTCTTTTTGGTGACACACTCAAGATCGAAGCGTCCCGTGGCTTGGATGAATCCGAAAAGCAGAAAGGTTTTTACCGCATGGGCGAGGGCATTACGGGCCATGTCGCCGAGCGCGGTATCAGCCACGTGATTCCGGACCTCCGCAAGGATTCCCGCTTTTTGAACCGTACGGGAAGCCGCCATTACGAATCTCAGGTGGCGTTTATCTGCGTTCCCCTGATTCATGATGAACAGATTATCGGAACGCTTTCGATTGACCGCCCGGTTGACGGAACGACGGATTTGGATCGCGACGTTGCGTTGCTTGAAATCATAGCGAACATTACGGGCGATGCCGCAAACGAATGCATCGAACTGCATAACGAGCGTGAAGCCATGCTCGAGGAAAACCGCAAACTCCGCGACATGCTCTCGAATAACCCGGGCGAACTGGTTGGCAACTGCCGCGAGATGCAGATGATATACGAGCAGGTGCGCCAGGTGGCTCCGAGCGATGCGACCGTGCTGATCCGTGGCGGCAGCGGTACGGGTAAGGAAATGATTGCCCGTGCGATTGTGAACCTGTCCGCACGCAAGGACAAGCCTTTTATTACGCTGAACTGTGCGGCGCTCCCGGAAAACCTTGTGGAAAGTGAACTCTTTGGCCACGAGAAGGGCGCCTTTACGGGTGCGGTGAATCGTCGTATCGGCCGTGCCGAAGCTGCCGACGGCGGTACGCTTTTCCTGGACGAAATTGGTGACCTGACGATGCAAACGCAGGTCAAGCTGCTGCGCTTCTTGCAGGAACGCACCTTCAGCCGCGTGGGCAGCAACGAGGAACTGCATTCCAATGTGCGCTTTTTGGCGGCGACGAGCCGTAACTTGGAAGAACTGATTGCGCAGGGCAAGTTCCGCGAGGACCTTTTCTACCGCCTGAACATTTTCCCCATCACGATGCCCGACCTGGCGAAGCGCAAGTCCGACATTATCTTGCTGGCAGAACATTTTATTGAGAAGATGAATGTACGCTACGGCAAGAAGGTGCAGCGCCTTTCGACGACGGCCATCAACTTGCTGATGAGCTACCATTGGCCGGGTAACGTGCGTGAACTGGAAAACTGCATGGAACGTGCGGTGCTTACGGCGACTGACGACTGCGTGCATAGCTACAACTTGCCGCCGTCACTGCAGACCAGCCTGAGCGTGGGCGCGGTGGACGTTTCCGGGACGAAGAATGCGCCGCTCGACGTGATGATGAACAATTACGAACGTGAAATCATTACCGAGGCCATCAAGCGCAACAACGGGAACCTTTCTGCGGCCGGTCGCGACTTGGGCGTGTCTCCGCGCATGATGAACTACCGCATGAACAAACTTGGAATCAAGTCCGGACACTAATGTTTGGTTTTTATCGATTCGCTTCCGTCTGCCCGACGTTAAAAGTTGCGGATACAGCCTACAATACGGACGAAATCATCCGCTGCGCTGTCGAGGCTATAAAAAACGATGCCGCTTTCGTTGTTTTCCCGGAACTTTGCATCACGGGGTACACCTGTAGCGACCTTTTCCATCAGGAACTGTTGCTTAAGAAGAGCTTGGAATCGCTTTCAAAAATTGCGAAGGCGTTTGCGGAGAGCGATGCCGTGATTGCGGTGGGGCTTCCGCTCTGGATGTTCGGGTGCCTTTATAATTGCGCGGCTTTTTTGCAGCATGGGAAACTAGTGGCGGTGACGCCCAAGATCCATTTGCCGAACCAGCGGGAGTTTTACGAGAAACGCCATTTTTCAAGCGGACGCGACTTGCTGCGCGGGGCTTCGGCAGGGAATGCCGCGGCTGCCGTGATGTGCCCGGTTGAAGGCTTTGGCGATGTGCCGGTGACGAATTTCTTTACGGTGAAGGGTTCCGATGTGCGCGTGGGCGTGGAACTCTGCGAAGACTTGTGGACGGCGGTGCCTCCGAGCGGGGAACTCGCGCTCGCGGGGGCGAATGTCATCGTGAACCTTTCGGCAAGCGATGCGCTGGTGGGCAAGTGCGACTACCGCCGTAACTTGGTGCTGAACCAGTCGGCCCGCTGCATGGCGGCCTACGTTTACGCTTCTGCCGGAGTGCACGAGTCTACAACCGACATGGTCTTTAGCGGACACTTGATGATTGCCGAAAACGGTAGCATGGTGGCCGAAAATGCGCAGTTCAACCGCGAATCCGAAATCATCTATGCCGATGTGGACGTGGAGCGCCTGAACATGCAACGCCTGAGCGAAGGTTCGTTCCAGGACTTCGACAGTCGCAGCGTGTATGCGCGGGCGGCGAGTTTCGATAGCTTGCGCCCGCTTGACAAGTTGCAGTACCGCTTTGTGTCGCCGACGCCGTTCGTGCCGGGAAATATCGAAACTCGCGACAAGTCCAGCACTGAAATTTTCAATATTCAGTGTGCTGGACTTGCGAAGCGACTCGAAGCGTCGCATTCCGCCCGCGCCGTCATCGGGCTTTCAGGAGGTCTCGATTCAACGCTCGCCTTGTTGGTGGTTGCGGAGACATTCAAGTTGCTGAAACTCCCGGCAAAAGAAATTCTATCACTCACGATGCCCGGATTCGGCACCACGAAGCGCACCAGGAACAACGCGGTGACGCTTGCGGAACTTTTGGGCGTAGAACTCAGGACTGTCGATATCCAAAAGACTTGCCTGCAACACTTCGAGGATATCGGGCACGACCCGAAAAAGCTCGACGTGACCTACGAAAACGTGCAGGCACGCGAACGTACGCAAATCTTGATGGACATCGCCAATAGCGAGGGCGGGATTGTCATCGGTACGGGCGACCTTTCCGAAATCGCGCTCGGCTGGAGCACCTACAATGCCGACCATATGTCGATGTACGCCGTCAACTGCGACATCCCCAAGACGCTCGTGCGCCATATCGTGGACTGGTATGCGGACCATTCCGGAACAGAACTCAAGGCGGTTCTTAAGGACATTCTCGACACGCCTGTGTCGCCGGAACTTTTGCCTGCCGATTCGAACGGGCGGATTGCGCAGAAGACAGAAAGCATCCTCGGCGCCTACGAGATCCACGATTTCTATCTGTACCATTTCGCCAAATACGGTGCCACGCCCGAAAAGCTCTTGTTCCTCGCGAAGTACGCCTTTGCGGGCAAGTTCAGCGATGAAGAATTGAAGAAGGCCTTGACCGTATTCGTGCGCCGTTTCTTTACGCAGCAGTTCAAGCGCAGCTGCATCCCTGACGGCCCCAAGGTCGGTACGATCTCGCTATCGCCGCGTGCCGACTGGCGCATGCCCAGCGATGCGAGCTTTGAAGACTGGATGAATTAGATTCCCTAGAATACGAGAATCTTGATTCCGATTCCGATGAGGATGATGCCGGCGATGATTTCCGGTATCTTTGTCTTGAAACGCTTGGCGGCGTGGCGTCCGGCTTCGTAGCCGACGATTCCCATGATGAAGCTCGCTGCGGCGATGGCCAACGTGGCGAATAGCATGTTGGCGTTCACGAAGGCAAACGAGATGCCGACCGCGAATGCGTCGATGCTTGTAGCGACGGACAAAAGCAGGATGTTTGCGATGGTCAGGTTCTTGACCGCGATATTCTCGCCGTCATTTGTACTCCCGCGTACGGCACCGTAAATCATGCGGGCGCCCAGGATGCACAGGATGGTGCAGGCGATGGGCGTGCCGATGGCGTTGAACCAGCGTTCCGCGAAACTGCCGAGGAAGTATCCGATGAGCGTCATCGCACCCTGGAACACGCCGAAACTGACGGCCTGGAGTACTGCGCGACTGTAGGGGATGCCCGACTTGGAAAGTCCCGTGGCGATGGCGACTGCAAAACAGTCCATCGCCTCGACAATCGCGATGATGATGATCTCTACGATACCCATGGGCTAGTTACTTTGCAGAATTTTTCCTGTTTTCTTCGAGTTCTGCTGCCATCTTTTTCATCCCGGGGAAATCCCATTTCCCGGAACCGAGTTTCGGAATCTCGTTGACGCAGAATACCGAGCCGGGGAGCATCAGGGGCGGCATGCCCGACTTGCGCAGGCTGCGTGAAATTTCTTCGGTATCGAGGTCCCCCTTGACCAGCAGGACGATGCGTTCACCCTTCGCCGAATCGGCGACAGCCGTTACGGCAAATTCCGAACCTTCGAGCACCTTCGTTTCGGCGATGCGGAGTTCTACGGCGGTCAGCGAAATCATTTCTCCGCCGAGTTTCGCGAAGCGGCTGTAACGGCCGAGAATCTGCACGAATCCGTCCTTCGTGATGGAGCACTTGTCGCCCGTCTTGTACCAGCGGCGGCCATCGATTTCGAGGATGACATTGTCCGTCTTTTCCTTGTCCTTCAGGTAGCCCTTCATCACCTGCGGTCCGGTCACGACAAGCATACCCTCGGCACCCTGCGGCAGGAATTCGTTCGTTTCGGGGTCGATGATGGCGGCCATAGTGCCGGGAGGCGGCAGGCCGATACTCGAAGGATCGCAGCACTTTTCCATGGTGAGGAAGTCGTCGAGCAATACGTTGGGGGCATTGATGGAGGCCAGCGGGGTAAGTTCCGTACAGCCGTAGCCTTCGTAGATGTCCTTGCCGAACTTGAGCTTGAACGCCTCGCGCATTTCGGGACGGAGCTTTTCGGCGCCGGCGATAATGTAGCGCAGCGAGTCGAGACACATCGGGTGGACCCAGCGGTTGATGGCGATAGCGCGCAGGAACGTGGGGGTACCCATCATGATGGTGGTCTTGTACTGGGCGCACACGCGGGCGAGCGTCTTGATGTCGGTCGGGTCGGGGCACAGCACCATCGGCACGCCGTCCAGGAGCGGCAAGATGAAGGTCAGCGTAAAGCCGAAGGAATGGAACAGCGGGAGCAGAGCCGTCATGACGTCGGTGCGGCAGAGCTTTATGACATAGTCTCCCTGCTGTGCATTCGAGATGACATTCTTGTGCGTGAGCTCGACACCCTTAGGCGTACCTTCGGAACCCGAACTGAACAGGATGACGGCATCGTCATTCAGCTTGGCTGCCGAGAACCAGAGCCAGCGCAGGAGTCCCCCCGGGCATGCCATGATGATCGCGGTCGAGAGAATCTTGCTTATCGTAGAAATTTTAGCTTCTTCTTCGTCCAGGTATATCATTGCGCACTTGCCCGCAATCTGCGAGAAGGCAATGTTCTTTGCGCACAGCTTGTCGAAGAAGGCGTGTGTCGTGACGACTGTTTTCACGTCGGCCTTGTCGATGCATCCGAGGATGGTGTCGACCGGGGCGGAGTAGTTCAGGTTCACGCTGGTCTTGCCCGTGCCGAGAATCGAGATGATACCGAGGGCCGCGTCCCTGCTCGTGGGCAGCATGAAGCCGACATGCTTGTCGCTCTTGGTGGCGGACTTGATGATACGGCTGAAGTAGTGGCAAAGGCGGATCATGCCGTAGCCGTTCACGTGGTTGCCTGCGGGGTCGATGAGGATTGGGCGGAAGCGGCGCTTGCGCATCGCCTTGAACCAGAGCGGAACAATCGTTTGCGAATGGTCCATCGCGACATTCCAGATGTCGGTTCCCAGGAATTCCAGTTCCTTGTGGATGGTCTCTTCGGGCGTATTTGCCGGGAGGAGCCTGCCGTAGCCGACGCTGATGACCCGGTTGAATACTTGCGGGCGGTTTACGCATTCGGAGGCGTGGCTGTAGCGGCTGCCCCACAGTCCCTGGATGTAGAACGGGACAATCGGAGCGTTCGTGTCTTCGAATGCCTTCGAATAGTCGAGCGAGAACGACGACGACATGAACGCTTTCTTGGAAACTTCACCTTCGGGGAAGATGACAACAGCTTCGCCCTTCTTCAGGGCTTCGTGGATTCGCTCCATTGCGGGGGCGGGATCGCGGCGGTTGATGTTGATGAAGAATTTTCCGTGCGAGAACCAGCGCTGGTACCAGTCGGCGAACGTGTTGCGGTTACTTGCGATGCGGAGCGGCCTGGGCGATGTCATTTGCAGCACTGCCCAGTCGATAAAGCTGAAATGCGGGCCTACGAGAATGACCGGACCGGATTCCGGAATGTTCTGGACGCCAATGACCTTGACGCGGTAGCGGAAGACGAACGCAAATGCGAAGCGGAGTGCGGCGCGCAGAAGCGGCATCGGGGTGTGCCGGAGGTTCATGATGAAGCTGAGCGCGAGAATGACCGCGAGAATCATGAAGCAGTAATCCAGCGTCACCGGCGTGAATATCAGGAGCAGCGTCTGTCCGCCCATGATGACCACGAGGAACGCCATCTGGATCATGTTCGCCACGGCATGGATGCGCCCTGCCGTGTCGGGTCGGGTGAAGTTCTGGATGACGGTACGCAGGATGACGAATGCGGAACCGGCGCAGAATCCGATGATGCCGTAGAGAACCGCCTGCAGCCAGCCGTTGTGGACGAAGGGGAGCGCGAACATGGTGATGGCCGATGCAGCCGCCGAGAACGGGATGAGGCCCGTCTCGACAAATCCCTTGGACGCCCAGCTGGCGGAGAGCGAACCGAAAACGTATCCCATGGTGACGATGAACATCGAGATGGGAATGACGGCCGTGTTGAGCATGTCCGTCATGTTCTGGATGAGAATGAGGAATATCTGCGTGACGCCCCAGAATGCAGAAAGGCCCAGGATGGAAAGACGGACGATGGGGTGCCTCCAGGTGGCAGCGAAGTTACGGCGGGAGGAACGCAAGCGGAGCTTCGTCTGCATCTTTCCCACCTTGATGCAGAAACAGCAGATGCTTGCGACAACGCTCAGTCCGAGATAAATCCAGAGGGTAAGATCGATGCTGACGGGGGAGTCCGGTCTGCCGGAAAGTCCCATGGCAAAGAACGCCGCACCCGCCGTGCCGAGTACGGAAAGGGCCATGTACCAGGCGTTGATTTTGACCAGGTCTTCGGCCTCGACCATTTCCTTCATGATACCGAGCTTGGCCGGAGTGAGAATGGCGAGGAATACACCGTAAAGACCGAGCAGGCCGTAAGCCACCCATTCGGCGCCCGCCACATAACAAACAACGATTGCGATAACGGCGGCAAGCATGCCCACCGACGACCATGCCATGACGCGGCCCTTGCGGAAGTGCCCTGCAAAATAGCTTGCCGCAGGCATCATGAAGATGGACGGCGAGAAAATGGCGACCTGGAGCAACATGCTGCGCCACCAGAATGCGGATCCTTCGAACGAGAAAGACAGCCAGCGCTGGAAGTGGACGAACAGCCCCATTTGCACGAAAATGCTGCAGAAGACGAACAGTAGGAATGCAACGACGCTAGGGTATTTGCTCAGTTTCATAAATCCTCTATAAGAGAACCCAAAGATAGCATTTTGTAACATTTCCTCCGTCTTTCCGGTATTCGGCCCTGTCTGGATTTTATTCGAGAAACTGTGCTTAAAGGTCGCCTTATGTTGTTTTTTGCGTTTGTCGGTCGAAACTTGTATCTTTATTATATTTTGCTTATGCGACTATGGGTAATTACATCCCCGGATGACTTCGCCTCGGAATATGACGACATCGAGGAAATGTTTCGCCGTGGGCTTACGCGGCTGATTTTGGACAAACGTTCAAGGTCCGAGAGGTGTGCCGGAACTGACGAATACGAACGTTGGCTGCTAGGACTCCCGATGGAATTTCGGGACCGGATTTGGCTGGTGGGATCGCCGGATATGGCCGAACAGCTGGATGTCCGTGGCTGCGTCTGTGATGCGCGGTTGCTTGTAGGGGAGGTCCCCGAAAGCTGGAAACGGATAAATTGCATTGCCAGGGTCTCGAATGCCGACGATTATGCCGCATTGCCTGGCTGGGTTTCCGGCGTGCTGGTCGGACCGGTATTTCAGCCATTGTCCGCAATCGCTCCTGTCGAGGCGTTGGGCGTAGACTTTGTCGAGCAGATCCGCAACATGGATGGTCGTGGCGACCGTCCGCCTGCGCTGATTCTGAGTGGCGGAGTCGACGTGGATACAATGGAGGATTTCAGGAAATTCGAGGCGGCCGGTGTCGCGAGCCTTGGCGGAATATGGAACTATGCGGACCCTATAAACGCCTTTATCAAGCTAAGTCGGACCTGCGGTAGCACTCCGTTGTAAAAACTTTTTAGAACAAGCGGATTGGCCGGAATTTTTTAGGCGAACTTGTTTTTATTCGAAATCTTTTTTTATCTTATGTGTGAGCCGGAGGATTAAACTTGTTCTGGAAAAAATATCTATTTGTATTGACTGGCCTGTGCCTTTTCGGGTTTTCGCATTCTTTCGACCTGAAACCTTTCACTCAGTTCTATTTCCCGGCCGATGTGACGGTTTCCAAGGATTCAATGGATGTGTCCTCGGAACAGGATTGGGAAGCTGATTTTGTTATCGAAGCGGGTGTCGAGGCTCTGTTCTCGGCAGAGTTCAGCCCTATGCGGTACGGTTTCGGCATGGGCTTCCGCAGTGCCCAGCAGAGTGACGGTACGGATGCGACTCCTCCGTCCATCCCGCTGTGGGTGGTGCTGTCCTTTGGCCGAATCCAGAGGGAAAGCATTTTCTCGCCCTACTTGTCCCTGAGAGGCGGTTATCTTACTCCGGTTTCGACGGATGCCAACTGGTGGGAACGCCCGATCAACTATTTTGCCAATTGCGGTATAGGCGTCGTTTTCCCCTTGGGAATTACGCTGGAAACCAGTGTTGACTATTCCTCGATGCAAAAGTCCTTCGTAGATGACGATGTCAAGTTCAGGGTGTCTTCGTTCCGTATCGGGATCATGCTGGCGATGAACATCGAAGTTTCTCGCGACAAGGTCTACAAGCAGACCTCCGAATAGGTTCTGCGATTATTTCGCTTTCTTTTTACCCCTGCGATAAACGCCTGTCCTGATGGTCCTTGTTTCCTTGTGACCGTCTTCGAAGGTGAAGAAAATTTTCCAGATGTAGATGCCGCTGCCTACGCGGCGGCCTTTGTCGGAACGCTGGTTCCAGTGCAGGAATCCCTGCTTGAACTGGTCCTGGGAATCGCCGCGTATTGACTGCTCCATTTCCCCGTCGTAGCCGAACTTCTGCTTGAAGTTCGTTACGTAGGTGGCAATCCCGTCAAAGATGTAGACCTCTGCCGTGTAGGGCGACTTCGTTTTTATGCTGATGGCGGATATGGTATCCGGGAGCGTTTCCCAGTCGGAGCCTTCGGGTGCAATCCACTCTGCGCTGCCGATGCCGCTGATGGCCAGCACGGGCTTGACTTCGCTGAGGTAGAACGATCCGTCGTTTCCTTCGATCTCGATGCCGCCGCGTCCGAGACTGTTGCCTGTAAGGTCTTCGTAGGTGGCCGAAGGATCGGTGAATAGGCAGAAACCCGCCTTTAAGGAATAGTCGTCGAGCACCAATGTCCATTGCAGGCCATTGTCGCGGATCTGCGGGTCCTTTTTCAGCCTGAGAGGCTGCGAGACGGTATCCTTGCAAGACGTAGAGTAGCGGAACAGGTTTTCCCAGGCTTTTTCGTTGCCGACATTCTTGATGGGTTCGGACATCTTGACGATGAGTGTGTCGGGCGGATTTTCTGCGCTCGGATCCATGTATTCCTTGAGACCGATCTTCCCGGGGAACTTTATTGCCTTTGCGGGGACGGCGCCGACCCTATCGGTTAGCATTACGTATTCCATCTTGTCGGAATGGATTGTCGTGAATCCCAGGAAGGGCTTGCGTACCGTATCGGCCATCGTCAAACCGTATTTGTAGGGGGCGTTGATGTTGGCTTCGACCCATTTCCCGTCTTTGCGGTTTTTCTTGATTGCCCCCTGCGGAACGAAACGCCATTCGCCGCGGTTGGAATTCCAGAAGATGGAGTCAATGCTTGTGACATTGTCGTCTCTTTCTTCCTTGAAATGAATGCGGACGAAGTCTGCCTTGCCGTCCAGGTCCTTGTCGTACATTTCGGCCGTATCGGCAATGAGTGAGTAGACGATAGAGTCTCGCCATGTATTTGTGATGGTGTCTTCGGGAATTGTATCTGATAAGGTCGAGTCCGTTATGGTCGAGTCTTCGGGGGGGAGCACAGCCTTGATTTCGCATGCGTCCGTAGTGGAGAACCCGCTGTTCGGGTAGCGTACGGTTGAGCCCAGGTCGTCCGTGACGCGCAGGTAATAGTCGATGCTCGAATATTCCGTTACGCCCGCGGGAAAACTTGTACCCCAAGTGCCGTTCTGGGTAGAGCGGGTGAGGGCGCGTTCCTGGTAGATAGTTGCACGGGAATCCTTGTAGTGGATCGTTGCACTGCTGATCCCGTTATTGTCGTTAAGCCGGAAGGTGAATGTCTTGATGTCCGTCGTGGAATCTTCGCAGGCTAGGGAAACCGTCTCGACAACGGGGATATCATTGTCGATAAATATCGTATAGGGCTCCTTGCCCGGGGTCGGTATTCTCGGGGATTTCCCGATTTGCCCTGACGTATCGGTTGCCGTGACGTAGAATTCCAGGCTCGGCTTTGTGACCAGGTTTGCGGGAACGGTAAATTCCCATAGGCTGTCCCGGACATGTGTCATCGTCTTGCTTGTGAATTGACCGTCCGTAGAGCTGGTTTCACGTAGGTAAAGGGTCGCAGAAGCGATGTCGAGCATGGTCGTGATGTACACGCTGATCGTGAGGGGGGTGTTTGCGGTTTGGGTCTTGTCTATCAGCTCCCATGTGTCTTCCGTGAGTGTAATCGTTGGCGGGAGTGCCGCCTCGTTCCATTGTACGGAATCCTTGGCGGTAATCTTGTTGAACTCCATGCTGATGACGACATTATGCGTTTCTCCATTCAGCGTTTTGTCGGGAGTTTCGTAGCAGACCATATACTGCGATGCGACATTGCCGCGGATTGCTTCGTAAATGCCGCCCAGTTCACTTGCATCCTTGGCGAAGGTGAATATGCCACCGGTTCCCTTGGCCAGGTCTTCCAGCGGTTGTTTCGTGGTCGTTTCGAGACCGATCGTATGAATGCTTGTCTTCTTTGTCTTTGCAAGGTTTATGACGCTTTCCAGCGTGATGGTGCCATCGTTGTTTTGTCCGTCCGAAAAGAGGATGACTGCGGTCGCATTGCTCTCGTTCACTATTTGCTGCAAGCCGGAATAGGCTCCTGAAATGATGTTTGTTGCACTCCCGTTTGTTGAAATGTTTTTCACGGCATTCAGAAGCTGGGTCTTGTTCGATGTCATTGCCTGGTGGACCACGGTCGAGTCCTTGTTCCCGACGAAACCGACGATACTGGCCCTGTCGTACGGGCCCATGCCGTTGATGAACGAGCGGATTGCTTCCTTGGCCTTGTCGGCACGGTTGTTTTTTGTCATGGAGGAACTCTCGTCGACGACGATGACAACGGAAATTCCCATGACCGCCTTGATGCCTGTAACTTGTGTCTGGATTGGGGTGCCGTCCTGGGTCAGGATAAGGTCATTTGGATCGAGCCCATAGAAGGAAAGCCCTGTATTCTTGTCTATAACGGAAACCTGTGCGCAGATTTGGGGATGGTCGCCGATGTCGAGCTGCAAGATGTCTAGCACCGGTACGGCAGAAGTGTCTTCTACAAATTTTGCTTTTACGACGCAAATTGAGTCCCTTGGAGTGGCTACGGTATTGAAATCTTTTTTTGACGAAAGGTCGATATCGCCCTTGACGATTTCCCAGGAATCAAACTTGTACCCGCCGTGGGGCCATGCGGTCAAACGGCTTGTTTCTCCTGTGAGGTAGTACGTTTTTCCTGACGGGTTGGTGGACCCTCCCTTGGTGGCGAGGACTTCTAGCGAGTACGGGATGGAAACCCAAATGTTATAGTTTACGTCAGGAAGGGCCTCGGAAGCCATGAGTGACCAGTAGTGCGGTTTTCCGGGTTCGCCCTGGAAATAGAAATCGGTAGGTTTGTCGACATAACCGCCATTGATGGTTGTAGTGAATGAGCTGTCGCTTCCGTAATCACTGAAAAAGGCAACAAAACTGTCAATGGGCTCTATTCGTATGCAATAGGAGAACGTGTCGGTCGGAGTCCAGACGAAGCGGGTTGTTGACAGAGAATGTTCAGCGTAATAATCCCTCAAAAAATTGAATTCCTGTTTTGCCAAGGACAGCGTGTGAATGGTGCCTGGCTTGAATATGGCTTTTATTTCGGCATTGCCGTTGATGACTGCGTATGTGTGTGGTGCTTTGTCATTTTCGATTACTGGTGAACCCGATATAATTTGCCAGTTGGAAAAACGGTAGCCTTCTGCTCCATTGGCGCCGATGTTGTTTTTTGCACCCGCGTAAGCCGCTGAATAACCTCCGCTCGGAGAGACCGTGCCGTTGCCTCCGCTACTCAGGGCGAGTCGGTAGGTCTGGGTTGCATAGTTGATATAGAAATCGAGGCAGGCCGCAGATCTTGCTTGGATGGTAATGTAGACGGTTTGCCCTGCTGTGAACGATATGGATTCGGAATAGGTGCCTTTGAACTTCTGCGCTGTGGCTTCCGTTGCGTAATTGCTGGTTGTGGAACGGATATAGGTCAAGGTGTCCTGCAAAAAATCATTCGACACGACAATGGCGTAATTGCCGGCGCTGGGTGCTGTGAATTTGAATCGGACTCCAGATCTGCCGGTAGAAACCACCTTTGCATAAAGGTGTTCTTCGAAATAGTATTTTACAGGGGTGCCAGTGATGTCGTAGATTTTTCCTTCGGTAAACACTGCCCTGACTTGGCAATCGGTTTTTATTCCGTAAACAACGGTTGCCTCTTTTTTGGTATTCCGGATGGAACAGGTCCCGGATGCGACTTCCCAGTGGTCAAAGTTATGGTCGGCACCGGGTGTGGCGGTGATATTTAATGAGTCGTTATTGGTTATCTTGCGATATGTCGTGACTTTCTTCGATGAAGTCGAGTCAATAGTGGCCGTCCCGCTCCCTGAAACTGAAGTTGACAATGTATTTGCCTTGGAAAGCTGGAGCGTCATGGAATCCCTCATGTTGTTGGAAGAGAAATCCGTGAACCAGATGTAAATGTATTTATCTCCGGCGGTTCTCATCGTAAAGTCGCATTGTGTATAGGTACAAGATGTTATTGAGGTGGGGGTATCGCAGGTTCTCAAATCGCTAGAGGTGCATTCATAGTAGCCGCGTGAGCCATTGTATTTGATGTTAAGGGTGTAGTCGTTTGGTTCCGTAACGCTGATATGTGCTAAAATGCCGTAACGTCCAAATCTCGCTAGTACGCTATTTTCGTGCAATTGGAGTGTGATTGGCGTTTCGGTGACCGTGTGCGCAGGCAAGGTGCGAGTCACCGTTCTCAAGACGACGTTATTGGACGATGGGATAAATCCGGTCGAATCGGCGGTTTCGTCGATAAATTTTCCCGTTCCCGAGACAATCTCCCATTTGACGAAGTTATCGCCTATGTTCATGTATTTTGGAGCTGTAATCGAAAGCGTGTCGCCTATGGCGACATTGAGGGTGTCGCTACGCCCTTCGAAAGTTACTGCTGCATCGGCGTTTGTCGCAAAAACTAGCGAACAAAGAAACAGTATGAAAAAAACAATCACCCGCACCCCTCTCAAAAACAAATGGAAAACTTGTTCAGTCCTATAAGAATATATACTTATTTTGTACAAAAAAACGAAAAAAAAACACCGGGCTTCTTTTTTTGCCCGGTGCTTTGCCTAAAAAATGGTGGAAAATCGTTACTTTTTCTTCTTTTTCTTCTCGCCGCGGCGGTAAACGCCCGTCTTGATGTTCCTCGTTTCCTTGTGGCCGTCCTTGAACTTGAAGACGATCTTCCAGATGTAGACGCCCGTGCCGACGCGGCGGCCCTGTTCGGAGCGCTGGTCCCAGTG